>NZ_JAUCCQ010000134.1:0-11010 GCF_034676075.1 Pararhodobacter sp. | reverse complement strand
ACACGCGCTGGAAGGTGCCGGGCGTGCTCGACTGGTCGACCGGGGTCTACAACCCAGATGTCGAGATCAGCCGCGACACGACCACGCTTTATGCCTCTGACCGCGATGTCTTCCTGTTCCTGGTCGACGATCACAATCCGATCGAGGCGGGCCGCCTGCCTGATGGCTCCCCTGATCTCTACTTCCGGGGCTTCTATTGCTGGAACTCCGAGGTCGGGGCCAAGACACTCGGCATGGCGAGCTTCTACCTGCGGGCCGTCTGCCAGAACCGCAACCTCTGGGGCGTCGAAGATTTTCAGGAGATCAAGATCCGCCACTCGAAATACGCCGCCTCGCGCTTCGCCCATGAAGCGGCCCCGGCGCTGACCCGTTTCGCTAATTCCTCGCCGCAGGGTTTCGTGAACGGCATCAAGGCCGCGCGGCAGCAGATCGTCGCGCGGACGGATGAGGACCGGGATGACTTCCTTCGCAGGCGCGGCTTCTCGAAGGCCGAGTCGGGCAAGATCATCGAGAAGGTGTTGATGGAAGAGGGCCGCCCGCCGGAGAGCATCTTCGACTTCGTGCAGGGCATCACGCGGTTGGCGCGCGACAAGACCCAGCAGGATGCTCGCCTCGACATGGAAGGGCGCGCGAAGAAGCTCCTCGACCGGGTCGGCTGACGCCGGGGCCCGCCACAGCGACCGCCCGCATGCGCGGCGGTCGCGCTTTCCCCTTCCACAGGCACGCCAGTTGCCCCGTCCCGATAGGGCAGGGGGCTTCGGCCTGCGCAATTCAGCGAAACCCCCATGACCCCCCAGGAAGAAACCGTCATCCTCGAGGCCCGTGATATCCTCGGCCGCTATCTCAGCCAGAACCCCGTCATTGGCAGCTGGCAGGCGCTGATGGACTATTGTGCTCTGACCGTCCGAGGTCCCAACGAGCGGTTCCATGTCCTCTATCTTGACCGCAAGAACCGCGTCATCTCCGATGAGCGTCTCTCGACCGGCACGGTTGATCATGTCCCGGTCTATCCGCGCGAGGTGATCAAGCGGGCGCTGATGCTGAATGCCAGCGCCCTGATCCTGATCCACAACCACCCGTCAGGCGATCCGACGCCCTCGGAGGCCGATCTCGGCATGACCAAGGAGATCCAGAAGGGGTGCAAGTATCTTGGTCTGATGCTGCACGATCATATCATAGTCGGGGCCGGGACCGAGCTGAGCCTGCGGGCCCTCGGCAAGCTCTGAGGGCCCATCGGACCCATCACCGCTGCCCCTTCGAGGAAGAGGGCGGCGGTTTGGTCTTTGACGGATGAGGCGGGGAGAGCGGCTTCCCGCGCCGTCGGAGATCTTCCCATGTTCGACCTGCCATTGCCCATCCACCCGACCACTTACGCGCGGGTCGTCCCACCGCACTTTTCAACTGGTGATGTCGACCCCAATCACCCCTTCGCCCTGACCCTGTCTCGCCGCGCGCCGGCCGATCTGATGTCGGGCCGGGCCGCCCCGCTCGTCCTGGCACGCTTCGAGACGTTGGCTGAGGCCATGCAGGGCGCGATCGACTATGCCGAGGGGATTGCCCCGGATGCTGCGCCCCAGCTCCTAGCGATCCTTGACCGTGACGAGCGCCTTGTGCTGGCCGGGGCCGCCAGTGAGCAAGCTGTCGCCTGGTGCCACCCGGTGACGAGCGCGGCCGAGGCGCGGGGCGTCGTGACCGAGGCGAGCCAGCTGCGCGCGCAAGCGGGCCGCGCGGCCGCCTGGGGTGAGGCCGATCTGGCGGTTCGGCTACGCCTCCGCGCCGATCTTCTGGACGGGCGTCTCGTCGACCCACTCTGGCGCGCTTTCGCCGCCCGCGCGCTGCAGGTCGCGGCGTGACGCCCGAGAGGCAGAGAAGGGCAGGGGGGATTTGGAGCTTGTCCGGGGGAGAGAGATCGCCCGGCCCGACTCCGATCCCTTTCCTTTTCCGGAGATACCCGATGAACATGACTGAACCCACCCTCACGCCGCCGATGGCACCCTCGACCGTCGACATGGCACAGATCTTCGCCGCGCATGCCGCGCGCGCGGCCCGGATCGAAGCGCTGCGCCCGGGCAACAAGGACCGCCTTTTCGACGGCCTCACGGCCGCTGGCATCACCCATGTCACTGTCACCTTTGACGGTGCCGGGGACAGTGGCCAGATCGAAAGCATCGGCGCCTGGTCCGGCGAGACCGCCGTCGATTTTCCCGCCACCGTGATCGCATACGCCGCGCTCACCTGGGACGATCCCGAGGTCGAGATGCGGCAGCTCTCGCTGGAGGATGTCGTCGAGCAACTGGCCTATGACTTTCTCTCCGACACCCATGGCGGCTGGGAGAACAACGACGGCGCCTGGGGCGAATTCTGCTTCGACGCCGCGGTCCGCTGCATCCACCTCGAGTTCAACGAACGGTTCACGTCGTCCGAACTCCATACCCACGATTTCTAAGGGGGCGGCGATGGCACATCCTTATCACCACGCCCTGTCCTCAGTGAAAACATGGGGCGGCACGGTCGACGACTTCATCGCGGTGCATGCCTGGTTCGACCAGAGCAAGGAGATTACTGCGGACTTTCGGCACCGGGCGCTGCGCCACCATGCCGAGGGCATTTTCATGGCCGAGACGATCTTTGGGGTGACCCTCACGCTCTCGACCGGGCGCATCATTCCGACCCGCTGGGTCGGCGAACAGCATGTGAAGGAAGATCTGGGCTTCATCCCGAGCTTCGCTGATTGGGTGAAGGCCATCCGACCCGAGCCATGGATGGGCCGGGCCGCGCAGATTGAGGCGCTGGTCGATCCACATCTTGCCTCACCCGTGGTCGAGGTCACCTGAGATGACCGACCCCGCATATCAGCGCCTCGGCCTGCCCGTGACGGCCTCGCCCTTCACCGTCCTGCGCGCGGCGATCCGGGCGCTCCACCCCGACACGCGCGCCGTTCGCGGCTTTCGGACGGCGCGTAAGCGCTTCTACCGGCAGATGCTCTGCGCGCATGTCGCGCGACAGGCGGCGGGCGACAAGCCCACCGGCTGATCGCGCCCAACCACCCCCATCATCCCGACACACCGCCCGGCCTCTTGGCCGGGTCTTCCCCATTCAGGAGGTTCCCATGGCGGATTACTTCACCCATTTCTCGTGCCTGCTCGACGTCGGCACTCCCGACAAGGCCGCTCGCGCGCTTGCCCTGTTCCAGAGCTTGCGCGAAACCGATCAGGATGCCGACGACCCGGAGGTCACGGGCTTTGATCTCGTGCGCCAAGATGCACCCGAGGGCAGCACCCTCTGGATCCATGACGATGACCACGGCGATGTCGATGCGGTCATCCGTTTCGTGCTGCGCCTTGCCGAAGAGCTCGACCTCACCGGTCTCTGGGGGTTCCAGTACGCCCTGACCTGTTCCCGGCCTCGCCTCGACGCCTTCGGCGGCGGCGCGCATGTCATCGACCTCGGCGCGCGCAAATCCGTCGGCTGGACGAGCGGCCAGGAATGGCTGGCCGCCGCGCTGAACGGGGAGGACGCACATGCCTGAGGTCATCTGCACCACAGTCTACCAGTTCCCTGAACTCTCCGATGCCGCCAAGGAAAAAGCGCGCAGCTGGTATCGCGAGCTTGGCCCCCACGACGATTGGTGGGACGCGGTCTACGAGGATTTCGAGCGGGTCTGCGACATCCTCGGCATCCGCCTGAAGACCACGCCCGTCCGCCTGATGGGCGGCGGCACGCGGGCAAAGCCCTGCATTTGGTTCTCCGGGTTCTGGAGCCAGGGCGACGGGGCCTGCTTCGAGGGCTACCTTAGCCACGCCAAGGGCGCGGCCGCGCGCATCCGGGACTACGCCCCGACCGACGCGACGCTGCGCGGCATCGCCGACCGGCTGCAGGCCATCCAGCGGCGGAACTTCTATCAGCTCGCCGCCGAGGTCAGCCATCGCGGGCGCTACTACCATGAATACACCATGGCAGTTGACGTCACGCGCGACGGTCCGACCTGGCAGCCGCCCACCGAGGACGCCGAGGAGATCGTGACCGAGGCGCTGCGTGATCTGGCCCGCTGGCTCTACCGCCAGCTTCAGGCTGAATACGACCACCTGACCTCTGACGAGGCCATCGAGGAGGGGATCATCGTGAACGAGTACACTTTCACCGAAGCCGGGCGCAGGTTTGGGTGAGAGCGCGGACAGTTCATTTGAGCTTTACAATGAGGCCATATGATCTATATTCAGGCCAATGGAGGGCGCCATGTACATTGCTGAGAAAATCCGGGAACCCGCACAGATCAACGCCGTTGCGTTGAAGGCCTATGCGCGCGTGGCCGATGCCTGGGGTCTCAGCCTCAAGGAAGCGGCTGGCCTTGCCGACATGTCGGAAAGCACGTGGAAGCGCGCCAAGAAGCCGGATTTCGCGGGGGAACTGACCAAGGATCAGCTTCTGCGGCTCAGTGCGGTGATCGGCATCTACAAGTCGCTCGAACTCTACTTCTCCGAGCCGCTCGCGCGAAGCTGGTTCACCCGACCGAACACGGGGCCGCTCTTTGGGGGAAGCCGTCCGGTTGACACCGCCATCGACGGGGGCTTGCCGCAAATTCTCGCGGTTCGGACCTATCTCGATGCGTTGCGTGTTGGGGCATGAAGCAGACCGAGATTTCTGATCGCGGTCTCGTTCGTCTCCTGCCCGCCACTTACCACAAGCCGCCATCCCTGCGTGGTCTCGTCGATACCGATGACGAGATGGAGATCCTCGCAGAGATCGAAGGTCTGACCAGCGGCCGTCTTCTGGCGGAACGTGGCCGCAACCCGCATCTGGACCCGCGCGAGCTTGCCTGGCAGCGGCGCAGCCGTGATCAGCGTATTTATGGCGACAGTCATGTCAACGCCGCCTTCACCTATACCCGCGCCGGCGGAAATCGCTTCAACACAGAGGAGCGCGGCGCATGGTATTGCGCATGGGATGTGATGGTGTCCGTCAGCGAAGTGGCCTGGCACCGCACGCGCGAACTCGGCTTTACCGGCAGCTTCCATGACAGCGCTCGCTATGTGGAATTGCTGGCTGACTTCATCGGCGTCTTTGACGACCTGACCGACGAGCCGGGCCATCCGGCTCTGCATCCGGATCCGGCTGTCGGATATCCCGAGGGCCAAAGCCTGGCCCAGCATCTGCGCCGGGCTGGATCGCGTGGCCTGATCTACCCCTCGGTCCGAGCTGCCGCGCCGGGCGGGAATTGCCTCGTCTGCTTCGAGCCCCACGCCATCCAGAATGTCCGGCCTGGCGCGTCTTGGGATCTTGTTTGGGATGGGACACCGCACTACTCGGTTACGGCTGTCGGCTGACGAGTATCGGCGCATGCGTTTTGGAGGGGCCGAAGAAATGGAATCGGCAAATGGCAACAGCGCTGACGTGACGATCTTGCAGCCATGTGACCATCCGGCGTTATTCGAGGCTTTGGACTGTCCGCCGTCACCTACGGACGCACTACGAGCAGCACATCGCCGGACGAAAGAGAGGTCATTCCGGCGAAACACATGGCTTCCAACGATGGACTGAGTCTGCCGGTCTTATGGGCTTCCCATGGACGCGCTGAAGACGACGACGTCTCTGCCCCAAGAGACCTCTATAAATTGCTTTGATGAATGCGATGTTCCAGCGTTATGGACGCTCCAATGCCAACATTTCCAAAGAACTGAGGGACTAGCCCAAGTGGAGGAAAGTCTGAAGACGCTGGGTTAAGCGACGGCCACGACTTGCGGTGGTTGCCGAAGATCGCAGCGGTGTATCTCCCGGCGTGCCGCCGGGAGCAGACCTTGGTCCTTCGGACAGGAGCTTGACCGAAGCTGATGTCCCAAAGGGATAATCTGCCAATCTATAGGTTGGCAACTACGCTCGGTTTGCCAAGCCACGGCATAGCAGAAGCTCCGGAAGGCCGGAGCTAGCCGGTGCCGTGCTCACTTGTTCCCGTCGATCCACTTCGACATCAACCCCTTGTCGCGGAAGCATTCGTCCGGAACGGCGCGGCGCTTGATGCGGGCGAGCTTCTCCGCGAAGGCCACCTGCTTCGAGGTCGGCAGCCGGTCCATGTCGGATACCGGCTTCAGCTGGGCCTGCGCCTCGATCCAGGCGCTGAGCGACCGGCGGTCCTGCTGAACTTCCCAGAGCAGGAGGGTCTGGTTGCGCAGGGCGAGCGAGCGCGCATAGGCGATCTGCTTGGGCGTCGCGGGCAAGGCGTATGTGGTGCTGTCCATCGGGAAACTCCCTTGCTGGCTTGGCCCTGAATATAGAACATAACAGGAACAAAATCAAGCCGAAGCTCTGGGGCGCGTCGGTTCGAGAGGGAGAGATGGGCGGGGGAAGATCAGGCCTGAGGGTGCCCGAGAGAGGGTGTCCGGGCCTGATCCTGTCCCTCATTCTGGAGCTTCCCGATGACCTATCTCGCACCCGTTGCGCCTCCCGTTCCCGTTCCATCGCGCGATCTCGCGCCAGCGATCCTCGCCGTCGCCGAAGTGTTGCAGCCCGATCTGACCCAAGGTTTCCAGATCGACGCGCTGCGTCTGCGGCTCGAGATGGAGCGCGCCTTTGGCGGCTCAGATGCCGATGGTTGCTGGGACTGGAAGCTTGCCTATGAGGCGGGCGAGGTGGCGCTGGTCCTCTTCCTGCGGAAGTTCGGCCGCGCGCTGCTGGCCCGGGCCGGCTCGCCTGCGGCGCTGCTGCCGATCCTCTCCAAGGTGGCCGGCCTCTTGCCGACGCACACCCGCCGCTCGGAGGAGATGGAGCGCTTCCAGCAATTCTCGACGCCCTTGCCCATGGGGCTCGCGGCGCTCACTGCTGCGCAGATCACCCGGCGTGACCTGGTCCTCGAGCCTTCGGCCGGGACCGGCCTTCTGGCGATCCTCGCGGAAATCGCCAGCGGCAGCCTCGCGCTGAACGAGTTGGCAGACACCCGCGCCGACCTTCTGCGCCTTCTCTTTCCGGGTCATCCCGTCACCACATTCGACGCAGCACAGATCGACGATCATCTCGACGCGGGCGTCCGCCCAAGCGTCATCTTGATGAACCCGCCGTTTTCGGTTGTGGCGAATGTCGATGGCCGGACGACAGAGGCGACAGCGCGCCACCTCCGCTCGGCGCTTGCCCGGCTCGCCCCCGGCGGGCGTCTGGTCGCAATCACCGGAGCCGGTTTCGCACCCGATGCGCCTGCGTGGGCAGAGACATTCGGCCGCCTGACCGAGAGTGCCCATCTGGTCTTCACCGGCGCTGTGTCGGGCGCTGCTTTCGCCAAGCACGGCACTAGCTTCGAGACGCGGATCTCGGTCTTCGACAAATGCCGGGGCGGCGAGCAGGGTGGCATCACCGCCGATCTGGCACGGTCCATCTCGCCCGATGTGGCCCACCTCCTTGCCCGGATCACCGCCGAGGTCCCGCCACGCGTCGAGTTGGATGCGGGTGTGGGCGCATGTTCCCGGCCCATTTCCTCTTTCCGGGGAATTCCTTCCCGTGCCTCCGGCCCTGCCGCTCGACCCCAGCGGTCAACGGCGTCGGCCAAGACGGATGCGCATGTCACCACGCCCGATGCCGAGGACCTCGCCTACACGCTGCGCGAGACGGAGGACGGCCTCGGCTCCGCGCGCCTTTCTGACGAGATCTACGAGATCTTTCGGCTGCAGGCGATCGACATTCCCGGTGCCGCTCCACACCCGACCAAGCTTGTGCAATCCGCGGCCATGGCGTCCGTTGCGCCCCCGAAACCCTCCTACCGCCCGAAACTCCCCGCCGCCGTCCTGCGCGACGGCCTGCTGTCCGACGCGCAGCTTGAGACCGTGATCTATGCCGGTGAGGCGCATGACGCCTATCTCGCGGGGTCTTGGACCGTCGATGAGACCGGCGACACGGTGTCTGCCGCGCCCGACGATGCCGCAGACGCTGTCCGCTTCCGCCGCGGCTTCTTCCTTGGCGACGGCACCGGTGCGGGCAAGGGCCGCCAGTCAGCAGGCATCCTGCTCGACAACTGGTACCAAGGCCGCCGCAAGGCGCTCTGGATCTCGAAGAGCGACAAGCTTCTCGAGGACGCGCAGCGCGACTGGTCTGCCCTTGGCCAAGAGCGGCTGCTGGTGACACCCTTGTCGCGCTTCGCGCAAGGCCGCGACATCCCGCTCGCTGAGGGTATCCTGTTCACCACCTATGCGACGCTGCGATCCGAGGAGCGGGGCGCCAAGAAATCCCGCGTCGACCAGATCGTCGACTGGCTGGGGGCGGATTTCGACGGCGTGATCCTCTTTGACGAAAGCCATGCCATGGCCAACGCTGCAGGGTCCAAGGGCGAGCGCGGTGACACGGAAGCTTCGCAGCAGGGCAGGGCGGGCCTGCGCCTGCAGCACAAGCTGCCCAATGCCCGCGTGGTCTATGTCTCGGCCACGGGAGCCACGACGGTCCACAACCTCGCCTATGCGCAGCGCCTCGGGCTCTGGGGCGGGGAGGACTTTCCCTTCGCGACCCGCGCCGAATTTGTCGAGGCCATCGAGGCTGGCGGCGTCGCCGCGATGGAAGTCCTCGCCTGCGACCTGCGGTCCTTGGGCCTCTACACGGCCCGGTCGCTGTCCTACGATGGCGTCGAATACGAGATGCTGGAACATGCGCTGACCCCTGAGCAGCGCGGCATCTATGATGCCTATGCCGGGGCCTTCGCCATCATCCACAACAATCTCGCGGCCGCGATGGATGCGGCCAATATCACGGGCGACAGCGGCACACTGAACCGCCAGGCCAAGTCCGCCGCGCGCTCGGCCTTCGAGTCTGCCAAGCAGCGCTTCTTCGGGCATCTGCTCACCAGCATGAAGACCCCCACGCTGATCGCGAGCATCGATGCCGATCTCTCGGCAGGCCACGCAGCCGTCATCCAAATCGTCTCGACCGGCGAGGCGCTGATGGAGCGCCGCCTGTCGGACATCCCCACCGACGAATGGAACGACATCCGCGTCGACATCACCCCGCGCGAGTACGTCCTGGACTACCTCGCCCATTCCTTCCCGGTGCAGCTCTACGAGCCCTTCACTGACAGCGAGGGAAATTTGTCGTCCCGGCCCGTTGTTCGCGACGGCCAGCCAGTCGAATGCCGCGAGGCTGCGCGCCGGCGCGACGCGCTGATCGAAAGGCTGGCGTCGCTGCCGCCGGTGCCGGGGGCGCTTGACCAGATCGTGCAGCGCTTCGGCACCGACCTCGTGGCCGAGGTCACGGGCCGCTCGCGCCGCATCGTGCGCAAAGGCGAGGGTCCTGCTGCTCGGCTCGTCGTGGACAGCCGGGCGGGCTCGGCCAACCTCTCGGAAACTGCCGCCTTCATGGAAGACCAGAAACGCATCCTGATCTTCTCAGATGCTGGCGGCACGGGTCGGAGCTACCACGCCGATCTCGGGGCCAAGAACCAGCGCCTGCGGGTGCATTATCTTCTGGAACCCGGCTGGAAGGCAGATGCAGCCATCCAAGGCCTCGGGCGCACCAACCGCACCAATCAGGCGCAGCCGCCGCTCTTCCGGCCGGTGGCCACGGATGTTAAGGCGGAGAAGCGGTTCCTGTCGACCATCGCCCGCCGCCTCGACACGCTCGGGGCCATTACGCGCGGCCAGCGCCAGACGGGCGGGCAGGGGCTGTTTCGGCCGGAGGACAACCTCGAGTCGCCCTATGCCCGAGACGCGCTGCGCCAGCTTTACCGCCGGATCTATCGCGGCGATGTGGCGGGCTGTTCGCTCGGTGCCTTCGAGGACGCCACCGGCCTGAGCCTGACGGATGACAACGGTCTGAAAGAAGACCTGCCCCCGATCACCACCTTTCTCAATCGCCTGCTGGCGCTGACGATCGACATGCAGGCCGTGCTCTTCTCGGCCTTCGAGGAATTGCTCGATCAACGGATCGAGGGCGCTATCGCCGCAGGGGTCTATGACCTTGGTCTCGAGACGCTACGTGCCGAAAGCTTCCGTGTCACGGATGCGCGCGTGATCTACACCCATCCCGGCTCCGGAGCGGAAACCCAGCTCCTCACCATCGCAGAAAAGCGCCGCAACACGCCGACCTCGCTTGCCGATGCTCTCGACTGGCTCGATGACCCGAAGGCCCGCCTTCTGGTCAACAGCCGCTCCGGCCGGGCTGCGGTGCAGGTGCCCGCGACCAGTCTGATGCTGGACGACGGTACCATCGAGCCGCGGCTGCGTCTGATCCGGCCGACCGAGGCGAGCACGGTTCCGGCCAAGATCATGGACGACACCCACTGGCTGGAAGCCGACCGCGCGGCCTTCGTCGCTGCCTGGACCGCGGAACTGGCCGAGGTGCCGGAGTTCAGCGAGTCCACCCTCCACATCGTTGCAGGCCTCCTGTTGCCGATCTGGAAGCAGCTCCCGCAGGACGAAACCCGCGTCTACCGCCTGCAGACCGACGACGGCCAGCGCATCATAGGCCGCCGCGTCTCGCCCGCTTGGGTCGCGACCACACTTGCCGCCGATGCGCCGAAGCTCTCGGCCGCGCAGGTCCATGCCATCGTTCTGGAGGGCAAGACGGTCGTGCGGCTCGCCGAGGGGATGGAACTCCACCGTTCACGCGTCATGGGCGTGAACCGGATCGAGCTCTCCGGCTTCACTGATGCCTCCAAAGACCGGCTGAAGGCCGATGGCTTCTTCTCGGAGATAATCAGCTGGAAACTGCGTCTCTTCTGCCCGGCGGACTCGGGCGGCATTGCCGTGCTGGATCGTCTGCTTGCACGTTGTCCTGTAACGGGACTACATGCACGCGGAGGGTGTTGATCCATGTATTCCGAGACTGAAGAGGTGATCCGAGCCCTCGCAGAAAACGCCGAAGGCGTCTGTCGCGCTTACCTTCCCGCCGGTCGGCGGGAAGGGTCCTACTGGATCGTAGGCGATCTGCAGAACAACCCCGGCCGGTCGCTCTTTGTGCGGCTGACTGGACCCGCCTCAGGGCCGGGCGCGGCCGGCAAGTTCACCGAACATGTTGCGGCGCGGGTTATGTTGCGGTGGCGTGAAC
>NZ_JAUCCQ010000133.1:0-11032 GCF_034676075.1 Pararhodobacter sp. | reverse complement strand
GCCGGGTCGGCACTCGCGCCGCTGTCGGAATCGGTCAGGCCCGAGCGCCCGCCGCTGCCACGGCCGTTCCCGGCGGGGTCGGCGCTGGCGCCGCTGTCGGAATCGGTGAGGCCGGTTTGCGCGCCTGCCATCTTGGTCTGGGCCAGGGTCGCGACACCCGCCGCGGCCCCCAGCAGCACGGAGCGCCGTCCCAGGGCGCTGCCGGTTCGGATCTCGTCATCACTTAATGTCTTGCGGGGTTTTTTCGACTCGTCGGCCATTGCACACGACCTCCCGTTCGTGACTAAGTGAGAAAGCGTAGGGACAGGTTCCGTTTCGGGTCAAGGAAACCCTGCCGGATGCCCAAAAAAAGGGAGTTTTTCATGAAAGATAATCAGGATTCACCCGCTCCGGTTGATTTTGCGAGCGTCATTGCGCCCCTCACGCCGCAAAGCTTTTTTGTCGACTATTTCGAAAAGAAACACCTCGTCATTCGCCGCGATAATCCCGATTATTTCGCTAGCCTTTTGTCGGTGGCGGAAATTGACCGGGTGCTGACGCAGCAAATGATCCCGGGCGAAGAAATGCAGATGGTGCGCACCGGCAAGGGGATCCCGGCCGAGGAATTCCAGACGCCGACGGGCTTCATCGACCCGGTGCGGGTGGCGCGGCTCTTCGACGAAGGCGCGACCATCGTGCTGCCCGGGTTGCAAAAGCGCGTGGCGGCGCTGGCGGCCTATTGCCGGTCGATGGAGACGGTGTTCAACGTCGATCTGCAGACCAACATCTATTTCACGCCCGAGGGCTCGCAGGGGTTCAAGACCCATTACGACAGCCACGATGTCTTCGTGCTGCAGGTGGCGGGCTCGAAGGAATGGAACATCTACGAAAGCTCGGACTTGGAGCTGCCGCTGCGCAGCCAGGCCTTCCAGCCCGAGGGCTTCAAGGCCGGCGCGCTGATCGACACCTTCACGCTGCATCCCGGTGACATGTGCTACGTGCCGCGCGGCGTCGTCCATGATGCCCGCGCGACCGAGGAATTGTCGCTGCACATCACCACCGGCCTGCTGACGCCGCGCTGGATCGACCTCATCGTCGATGCGGTCAACCAGCTGGCGCTGGTCGATCCGGCCTTCCGCCGGGCGATCCCGCCGGGCCATGCCAATGACGGTTTCGACCGGACCGAGGCGCGGCAGGTGTTCCGCGAGCTGCTGGCCCGCGCCGCCGAGCGGATCGAGCCGGACCGCACCCTCGATTACTACGCCCATGATTTCCGCAGCCGCCGGGTGCCGGTGGTGCCGGGGCAATTGTTCCAGACCTTCGAGGCAGGCGCCGTGCAGCCCGGGGTCGTGCTGGCGCGGCGGCCGGACCTCATCTACGCCATCGGTGTGGTGGGAGAGGAGGTGGTGCTGGGCGTCTACGGCACCGAGATCGCCTTCCCCGCCCATGTGGAGGAAAGCCTGCGCGACGCGATGCGGCGCGATCAGGTCACGGTGGGCGAACTGGCGGGCGACCTCGACGAGGCGGGGCAGGCGGTGATGCTGCGCCGTCTGGTGCGCGAGGGCGTCTTCGCTCTGGTCTGAGGCCGGGCAGGACGATGGAGACCGGCGCCTGGGTCGGCCTCACGCTGACCCTGCATTACGCGTTGCAGATCGGGGTCATGGTACGGGCGCTGACCCGGCCGGACCGCGAGCCCGCCTCCCGCGTGGCCTGGGTGCTGGTGATCCTCGGCCTTCCGGCCGCCGGGATCGCGCTTTACCTGATGCTGGGCGAGGTCAGCCCCGGCCGCCGCCGGGTGGCGCGGATGCGCGAGGTCCGGCAGGCGCTGCCGGTGGCGGTGCCGGGGCAGGGCGCGGCCCTGTTGCCGGCGCCCGCCCGGGCGGCCTTCGGTCGCGGGGCGGCGGTCAACGGCTTTTCGCCGGTCGGCGGCAACCGGGCGGAGCTGGCGGCGGATTCGGATGCCGCCATCGCCGGGATCGTTGCCGATATCGACGCGGCGCGCGAGAGCGTGCATATTCTGGTCTATATCTGGCTCGACGATCGCAACGGCCGGGCGCTGATGGCGGCGCTGGCCCGGGCAGCGGCACGGGGCGTGACCTGCCGGGCGATGGTCGATGGGCTCGGCTCGCGCGGGGTGCTGAAAAGCGCGGCCTGGGCGGCGATGACGGCGGCAGGTGTCCGGACCGGCATCGCCTTCGATACCAGCTGGGCGGCGGCGCGGCTGCTCCTGGGCCGGATCGACATCCGCAACCACCGCAAGATCTTTGTCATCGACGGGCGCATCGCCTGGTGCGGCAGCCAGAATTGCGCCGATCCCGCCTTCCTGCCCAAGGCCCGTTTCGCGCCCTGGGTCGATATCATGCTGCGGCTCGAAGGGCCCGTCGCCTGGCAGATGCAGGCGCTGTTTGCGGCCGACTGGATGGCGCAGGGGGGCGATGACATCTTGGGCGCGCTGGCTGTGGCTCCGGCTGCCGCCCCGGAGGGCTTCCCGGCGCTGGCGGTGGGCACCGGGCCCGATCTCTCGGCCAACGCGGTGCCGGACATGGTGGCGCTGCTTCTGGCGGCGGCCGAGCGCGAGGTGGTGATCTCCACCCCCTATTTCGTGCCGACGCAGGGGCTGGACGAGGCGCTCCGCGCCACCGCCCTGCGCGGCGTTTCGGTCACCCTGATCCTGCCCGCGCGCAACGATTCGCGGATGGTGGCCTGGGCCAGCCGCTCGACCTATGCCGGGCTTCTCAGGGCCGGGGTGGCGATCCATGAATTCCAGCCGGGACTCTTGCACGCCAAGACCCTGACGGTGGACGGCGGGCTGGCGATGATCGGGTCGGCCAACCTCGACCGGCGCAGTTTCGAGCTGAATTTCGAGAATGTGATGCTGATCGCCGACGCGCCGACCTGCGGCTTGATCCGCGAGCGTCAGCAGGTCTATCTGGTACAGAGCAGGCAGGTCTCGGGGGATGACGTCTCGGGCTGGAGCCTGCCCAAGCGATTGCTTTACAATGCTGCGGGCATCGTCAGCCCGGTGTTGTGACGGGTCCTACCGGGGAACCGGGGCGCTTGAATCGCCGTTGACCCGTGCCTAGATCGACAAAACGACGGAAAACCGTCGCTGCTGCGTAAGAGTTTCGTAGCACCTGAAAGGAGAGAACACCCGGTGAGCGATTACGCCAGTCTTCCCGCCCCCAGCCCCGAACAGGGCCTGAACCGGTATCTGCAAGAGATCCGGCGCTTCCCCATGCTGGAGCCCGAGGAGGAATACATGCTGGCCAAGCGCTGGGTGGACCATCAGGACACCGGCGCCGCGCACAAGCTGGTGACCAGCCACCTGCGGCTCGCGGCCAAGATCGCCATGGGCTACCGCGGCTATGGCCTGCCGCAGGCCGAGGTGATCTCGGAGGCGAACGTGGGCCTGATGCAGGCGGTGAAGCGCTTCGATCCCGAGAAGGGCTTCCGCCTGGCGACCTATGCTATGTGGTGGATCCGCGCCTCGATCCAGGAGTACATCCTGCGGTCCTGGTCGATGGTGAAGCTGGGCACGACCTCGGCGCAGAAGAAGCTGTTCTTCAACCTGCGCAAGGCCAAGGCCCGGATCGGCGCCATCGAGGAGGGCGATCTGCGGCCCGAGAATGTCAAGCGGCTGGCCGAGGATCTGTCGGTTTCCGAGGATGAGGTCGTCGACATGAACCGCCGTCTGGCGGGGTCCGATGCCTCGCTCAACGTGACGGTGGGCGGCGACGAGGGGTCGTCATCCTGGCAGGACTGGCTCGAGGATGAGGATGCCGACCAGGCCGGGGCCTATGCCGAGCGCGACGAATTCGAGGCGCGTCAGCAGATGCTGATGGAAGCGATGGATGTGCTGAACGAGCGCGAGCGCGACGTGCTGACCGAGCGTCGGCTGGCCGAACCGCCGGTGACGCTGGAGGATCTGAGCA
The DNA here is from genome assembly GCF_034676075.1 of Pararhodobacter sp. GTDB lineage: Bacteria > Pseudomonadota > Alphaproteobacteria > Rhodobacterales > Rhodobacteraceae > Pararhodobacter. The sequence continues at coordinate 7,121 of NZ_JAUCCQ010000133.1, read as the reverse complement.
CGAAATACGGCGTCTCGCGCGAGCGGATCCGGCAGATCGAGGTCCGGGCGTTCGAGAAACTTCAGGCCCGGATGACCGAGATCGCCCGCGCCAAGGGCATGATCCCGGCGTGAGGATGCCGTAGGATGGGCAATATTGCCCATCCTACCAGACCACCCCCCGCAGGCAGGCGCCGGGCAAGCGCCGGCCCGGGGGATGGCGCAGCAACGCTGGTGCAAAGCACTTTATCTAGCCACATCCGCTGAAGATTGGTTCGGCTCGGGCCGCAGCCAAAGCGCCAGCCCGTGGGGACGGGCCGGCGCTTGCCCGGCGCCTGCGGCTTGATTCCGGGCTGGCGACGCCTCGGGGGCGGGACGCTGACGGTGCAGCTCCTTACCCGAACAACACCGGATAGAGCGTCGCCACCAGCGTGACCGCCATCACCGTGTTGAAGATCCTCAGCCGCCGCCGGTCCGCCAGGAACCGCCGCAACCCGCGGCCCATCACCGTCCAGATCAGCACCGAGGGCACCGAAACCACGAGGAACGCCCCCGCCACCATCAGGACCGAGGGCAGGTCCGCCCCCGGCGCATAGAGCGCATTGGCGGTCAGCGCCGCGGTCCAGCCCTTGGGATTGACCCATTGGAACCCCGCCGCCTGCAGGAAGGTCAGCGGCCGCGCCCCGGCCTTGACCGAGTCGGACGGCGGGGCGGCAGTGGCGATCTTCCAGGCCAGCCACAGCAGATACCCGACCGAGATCACCGTCAGCACCAGCCGTGCCTCGGGCCAGGCGGTGAAGAGCCCGGCCACCCCGAAGCCCACAAGCGCGATCATCAGCGCGAAGCCCAGCGTCACCCCGGCCATGTGCGGCACCGTCCGCGCCACGCCGAAATTGACGCCCGAACTCAGCAGCATGACGTTGTTCGGCCCCGGCGTCGCCGAGGCGACGAAGGCGAAGATCAGCAGGGCAAGGATCGTATCGGCGGGCATGCCCCGACCTTACCCGATTTCGCGGCGCTGGCGAGGGGGGCTCATCCCCGGATCACCGGCCAGAGCGTCGCCACCAGCAGCGCCGCCATCGCCCCGTTGAACAGCCGCAGCCGCCTCGCATCGGCCAGCCAGCCGCGCAGCAGGCTCCCCATCGCCGCCCAGGTCGAGACGCAGGGCAGGTTGATGGCGCCGAAGACCAGCGCCAGGGCGAGGATCGCGGCGTTCCCGCCTGCGGGCGGCAGGTAGAGCGTGCTCGCGGTCAGCGCCATGCTCCAGGCTTTGGGATTGACCCATTGGAACCCGGCCGCCTGCCAGAAGCCGAAGGGCCGCCCGGCGGCCTCGCCCGGGGCAGGCGGCGCGGCATGGGCGATCTTCCAGGCGAGCCACAGCAGATAGGCGACCGAGGCAACCGTCAGCACCCCGTGCAGCGGCGGCCAGAGGGCGAAGAGCCCGGCCAGCCCCCAGCCGGTCAGCGCCACCATCAGCGTGAAACCGGCGCCGATCCCCAGCATATGCGGCAGCGTCCGGCGAAAGCCGAAATTCACCCCCGAGGCCAGCAGCATCAGGTTGTTCGGCCCCGGCGTGATCGACGAGACGAAAGCATAGAGCATCAGGGCGGCAAGCAGGTCCGAGGGCAGGGGCATGGCGATCATGTCTGAGGTTGGTCTGCGCGCAATCATATTCGGTCTTCCGCCGAATTGAATTGCAAGAATGCGCCCGTTGGCGATATCTTTGCAATCCATGATCGACCATGACCTCCTCAACGAGAAGATATTGCGCGAGCTGTCGCGGGACGGCCGCCTGTCCAATCTGCTGCTGGCCGAGCGCGTCGGCCTCTCGCCCTCGGCCTGTCTGCGGCGGGTGCAGGAGCTGGAGCGGCGGGGCGTCATCAAGGGCTACCGCGCGGTCCTCGATCCCGCGCAGACCGGGCGCGGTTTCGTGGCCTATATCACCGTCGGCCTCAGCCAGCACACCAAGGCCAGCCAGAGCGACTTCGAGCGCGCCATCGCCCGGGCGCCGCAGGTGCGCGAGTGTCACAATGTGACAGGGACGATCGAGTATCTGTTGCGAGTCGAGGTCGCCGACCTCGCCGCCTACAAGCATTTCCACACCGAGATCCTCGGCACCCTGCCGCAGGTCAATGCGATCAGCACCTATGTCGTCATGGAATCCCCCAAGGATGAACGCGCCTGACAGCGACCGACCCGAAAGCGACCTGAGGGTCTGGGCCCGGATCGGGCTTCTGAGTTTCGGCGGACCGGCCGGGCAGATCGCGCTCATGCACCGCGAACTGGTCGACCGGCGCGGCTGGATCGACGAGGCGCGGTTCCTGCATGCGCTGAATTTCTGCATGCTGTTGCCGGGGCCCGAGGCGATGCAGCTCGCCACCTATGTCGGCTGGCTGAGGGGCGGCTGGCGGGGCGGCATCCTGGCGGGCGGGCTTTTCGTGCTGCCCGGGATCCTCGCCATCATGGCGCTGAGCTGGGTCTATGTGCTGGCGGGCGGCGTCGGCTGGATCGGCGGGGTGTTTTTCGGGCTGAAGGCCGCGGTCATCGCGCTGGTGGCCGAGGCACTGATGCGGATCGGGCGGCGGGCGCTGAAGGGGCCGCAGGCCTGGGCCATCGCCGGTGCCGCCTTCCTCGCGCTCTTTTTCTTCGGCGTGCCCTTTCCGCTGGTGGTTCTGACCGCGGCGGGGATCGGCTTTCTGACCGCGCGGGGCGAGGCTGTGGCGGTCGGCGCGGCGCCCCGGGGCGCGACCCTGCGGGTGGCACTGGTCTGGGCGGCGCTCTGGCTGGGGCCGGTCGCGCTGCTGCTGCTCGCGCTGGGGCCGGGGCATGTGCTGGCTCAGGTCGCGGTCTATTTCAGCCAGATGGCGGTGCTGACCTTCGGCGGCGCCTATGCGGTGCTGGCCTGGGTGGCGCAGGCGGCGGTCGAGCAATTCCACTGGTTGAGTGCGCCGCAGATGCTGGACGGGCTGGCGATGGCGGAAACCACGCCCGGCCCCCTGATCATGGTTACGCAATTCGTGGGCTTCATGGCGGGCTGGCAGGCGGGCGGGCTTTGGCTGGCGACGCTGGCGGGACTGGTCACCACCTGGGTCACTTTCGCGCCCTGTTTCCTCTGGATCTTTGCCGGCGCCCCCTATGCCGAGCGGCTGAGGGGCAACCCGGCGCTGACCGGCGCGCTGGCCTCGGTCACCGCGGCGGTGGTCGGCGTCATCGCCAATCTGGCGCTGTGGTTCGGCATCCATGCGCTGTTTCGCGACACGGTCGCGGGCTGGCCGGTCTGGTCCTCGCTCGATCCCTGGGCGGCGGGGCTGATGGCGCTGGCGCTGGTCGCGGCCTTCGGGCTCAGGCCGGGGCCGGGGCTGCTGATCGGGACGGCCGCGCTGGCGGGCGTGGCGCTGCACCTCGCGGGACTGGTGTGAGGGGCAGGGCTGCGCTATCACCCGGCGGAAATCACCGCCCGAGGTTCCCATGTCTGCCCATGCCACGCCGATCCCGATGATTGCCCGCCGCTCGCCGGCCCTGACGGGCGTGGCCCAGATCCCCGGCGACAAGTCGATCAGCCACCGGGCGCTGATCCTGGGCGCGCTGTCGGTCGGCGAGACGAAGATCACCGGCCTGCTGGAAGGGCAGGACGTTCTGGACACCGCAGCGGCGATGCGGGCCTTCGGCGCCACCGTTACCCGCCACGGCGAGGGTGAATGGACCGTCAACGGCGTGGGCGTCGGCGGCTTCGCCGAGCCCGCGCAGGTCATCGACTGCGGCAACTCGGGTACCGGCGTGCGGCTGATCATGGGCGCCATGGCGACGACGCCGATCACCGCCACCTTCACCGGCGACGCCAGCCTCAACAAGCGGCCGATGGGGCGGATCACCGACCCGCTGGCGCTGTTCGGCGCGCGGGCGGTGGGGCGGCGGGGCGGCAAGCTGCCGATGACGCTGGTCGGCGCCGCCGAGCCGGTGCCGGTGCGCTACACGCTGCCGATGCCCTCGGCGCAGGTGAAATCCGCGGTGCTGCTGGCGGGGCTCAACGCGCCCGGCGAGACCGTGGTGATCGAGCCCGAGGCGACGCGCGACCATACCGAGCGGATGCTGCGCGGCTTCGGCGCCGAGGTGACGGTCGAGGAAAGCCCGGAAGGCCGGGTGATCACGCTGAAGGGTCAGCCGGAACTCACCGGACAATCGGTCGCCGTGCCGCGCGATCCCTCCTCCGCCGCCTTTCCGGTCTGCGCCGCGCTGCTGGTCCCGGGGTCCGAGATCCTGGTGCCCGGCGTCTCGCGCAATCCGACGCGGGACGGGCTCTATGTCACGCTCTTGGAAATGGGCGCCGACATCACCTTCGAGAACCCGCGCGAAGAGGGCGGCGAGCCGGTCGCCGACCTGCGCGTGCGCTATTCGCGGCGGCTGAAGGGCGTGACCACGCCCGAAGAGCGCGCGGCCTCGATGATCGATGAATTCCCGGTGCTGTCGGTGGTGGCCTCGATGGCGCAGGGCGTGACGGTGATGCGCGGCGTGAAGGAGCTGCGGGTCAAGGAAAGCGACCGGATCGACGCCATGGCCCGAGGGCTCGAGGCCTGCGGCGTGAAGATCGAGGAGGACGAGGACACGCTCATCGTCCACGGCACCGGCCGCGTGCCGGGCGGGGCGACTTGCGAGACGCGGCTCGACCACCGGATCGCCATGAGCTTCCTGGTGCTGGGGCTGGTCTCCGAGGAACCCGTGGCGGTCGATGACGGCGGGCCGATCGCCACTTCCTTCCCGGCCTTCGAGCCGCTGATGGCGGCGCTCGGCGCCCGGATCGAGCGGCGGTGAGGCCATGCGGCGCGCGCTGACCTGGCTGCTGCCGCTTCTGACGCTGGCGTCCTATCTCTATCTGGTGGTCGTGCTCGGCCGGCCTTTGCAGGTCGAGGCGCAGGGACTGCCGCCCTTCGACCTGCGGATCACGGGCTATGACCTGGGCGAGGTGCGGGCCTATCTCAGGGCGCTGAGCCCCGCGGGCTACGCGCTCTATCAGGGGCCGATCCGGCTGGCCGACACGATCTTCCCGGCACTGATGGGGCTGACGTTCCTGTGGTGGATGCGGCCGCTGCGCGGCGCCTTCGGCATGGTCTGCGCCACCGCTGCGCTGGCCTATACCGCGCTGGACTGGGGCGAGAACCTGTTCATCCAGCGGCTGCTGGAAGGGGGGCCGGATTACGTCGATCTGGCCGATGTGCAGAGCGCAAGCGCCTTCACCCTGGCGAAATTCGCGGCCTTCGCGCTGGCCGCGCTGCTGGCGGCCCGGGCCAGCTGGCGGCGGGTGCGCGGGTAGCGGGACCCGGCGCTCGGGGGCATCGAGCCCCCTCGCGCCGGCGCGGGTGCCCCGCGCAGGGGGCGTTCCACCCCCTCGGCCTGACGGCCTCACCCCCTGAGGATATTTGCAGAACGAAGATATCAGAGGGGCGGGATCGCCCAGCTGTCGGCCGGGGCGAGGGCGCGGAAACGCTCGGCCGGAATGGCGTGCGTGTGCAGGGCCCGGGCGAGCGCCTCGGGCGGGGCCTCGCGTCCCTCGTCGGTCAGCTGGAAGGTGCCCCAATGGTGGCCGATGCCATAGGCCGCGCCCGAGAGGCGGAAGCCTTGCAGCGCTTCGTCCGGGTCCTGGTGCTGCGGGCTCATGAACCAGCGCGGTTCATAGGCACCGATCGGCAGGATGGCGAGGCGCAGCGCGCCGTGGCGGGCGGGCAGGTCGCGGTAGGGGCGGCCCTGGTCGAAGCCGGTATCGCCGATATGCAGGATCTTGCCCGCCGGACCCTCGATCACGAAAGCGGCCCAGAGCGCCATGGAGCGGTCGCGGATGCCGCGGGCGGACCAATGGTGGCAGGGTTCGAGATGGAGGGTGAGCGGCCCGACCTGACGGCTCTCTCCCCAATCGGCGGTCTCGACCCTGAGGCCGGTGCCCTTGAGAAGCGCGTCATTGCCGAGGGGGGTGATGATCAAGGGATCATGCGCCTTCAGCCGCTTGAGGGTCGCAAGGTCGAGGTGGTCGTAATGGTTGTGGCTCAGCAGCACCGCGTCGATCTTCGGCAGATCCTCGAAGCGGATCCCGGGCTCGGCCACCCGTCGCGGCCCCGCCAGCCGCGAGGGCGAGGCGCGCTCGGACCAGACGGGATCGGTCAGCAGGTTCAGCCCCGCGGTCTGGATCAGCATCGTGGCGTGGCCGACCATGGTGACGCTCAGATCCGCGACCGTCGGTGGCGGCACCACCGGCGTTATCGCCACCTTCGCGGGCCAACGCATCCGCTGCCCCTCGCGCTGCCAGCGCCAGACATCGCGCAGCCCGCGCGGCGCCTCGCCCCCGGGGTTGAAAAAGCGCGTGCCGTCGAAATGGTCGCTGACCGGGCCGCGGTAATAGGGCGTACGGGGCATCGGGATCTCCTTTCCTGCGATATCGGCACCGGGACGGGGGTTTCAAGAGGGCGGGCGCTGCGCTAGGCAGGGCCAAACGGAGGCAGGCATGATCTTCACGGTGGCAGTGGACGGCCCGGCGGCAGCGGGCAAGGGCACGATCAGCAAGGCGCTGGCCCGGCGCTTCGGGCTCGCGCATCTGGATACGGGGCTCCTTTACCGGGCGGTCGGCGCCAAGGGCGGCGATCCGGTGGCGGCGGCGCAGGGGCTGACGGCCGAGGATCTCTCCCGCGACGACCTGCGCAGCCTGGAGGCCGGGCAGGCCGCCAGCCGCGTCGCCGCGATCCCCGAGGTCCGCGCCGCGCTCATCGCCTTCCAGCAGGATTTCGCCCGGCGCGAGGGCGGGGCGGTGCTGGACGGGCGCGATATCGGCACGGTGATCTGCCCGGGCGCCGAAGTGAAGCTCTTCGTCACCGCCCGCCCCGAGATCCGCGCCCATCGTCGCTGGCTGGAGCTGGGCGGCGACGAGGCGCAGGTCCTGGCCGAGGTCATCGCCCGCGACGAACGCGACATGAACCGCGCCGACGCCCCCCTGAAACCGGCCGCCGATGCGGTGCTGGTCGATACCTCGGACCTGAGTATCGAGGCCGCCATCGCCCGCGCCGCCGATCTGGTGGCAGCCCGGCTGCCGCGCGCCTGACCCCCTCCATCTTTGTTCTCTAAATATCCTCGGGGGTTTCCAAAGGGGGCCCGAGGGTCCCC
>NZ_JAUCCQ010000132.1:0-11079 GCF_034676075.1 Pararhodobacter sp. | reverse complement strand
GCCTCCCGCCGCTTTGCCCAAACCAAAGGGCCGGGGTTTCCCCCGGCCCTTTCGCATTTCCATCGCGCGCGCTTCAGCTGCAGCCGCTGGTCGAGCCGCAGGTGTTGCACTTCATGCAGGTGCCGTTGCGGACCAGCGTGTAATTGCCGCATTCGCCGCAGGGATCGCCTTCGTAGCCCTGCATCTTGGCCTTGGTGCGGGCGTCCATGCCCACGGCCACGGCCTCGACCGAGGTCTCGACCCGGGCCGCCACCGCGACGCCGCCCAGCGGCGGGATCGCCTGCGGGACCGAGCCGTCGGCGGTGCGGGCCACATGCGCCGTGCCACCCTGCAGCACGATCAGCTCCTGCGGCAGGCGCTTGCGCAGATACCCGGTCGACGAGATCTGCCGCAGCACTTCCAGCCCGCGCGAGGCGGCGTCATCCGACACCGGGCTCACGTTCTTCTGGCCTTCCTTGTCGCCCGAGCCGAGGTCGTCGAAGGACGCGCCCGAGGGTTTCACATGTGCCAGATCGGTGCGGTCCAGATACGAGATCGCCAGTTCGCGGAAGATGTAGTCGAGGATCGAGGTGGCGTTCTTCACCGCCTCGTTGCCCTGCACCATGCCCGCCGGTTCAAACCGGGTGAAGGTGAAAGCGTCGACGAATTCCTCCAGCGGCACGCCGTATTGCAGGCCCACCGAGACGGCGATGGCGAAGTTGTTCATCATCGCCCGGAAGCCCGCGCCTTCCTTGTGCATGTCGATGAAGATCTCGCCCAGGCGCCCGTCGCCATATTCACCGGTCCGCAGATAGACCTTGTGACCGCCGACGATGGCCTTCTGGGTATAGCCCTTCCGGCGCTCGGGCAGCTTCTCGCGGCCGCGGGCGATTTCCTTGACGATGATCTTCTCGACGATCTTCTCGGCGATCAGCGCGGCCTTCTCCTGGGTCGAACCGTTGGCGAGGATTTCCTCGGCCTCCTCGTCGTCCTCGATCAGCGCGGACGCCAGCGGCTGCGACAGTTTCGAGCCGTCGCGGTAGAGCGCGTTCGCCTTGATGCCCAGCGACCAGCTGAGTTCATAGGCGGCCAGCGTTTCCTCGATCGTTGCCGTGTTCGGCATGTTGATCGTCTTGGAAATGGCGCCCGAGATGAACGATTGCGCGGCGGCCATCATGCGGATGTGGCTGTCGACCGACAGATAGCGCGTGCCCTTCTTGCCGCAGGCATTGGCACAATCGAAGATCGCGTAATGCTCGGCCTTCAGATGCGGCGCGCCTTCCAGCGTCATCGTGCCGAGGACGTGGTCATTGGCGGCCTCGACCTGCTGCTTGGTGAAGCCGAGGTGCTTCAGCAGGTCGAAGGACGGGTCGTTCAGCTTCGCCTGCGGGATACCCAGCGTCTCGCGGCAGAATTCCTCGCCCAGCGTCCACTGGTTGAAGACGAAGCGGATGTCGAAGGCGGTGGCCAGCGCCGCCTCGACCTTCTTGATCTCGGCCGGGCCGAAACCGTGGCCGATCAGCGCGGTGTGGTTGATGCCGGGGGCCTGGCCGATGGTGCCGTGACCGACGGCATAGGCCACGATTTCCTCGATCTGGCTGGGCTTGTAGCCCAGTTTCGCCAGCGCGGCCGGGACCGACTGGTTGATGATCTTGAAATAGCCGCCGCCCGCCAGTTTCTTGAACTTCACCAGCGCGAAATCGGGCTCGATGCCGGTCGTGTCGCAATCCATGACCAGACCGATGGTGCCGGTCGGCGCGATGACGGTCGATTGCGCGTTGCGGTAGCCATGCGCCTCGCCCAGCGCCAGCGCCTCGTCCCAGGCGTTGCGGGCCAGGGCGACCAGCGTGGCGTCGGGGCAATTGGCCGCGTCGAGCAGCACAGGGTTGACATTAACGCCTTCGAAATCGGTCAGGCCCTGCGCGGCGCGGCGGTGGTTGCGGATGACGCGCAGCATGTGGTCGCGGTTGCGGGCATAGCCCGGGAAGGCGCCGAGTTCAGCGGCCATCTCGGCCGATGTGGCGTAAGAGATGCCGGTCATCAGCGCCGTCAGGGCGCCCGCCATGGCGCGGCCCGCGTCGCTGTCATAGCCCAGCCCCATGTTCATCAGGAGGCCGCCGATGTTGGCGTAGCCGAGGCCAAGGGTCCGGTAATCGTAGGAGCGCTGCGCGATTTCCTTGGACGGGAATTGCGCCATCATCACGCTGATTTCCAGCGTCACGGTCCAGAGCCGCGTGGCGTGGATATAGCCCTCGGCGTCGAACTTGCCGTTCTCGAAGAACTTCAGCAGGTTCATCGAGGCCAGGTTGCAGGCCGTATCATCGAGGAACATGTATTCCGAGCAGGGGTTCGAGCCACGGATCGGGCCGTCTGCCGGGCAGGTGTGCCAGGCGTTGACGGTGTCGTGGAACTGGATCCCCGGGTCGGCGCAGGCCCAGGCGGCGTGGCCGACCTGATCCCAGAGCTCGCGGGCCGAGACGGTCTTGGCGACCTTGCCATCGGTGCGGCGCACCAGCTCCCAGGGCGCGTCTTCCTTGACGGCCTTAAGGAAGGCGTCGGTGACGCGGACCGAGTTGTTCGAGTTCTGGCCCGAGACCGAGACATAGGCTTCCGAATCCCAGTCGGTGTCGTAGGTCGGGAATTCGATCGAGGTATAGCCCTGCTTGGCGTATTGCAGCACCCGGTTGGTATAGGTGTCCGGGATCATCGCCTTCTTGGCCGAGCGGATCGCGGCCTTCAGCGAGGGGTTCTTCGACGGATCAACCGCGTCTTCCGACGAGCCGTCCCATTCGCGGATCGCCGCGAAGATCTCGTTCAGGCGGGCTTCATGCGCCTTGGACCCGGCGACCAGCGAGGCGACCTTCTGTTCCTCGATGACCTTCCAGTTGATGAAATCCTCGATATCCGGGTGATCCATGTCGATGATCACCATCTTCGCCGCGCGGCGCGTGGTGCCGCCCGACTTGATCGCGCCCGCCGCGCGGTCGCCGATCTTCAGGAAGCCCATCAGGCCCGAGGATTTGCCGCCGCCCGAGAGCTTCTCGCCTTCCGCGCGCAGCGACGAGAAGTTGGTGCCGGTGCCCGAGCCATACTTGAAGAGGCGCGCCTCGCGGACCCAGAGGTCCATGATCCCGCCCTCGTTCACCAGATCGTCCGAAACCGACTGGATGAAGCAGGCGTGGGGCTGCGGGTGCTCGTAGGAGGATTTCGACTTCACCAGCTTGTGGGTGAAGGGGTCGACGTAGAAGTGGCCCTGCGACGGGCCGTCGATACCGTAAGCCCAGTGCAGGCCGGTGTTGAACCATTGCGGCGAGTTCGGCGCGGCCATCTGCCGAGCCAGCATCACGCGCATTTCGTCGTAATAGGCCTGAGCGTCGGCCTCGGTGGTGAAATAGCCGCCCTTCCAGCCCCAATAGGCCCAGGCGCCAGCCAGACGGTCGAAGACCTGCTTGGCCGAGGTCTCGCCGGTGAAGCGCGCCGATTCGGGGAGTTCGGCCAGCGCCTTGTCATCGGGGACCGAGCGCCACAGGAATTCCGGCACGCCCTTCTCGACGACCTTCTTCAGGCGGGCGGGGACACCGGCCTTGCGGAAATACTTCTGGGCGATCACGTCCGAGGCGACCTGCGACCAGCCTTCGGGGACTTCGACCTGATCGTTGCGGAAGACGATCTTGCCGTCGGGGTTGCGAATCTCGGACACCGTGGTGGTGAACGAAAGCGCCGCATAGGCGTCCTGCCCGTCGGTGGTGAATTTCCGCTCGATCTTCATGGACCTGTCCCCTTTGTCCTGTGTTCATCAAAGACAACGAGGGCGTGCATCACATCACGCGGTCGCTTGGCCGGAACTCCCGCAAAATCAATCACGTCCGGCACGCCTGCTGCGTGTCGACCACTCCGGTATCCTGAGCGGGCCCGTGATTCTGCTCGTCTGTCCCTGCCTCGTCGAGCCTTACTATATCTAGTGGCCCTGTTGTCGGCCTACACAATCTGACGTATTTGGCGGGGTCTGGTCAATGGCAATCTTCACGACTTCCACAGGATTTTGTGCTTGACCCTGCGGGTGCCTACCAGGGATGCACCGACTCATTCCCGGATGCTCAGGGAATGTCAGGAATCCGGCCCACTTGGCACTTTGTCTTGAGATGTCAGATGAAAAGGCCGGGCCCTGAGGGGGGCCCGGCCAGTGTGTCCGTAAGGTGACAGCAGGCGGTTCGCCGCCGCTTATTCCATCGACGCGGCGTCGGTCACGGCATGGGTGAAGGCCCCTTCCGGTGCCCGGGTGATGACCGGATCCGAGCCGCCGCCCAACAGCGTATCGACGGTGCGCTGATAGGCCGCCTCGTCCAGAACGCCGGTGGAACCCTCGGTCAGCGCCGCCATTTCGCGGACCATGCGGACTTGATGCTCCAGCGTCTGCGCGCCGGTCTCGTCATGGTCGAGCACCATCTCGGCCGCGGCCTCGGGGTTGGCCAGCGCCCATTCCCAGCCGCGCATCGAGGCGCGGACGAATCGGGCCATGCGCTCGACGAAGGCCGGGTCCGAGAGATTCGCCTCGTTGACCCAGAGGCCGTCCTCCAGCGTGGCGACGCCGTAATCCTCATAGCGGAAGACGACGATCTGCTCGGGCGTGACGCCCGCGTCGATCACCTGCCAGTATTCGTTGTAGGTCATCGCGGTGACGCAATCGGCCTGATGCTGCAGCAGCGGATCGACGTTGAAGCCGATGCGCAGGATCTCGGCCCCGTCCTCGCCGCCGGTGGTGGGAATGCCCAGCTGCGACAGCCAGTTCAGCAGCGGGATCTCGTTGCCGAAGAACCAGGTGCCGATCTTGTGGCCGCGGAAATCCTCGGGCGTGGCGATGCCCGCGTCGGCCCAACAGACCAGCATCAGACCCGAGCGGATCACCGGCTGGGCGATGTTGACGACCGGCGCCCCCTGCTCGCGCGCGGCCAGCGCCGAGGGCATCCAGTCGACCATCACATCGGCGCCCCCGCCCATCAGCACCTGCACCGGCGCGATGTCGGGCCCGCCGGGGCGGATCGTCACGTCGAGGCCTTCCTCTTCGTAATAGCCATTGTCGAGGGCGACGTAATAGCCCGCGAACTGGCCCTGCGTGACCCATTTCAGCTGCAGCGTCACCGCATCCTGGGCCGAGGCCATGCCGGCCGTCATCCCCAGCGCCGCGGCCATCCCGGCCCATCCATACTTCATCATTCGTTCAACCTCCTTGTTGGCCGGCCCTTCCAGGGGCCGGATTTATCTGCCGCGCTGCGACGGGTGCCAGAAGGTCACCTGCCGTTCGAGCAGAGCCCAGACGCCGTAGAACGCCGACCCCAGGGCCGCAGCCACGGCGATTTCTGCCCAGACCATGTCCAGCGACAAGCGCCCGACCTCGGTCGAGATACGAAAGCCCATGCCATAGGTGGGCGAACCGAAGAACTCGGCCACGATGGCCCCGATCAGCGCCAGCGTTGCACAGATTTTCAGCCCGTTGAAGATGAAGGGCATGGCGGCAGGCAGGCGCAGGCGGAACAGCGTCTGCCCCCAGCTGGCCGAATAGGTGTGCATCAGGTCGCGCTGCATCGCCTCGGTCGCCGTGAGGCCCTGGACGGTGTTCACCAGCATCGGGAAGAAGACCATCGCCACCACCACCGCCGCCTTCGACGGCCAGTCGAAGCCGAACCACATGACGAAGATCGGCGCCGTGCCGATGATCGGCAGCGCCGCCAGGAAATTGCCCACCGGCAGCAGGCCGCGCTTGAGGAACGGATAGCGGTCGACGACCAGCGCGAACAGGAAGGCCGAGCCGCAGCCGATAGCGAAGCCCGCCAACGCACCCCGGCCGAAGGTCTGGAGCATGTCGATCCACAGCGTCTCGCTCGAAGTGGCAAGACGGGCGGCGATTTCGGAGGGCGCGGGCAGGATCACCCGCGGCACGTCGAGCGCCCGCACCACCGTCTCCCAGGCCCAGAGGATCGTCGCGCCGAAGACCAGCGGCGCGATCAGGCCCCAGGGCCCCCGCCGCCAGGGCAGATCAGCGACCAGCGCCACCAGCAGCCAGGCGCCGAGCCAGAGGGCGATGGCGGCGGCCCAGAAGCCCTGCGCCTCGGCCCCGGTCTGCCCGAAGGCGAGCTCCACCCCGGCGACGCACAGCGCTCCGCCCATGGCCAGCAGCAGCACCGCCCGGCCAGCCAGCGCCACGCCGGGCACCAGGACCGAGAGCGCCAGAGCCGCGCTCAGCGCGATGAGCGTCAGCTCCCCGGGCTCCGCCCCGGCGGCGCGGGGAAGCCAGCAGGCGGCCAGCACCGCCGCGCCAAAGCCCAGCCGGATCCAGGCGCCCTGCCCCTGCAACAGCCCGCTCATCGCTTCATCCCCATGCGGGCCAGCACCCGCCGCTCGATCAGCCCGACGATACCCACCAGCCCCGCCGCCAGGATCGCCGCGGCAAAGAGCGCGGCCCAGATCTGGATCGTCTGCCCGTAATAGCTGCCCGACAGCAGCCGCACGCCAAGGCCCCCCTCCTGCACCGGCAGCTCGCCGACGATGGTGCCGACCAGCGCCGCGGCGATGCCCACCTTCAGGGAGGCAAAGAGATAGGGCATCGACATCGGCAGCCTGAGCCGCGCGAAGACCTGCGCGCCGGTGGCCGACCAGGTCTTCATCTGGTCCATCTGCATCGCATCGGGGGACCGGAGCCCCTTCACCATGCCGACGACGACCGGGAAGAAGCTGAGATAGGCGGCGATGATCGCCTTGGGGATCAGACCCGAGATCCCCACCGAATTCAGTACGACGATGATCATCGGCGCCAGCGCGATGATCGGAATGGTCTGGCTGGCAATCGCCCAGGGCATGACCGAGGCATCCATGGCCCGGTTATAGACGATGCCGATCGCCAGCAGGATCCCGCCGCCGGTGCCGATCAGGAAGCCCAGCATGGTGGCGCTGAGTGTGACCCCGGCGTGGTAAACAAGGCTGCGGTTCGAGGTGAAGGCCGCCACAACCCGCTGGCCGAAGCCCTGCACGGTCAGGGGCGTCGTCTCGCGGCACATCCGCCGCCCCACCGCGTCGCAGCCCACGGTCTGCTCGTAAAGCCCGATCACCACCTGATGCGGCGCGGGCAGCACCGGACGCTCCTGCGCCATGGTGCGGGCGACCATCTCGGCGAAGGGCAGTTCGGCTCCCGCCCGCCGCGCCTGGTCGTATTCCCAGGTCGCGTTCATCGGGATCACCGCCAGATACCACAGCGCAATCAGGACCGCGGTGACGGTCAGAACGGGAAGCGTCCGGCTCATGCGCGCGCCCTCCCGGTCCCGGCCTTCGGATGAATGCGGCCTGTCGTCACTCGCTCACCCGGTCGATGGTCGCCGCCACGGCCAGCGGCACGCTGGCGCCGGTCACCTCGTCCACCACCTCGGCGGTGACGATCAGCTGGCGGCCCGCCAGCGCGCCCGGCACGGCGAAGTCGAAACCCAGAAGCAGATAAGCGTCGCGCGGCGAAGCGTCGAATTCGCCCCGCGCGCAGGGCGCGTCCGAGACCTGCTGGCGCCAGCCATCCGGCGTGGCCAGCGTCACCCGGCAATGCATGTCGACCGCCCCGTCCCTGAGCGAGAACCCGGCCGCAAAAAGGCCGAAGAACAGGGTCTCACCGGGCGCGGTGCCGTCCAGCGGCGCGATCCGGGCCCCACCGGCGGCCTGGGCGGCGGTGAATTCATCCTCGGTCATCGGCAGGAGCGTCGCCATGGCGATCAGCTCGCCCGACCTCCCGCCCTGCGTCGCACCGGGGGGCACGACAGCCTGCGCGGCGCCCGCCGACACAGCCAGTAATCCCGACAGGACAAGGCCTTGCGTGATGATCTTCATGATAGGTCCCTCGTTCTTTTTATTGTCAGTCTTTTGGTCGTCAGCTGTCCTCGTATCCCGCCCTGAGCCCCTCGCGGACACGATGGGCGATGGCGATGAACTCAGGCGTGTCGCGGATCTCCAGCGGGCGTTCGGCCGGCAGGGTCGAGTCGATCACATCGGTGATCCGCCCGGGCCGGGGCGACATGACGACGATCTTGGTCGACAGATACACCGCCTCGGGGATCGAATGGGTGACGAAGCCGATGGTCTTGCCGGTCCGCGCCCAGAGCTTCAGCAATTCCTCGTTCAGCCGGTCGCGCACGATCTCGTCGAGCGCGCCGAAGGGCTCGTCCATCAAGAGGATATCGGCGTCGAAGGCCAGCGCCCGGGCAATCGAGGCCCGCTGCTGCATGCCGCCCGACAGCTGCCAGGGAAACTTGCGCTCGAACCCGCTGAGTTCGACCAGGTCCAGCACCTTGCGGGCGCGTTCGGCCTGCTCGGCCCGGGAATAGCCCATGATCTGCAGGGGCAGCCGGACATTGCCCTCGATGGTCCGCCAGGGATAGAGCCCCGCCGCCTGGAACACATAGCCATAGGCCCGGGCCTTGCGCGCCGCCTCGGGGCTCATGCCGTTGACGGTCAGGCTGCCCCCGGTCGGATGCTCCAGATCGGCAATCGCCCGCAAGAGCGTGGTCTTGCCGCAGCCCGAGGGGCCGATGAAGCTGACGAACTCCCCCTTGCCGATGGTCAGGTCCACGTCCTTCAGGGCATGGACCGGGCCATCATTGGTGTGGAAGGTCAGGTTGAGGCCCCGGGCCTCGATCACTGGCTGGCCCTCGCTGGCGCGCGCGGCGGCGGGCGTCTCGGCAAGGGCGGCGGCTGTGTCGCTCACGCAGGTGTCTCCCAGAGTTTCCGCTCGGCGAACTCGATGGAATTGCCCGCCGGATCACGAAGATAGATGGACCTGGCGCCGTTGGGCCAGTGGAAATCCGCCTCGATCACCTGCCCCTCGGCCTGCAGATGCGCGACCCAGGCGTCAAGCTCCTCGGCGGTGGCGGCAAAGCACAAATGCCCCGCCCCCTCGGTCCCATGGACCGGCACCGGCAGCGCAGCGCCGGGCACCGCCACGCGGCTGGCCTCGGCCAGGAAGGTCAGCACGATGGTGCTGCCTGCGCGGAAGAACACATGCCGCCCCGGCTGTTTCAGGACCACCGGCAGCCCGAGGATCCCGGCATAGAAACGCTCGGTCGCCTCGAGGTCATCGACATAGAGCGCCGCCTCCATGACGCCGCTCGGAACCGGCGCTGTCCGTCCCGCCACGCTCATACCCCCGTCGCCGGGATGCCCGACCGCTCCACCGGCCGCGGCGCGGTCAGTTCCTTCCAGCTCGACAGGGCGCGGTTGACGGCCCCGTTCGGCTCGCGCTTGACGAATTTGCCATGGCCCTCCTCGGTGCGGATCTCGCCGTCATGCACCGCGACCTTGCCCCGCGTCAGGGTGAAGCGCGGCAGGCCTTTCACAGACTGACCCTCGAAGACGTTGTAATCAATGGAGGATTGCTGCGACCCCGCGCTGATCGTCTTTTCCTTGGCCGGATCCCAGACCACCAGATCCGCATCCGCCCCCACCAGAACCGCCCCCTTCTTCGGGTACATGTTCATGATCTTGGCGATATTGGTCGAGGTGACGGCGACGAATTCGTTCATCGTGATCCGGCCGGTGTTCACGCCATGGGTCCAGAGCATCGGCATCCGGTCCTCCAGCCCCCCGGTCCCGTTCGGGATCTTCGAAAAATCGCCGATCCCATAGCGCTTCTGATCGGTGGTGAAGGCGCAATGGTCGGTGGCCACCACGCTCAGCGTCCCCGCCTGCAATCCGGCCCAGAGGCTGTCCTGATGCTTCTTGTTGCGGAAGGGCGGCGACATGACGCGCCGCGCCGCATGGTCCCAATCCGGGTTGAAATACTCGCTCTCATCCAGCGTCAGGTGCTGGATCAAGGGCTCGCCCCAGACCCGCTTGCCGTTCTGCTTGGCCCGCCGGATCGCCTCATGCGCCTCCTCGCAGGAGGTATGCACGACATAAAGCGGCACCCCCGCCATGTCGGCGATCATGATGGCGCGGTTGGTCGCCTCGCCCTCGACCTGGGAGGGGCGCGAATAGGCATGGGCCTCGGGCCCGGTGTTGCCCGCCGCCAGCAGCTTGGCGGTCATCTCGGCGACGATATCGCCGTTCTCGGCATGGACCATGGCGATCCCGCCCAGTTCCGCCAGCCGCTGGAACGAGGCATACATCTCGTCATCGTTCACCATCAAGGCGCCCTTGTAGGCCATGAAATGCTTGAAGGTGTTGATGCCACGCTCCTCGACCACGGTCTTCATCTCGTTGAAGACCTGCTCGCCCCACCAGGTCACCGCCATGTGGAAGCTGTAATCGCAATTGGCGCGGGTCGACTTGTTGTCCCACATCTGCAGCGCATCCAGCAGCCCCTGCCCCGGATTGGGCAGCGCAAAATCGACCACCATCGTCGTGCCGCCCGCCAGCGCCGCCCGCGTGCCGCTCTCGAAATCGTCCGAGGAATAGGTGCCCATGAAGGGCATCTCCAGATGCGTATGCGGGTCGATCCCGCCCGGCATGACGTAGCAGCCGGTCGCATCCAGCTCCCTGTCGCCCTTCAGTCCTTGCCCGATGGCGGTGATGACGCCCCCCTCGACCAGGACATCGGCCTTGTAGGTCAGATCCGCGGTAACGACGGTGCCGTTCTTGATGACGGTGCTCATGCTCTCTCCTGTTGTTTCATACGCTGGCGAAGCAATCGAGCGCCCGCCCGTGCACGCCGATATCCAAGGGGCCGAAATCGCTGTCCACGCAGAGCGCGAAGCATTCCGCGCGGGGGACATACAGAACCGAATAACACCCGTCCGAGCGGCAGACCGTCCAGCAGGTCTGGGTGATCCCGCCCGAGAAATTCACCGTCACCGCCCGATGCCGCTTCACCCGCCGCGCCTGGAAATCCTGCAGCGTCATCGCCCCGGCGCGTGAGGAGGCATCGAAACCGGCGATCTCGGCCTCGACCAGCGCCCCGATCCGCGCCGCCATATCCTCGTCCCTTTGCCCCATCTTTGTTCCAGAAATATCCTCGGGGGTTTCTCAAGGGGGTGGAAAACCCCCTTGAGCGGGGGGTGCGGGGGGCTGGCCCCCCGCCCTTTTTTCTCCGGGGACCAGCCCCGCTAGCTCACCACCTCCGCCGTCTCCAGC
>NZ_JAUCCQ010000131.1:0-11085 GCF_034676075.1 Pararhodobacter sp. | reverse complement strand
TCGCGATACCAGCTGCGCGCCTTTTCCTTGGCGGCATCCGAGAGTTCGGGGAACTGGTAGACGGTGGTGCAGATCACCTCAGGCATCGGCGTCCTCCCCGTTCAGCGCGGCGGTCAGCCATTCATGGGTGCTGATCCAGCCGATGGATTTCCGCGCGCCAAGGTCAATGACATGCGCGCTGCCGCCGAAGGCGTCCAATCGGGGCCGAGAACAGGTGTAAGCGACCTCGAAACCCCAGAGGCCGGTAAGGTCGATGTCCTGCGCCAAGCGCAACACGAAACGGATGAGGCCTTCGACATCACCTTGTCCGTCATCGTCATGGAACCAGAGAATCGAGCTGCCGGGTCCGTCCTGAAGCGATAGCGCGAAACCCGAGAACTCCGGGTCGTCGGCATCTTCCTCTTCAAGATGGAGACGGTCCAACAGCTCGAGCGCTGCGGTGGCTTTATCGGGCGAACTCAGGTCGAGGACGCAGGAGAAGTGAGTGAAATAATCGGCCATGGGGGCCTCCTTTGCATGGGGACTGACCCCGGTGTGGGGACCGGGGCCAGATCGATTAGAATTGGGGAAGATCAGCTGGCCGTCTCAGGAAAGGCCGAGGTGATCATAGCCCGGGCCTGCGCTTCAGCATGAGCCTGCAAGAGTTCGCGGTAGTAGCGCTTGCGCGCATGACGCCAGCTGCGGACGGCAAGCGTGTCAGGATGCAGGCGTCGGATGGCGATGCGCAGCATGGCAAGCGACGTAATCCCCGGGGAGACGCCGAGATCGCGGTAAGCCCGGCTCATTTCAGCGGACCCCCACGATGGGCGGGCCGAGATGCAGATCGACCAGCGCCTCGATCTTCTCGGTGCGGCCCATCCAAGGTTCGGGCCGGATCGCCTTGATCCAGTCGGCAAAGCTCGGGATGAAGCCCAGGTCCTCGCGCACATGTTGTTCGCCGACCCAGCGGGTCGGAATGACGCGGCCGGTGGAGAGGGTGATCGTCGGCCCAAAGATGGTCTCTGCGAGCCAGATCCCTGCCGCATGGTGAAACATGGCTCGGTGGCGAAAGTCGGCAGAGTGGGCTTTTGAGGAGTCGAACCAAGCATGGATGGCCTGGTAATCGTCGACGGTGCCGCCCCATTTTTTCACTGAAGACAGGGCGTGGTGATACGGATGTGCCATCGCCGTCTCCTCAGAAATCATGAGTGTAGAGTTCGGACGACGTAAAGCGTTCGTTGAACTCGAGATGGATCGTGCGGGCGGCAGCGTCGAAGCAGAACTCGCCGTAGGCACCGTCGTTGTTCTCCCAGCCACCATGGGTGTCGCTGAGGAAATCATAGGCCAGCTGTTCGGCGACATCCTGCAGCGAGAGCTGGCGCATCTCGACCTCGGGATTGTCCCAGGTCAGTGCGGCGTAGGGGATTTCGACGGCGGGGAATTCAACCTCCGCCTCGTCCGCCCAGGCGGCGATTCTCTCGATCTGGCCGCTGTCCCCTTCGCCATCAAAGGTCACGGTGACATGGGTGATCCCGGCGACCACAAGACCGTCGAAAAGCCGATCCTTGTTGCCGGGCCGAAGCGTGTCGATCCGCGCCTGCCGCTCGGCATGGGCCGCGAAGATCGATGCTAAGTCGATGGTGGAGGGTGGCATCGGGGCCGCGAGGGTCGGTTCAACTTGGGTCATGGGAATCTCCGGAATTGGGGGAAGGGTCGGAGCCGGGCCGGGCGATCTCTCTCTCCCCCGGACACGCTCCAAATCCCCCCTGCCCTTCTCTGTCTCTCGGGCTTCATGCCGCGACCTGCAGCGCCCGGGCGGCGAAGGCGCGCCAGAGTGGATCGACGAGACGCGCATCCAGAAGATCGGCGCGGTGGCGCAGCCGCTGCGCCAGATCGGGCTCACCCCAGGCAGCCGCGCGGCCCGCCTGCGCGCGAAGCTGGCTCGCCTCGGTCACCACGCCCCGCGCTTCTGTGGCGCTCATCACCGGGTGACACCACGCGACGGCGCAGTCCCTGGCGGCCCCGGCCAGCACAAGGCGCTCGTCGCGGTCGAAGATCGCCAGCAGCAGGGGCGCGGTGTTCGTGGCCATCCCCTCGGCATGGTCGATCGCGCCCAGCATGGCATCGGCCAGCGTCGCAAAGCGCGCGAGAACCAAGGGTGCGGCCTGGCCCGACATCAGATCCGCAGGCGTGCGGCGCGACAGGGTCAGGGCAAAGGGGTGGTTGGGATCAGCATCGCCCACAGCGAAAACCGGCGAGAAGCCTCGCGGGCCAGTGGTCGGGTGGATGGGCAGGGGCAAGTCGAGCATAGGAAAATCTCCAACGGCGCGGGAAGCCTCTCTCCCCGCCGCAGCCGTCAAAGACCAAACCGGCGCCCTCTTCCTCGAAGGGGCGACGGCAGGTCTGCTGGGACCATCAGAGCTTGCCCAGAGCACGCAGGCTCAGTTCCGTTCCGGCGCCGACGATGATGTGGTCGTGCAGCGTCAGCCCGAGGTACTTGCAGCCTTTCTGGATTTCCTTGGTCATGCTGAGATCGGCCTCCGACGGCGTCGGATCGCCCGACGGGTGGTTGTGGATCAGGATCAGGGCGCTGGCGTTCAGCATCAGCGCCCGCTTGATCACCTCGCGCGGATAGACCGGGACATGGTCGACCGTGCCGGTCGAGAGAAGCTCATCGGAGATGATGCGGTTCTTGCGGTCGAGGTAGAGTACGTGGAAGCGCTCGATCGGTCCGCGGACGGTCAAAGCGCAATAGTCCATCAGTGCCTGCCAACTGCCGATGACCGGGTTCTGACTGAGGTAGCGGCCAAGGATGTCACGGGCCTCGAGGATGACGGTTTCTTCCTGGGGGGTCACGGGGGTCTCGCTGAATCGCACGCACCGGAACCCCCTGCCCTCTCGGGGCGGGGCGAGTGGCATGCATGTGGAAGGGGAAAGCGCGACCGCCGCGCGCGAGGGCGGTCGCGTTGTCGGGCCCGGCGTCAGCCGACCCGGTCGAGAAGCTTCTTGGCGCGGCCCTCCATGTCGAGGCGGGCATCTTGCTGGGTCTTGTCGCGCGCAAGCCGCGTGATGCCCTGCACGAAGTCGAAGATGCTTTCGGGCGGGCGACCCTCCTCCATCAGCACCTTTTCGATTATCTTGCCCGACTCCGCCTTCGAGAAGCCACGCTTCCTCAGAAAATCGTCCCGGTCCTCGTCCGTCCGCGCGACGATCTGCTGCCGCGCCGCCTTGATGCCGTTCACAAAGCCCTGCGGCGAGGAATTGGCGAAGCGCGTCAGCGCCGGGGCCGCCTCATGGGCAAAGCGCGAGGCCGCGTATTTCGAGTGGCGGATAGTAATCTCCTGGAAATCCTCGACGCCCCAGAGGTTGCGGTTCTGGCACACCGCCCGCAGATAGAAACTTGCCATGCCGAGGGTCTTCGCGCCCACCTCGGAGTTCCAGCAATAGAAGCCCCGGAAGTAGAGATCGGGGGAACCGTCGGGCAGTCGGCCTGCCTCGATCGGGTTGTGATCGTCGACCAGGAACAGGAAGACATCGCGGTCTGAAGCATAGAGCGTGGTCGTGTCGCGGCTGATCTCGACATCGGGGTTGTAGACCCCGGTCGACCAGTCGAGCACGCCCGGCACCTTCCAGCGCGTGTCGCCCGTGCCATTGCCCGCGATGCGCTGCACCGCCTCGACCAGTTCATGGTCATGTATGCGACCGTAGTCGGGGCCGGTGACCGCGCGTAGTTCGGTGCGACCGTCTTCGGTCTCGAAGGTCTTCACCTGCTCAGCGCGATTGTTGGTCAGGCCGTACTGCAGGTTGATGCCCGCCAGCGGTGCGGGCAGCTGCCGCAGGTAGGATGCCGGGGCACCGACGATGCTGGCAAGCTGGCCGAACGCCCAGTGCGTGGGCGCGACCGGCTCCTGCGCTCTCGGCAGCATCAGGTGCAGCCGTTCGGGGTTGTCGCGCGCCGCCTCGACGCGGATGTCAGCGGTCTGCACCACTCGGCTCTGGCTGCGCTCGGAGCGGCCTTTCACACTGGCCCAGAGATCATCGAGCGACAGATACCGCTCATCATCGGGCCGGTTGAACCATTCGGACGACACCCGCCCATTCCGCTCCCCCCGGCTCACATCCACCTTCCAGCCACCCGCCCGCGCCGGAGCAACCGGATCCAGAACTTCTACAACGCCCATCGGCTATCTCCCGTGACAGGCGCCGGGAGCCACTCTCCCAGCCCTCAATCTGTCACGAAAGCAACCAACCCATCTCTGACTCTCAGATCGCTGATGCACAGAACATCGTTGCAGACCGGGCGTTTCGGCTGAGCTTGGGCCCACCCAAACAGTCAAACGTCTCACGCTTTCCGGGGGACCCCCAGTTCAGCAACTGCTTCGAGAAAAGTCGTGTCGAGAACCGGGTTGTCCCATTTGTTCGATGCGGTCATCCAGCGGTCGAGATGATCCCTGAATCTCAGATCATCCCGCCTCATGTGAAACGTGAACAGGCGATTGACGATGTCCCGCATCAAGTCCGCCATCTGCGCATCATCGATATGCGACACCGTGCGCCACGGGATGGTCTGACCTGTGGCGTCGATCACGTTCACGTCCGAATAATCGCCGGTCAGCGTCACCGGCTGCACCCCGGCGTGCAAATCCTCCAGCCGCGTGTTGCGGATGCAGATCATGGCCATGATCTTCGCGAGATCGGCGGCAATGCGTTCTTCGTCTTCGACCTTCATGCTCAAATCCTCTCGCAGCACCTCGCTTCGCCGCGAAGGGCTGCGAGAGCGTCAGATCACTCGTTGAGATAGGCGACCCAATTCTGTCGCGCATGCACGATGCGCAACACCTGCAGCCACTCCTCCTCGATGCGGTAGATGATCAGATGCGATCCCGAGCGGTAAAGGCGCACGGGCGGGCGGATTTCAGTGCGTTCGCGCGCGATCCCCGGGTGCTGGACCAGCAGGTCCATGTCCACGGCGAGCCCGCGGATATAGGTTTCTGCCTGACCAACTGACCAGGTACGCGCGGTATAATCCCAGATCGCGTCCAGATCATTCAGCGCAGCAGGTGATAGGCGATATTCAACGACCGTCGGTTCTGGCATTCTGATCCCGCTTGCGGGCAAGAAATGCCTCAACATCCAGACGTCCTGCCGGACCGCTTGCGAGACCCTCATCGACAAGCTGCTGCAACTCGACGATGGCCTGCTGGCGATCCTGGTCCCGGCGGATCAGATCGCGCACATAATCGCTGGCGTTGCTGTAGCGCCCATCTTGTGTCTGGGCCTCGACCCAGGCCTTCATCGGGTCCGGCAAAGAAACATTCATCGTGGCCATGGTCGCGATCTCCTTTGCAAGGACGATGACATAAATTGGCAAAGATTGTCAAACTGTGCCGATGTCCTGCTACACGG
Organism: Pararhodobacter sp.; assembly: GCF_034676075.1. Classification (GTDB taxonomy): domain Bacteria; phylum Pseudomonadota; class Alphaproteobacteria; order Rhodobacterales; family Rhodobacteraceae; genus Pararhodobacter. The sequence continues at coordinate 5,700 of NZ_JAUCCQ010000131.1, read as the reverse complement.
CTTGCCGTGCGCATGCCACGAACCCGGCGGGTTTCCCCGCCGGGCCTGAGGGGGAGGCCCCGTTCTTTTCAGAACGGGATCTCGTCGTCGCGGTCGACCAGCTCGGGGTTTTCGGTCTCGGCCGACTTCGGGCGGCTCAGGAAGTCGACCTTTTCGGCGATGATCTCGCAGCCGTAGCGGTCGTTGCCCATGCTGTCGATCCACTTGGTGTAGTGGATGCGGCCGTGGACGAGGACCTTCATGCCCTTTTCGCAGTGCTCTGCGACCGTCTTGCCGAGACCGTTGAAGCAGGTGATGCGGTGCCATTCGGTGTCCATGACCCGGTAGCCGTTCTCGTCGCGCAGGACGCGACCTTCCGAGAGGCGGGGGCGAGAGGTGGCGAGGCTGAAGTTGGTGATCTTGGTGCCGCCCTGGGTGGTGCGGACTTCGGGGGTCTGACCGATGTTGCCGGCGAGGATGACGATGTTCTGCATGGTAAGCTCCTGTGTGTCCTGTCTTCGGGACCGTCCCTTCGACAAGACCCGGAAAAAGCCCGTCGGGTGACGCGTGCACGGTGGACGGAACGGACGCCGGAAACCCCCAGAGGACCGGGGTGGAGCGGGCAGGTGACGCGTTTCCAAAGAAACGCTAGCCAACACGGCCCGGACTGACGCGGGGTTGCGCGCAGGCAACCGAACGGGATTAGGGGATTGTCAGTCGAAGGGATGGCCGAGGAGACAGAGATGCGCGGGGAGCCCATGCCAGGACCTGTCACCTTGCCCATCGGGACTGCCTTACCCCCAGTCCAGCACCTCCCCGGCGGCGAAAACTGCGATCACCAGCCTTTGCCACCCCTGCCCTTGCCTTCCGGGAGTTGCGGTGCCCTGCATCGACGGGCTATCGATACCGGGATATTCAGGACACGGACCGCATCAATGGCTGATTACGAACTCGAGGCACTGTCGCTTGGCGAGCTGAAGAAAATGCAGAAGGACGTCGCCAAGGCGATCTCCACATTCGAGGATCGGCAGAAGGCGGAAGCCCGCGCCAAGGTGGAAGCTCTCGCCCGGGATCTGGGCTACTCTCTGGCCGAACTTGACGGAACCGAGACGAAAGCCTCCCGTGCGCCTGTCGCGGCGAAATACCGGCACCCTGAGAACCCGGCACTCACCTGGTCCGGTCGCGGGCGCAAACCGCAGTGGTTCGTGGAGGCGTTGGCTGCTGGGAAAACGGCGACCGATTTGGCTATCAACTGATCCAGCCCAAATGCGTTCGCCACTCGGTCGATACGCAACCAGCCGAGTACTGCGCGCGAGAAATGCCTTCGAATCAAGGCGTAAAGCCTGATCCATTCTCGCTAGGAATTCAGAACGCGTGTTCCGGTCGGTGATAGTCGTGCCTCGAACCCTGAAGCCCGGCCTTCGCGAGGCGATCTGAGTTCGAATTGACTGCCAGACCTCTCGGCAATCGTCGCGACAATTGCCAGCCCAAGACCGCTGCCCTCGCGATCGGACCGGGCGCGCTCGAACCGGTGCGTCAGGCGTGCGAGATCCTCGGCGGGCACGACCGGGCCGTCGTTGGCGACGATCAGCGTTCCGTCAGTTGCAAGCGAGACCTCCACAGGAGCTTCGGCTTGGCCATGGCGCAAGGCATTCTCGATCAGATTGCGCAAGACGATCGCGAAGGCGTCGGGGTCCAGATCCGACATGATAGCGCTGTCCGGAAGCGCGAGGTGGATGCGCCCGGGCTCGCCACCGCGCGCAAGGTCGTCGACGATCAGTCGGGCCACGGGGCGAAGATCGGCAGCGACGTCACGGCGAAGGCGACCACCTTCAGCGCGCGCCAGTTGCAACAGGCGTTCGGAGAGGCGGGTCAGGCGTTTCAGCGTGGCCTCGATTTCGGCCGCACGGGCCTTGGCGTCAGCGTCGCGCGTCTCTGTCTGCAGCCGTTGTGCCTGTGCGATGGCACCTGCCAGCGGGGTGCGGAGTTCATGCGCGGCGTTCGCTGCAAAGCTTCGCTCCGCCTCGAAGGCCGCCTCCAGCCGCCCCAGAAGTCCGTTCATCGTATCGGCGAGGGGCGCGATTTCGGTGGGCAGATCGGCGCTGGCGACGGGGCTCAGGTCGCGCGCGCCCCGCGCCGACAGGCGGTCGCGGAACTGGCGCAGGGGCGCAAGGCTGGCGCGGACGGCCAGCACGATGGCCAGAAGCGCCACGGGCAGCAAGATCAGAAGTGGCAGGCCAAGCCCCATCTGAATCTCGCGCGCGACGCTTGCGCGATGGTCCAGCGGCTCGGCCACAGTGATGCGGATCGTGCCCTGCACAGCCTCGTCGCTATAGAGCCGATGCGTTGCAGTCTGGTGGAACCCGATCCCTTCCCAGGCGGGGAACACGCCCGGGTCGGCGGCATGGGATTGCAGCAGGATGCGCCCCTGATCATCCCGCACGATGTAAGTGAAGAACTCGTCATGTTCGCGGATGGCGGCAAGACGCTGGCTGATCCCTGCTTCCTCGCGGTTCAGGATATCAACGACGGCGAGTGGCAGGATGCGCTGTGCGGTTTCCTGCAGGGCGGAATCGAACACCTCTTCGATCTCGCTCCGCGCGATCAGCGCCGTCACGCTGGCCGCGAGCACCCAAAGAACCGTCAGCGCCACGCCCAGCCAGAGCCCAAGGCGACCCTGAAGACTGCGCGGCGCCCTCATGCCCGGCCCAGACGGTAGCCGAGGCCGCGTTCCGTCTCGATCACCTCCGCCCCCAACTTCTTCCGCAGTCGGCTGAGATGGACCTCGATCGTGTTGCTCTCGATCTCGGCCCCAAAGGCGTAAAGCTTGTCCTCAAGCTGCGCCTTGGACAGAAGCTGCCCAGGCCGGGACAGAAAGGCCTCGAACAGCGCCCATTCGCGTGCCGTCAGGGCGACTGGGCGGCCGTCGCGGTGGATGCTGCGCGCAGCAAGGTCGATCTCCAGCGGCCCGTGGGTGACAATTGGGTTGGGGTTCCCCGCATAGCGGCGCGCCACCGAGCCGATCCGGGCGGACAGTTCCGCCAGATCGAAGGGCTTGACCAGGTAGTCGTCGGCCCCTGCGTTCAACCCCTCGATCCGGTCGCTGATCTGGTCAAGCGCGGTCAGGATGATGACGGGCGTCACATCGCCCTTGGCCCGCAGACGGCGCAGAAACGGAATGCCCCGGCCATCGGGCAGCATCAGGTCCAGCAGCACAAGATCGAAGCTCGCCCCGGCCATCGCGTCCCCGGCCGCATCCAGCCGCTGGACCCAGTCGACCGAATGGCCATCGGCGGCTATCTGGTCCCGCACGGCAGCTCCCAGAACTGTATCATCCTCGATCAGCAAGATGCGCATGGTCTTCTGCCGTCCCTTTGGCCCCGGGTTGGTTTGCTTCTGACCCTCTCTCCTGACAGCAGGCTGAAGCCCTGGATCAGCCGTCTTCAGGCTGCCGTCAGCTTCGGCGCGCATCACATCATCCAGACTGGCCGTAACCCGGAGTGTGGCCCATGCGAAAGACGCTGACAATTCTTGCTTTTCTGGCAGCCCTGCCTGCCGGTGCCGCACTGGCTGATGATGATTGCTTCGTTCCGATGGCCGACTGGCAACCGCGCGAGGCGGTGGCTGAGTTCGCCACCCGGCAAGGCTGGGAGGTGCGCCGCATCAAGATCGACGACGGCTGCTACGAGATCGACGGCCGCGACGCGACGGGCCGCGCGATCGAGGTCAAGCTGCATCCCGGCACGCTGCAGATCGTCGAATTCGAATTCGAGGATGACGACCACGGTCGCGACCGCGAAGGACAGGAAGATGACTGACCATGTTTCCGTGCATGAAAAGGCCACGGTGACAGGGCGAGATCCACAGCGCCGGGCCCACGACCAGTCCCCTGTGACGCCGGGTACCATTCCTCAAGTCGGCCCGAACGGAAGGTTTTCTGACATGTTGTATTCCGGTCCGGCATTTGCCGCCATCGCCGTTCTGTTAGGCGCCGCCCTTGGCGCGCAAACCTATGCCCCGTTCGGCATCGAGTCCGCCATGAGCATCGCGGTCGGGTCCGCCGCGATTGTGGCCATGGGCATAGCCCTGGTACTGTCGGCGCGCCCGGCTGTGATCGAACCGTTCTTCGGCGGGCTGGATCGCATGTATGCCGTCCACAAGTGGCTGGGGATCGCGGCCTTGGGGCTGATGGTCCTGCATGACCAGCTTGAACCGGAGATCGAGGATTTTGTGGCAGAAACCAACCTTGGCGAATTCGCCGCCGAGGTCGGAGAAATTGCCTTCTACGGGTTCATCGCGCTGATCGCGATCAGCTGGATCAAGCGGGTTCCCTTCACCAATCTGGAATTGCCCTGGCCCTTGTGGCGTTTCACGCACCGGTTCATGGGGCTGTTGTTCGCGATTGCCGCGTTTCACCAACTGGCCATCGACAAGCCCGAAGGGGTGGACCCGATGCTGGCGCTCTACCTCAACACGTTCAGCCTTGCGGGGCTGGTGGCCTGGGTGTTCACGCAGTTCATCAACCCTTTTCTGCGCCCGCGCGACTATGCGCTCGACTCCGTCACGCGACACGGTGCTGCGACCGAGATTGCCTTGCGGCCCACAGGGCGCGGAATGCGCTGGCGTCCTGGCCAGTTCGCCTTTGTCTCGGTTCCCGGCTCGGGCCCCGGCGCTGGCCTTGACGAGGCGCATCCTTTTACCATCGCTTCGGCCCCGCGCGCCGATGGCAGTCTGCATTTCGGGATCAAGGCGCTGGGGGATTGGACGCGCAGCCTGCCGGACAAGCTGGTGCCGGGCCAGCGGCTGCGCGTTGAGGGGCCCTATGGCCGGTTCCTGTTCCGACGCCGGGTGCCGCGTCAGGTCTGGCTGGCGGGAGGCATCGGCATCACACCCTTCCTGGCATGGGCCGAGGCGCTGACCGAGGCAGACCGCCAGCAGATCGCGCTGATCTGGGCCGTGAACACCCAGGACGAAGCCTTTGCCGCCGACCGTCTGCAAGCCATCGCCGCAGGTCATCCGGGCTTGAGCGTGCAGGTCGTGGCCAGCCGCACCGAGGGGCGACTGACGGCCGAACGCCTGGTCGCGATGGTGCCCTTCGAGATCGCCGGGTCGGAGCTGTTCTTCTGCGGGCCCTGCGGGTTGCGCGACGGCATCCAGAACGGGCTCAAGGCGATGGGCCATGCGCCGCGCCGCGTTTACTCCGAAGCGTTCGAACTGCGCTGACACGCAGCCGTGCCGGAACCGGGTGTACAATCGGTTCCGGCCTGTGCCCGGCATGAGGTTAGGGCGCGTGTTTTCTGACACCAGGCTGAAGCAGAAACCGGCGTCCCATCAGCAAGGCTTCAGCGGCACACGACAGAATCGGTTCATCCAATCAAGGAGCTACCGCCATGAAATCCACAATTCTCGTTTTGCTCGCAACTGCCGCCGTTATCGCGGTCCTTGCCGCGCCCACATTGACAGCCCTTGGTCGCGGACCCGGCACTGCGCCAGCCACCGTCACGGCACCGGCGCAGCCCGGCGACACTGCGGCCACGCCTGCGGGTGCCGATCTGGCGACGCAACAGACATCGGATCAGGGCGACGACGATGACGATTGAGATGCCCCGCAAGTCCGCATCAACCCATCCCTCCATGCCCGGCAACATCGCCTGACCCCGTTCTCCGACCACGCCTGTCCCTCGTGGTCCGACTGGCCCCGCCCTGTCTCGGCGGGGCCTT
>NZ_JAUCCQ010000130.1:0-11273 GCF_034676075.1 Pararhodobacter sp. | reverse complement strand
TGCCGCAAGATCAGCCCGTCGCGTTCGAGGTTGCGCAGCGTCAGGCTCAGCATCCGCTGGGAAATCCCCAGCTCGCGCTTGAGCGCGTTGAACCGCACCCGCCCGTCGCGCAGCGCATAGATCACCAGCACGCTCCAGCGGTCGCCGACGCGCGACAGCACGTCGTTGATGCGCTGGCACTGGCCGGTGCCGTGGATCACGTCCTTCATGGCGGTTCCCTTCCTGTGACCGGGTCACCCCGATGTGCCTTCTTGAAGCCCTCTGACAGTATCACATATCCACCCGGTTACAAATCAATACTACCCCGGACCGGGGGATGAAGGAGAAGACCCATGCTGATCGACCGGCTCAACTGGCGCTATGCAACCAAGAAGATGGACCCCAGCCGCGCGGTCCCCGAGGAGGCCGTCGAGCGCATCCTCGAAGCCGCGCGCCTCGCGCCGACCTCGAGCGGGCTGCAGCCCTTCGAGATCATCGTCGTGACCAACCCCGAGACCCGCGCCCAGCTGCGCGCCGCCGCCTTCGATCAGGCGCAGATCACCGATGGCTCGCATCTTCTGGTGTTCGCCGCCTGGGATAATTACACCGATGCCCGCATCGACGCCGTGGTCGATCAGATGGGCGCCGAGCGTGGCGGCATCACCGAGGCGCTGACCGCCTATTACGACCGGCTGAAGGGCCTCTATCTGCCCCGCACCGCCGAGGAGAATTACCAGCACGCCGCCCGTCAGGCCTATATCGCCTTTTCCGCCGCGGTGACCGCCGCCGCGTTCGAAGAGGTTGACGCCACGCCGATGGAAGGCTTCGACGCGGACAGTGTCGACGCGATTCTGGGCCTGCGGGCGCGCGGCCTGCGCGCGGTCACGCTGCTGCCGCTGGGCTACCGCGACGCCTCGGGCGACTGGCTGCTCGGCCAGAAAAAGGTCCGCCGCCCGCTGGACAGCCTGGTGACCCGCGTCGCCTGAGCAAATTCAGGGAAAAAGGGGCGGCGCGGGACCGCTGCAGGGCCGGGTTTTTCCTTGCCATGCTGGTATCGCGGGTCTATAGCCGCCTCCATCCCGAGGCATGGTTGCAACGGGCGTCCCAAGGGGCGTCCGTTTCGGCATGAGGACCCGGGCAGTCAAAGACCGGCGGAGCCAACCGTCAGGCCAGTGAAACAGACCCAAAGGAACTGATCTATATGACCAATGCTATGGCTGAATTCGAGGCCCTTCTCAACGAGAGCCTCGAGATCGACACCCCCCAGGAAGGGACGGTTGTCAAAGGTCGGGTTATCGCCATCGAGGCGGGCCAGGCCATCATCGACGTCGGCTACAAGATGGAAGGCCGCGTCGATCTGAAAGAATTCGCGAACCCCGGCGAGGCCCCCGAAGTCGCTATCGGCGACGAGGTCGAGGTCTATCTGGAGCGCGTCGAGAATGCCCGCGGCGAAGCCGTGGTGAGCCGCGAGAAGGCCCGCCGCGAAGCCGCCTGGGACCGCCTCGAGAAAGCCTTCGAGAAAGAACTGCGCGTCGACGGCGCGATCTTCGGCCGCGTCAAGGGCGGGTTCACCGTCGATCTGGGCGGCGCTGTTGCGTTCCTGCCCGGCTCGCAGGTTGACGTGCGCCCCGTGCGCGATGCCGGCCCGCTGATGGGTCTGAAGCAGCCGTTCCAGATCCTGAAAATGGACCGTCGCCGCGGCAACATCGTCGTCTCGCGTCGTGCCATCCTGGAAGAGAGCCGCGCTGAACAGCGCGCCGAAGTCATCGGCAAGCTGGCCGAAGGTCAGGTGCTGGATGGCGTCGTCAAGAACATCACCGAATACGGTGCGTTCGTTGACCTCGGCGGTGTCGACGGCCTGCTGCACGTCACCGACATGGCCTGGCGCCGCATCAACCACCCGTCCGAAGTCCTGTCGATCGGCCAGAGCCTCAAGGTTCAGGTCATCAAGATCAACAAGGAAACCCACCGCATCAGCCTCGGCATCAAGCAGCTGCAAGCGGATCCGTGGGATTCGGTCGAGCGCAGCTACCCGCTGGGTTCGGTGCACAAGGGCCGCGTGACCAACATCACCGACTACGGCGCGTTCGTCGAGCTGGAGCCGGGTGTCGAAGGCCTCGTCCACGTCTCGGAAATGAGCTGGACCAAGAAGAACGTGCACCCCGGCAAGATCGTGTCGACCTCGCAAGAAGTCGAAGTCATGGTCCTGGAAATCGACTCGGCCAAGCGCCGCGTCTCGCTTGGCCTCAAGCAGACCCAGCGCAATCCGTGGGAAGTCTTCGCCGAGAACCACCCCTCGGGCTCGACCATCGAGGGCGAAGTCAAGAACATCACCGAATTCGGTCTGTTCATCGGCCTGGACGGCGACATCGACGGCATGGTCCACCTCAGCGACCTGTCGTGGGACCAGCGCGGGGAAGAAGCCATCCAGCAGTACCGCAAGGGCGACATGGTTCAGGCCTCGGTTCTGGAAGTCGACGTCGAGCGTGAGCGCATCTCGCTCTCGATCAAGGCTCTGGGCGCCGACACCTTCTCGGAAGCGATCGACGGCGTGAAGCGCGGTTCGGTCATCACCGTCGAGGTCACCGCCATCGAAGACGGCGGCATCGAGGTCGACTACAACGGCATGAAGTCCTTCATCCGTCGTTCGGACCTGGCCCGCGACCGTGCCGACCAGCGCCCCGAGCGCTTCGGCGTCGGCGACAAGGTCGATGTCCGCGTCACCTCGGTCGATTCGAAGACCCGCAAGCTGGGCCTGTCGATCAAGGCGCGCGAGATCGCCGAAGAGAAGGAAGCCGTCGAGCAGTATGGCTCGTCGGATGCCGGTGCTTCGCTGGGCGACATCCTCGGCGCCGCGCTGCGCGGCAACAACTGATCGGTCCAAGCCCGATCGCGAATCCCGGAGGGCCCCGTCGAAAGGCGGGGCCCTTTGCCATCGGGCGGTGATTCGCCCGGGCGATCCCGTCCGGGGGCCCGCGAAGGCGGCAGCCGCGGTGTTCTTTCGGCGCAAACATGCGGATTCGTGCAGTTTTCATTGTGCCCGCCGGAAACTGGCCTATAGTCAGAACCTCGCCAAGGCGCCCCACAGAAGCGCCCTTTCACACCATCTGTTGCCACCTGGGGGGGAGGCGATGATCCGTTCGGAACTGATCCAGAAGCTTGCCGAGGCCAATCCGCATCTCTACCAGCGCGACGTCGAGCGCATCGTGAATACTTTCTTCGACGAGATCATCGAAGCCCTCGCAAGGGGCGAGCGGGTCGAGTTGCGCGGGTTCGGCGCCTTCTCGGTGAAACAGCGCGATGCCCGCACCGGCCGGAACCCACGCACCGGCGAGACCGTCGATGTCGATGAAAAATGCGTGCCCTTCTTCAAGACCGGCAAGCTTTTGCGCGACCGGCTCAACGGACAGGCCGAGTAGCCCTCGGCCCGAGAGAGTATGAAATACCTACGCTACGCCCTTCTTGCCGTCGTTCTGGTGCTGTGCGTCACGGTGGCGCTGGCCAATCGTGAGCCGGTGACGCTGGCGCTCTGGCCCGATACCGTCACCGCCTTCATCGGTTTCGGCTATGCGGTGACGCTGCCGCTGTTCGCCATCGTCGGGCTGGCGGCGGGACTGGGGCTGTTGCTGGGGCTGGTCTGGGAATGGCTGCGCGAGCGTGGCCAGCGGGTCGAGGCCAAGAAGAACCGGCGCGAGCTGGACCGGCTGCGCGCCGACACCAACCCGGCCCCGGCGCCTGCTGCCGCCAATACCGCGGCGCCGCGCGACCGGGTTCTGGCGATCCTCGACGACAAGGAGCCGTGACGGCACCATGACGGCCGAGGTTCGGGTCAAGATCTGCGGGCTGACGCGGCCGCAGGATGTCGATGCCGTGGTGACGGCGGGCGCGGCCTATGGCGGCCTCGTCTTCTTCGCGAAATCCCCCCGCGCGGTGACGATCCCGCAGGCGCGCGCTCTGGCGCTGGCCTTCCCGGTGGGGCTGGCGCGGGTTGGGCTTCTGGTTGATCCCAGCGACGAGTTCCTGGAGGCGGTCCTCGCCGAGGTGCCGCTCGACATTCTCCAGCTCCATGGCAAGGAAAGCCCCGAGCGGGTGGCCGAGCTGCGCACCCGGCACGGGTTGCCGGTGATGAAGGCGGTGGGCGTGGCCACGGCCGAAGACCTGCCGGCGCTGGCCGAGTATGGCCGGGTCGCGGACATGCTGCTGGTCGATGCCAAGGCGCCCAAGGATGCGGTGCTGCCGGGCGGCAACGGGCTGGCCTTCGACTGGCGGCTGATCGCCGGGCGGCGCTGGCCGGTGCCGTGGATGCTGGCGGGGGGCCTCACGCCGGAGAACGTGCGCGACGCCATCGCGCTGACCGGCGCGCGGCAGGTCGATGTGTCGTCGGGTGTGGAAAGCGCACCGGGGGTGAAGGACGCCGACGCCATCGCTCGTTTCACCCGCGCCGCGACACTGTAGGAAAAGGGCGGGCCCGAAGGCCCGCCCTGTCCGCCTTTTCAGGCTACCCTTTGGGGGAAGGGATCACATCGGCGGCACGACGGTCATGTCGCGGACCTCGCCGTCGACGCCCTGCAACTCCCACGAGCCGGTGACGGCGCCGGTTTCCAGATCGACCGAATGCAGCCCGCCATTGGCGATGAGCCAGGCCGAATTGTCATCGACTGCAGCGGCGTAGATGTCGAAGGCGATCGGGCCCTCGATCTCGGCCCCCAGCATGCCGACGGCCATATTGGTGCCGTCATTCGGCGGGTTCTGCCGCAGCAGCGCGCTCATGGCGGTGTCGATGTTGTACATCGCCGTCGCCTCGGGCCGGCCAACCGAGTTGGTATAGGCGGTGCCGCCCACCATCGGCGTTTCCGAGGCATGCTCGCCATCGGCGGCGAAATGCAGCGCGCCGTCGACCATCACCGCGCCGGTGCCCAGGTTCACGCGGTGGTTCACGGTGCCCGACATGAAGCGCAGCGCGTCGGCGGCGGGGTTGATGTCGACGATCACCGCCGCGCCATCGGCGATTTCCAGGGGCGTGTCCATGGTCACGATGTCCGTGGTCTCGCCCGAGGTCCAGTCGATGGAGACGACGCGCCAATCCTCGGTCACGCCGATCAGCTGCTGGGTGTTGGGGCGCCAGTCGATGCCGAGCAGACGACCCTCGACGGCGACGTCGAGCGTGCCGGTGGCGGTGGCATTGGCGGGGTCGATCATGACGAGCGTGTTATTACCGGTCAGCGCGACGACGCTCTGGGCCGAGGCGGCACCGGCGGTCATCAGGGCGGCGGCGGAAAGGGACACGAGAAAACGCATGAGATACCTCTTGTTGGCGTTGTGACAGGGCGGTTGGTCGCCCTTCGCCTGGAGGTACGTAAGGATCGCGCCGAAGTTTCACGCCTGGGTTGCCATACCGCGATCACAGACGCGTTATGGCGGCGCTTACTTCTGCGCGGCAGCGGTGGAGGCGACGCGCAGCAGCACGATGCGCCCGTAGGCACCGTCGCCCGGGGCGCGGCTTTCGTCGGGCGTGACCTTGGAGGCGGGCAGGGGGGACAGCGTGATTTCTCCGCTGACGCCGGTGGCGGTGCCGCCGGTTGGCGTCAGGGTCATCACGGCGCTGCCGCTCGACTGGCCGGGGCCATGGACCGCAGCCGCCGCGGCGGCGACGGCAAGGCCGAGGATGAACGGGGCCAGGATCAGGGGATGCGTCATCTCGATCTCCGGGTTGGTTGGGTCCCCGTCTGGCGCGGGGTCTTGCTTCATATACGCCTGAACATCACGAAGGTTTCACGGCGATGTGAAAAAATTCCGTCGCCGGGGAAAAATCGGCGGCGGCCCGCCGAAATCCGCCGCCAAAGGCTTGTTGCAGGGCTGACGCGAAACACGTAGGCAAGGGCCAAAGGATGGGGGATGGCATGCCTGACGATCTGATCAATTCCTACATGACCGGCCCGGATGAACAGGGCCGTTTCGGCATCTTCGGCGGGCGTTTCGTGAGCGAAACGCTGATGCCGCTGATCCTGGAGCTTGAGGCGCGCTACGAGCATGCCAAGACCGATCCGACCTTCTGGGCCGAGATGGAGGATCTGTGGAAGAACTACGTCGGCCGGCCCTCGCCCCTCTATTACGCCGAGCGCCTGACCGAGGAACTCGGCGGCGCGAAGATCTATCTCAAGCGCGAAGAGCTGAACCACACCGGCGCGCACAAGATCAACAACGTGCTGGGGCAGATCATCCTCGCCCGCCGCATGGGCAAGACCCGGATCATCGCCGAGACGGGTGCGGGCCAGCACGGGGTGGCCACGGCCACGGTCTGCGCCAAGTTCGGGCTGAAGTGCATCGTCTACATGGGCGCGACGGATGTGGAGCGTCAGGCGCCCAACGTCTTCCGCATGAAGCTGCTGGGCGCCGAGGTGGTGCCGGTGACCTCGGGCCGCGGCACGCTGAAGGACGCGATGAACGATGCGCTGCGCGACTGGGTGACCAACGTGCGCGACACCTTCTATTGCATCGGCACGGTGGCGGGGCCGCATCCCTATCCGGCCATGGTCCGCGACTTCCAGTCGATCATCGGCAAGGAAACCCGCTGGCAGCTTGAGGAGCAGGAAGGCCCCGGCCGCCTGCCCGACACGATCATCGCCGCCGTCGGCGGGGGCTCGAACGCCATGGGCCTGTTCCATCCGTTCCTCGACGATCCGTCGGTCAAGATCATCGGCGTCGAGGCTGGCGGCCACGGTGTCGACGACCGGATGGAGCATTGCGCCTCGCTGACCGGCGGTCGGCCGGGTGTGCTGCACGGCAACCGGACGTATCTGTTGCAGGACGAGGACGGGCAGATCCTGGAGGGGCATTCGATCTCGGCCGGGCTCGATTACCCGGGGATCGGGCCGGAACATTCCTGGCTGCATGACACGGGCCGCGCCGAATACGTCTCGATCACGGATGACGAGGCGCTGGCAGCCTTCCAGCTGCTGTGCCGGACCGAGGGGATCATTCCCGCGCTGGAAAGCTCGCATGCCGTCGCGCATGTGCAGAAGATCGCGCCCGGTCTGCCCAAGGACCATATCATCGTCATCAACCTCTCGGGTCGGGGCGACAAGGATATCTTCACCGTCGCCAAGCACCTCGGCGTCGACATGAAGGTCTGACCCGGCCCCCGCCGATCGGCGATTTCGCGCTCGGCGGTTTTCGGGGCAGGGGGGCGGCCCGGGGGGAACTGCGGCCTAGGTTTGACGTTCGGATTGTGACACTCCCGAACCAAGGACCATTGCCGATGAAACGCGCTTTCGCCCCCTTCCTGCTTGCCGCTGCCCTGGCCCTGCCTGCCAGCGCCCAGACCCAGCCTGCCGGGGTCATGGACCCCGAGACGCTGCAGGCCCAGTTCCAGACCTCGGGCTGGGAATCGGTCGAGATGCAGAGCAACGAGCATTCGATCGAGATCGAGGCCAGGCGCGGCGCGATGGAGATCGAGGTGGTCTATGACCGGGCCACCGGCATGGTCCGCGACCTCGATATCGAGAATATCGACGGCCGCCCGATCACCATTCCGGGTCTGACGCTGACCTCCGCCTCGTAAGACCCGTCAGCGCAGGTTGGGGATGACGCCCTTGCTGGGCTCGACCAGCCCCGACCTGAGCCCCGCGCCGATCCGATGGGCGAGTGCCGACCAGGCCTCGGCCGTCTCGGGCGGCAGGTTGCGGCGCAGCACCATGTCGAAAAGGCCCAGCCAGGGCGTGAACATGCCCGGGCGGACATTCCCGGCTTCCAGATGAACCTGCATCGGATTGCCGTCATAGACCCGCTCGAACAGGATCGCGTTGCGCCAGAAGCGGGCGACCTTGGCCTCATGCGCGGGCCAGTCGGTGACATGGGCGGCAAAGACCGGGCCCAGACCCGGATGCTCGCGCACGAAGCTGTAGAAATCGGCAACAACGGTGTCGATCTCTTCGGGCGTGATGGGGAATCGCGGCTGGACCATGGCCCGTTCTAGCGCCGGAGCGGGGCGGAAGGCCAGCGGCAGGTTGTCGCGCGCGGCGCGTCACCCGGTCGCCGCATCCTCGGCGTAAAGGCGCAGGATCGACAGCGGCACGATGTCGAGCGTGCGCAGATGGGTCGCGGCCAGGCGGATCCGGGGCGCCGCGCCCTCGTCATGGGCCTGCAGGAAGCGCGCGGCACAGAGGCACCAGCGGTCGCCCGGCTTCAGCCCGGCAAAGCCGAACTCGGGCCGCGGCGTCGACAGGTCATTGCCGAGGTACTTGGACAGGGCCAGAAATTCGGCCGTCATCACCGCGCAGACGGTGTGGCGGCCGTGGTCTTCGGGCCCGGTCTCGCAGCAGCCGGTGCGGTAGAAGCCGGTGACCGGATCGCGCGAACATTCTTCGAGCGGTCCGCCCAGCACATTGATCGAGGCGTCTTTCATCAGCGGGTCAACTCGTCGGCGGGGGCGTGCAGGTGCGGGTGGTGCTGTCGTAGCGATGCCCCTCGGGGCAGGAGATGGTCTGCGTGCTTTCGCAGGCATGCTGGGCCAGCACCAGCGTGGGCGCCAGCGTCGCCGCCAGGGCCAGGGCGCTCAGCAGGGTCATCGACGGCTTCGTCATGGCGGACCTCCGGGGGAATGCGCCTGCCCAGCCTAGCATGGAATCGCGCGGCTGGGGCAGCCGATGCGTGCCGGGTCTTACAACCCCTTGTGCGTGCCATCGCAGAACGGACTCCGCGCACTCTGCTTGCAGCCGCAGAGGAAGGCCTTCTTGCTGGCGTCCGCGGTGAATTTCACCGGGCTGAGGCCGGTCGCCTTGTGCGAACCGTCGCAGAAGGGCTGGTTCTGCGAGCGTCCGCAGGCGCACCAGAAATAGGTTTTCCCCGCCTCGACCTCGACGGCGAAGGGGGCTTTCTGGGCGATTATCGGCGTGGTGTCGGACATGGCTGGCTCCTGAGGGCTGGCGGGTCGGGGGTCAGTTGGCGGCGAGGCTGTCGGCGATGGCGCGGAACAGGGCGATCTTCTCGGTCATCACCCCGGGCGCGGTGAAGCCCCGGTCGGCGCTGTTGACAGCGATCACCACATCGTTGGTGCGGTCGATCCAGATCTCCTGCCCATAGACGCCGCGCGCCCAGACCTCGCCCGCCCGGGCCTCGGGCGGCAGCCACCATTGATAGCCGTAGCCGGTGCCGGATTCTGCGGTGAAGGGGCCGGGGGCAGTGCTTTCGGCGATCCAGTCGGCGGGGACGATCTGGCGGCCCTGCCATTCGCCGTTCTGCAGCACCATCTGGCCGATGCGGGCATAATCGCGCGTGGTCAGGTTCAGCCCGCCCAGCACGAAGGCCACGCCCTCGCCATCGGTGACGTAATAGGGGTCGCGGTCCAGCCCCAGCGGCTGGAAGATCCGCTCGGACATCAGGTCCGGGATCGAGCGGCCGGTGGCGCCGCGGATCACCATGCCGATGACATGGGTGTCGATCGAGACATATTGCCAGTCGCTGCCCGGGGCCGAGCGGCGCGCGCTCTGCCCGGCGGCGAAGCCGTCCATCGAACCGCCCAGGGCCAGAACCCGACCCATGCGGTTGATATCGGACCAGAAATCCAGGTAATCCTCGTTGAAGGCGACGCCTGATTCCATGCGCAGCACCTGCCGGATGGTGGCCCCGTCATAGGCCGATTGGCGCAGGGCGGGGGCGTATTGCGTGACCGGCGCGTCGAGGTCGGGGATCGTGCCATCCGCCACCAGCGTTCCCAGCAGCAGCGACAGCGCGCTTTTCGCCACCGACCAGGAGATGCGCGGATCCCCCTGCGCCGTGCCCAGACGGTAATCCTCGTAGACGATCTCGCCCCCGTGCAGGACGACGATGCCGGTGACATGGCGTGCCTCGGCCCAGGCGTCGAAGCCCTCGGGCAAGGTGGCACGCGGGCCTTCCGGCAGGGGCGAGGGCGTGCCGCCCGCCATGCCGCGGCTGAGGAACAGCGTGTCCATATGCGAGAAGTTCTCGACGATCCGGTCCTCGGCAAAGAGCGAATTGACCGCCATGAGGCGGGTCAGCTCCTCGCGCTTCCAGACCGCCAGCGCGGCCAGTACCAGTATCAGGGCGACAAGGCCCCATCCCAGGCGTTTGAAGATCTTGCGCATTCCGGTGGTCCCCCTTGGCGGGCAGTCTCGCAGGCGGGCGGGCAAAGGCAAGTCCCCCCTTGACGGAATCACCCGCGCCTCTTAGCTGCGCGCTGCGGCGCGGGCCTCGTTGAGGGACCGGGCGCCGTGACCGGACCCGTCGTGCGGCGTGGGCGCCAGCGGCCGGTTCCCCATATGAAAGATCTGAGTGATGGCGGCGTGGGGATTGTCCTCGGGCGACCTGATCGTGGACCGGCGATTCGATTTCGCCGAAGGGCTGGCGGCGGGCGGTGAGCTGCGCGCCGCGGTCGAGCTGCTGACCGAGGCGATGGCGCGGGCGCCCGACTGGCCCGCGGGCTGGTTCCGGCTGGGCGAATGGCACGAGGAACTGGGCGATCCGGCGGCGGCGGTGGCCGCCTGGGACCGGGCGCTCAGGGCCGATCCCGGGGACCGGCTGGGCGCCGGGCTGAAGCGCGACCTCGCCCGCCGCGTGCCGGTGGCCGAGGCGATGCCGGCGGCCTTCGTCGAGGCGCTCTTCGACCAATACGCGCCGAGCTTCGATACCGCGCTGGTCGACAAGCTGGGCTACCGCGCGCCCTGGCTCCTGCGCGACGCGCTGGCGGGGCGGCATTTCGCCCGGGCGATGGATCTGGGCTGCGGCACCGGGCTGGCGGGCGAGGCCTTTCGCGAGGCGGTCGACTGGCTCGAAGGCTGCGATATCTCGGCGGCGATGCTGGGGCAGGCGCAGGCCAAGGGGCTCTATGACCGGCTGGAAAAGGCGGATCTGGCGGCGCTGGAAGTCGGTCCGCGCTATGACCTGATCCTCGCGGCCGATGTCTTCGTCTATCTCGGCGCGCTGGAACGCATCGTCGCCTGGTGCGCGGGTTCGCTTGAGCCGGGGGGCGTTCTGGCCTTCACGGTCGAGGCCGGGGAGGCGCCGCTCACCCTGCGCGAAAGCCGCCGCTTCGCCCATTCGGCGGGCTATGTGGACGGGGTGCTGCAGGCGGCCGGGTTCAGCACATTCGCGCGCAAGGAGGCCGTGCTGCGTCAGGACCGGGGCGCGGATATCCGCGGTTTCGTCGTCGTGGCGAGCGGGCTTGCGCGGCAGGCCGACCGGCAGGGCGACGGCGAGGGGATGGCGCTGGCCTGAGAGGGAGGGTGGGGGGGGGGGGGGGGGGGGGGGGGGGGGGGGGGGGGGGGGGGGGGGGGGGG
>NZ_JAUCCQ010000129.1:0-11608 GCF_034676075.1 Pararhodobacter sp. | reverse complement strand
CCCGGCCCCCCGAGATAGCCCAGCACCGAGCGCGCCGCGCGCAAGCCCGGCGCCTCGCCGCCGCGGCCGAGCCGGGTCATGGTCTCGGCCATCGCCGCTTCCTGCGCCGCCCGGCCGGGTCCGCCCGCCAGCAGCGACGACAGCACGGGCGCGATGTCCTCGGCCTTGCAGGCCGGGCCGATGAATTCCGGCACCGTTCGCGTCTCGCTCACCAGATTGACCAGCGTCACCGTGTCGATCTTCAGCATCCGGCCGATGATCACCTGGCTCAGCGCCGCCATCCGATAGGCGATGACCATGGGCGTGCCCGAGGCCGCCAGTTCCAGCGACACCGTGCCCGAGGCCGCCAGCGCCGCATCTGCCGCGCCGAAGGCCGCGCGCTTCACCGCGATGGGCACTTCGGCCGCGTCCAGCACCACGGGCGCGCCCGGCCAATCCGCCACCAGCGCCCGCACCTGCGCCGCGCGCGAGGCCACCGTCGGCACCACCAGCCGCAGCCCGGGCACCGAAAGGCCCCGGACGACTTCGCCGAACACCGGCCCCAGCCGCTCGATCTCGCCCCGGCGCGAGCCCGGCAGGACCAGCAGCAGCGGCGCCCCCTCCAGCCCATGCGCCGCCCGGAACGCCGCCACCTCGGCCCCGGACGCCACGAGTTCGGCCGCCACCGGATGACCGACGAAATCGCAGCTCATCCCGGCCGCCTGCATATAGGGCGGCTCGAAGGGCAGCAGCGCCAGCACATGGTCGACCCAGCGCGCCATCTTGGCCGCCCGACCCGGCCGCCAGGCCCAGACCGAGGGCGCGACGTAATGCACCGTCTTCAGCCCCGGGTTCGCGGCCCGGGCCAAAGCCAGCACCCGCAGGCAGAAATCCGGGCTGTCGATGGTAATGACCGCCGCGGGCTGCGCGCGGCCGATGGCCTCGGCCGTCTCGCGGATCCGGCGCTTGAGATGGAAGTATTTCGGCAGGATCTCGGCCAGCCCCATGATGGAGAGTTCCTCCATCGGGAAGAGGCTCTGCATCCCCTCAGCCTGCATCAGGGGCCCGCCGACCCCCTCGAACACCACGCCCGGCGCCAGCGCCTTCAGCCCCGCCATAAGCGCCGCACCCAGGGCATCGCCCGAGGGCTCGCCCGCGATCAGGAACAGCCTCACGGCTCGGCCCAGAGCGCGATCCGCGCCGCATCGGCCGCCGCCAGAACGCCCTTGCGGTCCAGCACCACGACGCGGCCCGCCTGCAACGCGATGCCGGTCAGACCCGCGGTTGCCGCGGCCAGCACCGTTCCCGGGCCGATGGTCGGCAGATCGGCCCGCAGATCCTGCCCGGCCTTGGCCCGCTTGACGAAGACGCCCCCCGCCTGCGGCTCGCGCTCGGCCCGGTGGCGGGCCACGTCCTCCAGCATCGCATCGGTGCCGTAGAGGGTCTCGACCCCCAGGCAGAGGCCCGAGGCCACGACGCAGCCCTGCCCCACATCGACCGCATCCAGCGCCGCCAGCACCGAGCGGCCTCGCTCGGCATCGGCGCGCTCGGCCTCGGTCGGGGCACGCGCGCCCAGCACCCCCTCGCCCGCCAGCAGGTCCGGCGCCAGCTCGCCCAGACCGGCGACGCGCAGGTCGTATTCCTCGATCAGGCCGATGATCCAGCGCAGCGCCGCGTCGTCGCCGCCGCGCATCGCCGCCAGCAGATCCGGCACCAGCGCCGCCGTCTCGCGGTCGAAAAGCGCCGGGTCCAGCCGCGGCCGATGGATCGCGCCGACCAGCGCCACCGTCTCGATCCCGCGGTCGCCAAGGGCGCGCAGGAAGGGCGACAGGCGCTCGAAATGAAACACCTGATCGACCGTCAGCCCGACCGGCTGCACCCCCGCGGGCGCGCAGATCAGCGGTGCCTCCAGCCGGGCGGCCAGTTCCGCGGGCAGGCTTCCGGCCCCGGCAATGAGCGCGATGCGGCTCATTTCGGCGTCAGGAAGGAGCGGTCCGAGGCCGAGAGGATGAAATCCGTGATCTCGCGCACATGGCGGCTCTCGGTTTCCTCGGCCAGCCTCCGGGCGCGGTCGAGAAAGGTCCCCTCGCCCTGGGCCAGCATCTGATAGGCGGCGCGCAGCGCGGTGATCTCGGCCCGCTCCACCCCGCGGCGCTTCAGCCCCACCAGGTTCAGCCCGTCCAGTTCGCCCCGCGGCGCCTGCACCAGCCCATAGGGCATCACGTCATTGGTGACCATGGTCACGGCGCCGATGATCGCGCCCTTGCCGATGCGCACGAATTGATGCACGCCCGACAGCCCGCCGACGATCACATCGTCGCCGATCACGCAATGCCCGGCGATGGCCACGTTGTTGACCAGCACCACGCGGTCGCCGATCTGCGCGTCGTGGCCGACATGGGCGCCGGTCATGATCAGGCAATCGTCGCCGACCCGGGTGACGCCGCCGCCGCCCTCGGTCCCGGTGTTCAGCGTCGCGCCCTCGCGGATACGGGTGCGCTTGCCGACCACCAGCCGGGTCCGCTCGCCCTTGAATTTCAGGTCCTGCGGGATCTCGCCGACGCTGGCGAAGGGAAAGATCGTGCTCTCGTCGCCGATGTCGGTCCAGCCGGTGATCACCGCATGCGACTTGACCACCACGCCACGGCCCAGCGTCACCTCCCGCCCGATGACCGCGAAGGGGCCGATCTCGCACTCAGGGCCGATGACCGCGCCGTCCTCGATCACGGCCGAGGCATGGACCCGCGCCGAAGGATCGACCGCCACGGCTCAGCCCCGCCCTTGCAGGTCGATCATCGCCATGAACTCGGCCTCGGCTGCCATCTCGCCGTCGACCGTCGCCGTGCCCTGGAATTTCCAGATCTTGGTCGAGCCGCGCAGCACCTCGACCTTCAGCTCCAGCACATCGCCGGGGACGACCTTGCGGCGGAACTTGGCCTTGTCGATCGACATGAAATAGACCAGCGGGTTCTTGTCCACGAGGTCGAGCGTCAGCCCGACCAGCACCGCCGAGGTCTGGGCCAGCGCCTCAATGATGGTGACGCCGGGCATGATCGGGGCACCGGGGAAATGGCCCTGGAAATGCGGCTCGTTGAAGGTGACGTTCTTGACGCCGGTCGCAACCTTGCCGACCTCGATCCCCTTGACCTTGTCGATCAGCAGGAACGGGTAGCGATGCGGAATGATGCGCATGATAAGCGACAGATCCGCCTCGGAGGTGGAGGACCAGTCACGGGTCTGAAGGGGTTCGGACATCTGTGCACTCCGCTGGAATTCGCCTCAAGGCCAGGGGCCTTGTCCGCAGCACTAACAACTTAGCCCCCCGCCGACAAGGCAGAGCGCCGGGTCAAGGCTGCGTCGGGGCGGGCGCTGGCTCAGCGGGGGCGGCATCCGGGGTCTCAGGATCGAGGGCCGCGGGCGGGACAGGATCGGGCGGCGGGGTCACGCCTTCCTCCACCAGATTGCCCGACGCAATGGCCGCGTCGAGCCGGGCAATGGCGGCATCCGTCACATCCAGCCAGTCCGAGCCCAGGATCATCACATCGGGCTTCAACAGCGCCAGCAGCCCTTCCTCGTTCATCATCTGCACCAGAACCGGCAGCGCCGTGTCGAAGAATTGCTGCGCCTGCTGCTCGGACCAGAGGGTCAGCGCCTGGCTGGCATCGGCCCGCTCGGCCCGGATCGCCTCGACCCGGGTGTCGAAGGCATCGGCGCGGCGGCGGAATTCCTCGGCGCCGAGACCGGCGCGGGCATCGGTCAGCGCCTGCTCTTCCTCGGCCAGCTGGTCGAAAAGCCGCTGGTTCTCGGCCGCAAGCTGGCTTTCGGCCTCGCGGATCCGGGCCAGGATCTGCTGCCCCAGCACCGAGCCGCGCAGCAGCCGGTCCTGATCGAGGATGCGGAACGGCACGCTCGAGACCCCCTCGGGCGGCGGGGCCAGCACCTGGGGCGCGACCGGCGGCGCGGTCTGCGCCGCCACGAAAACGGGGGCGCCCGAGAGCGCCCCCGCCAGAAGGATCACGGCCAGGCGGGTCATCAGAACCGGGTGGCCATCGAAAGGTCGAAGCGGCGGGGCTGGTCGTAGTCCTCGCTCATGATCGGCGTCGAGAAGTTGAAGCGCAGCGGCCCCATCGGCGAGTTCCAGAACAGCGAGACACCGGCAGTGGCCCGGAGCGTGCGGTCGTCGATGACGCAATTGCTGTAGGGGGCGGCACCGGCGCAGATCGTGCCCGGATTGTCGATGCCCCAGACCGAACCCACGTCCAGGAACAGACCGCCATGCATGTTGTACTCAGCCGGCAGGCCGATCGGGAATTCGGCTTCCAGACGGGCAACGGCGAAGAAGTTGCCGCCCAGACCGTTGCGCGAGCCATTGGCGCTGTAGGCCACCGGCCCCATGCCATAGGCCGAGAAGCCGCGGAACTGGTCCGAGGTCAGCACGAAGCGCTCGTTGATCCGGCTGTCGCCCGATTGATGGGCAATCGCCCCGGCCTCGAACTCGGCGCGCAGGGTCACGTCGCCGTTGAAGACCCGGCGTTCATAGCCCGCCATCACCGTAGTGCGCAGCCAGCGACGATCGCCGCCCAGCCCCGCCACATCCTGCCCGAAGCGGAAGACGAAGCCGCGGTCGGGGTCAGGCCCGTTGCGCCGGTTGTCGAAGGAATAGGTATAGCCCACCGACGAGGTCAAGGCGGTTCCCGCGTCCTGACGGATGCGGGCGGCGATGGTGTCATCGGCCGGAATTGCCGGAACCGCCGCCACCGTCAGCTCATCGCGCGATATCGAGGCGCGCACCGACAGTCGGCCGAACTCGCTGACCGGGAAGGTCAGAGAGGGCGAGAATTGCAGCCGCTGCGAACCGAAGCGCGCCGTGTCGCTCGAAGTGGTCGAGGACAGACCCACGGCGATACCGAAGGCCAGGTCCCGGCCCAGAAGCGCCGGTTCGGTGAAGTTGAACGACAGGCTGCGGGCGCTCGACACCGTCGAGATCTGGACGCTCAACCGCTGACCGCGGCCCAGGAAGTTGGTCTCGTTGTAGGTGATGCTGCCGCCGATGCCGTCATCCGCGCCATAGCTCAGACCGAAGCCCAGCGAGCCGGTCGGCGTCTCTTCGACCTGGACATCGACCACCGCCTGCTCGGGCGAGGAACCCGCCACCGGGTTGACCTGCACGTCCGAGAAATAGCCAAGCGCCTGGATGCGCGCCGCCGCTTCGCGGATCTCGCGCGGGTTCAACGGGTCGCCCTCGGCCACGTCGAACTGGCGACGGATCACGTTGTCCTGGGTGGCGACGTTGCCCTGAATGTCGATCCGTTCGATGAAGACGCGCTCGCCGCGCACCAGCGCCAGCTCCACGTCGATGGTGCCGTCACGCTCGTTGCGCACCAGACGCGGCTCGGCGCGGACGAAGCGCTGGCCGGATTCGTAGCCCACGCGCTCGGCCTGCTGGATCAGCGATTCGACCATGGTCGGCGTGAACAGCATGCCGGTGCGGTCGGTCAGCGCTGCCTGATAGGGCGCCGCGTCGATGCCGCCGATCTCGGACACGACGGAGACGCGGCCGATCCGGTATTGCTGCCCCTCGCGGATGGTGAAGGTCACGTAGGCGCCGTCACGCTCGCGCGTCAGTTCCGTCACGCCGGACAGGACCTGCACATCGACGAAGCCGCGCGACAGGTAGAAATCCTGCAGCGCCTGACGGTCGCGGGCGACGCGCGCCTCGTTGTAGTTGTCGGCGCGGAACAGCGTCGACAGACGCCCGGCCTGAACCGTGGCCAGCGCCCCGCGCAGGCGGCGCTCGCTGAAGGTGCGGTTGCCCACGAACGAGATGCGCTCGACCTCGACCACCGCGCCTTCTTCGATCTCGAAGGCCAGATCGACGCGGCCATTGGCGCGTTCGATCAGGCGCGGCGTCACGCGGGCCGACAGGCGCCCGGCCTCGGCATAGGCGGCGGCGATGGCATTGGCGTCAGCCTCGGCCGTGGCGGGCGAATAGACGCCGCCCGACCGCGAGGTGACGACGCCGCCCAGACGCTCATCGTTCAGCCGGCGGTTGCCTTCGAACGCGACGCGGCTGATCAGGGGATATTCCTGAACGGTGATGACCAGCGTGTTGCCGCGCGGAGTGAAATCCACCTGACGGAAAAAGCCGGTGCCCGCGACGCGCTGATAGGCCGCGTTCAGATCCGCCCCGCTCATGCTGCGGTCGCGAGCGATTCTCGCGAAGGCGATCACCTGATCGTCGTCGATCAGCGTGTTCCCCTGAACGTCGATGTTGGAAAAACGATAGGCCTGCGCTGCAGCCCCACCTGCCGCCGCGATTGAAATCGCAGAGGAAACGAGAAGAACTGCCGCCAAGCCCCGCACCGGGCGCATCGCCCCCGCGAGGGCGCGCGCATGCAGGTTCACATTTGTGCCGCGCATCCAAAAGCCCCGTTATTACCGCCGTTTGTTTTGAGTCTTGCTATCGAGACGGGGCAGGATTGTCAAAGAGTTGCGTACGGTCGGAGTCGATTTCGCAGCATGTGGGGATTCGCGGCATCGCCCCAAGGAAAATCCCGCCGCGCCAGGAGCGGCGGGCGGGACGATTCGCGTAAGGCCTCTGCCGGCCGGGGATCAGAGGCCCAGAATCTCCATCGACGGGAGGTTGTGCGTCAGCAGGATCTCGACCAGTTCGCCCGCCACCACCAGCCCGGCAACAGTAGCCAGAAGGAACCACAGACGGTCCGACGACAGGGCGTAGAGGTTGCGCAGGCTGCGCGTGGCGGGAAGGACCAGATGCATGGCAAGGCTCCGAAATCAGGCGGGACGCCGAGGGACTTTCTCCTTCGGTATCCCGCCCAATCATGGCGCAAATGCGGCCGAGCCATGACTGCCTGAGGACAGGGTTAACAGCCCCTTAGCAGAACAGGTCGTTCCCCAGCGCAAAGAGCATCATCGCCCCCAGCAGCACCAGCCCGGTGGTCATCAGCGCGCCCATCACCCGGTCGCTCGGCGGCTTGCCGCGAACCGCCTCATAGGCGTGGAACACCAGATGCCCGCCGTCGAGGATCGGGATCGGGAACAGGTTCAGCAGCCCCACCGCCGTCGACAGCACGGCGATGAACCAGATGAAGCTCGCCAGCCCGTCCTTGGCCATCTCGCCCGAGGTCTCGGCAATTCCCACCGGACCCGACAGGTTGCAGGTGCTGATCGCACCGGTGATCATGTGATAGAGGCCCGAGATCGAATTCGACACGATGGTGCCGATCTGGCCAACCGCCAGCGGCAGCGCCTCGGTCAGCCCGACATTGCGCACCGGATGCTCGAAGAAGGTGCCCGATTGCAGGCCGATCAGCCAGCGGGTCTCGAACCCGCCATCGGCCAGCGGCAGATCGGTACGGCGCGGGGTCAGCGACAGGTCGATGACCGCCCCGTCCCGCCAGATTTCCAGTGCCACCGGCTCTCCGCCTGCCGCGCCGACCAGCGGCGGCAGTTGCGAGAAGGCCAGGACCGGAGCGCCGTCCACCGACAGCACCACATCGCCGGTCTGCATCCCCGCATCCCGCGCCGCCGAGGCCAGCGCGATCCCCGCCGCCCGGGCCGGAATCGGATGCGGCCCCTCGACCGTCAGGACGGCGCCGTCCCGCTCGACCGTGTAGGGAACCGTGGCGGCCGGCTCGATCTCGTTGGCGACGGTGTAGAAATCGCTCAGTTCCGGCGTCGGGCGGCCGTCGACGGCGGTGATCAGATCGCCCTCTTCCAGCCCCACGGCTTGCGGCAAGGGGAAGATCTGGCCGACGCGCGGCTGTTCGGCGGGCAGGCCCTGAACGGCGATGAACCCCGCGAAAACCGCGATGGAGAAGAGGAAGTTGAAGGCAGGCCCGGCAAAGATCGTCGCCGCCCGCGCCCAGAGCGGCGCGCCATGCATCGTGTGCCGCCGCTGCCCGGCGTCGAGATGCGACATCACCTCCTCGTCCGCCCCGGCCGAGGCGGCGTTGGCATCGCCCAGAAACTTGACGTAGCCGCCGAAGGGCAAGGCGGCGATCTGCCATTGCGTGCCGCGCTTGTCGGTGCGCTTGAACAGCACCGGCCCGAAGCCGACCGAGAAGACCTCGGCATGGATGCCGGACCAGCGGCCGACGATGTAATGGCCGTATTCATGCACCGTCACGATGATCGACAAAGCGACGATGAAGGCCCCCACGGTAAAGAGCAGATTGCCGAAATCGGGCAGAAGACCCATGCGTTTTCCTTTTCTCAGACCGCCGCCGCGCGGCGGGCCTGGGCCGCGGTCCCCGCCAATGCGCGGGCCTCGGCATCAATGGCCAGAACCTCGGCCAAGGTCTCGGGCCGACGGTTGATCGGGGCGCGGGCGGCGTAAGCGGCCAGCGTCGCCTCCACCACCGGCGCCATGTCGAGAAACCCGATGGTGCGGGCGATGAAATGGTCGAGCGCGACCTCCTTGGCGGCGTTGAACACCGCGCCCGAGGCCCCTCCGGTTTCCATCACCTGCCGCGCCAGGTCCAGCGCCGGATAGCGCCGGTGGTCGGGCTCGGCGAAATCGAGCCGCCCGGCGCGCGCCAGATCCAGCCGCGCCACCGGCAGTTCGGCCCGGACGGGCCAGTTCAGCGCATAGCCGATCGCGTGGCGCATGTCGGGCGCGCCCAGATGCGCCATCACCGCCCCGTCGCGGAAGGCGACCATGGCATGGACCAGCGATTGCGGGTGAATGAGGACCTGCACCTGCTCGGGCGCGAGGCCGAAGAATTCATGCGCCTCGATGACTTCCATCGCCTTGTTGAACATCGAGGCCGAATCGATGGTGATCCGCTGCCCCATGTCCCAGTTCGGATGCCTGCCTGCCTCGTCGGGCGTGGCCTCGGCCAGCCGCTCCAGCGGCCAGTCGCGCAGGCCCCCGCCCGAGGCGGTCAGCGTCACCGTCTCGACCGCGCCGATTTCTTCACCGGTCAGTGCCTGGAAGACCGCGGAATGCTCGCTGTCGACGGGCAGGATGGTGGCGCCATGCGCCTGCGCCTCGGCCAGCAGCAGCGGCCCGGCCGTCACCAGCGATTCCTTGTTGGCCAGCGCCAGGATCTTGCCCTGGCTCAGGGCGGCAAAGCCCGGCGCCAGACCCGCCGCGCCGACGATGGCCGACATGACCCAATCGGCCGGGCGGTAGCCCGCCTCGACCACCGCGCCGGGGCCGCCCGCGACCTCGATCCCGGTCCCGGCCAGGGCCTCTTTCAAGGGTTTGTAGCATTCCTCATGCGCGGTGACGGCAAGCCGGGCCTTGTGCAGGATCGCCTGCCGCGCCAGCAGGGTCACGTTCCGCCCGCCGGTCAGCACCTCGACCGCGATATCTGCGCGCCGGGCCAGCAGGTCCAGCGTGCTGACCCCGACGGAGCCCGTCGCGCCGAAGACCGAAACCCGCCGCATCAGGCCGCCAGCCCGGCGAAGGCACCCAGCAGCGCCAGCACCAGCGCCAGCGCCGCCACGGCGATGATCGCGTCGAACCGGTCGAGGAACCCGCCATGCCCGGGGATCAGGTTCGAGGAATCCTTGACCCCCATGCGCCGCTTGATGGCGCTTTCGGCGATGTCGCCCAGCTGCCCGGCGAAGGCCAGCACGGCCGAGATCGGCACCACCGCCCAGGGCATCCCCGCCCAGAGGACGAAGGCCACGCCCACCAGCGCCGCCAGGATCCAGCCCGCCACGGTGCCCGACCAGGTCTTCTTGGGGCTGAAGCGCGGCCAGAATTTCGGCCCGCCCAGGATGCGGCCCGCGAAATAGCCCGCGACGTCCGAGGCGATGACGATCAGCAAAAGCCACAGCACGAAGGTGAAGCCCATTGCGTCCCGCAGCAGGATCAGCCCCTGCGCGGCCCAGAGGATCAGCCCGTAGTAAAGCCCGTAGATCACCCGGTCCTTCGGCATCCGCCAGGCCATGACCGCCGTCCCCAGCGCGAGCCCCGCCAGACCGACCCAGCCCGGCTGATACCAGGTGAAGACCCCGACCAGCAGCGCCGCGACCAGACCGGCGGCCTCGGCCCGGCCGTCGGGCCCGGCTGGCGCCATCATCCGGGTCAGTTCCCAGCCCATCAGCGCCGCCAGCACCAGCCCCAGCAGCCCGAAGGCCCAGCCGCCCAGCCAGAGCGCGCCCAGCCCCACAACGGCCATCGCCAGACCCGAGATCACCCGCGCCCTGAGATCCGAGAAATCGCTCACGGCTTCACCCCGCCGAACCGCCGGTCCCGCCCGGAAACCCGGCGCAGGATCTCGCCCAGAACCTCGGGCGTGAAATCGGGCCAAAGGACGGGCGTGAATTCATATTCCGCGTAAGCGGCCTGCCAGAGCAGGAAATTCGACACCCGCGTCTCGCCCGAGGTGCGGATCACCAGATCGGGCTCGGGCAGGAAGGCCGTGTCCAGCTCGGCCTCGAGCAGGGTGTCGGTGATCGCCGCGGGGTCCAGATCGCCCGCCGCCACCTGCCGCGCCAGCCGCCGCGCCGCCCGGACCAGCTCGTCCCGGCCGCCGTAATTGATGGCGATGGTGAAGGTCAGCTTGGTATTGGCCTCGGTCCGCTTCTCGATCCAGGCCATCAGTTCCTGCAGCTTCGGGTCCAGCCGCCGCCGGTCGCCGATGAAGCACATGCGCACATTCTCGCGGCTCAGCGCCTCGGCCTCGCGCTGGATGTAGCGCGCGAACAGCTTCATCAGCCCCAGCACTTCCTCGGTCGAGCGTTTCCAGTTCTCGGTCGAGAAGGCGTAGACGGTCAGATGCGTGATGCCGAGATCGGGCGCGGCGCGCACGATCTCCTTGACGCGCTCGGCCCCCTTGCGGTGGCCAACCAGCCGGGGCCAGCCCTTCTGCGTTGCCCAGCGGCCATTGCCATCCATGATAATGGCAACATGACAGGGCGTGCCGGACGGATCGGGCATGGGAACTCCGGGTCAAAAATACGATTGCGACGCCCCGAAACACACGGGGAGGGGCCGTCACACCTGCATGATTTCTTCCTGCTTCGACTCGAGAGCCTTGTCGATCAGACCGATATGCTTGTTGGTCAGTTCCTGCACCTCGGATTCCCAGAATTTCTGGTCGTCCTCGGACATGCCGTCGCCCTTGGCCTTCTTGATCTGGTCCATGCCGTCGCGGCGCACGTTGCGCACGGCGACGCGCGCGTGTTCGGCGTATTGCCCGGCGACCTTGGTCAGCTCGCGGCGGCGTTCCTCGTTCAGTTCGGGGATCGGCAGCATGATGATCGTGCCGTTGAGCTGCGGGTTGATGCCCAGCCCCGATTCACGGATCGCCTTTTCCACCTTGTTGACCATCGCCTTGTCCCAGACGTTGATCGTCACCATCCGGGGCTCGGGCACGTTGACGGTGCCCAGCTGGTTGATCGGCGTCATCTGGCCATAGGCGTCGACCTGAATCGGCTCCAGCATCGAACCCGAGGCGCGGCCGGTGCGCAGCGAGGCGAATTCCGTCCTCAGCGAGGCGATCGCCCCCTCCATCCGACGCCCGAGGTCGTCAATATCAATCTCGATGTCGTCGGCCATGGCGCGCGCTTCTCCGTCAGGCAATCAATCAGTTCGAGGCGTTTTAGGGCCTCCTCGGGACTTTGTATAGCGCGCTGACCGGGAAGTGAAGCA
>NZ_JAUCCQ010000128.1:0-11653 GCF_034676075.1 Pararhodobacter sp. | reverse complement strand
GGCTGAAGGTCTGGGGGCGGAGAGGTTTCGCCCTCGGTGCCTCGGGCGACCAAGGCGGGGGGCCAGCCCCCCGCACCCCCCGCTCAAGGGGGTTTTCCACCCCCTTGAGAAACCCCCGAGGATATTTGGGGAACAAAGATGCGCGCGGTCAGTGGCCGAGGCCGCGGGTGTAGCGCCTTTCGAGGGCGCGGAAGCCGAGCGCCAGCAGGCCGGCGATCGCCATATAGACCAGCGCCAGCAGGATCAGCGGTTCGTAGACGATGAACGTGTCCTGGCGCACTCGGCTGGCGACGGCATAAATCTCGATCACCGTGATCGTGGCGACGAGGGGCGTGGCCTTGAGCTGCAGCACCGTCTCGCCGCCCAGGGTCGGCAGGGCGCGGGCCAGCGCCTGCGGCAGCCAGATGCGGCGGAAGACGGCGAAGGGCGAGAAGCCATAGGCGCGCGCCGCCTCCAGCTGGCCGGGCGGCACGGCGCGGAAGGCGCCGCGCATCACCTCGCCCTCGTAGCCCGCATAGCTGAGGGACAGCGCAATCAGCGCATAGGGCCAGGCCTGACGCAGCAAGGGCCAGAGCTCGGATTGCCGGATCCAGGGGTATTGCGGGAAGAGCGAGCCGATGCCGTAATAGATCAGCCAGATCTGCAAAAGCAGCGGCGTGCCCCGGATCAGCGTGCAGAACCAGCGCGCGGGTGCGGCCAGCCAGCGCGGCCCCGCTGCCTGCGCCAGCCCCAGCGGCACCGCCAGCGCGAAGCCGATGACGACCGAGAGCACCAGCAGCCAGAGCGTCCGCCAGAGCCCCTGAACCCCCAGCTGCCAATAACGCGGGATCCAGTCCCAACGCAGCGCCCAGCCCGCCCAGAGCGCCAGCGCCAGCGCCAGCGCGATCAGCACCAGCCGATGGGGTCTGAGCCAGTCCCTCATGACCGGGCCTGCGCCTGCCCGCGGCGGAACTGGGTTTCGAGCCAGCCGAAGACCCGGCCCGAGACCAGCGTCATCATCAGGTACAGCGCCCCGGCCGCCAGGAAGAAGGTGAAATAGGCCCGGGTCGAGCCCGCCGCCTGCCGCGTCTCCAGCGTCAATTCACTGAAGCCGACCACGGCCAGCAGCGCGGTATCCTTGGTGGCGATGAGCCAGAGGTTCGACAGCCCCGGCAGCGCCAGCGGCAGCATCGCCGGAAAGGTCACCCGCCGGAAGGTCTGCACCCGGCTCATGCCATAGGCGCGCGCCGCCTCCAGCTGGCCGCGGGGCACCGCCTGGATGGCGCCGCGCAGCACCTCGGTCGCATAGGCGCCCTGGACGATGCCCAGAACGCCGATCCCGGCGGCAACGCCCGAAATTTCGACCGGGCGGCGGCCCAGAAGCGCCAGCACCTGATTCAGGAGGTCGGTACCCGCGTAATAGAGGAGAAGGATCAGGATCAGCTCCGGCACCGCCCGCACCACGGTCGTATAGACCGCCAAGAGGTCGCGCGTCACCGGCCCGCCGCCCAGCTTGCCGAGCGCGCCGAAGGTGCCGATCACCGCCCCCAGCCCGAAAGCCCCCAGCGCGATGATCAGCGAATTCAGCGCGCCCCGCAGCAGGCCGCCGCCCCAGCCGGGCGGCTGGGGCGACAGCAGGGGCAGCGTGGCCTCAAGCCCCGGCCAGACGGCATGAAGCCAGTCGAACACCCGTTACTGGCCGTAGATCGAGGTGGTGAAATAGCGCGCGGTGATCGCGTCATAGGTGCCATCGGCCAGGATCGCCTCGATCCCGCCGTTGATCGCCGCCAGAGTCGCGGCATCGTCCTTGCGCACCCCGGCGCCGATGCCGCTGCCCAGGATCGCCTCGTCCATCGGCACCGCGCCGAGATTCTCGCAACAGGCGCCCGCCTCCGATTCAAGGAACGGGTCCATGGCCAGACTGTCGGCCAGCGTGGCGTCGATCCGCCCGGCGGCGAGGTCCTGGTTGGCCTCGTCCTGGGTCTGATAGGTGCGGATCTCGGTCTCGCCCTCGAAATACTGCTGCGCGTAATCCTGGAACACGGTCGAGACCTGCACGCCCAGCACGTGCCCGGCCAGCCCCTCGGCCGTCGCGGTGATCCCCATGTCGCGCTGCGCCACCACCACCACAGGGGTGTTGTAATAGGGCTGGGAGAAGTCGATGGTCTGCGCGCGCTCTTCGGTGATGGTCATCGAGGCCATGATCACGTCGATCCGCCCCGAGGTGAGCGCCGGAATGATTCCGTCCCAGGCGGTGGGCGTGATCGCACAATCGAGCGACGAGGCGGCGCAGATCGCGTTGATGATGTCGATCTCCCAACCGACCCAATTGCCCGCCGCATCGGGCGCGGCGAAGGGCGGATAGGGTTCGGCGGCGATACCGATGCGCAGGGGATCGGCGAGCGCGGCACCGGCCATCAGGGCCAGCGCGGAGGCGGTCAGAACGAGGGTTTTCATCAGTCTCTCCTGTTGATGTGGCGCCGTTGGTCGCGCCTCTTGTTTGTCCTTGTAGAAGGCCAAGCCCTGAGTAATTATGCAAGCGTATAATTACTCAGCGAGTGTCCCTCATGCCTTTCGGTGCCGAAGACCGCACGAAACCTCTGGCCCGCGTGATGATGCGCGCGCCCGGCCCGGCGATGGCCGCGGCGGATCCGGCGCTCTGGCATTACGGCCCCGGGTTTGATGCTGCAAGGGCCGAAGTCCAGCACGCCGCCCTGTCGGCCATCGTCGCCGCTTCGGGCGCGGAAATCCACTGGATTCCGGCCCGCGACGACGGGCTGTCGGATGCGGTCTTCGTGCAGGACCCGTCCTTCGTGACCCGCGCAGGCGCGGTATTGCTGAACATGGGCAAGCCCCTGCGCCGCGCCGAGCCCGACCTGCACGAGGCCGCCTATGACGCGCTGGGGGTGCCGGTGATCGGCCGCCTGACGGGTGACGCCACGGTCGAATCGGGCGATTGCCTGTGGATCGACCCGCAGACGCTGGCCATCGGCCGGGGCGTGCGCAGCAATCAGGCGGGGATCGAGGCGGTGGCGGCGATCCTGGCCCCGCACGGCATCCGGGTGCAGGCCTATGACCTGCCCTATTGGACCGGGCCCGAGGCCTGCCTGCATCTGATGTCGCTGATCTCGCCGCTCGGGCCGAAGATGGCGCTGATCCATGCGCCGCTCCTGCCCTATGCGCTCTGGGCGGATCTCACGGCGCGCGGCTGGACCCTGCTGATGGCGCCCGAAGATGAATTCCTCGCCTCCAACGGCTTGTCGCTGAACGTGCTGATGCTGAAGCCGCAGGATGTGGTGATGGTCGATGGCTTCCCCAAGACCCGTGCACTGATGGAAGGCGCGGGCTGCCGGGTGCAGGTCTTCGAGGGCGACGCGCTGTGCATCGCTTGCGAGGGCGGGCCGACCTGCCTGACGCGCCCGGTTCTGCGGGCATGAACCAGCGCCGTCCGTTCCAGCGCGCGGGCGAGGAAGCCCGCCGCACCGCCTTGATCGAGGCGACGCTCGACCTGATTGCCGAGGGCGGGCCGCAGGCCGCCACCGTGCGGGCCATCGCGCTGAAGGCGGGCGTG
Organism: Pararhodobacter sp.; assembly: GCF_034676075.1. Classification (GTDB taxonomy): domain Bacteria; phylum Pseudomonadota; class Alphaproteobacteria; order Rhodobacterales; family Rhodobacteraceae; genus Pararhodobacter. The sequence goes on along the minus strand of NZ_JAUCCQ010000128.1, from coordinate 8,103 downwards.
ACGCCGGGGCTGATCCGCCATTATTTCGCGACCAAGGAGGATCTGGTCGCCGCCGCGCATGAGACGCTGATGACCGGCCTGACCGAGGCCAGCGCCGCGCGGCTCGACGATCTGCCCGATGATCCGCTGGCCCGGCTGGCGGGTTTCGTCGCCAATGCCGTCTCGCCCCCGGTCACCGATCCCCGCGCCGTGTCGCTCTGGGCGGCCTCGATGCAGCTGGTGCCGCGCGATGCGGCGATGCGCAAGGTGCACGAGGAAACCTACCTCGGCTTCCGCAACCGGCTGCAACGGATGATCGCCGACGCGCTGGCTGCCGCCGGCCGGCGGGACGAGGATCCGCGGGCGCTGGCCATCGCCGGCAATGCGCTGCTGGACGGGCTCTGGATCGAAGCGGGCGCCCTGCCCGACCACTTCAAACCCGACGAAATGAAATCCATTGCGATCAAGGCCTTCTCGCGCCTTCTTGATCTGAAACTCCCCGAGGTCTGAGATGAGATATGCCCGTGTCACCGAACAGCTCGCCGGTCTCGGCTCGGACAAATGGGTGCTGAACGCCGCCGCCAGGAAGCGGATGAGCGAAGGGCACCGTGTCATCAACCTGACCATCGGCGAGCCCGATGTGCCAACCCCCGACAGCCTGATCGAATCCGCCTGCACCGCCATGCGCGACGGACGCACCGGCTATTCAAACGGTCGGGGCGAACCCGTGCTTCTGGACGCTTTGTCAAGGCGTTACACGACGCGGCTCAACCGGCCCTTCGGCCATGACCGCTTCCTCTGCCTGCCCGGCACCCAGACCTCGCTCTACCTGGTGTTCCGCACGATCTGCGAGCCGGGCTGCGAGGTGATCCTTGGCGACCCGATGTATGCGACCTATGAAGGGATCGTCCGTGCCTCGGGCGCTGTACCGGTGCCGGTGCAGTTGAAAGCCGAACACAACTTCCGCCTGCAAGCCGCTGATGTTGCTGCAGCAATCACGCCCGAAACCCGCGCCATCTTCCTCAACACCCCGCATAATCCGACCGGCGCCATCCTGCAACCGGCCGAGCTGCGCGCGCTGGGAGAACTGGCGCGTGACCATGACCTCTGGATCGTCTCGGACGAGGTCTACGGCGATCTCACCCATGACGGGCGCCCCTTCACCTCGGCCCTGGCCGAACCGGAGTTCGACGACCGCACGATCACCACCGCCTCGATCTCGAAAAGCCATGCGGCGCCCGGGTTCCGGTCGGGCTGGACCGTGGGCCCGGCCGAGTTCACCCTGCGCGCCCTGCCGCTGTCCGAGACGATGCTCTTCGGCTCGCAACCCTTCATCGCCGACATGACGGCCGAGGCCATCGGCAGCGCGCCGACACTGGCCCAGGGCATGGCCGCCCGCATGGCACGCCGCGCACAGATCCTGTTCGACCGGCTGGACGGTGTGGCCGGGCTGCGCGTGCACCGCCCCGAGGCCGGGATGTTCGCGCTGATCGACATCCGCGCGCTCTCGGACAATTCGCTGGCCTTCGCGCTGGAGCTCTTGGAGGCGACCGATGTGGCGATGATGCCGGGTGCCTCGTTCGGGGTGGCGCTGGAGGGTTGGCTGCGCGTCGCGCTCAATGCCTCGGACGCCGATACCGAGGAGGCTTGCGCCCGTATCGCTGCCTATGCCATGCAGAAGGCAGCATGAGCAATGTTGCACAAACCCTTGTCGACTGGCTGAAAATCGAGGGCGTCACGGTGATCTTCGGGATCCCGGGCGTCCACACGATCGAGTTGTATCGCGCGCTGGCGGGCTCCGGCATCCGCCACGTCACCCCGCGTCACGAGGCCTCGGCCGGGTTCATGGCCGATGGCTATGCCCGCGTCTCGGGCCATTTCGGCGTCGCGATGGTGATCACCGGCCCCGGTGTCACCAACATGATGACGCCGATGGCCCAGGCCCGGGCCGATTCCATCCCGATCCTGGTGATTTCCGGCGTCAACCGGCGCGAGACGCTGGGCAAGGGGCTGGGCTATCTGCACGAATTGCCCGACCAGCGCGCCGTGACCCGCGTGCTGGGCCCCGCCCTGCATCTGGAGGATCCGCAGGCCCTGCCCGGCCTTCTGGCCCATGCCGGGCGGGCGCTGACCACCGGGCGGCGCGGCCCGGTGCATGTGGAGATCCCGCTCGACCTGATGGCGGCCAAGGCCCCGCCCGCCGCGGCGCTGGCCACGCCCGTCGCCACCCTGCCCGACCCCGCCAAGGCCCGTGCGCGGTTGAGGCTGTCGAAACGGCCGGTGATCTTGGCCGGCGGCGGTTGCCGTCACGCCGGCGAGGAGCTGCGCGCCTTCGCCGAGGCGCTGAACGCGCCGGTGATCCTGACCACCAACGCCCGGGGGCTGATGCACAACCACCCGCTGGCGATCCCGGCCTCGCCCAGTCTGCAACCGATCCGCGAGCTGATCCGCGATTCCGACCAGCTGGTCGTCGCGGGCTCGGAACTGGGGCCGACCGATTGCGACATGTACGGGACGGGCACCTTCCCCGAACTCTCGGGCATGATCCGCATCGACATCGACGGCGCGCAGCTGGCCCGGCATTTCGCCGCCCTCACGCTGCAGGCCGATGTGGCGGCAATGCTGCCGAAACTGCATCCGGTGGCGCCTGCCGCCGACGGGCCCGAGCGTGCGGCGGCTGCGCGGCAGGCCGCCTTCGCCGCGCTCACCCCGGAATACCAGGACGAGGTGCGGCTGCTGCAATCCTTGCGCGACGCGGTGCCGGACGCGCTTTTCGTCGGCGATTCGACGCAGATCGCCTATGCCGGGAACCTCTATTACAGCCATGACCGCGCGGGCGGCTGGTTCAATGCCGCCACCGGCTATGGCGCGCTGGGCTATGGCATCGGCGCTGCCATCGGCGCGGCGCTGGCCGATCCCGGGGCGCGGGTGGTCTGCCTGACCGGGGACGGCGGGCTGATGTTCCACCCTGGCGACTTGCGCACCGCGCGGGACGAGAATATGGACGTGACCTTCGTCGTCTTCAACAACGAAGGCTATGGCGAGATCGCCCGCGCCATGAAGGATGCTGGCACCGAAGTGATCGGCTGCACCCCTTCGGCCCCCGACATGCGGGCGCTGGCCGAGGCGATGGGCCTGCCCTATGCCCGGGCGACCGACAGCGATCTGCCGATCATCGTTGCCAGTGGACAAGGTCCGCGGCTGGTCGAGGTCCGGCGCCGAAACGTCAGAGATTTCTGAGACTTGTCGACTGACGAAATTGTCAGTCCTTTGAATGTCTGACAGGCCAAAAGCCAAAGCCCCGCACCTTCCGGTACGGGGCTTCGTTCATTCAGAAGGCCGACAGCTCAGCCCGCGGAACCCGCGCTCTGCGGTTGTTTGCTGTCGGTGTAGATCAGCAGCGGCCGCGCACCCGAGGTGACGGATTCGTCGTTGACCACGACCTCTTCGACATTCTCCATGCCCGGCAGTTCGAACATGGTGTCGAGGAGGATATCCTCCATGATCGACCGCAGACCGCGAGCGCCGGTCTTGCGCTGGATCGCCCGCTTGGCGATGGAGCGCAGCGCGTCCTCGGTGAAGGTGAGGTCGGTGCCCTCGATCTCGAACAGGCGCTGGTACTGCTTGACCAGAGCGTTCTTCGGCTCGGTCAGGATCGTCACCAGCGCCGCCTCGTCGAGGTCGGTCAGCGTGGCGATCACCGGCAGACGGCCGACGAATTCCGGGATCAGGCCGAACTTCAGCAGATCTTCGGGCTCGAGCTGTTGCAGCGCCTCACCGACGGTGCGCTTCGATTCGTCCTTCACATCCGCGCCGAAACCGATCGCCGTGCCCTTGTTGCGCATGGAGATGATCTTTTCGAGACCCGCGAAGGCCCCGCCGCAGATGAAGAGGATGTTGGTCGTGTCCACCTGCAGGAATTCCTGCTGCGGATGCTTGCGCCCACCCTGCGGCGGCACGGAAGCCACGGTGCCTTCCATCAGCTTCAGCAGCGCTTGCTGCACCCCCTCGCCCGAGACGTCCCGGGTGATCGAGGGATTGTCGGACTTGCGGGTGATCTTGTCGACCTCGTCGATATAGACGATGCCGCGCTGCGCCCGCTCGACGTTGTATTCCGAGGCCTGCAGCAGCTTGAGGATGATGTTTTCCACATCCTCGCCCACGTAACCAGCTTCGGTCAGCGTGGTCGCATCGGCCATGGTGAAGGGCACGTCGAGGATCCGCGCCAGCGTCTGCGCCAGCAGCGTCTTGCCGCAGCCGGTGGGGCCGATCAGCAGGATGTTGGATTTCGACAATTCGATCTCGCCTGCCTTGCCGGATTTGCCGGAAAAGCCGAGACGCTTGTAATGGTTGTGCACCGCGACCGACAGAACCCGCTTTGCGCGTTCCTGGCCGATCACGTAATCGTCCAGCACCTTGCAGATATCGCGCGGCGTGGGCACGCCGTCGGCGGTCTTGAAGCCGGTGCCCTTGGTCTCCTCACGGATGATATCCATGCAGAGTTCGACGCATTCATCGCAGATGAAGACCGTGGGGCCGGCGATGAGCTTGCGCACCTCATGCTGGCTTTTGCCGCAGAAGGAGCAATACAGCGTGTTCTTGCTGTCGCTACCGGAGGAATGAGCCATTCGACACCTCGTGCTCGTCGTGGTTCCTGGCCTTCTGACGGGCCCTTGGGTCAAAACTAGGCCAGCCAGCGGGCAGGGACAATGCCAAATCGCATTCCTGCCCGCGGCCGTGGATCACTTCGCCTCGGCCGGGGTATCCCGGTTGACGAGGATTTCGTCGATCAGACCCCAGGCTTTCGCCTCTTCCGGGGTCATGAAATTGTCCCGCTCCAGCGCATCCTCGACCTTGCGGTAGGTGTTGCCGGTGTGGCGGACATAGATCTCGTTCAGGCGCTTTTTCAGCCGTTCGGTGTTGCGGGCGTGGATCATGATGTCCGTCGCCTGCCCCTGGAAGCCGCCCGAGGGCTGGTGCACCATGACCGAGCTGTTCGGCAGCGAGAAGCGCATGCCCTTCTCCCCGGCCGTCAGCAGCAGCGAGCCCATCGAGGCTGCCTGCCCGATCACCAACGTCGAGACCTTCGGCTTGATGTATTGCATCGTGTCATAGATCGACAGCCCCGAGGTCACCACGCCACCCGGCGAGTTGATGTACATCGAGATCTCTTTCGAGGGGTTCTCGGCCTCCAGATGCAGCAGCTGCGCCACGATCAGCGTGGCCATCCCGTCATGCACCGGACCGTTGACGAAGATCACCCGTTCCTTGAGGAGCCGCGAGAAGATGTCATAGGCACGCTCGCCCCGGCTGGTCTGTTCGACCACCATGGGAACGAGGTTCATGTAGGTTTCAATCGGATCGCGCATCGCTCGGGCCTCGCTCTGACGGGTATCTGCCACGGTAGGGGTCAATTCTTGCCCAAGACTTAGCCTTCCGATCCGACCCCCGCAAGGGCAGCACCCCCGGCTTTTTCGGGACCCCTCTCCGGCGGCCCCGGGGCGCTTGCCATGGACAAAGCGGGCATCATCCTGTTCGATCGGCCCAAGGCCCCCGCAAGCGAGGTACTGATGCAGCGCCAGCCCCGGCTCGACCTGTCGCCCCCCGTCTCGGACGAGATGCGCCAGACCACCTGCTACATGTGCGCCTGCCGCTGCGGGATCAACGTGCATCTGAAGGGGGGCGAGGTCGCCTATATCGAGGGCAACCGCGATCATCCGGTGAACAAGGGCGTGCTCTGCGCCAAGGGCTCGGCCGGGATCATGCAGCATCTCTCGCCCGCGCGGCTCAGGAAGCCGCTCAGGCGCACCGGCCCCCGCGGCTCGGGCCAGTTCCAGGAAATCGAGTGGGAGGAGGCGCTGTCGCTCGCCACCTCCTGGATGCAGCCCCTGCGCGATACCGCACCCGAGAAACTCGCCTTCTTCACCGGCCGCGACCAGTCGCAAAGCCTGACCGGCTGGTGGGCGCAGAGCTTCGGCACCCCGAATTACGCGGCCCATGGCGGGTTCTGTTCGGTCAACATGGCCGCCGCCGGGATCTACACAATGGGCGGCGCCTTCTGGGAATTCGGCCAGCCGGATTGGGAGCGGACCCGGCTCTTCATGCTCTTCGGCGTGGCCGAGGATCACGATTCGAACCCGATCAAGATGGGCATCGGCAAGCTGAAGGCCCGGGGCGGAAGGATGATCGCCGTGAACCCGATCCGCACCGGCTATAACGCCGTGGCCGACGATTGGCTGGCGATCACGCCCGGGACCGATGGCCTGCTGATCCTCGCCCTGATCCACGAGCTGTTCCGGCTGGGCAGGATCGACCTCGATTATCTCATGGCCTATACCAACGCGCCCTTCCTGGTGCAGGAATCGGGCGACGAGGCCGGGCTTTTCCTGCGCGACGCGACGGGCACGCCGCTGGTCCTGGACCGCCGGAGCGGCCAGCCTGCCCCCTGGGATGCGCCCGGCGTCCAACCCGACCCCGCCGCCGACTGGCAGGGACACAAGACGGTGCTGCGCCTGATGGCCGAGCGCTACCTCGACCCCGCCCACGCGCCCGAGGCCGTGGCCGACCGCTGCGGCATCCCCGCGACCCGCATCCGCGCCGTCGCCGCCGAACTCGCTCGCGTCGCCTTCGAGGAGGAGATCATTCTCAACCAGCCCTGGACCGATTTCCGCGGCCAGCGGCACGAGGTGATGAAGGGCCGCCCGGTCAGCTTCCACGCCATGCGCGGAATCTCGGCCCATTCCAACGGCTTCCAGACCTGCCGCGCCCTGCATGTGCTGCAAATCATCCTCGGCTTGGTCGAGACCCCGGGCGGCTACCGCTTCAAACCGCCCTACCCCAAGCCGGTCGAGGCCCATCCCCGCCCCCATGCTGGCGTGACGCCTGGCCAGCCGCTCGACGGCCCGCATCTGGGCTACCCGCTCGGCCCCGAACACCTGCTGCTCAATGACGATGGCAGCGCCAAGCGCATCGACAAGGCCTTCACCTGGGAGAACCCGCTCTCGGCCCATGGCCTCATGCACATGCTGATCTCGAACGCCCACGCGGGCGACCCCTACCGCATCGACACGCTGTTCCTCTACATGGCCAACATGGCCTGGAACTCGTCGATGAACACCTCCGAGACGATGCGGATGCTGACCGACACCGACGCGACCGGCGCCTATGTCATCCCGCATATCATCTACGCCGACAGCTATTCCTCCGAGATGGTCGCCTTCGCCGATCTGGTCCTGCCCGACACGACCTATCTGGAGCGCCACGATTGCATCTCGCTCCTCGACCGCCCGATCGGCGAGCCCGACAGCATGAACGACGCCATCCGCTGGCCGGTGGTCGAACCCGACCGCGACGTGAGGGGCTTTCAGTCGGTGCTGCTGGAGCTCGGCGCCCGGATGCGCCTGCCCGGCATGGTGAAGGAAGACGGCACGCCCAAGTACCGCGATTACGCCGATTACATGGTGAACCACGAACGCCGCCCAGGCGTCGGCCCGCTGGCCGGCTGGCGCGGCGACGGCACCGGCTCGGGCCGCGGCGCGCCGAACCCCGACCAACTGGCGCGCTACATCCAAAACGGTGGCTTTTACAGCGACCACATCCCGCAGAACGCCCGGTTCTTCAAACCCTGGAACGCCGCCTATCAGGACTGGGCCGTGGCGCGCGGCCTCTACGACAAGCCTGCGCCCTATCTCTTCGCCCTCTACAGCGAGCCGCTCGCCCGCTTCCAGCGCGCCGCCCGGGGCCTCGGCCCCCACCAGCCGCCCGAGCACCTGCGCCCGCAGCTGCAACAGGCCATGGACCCGCTGCCCGTCTGGTATCCGCCCCTCGGCGACAGCCTGAGTGACCCCGCCGAGTACCCCCTCCACGCCCTCACCCAGCGACCGGCGGCCATGTACCATTCCTGGGGCTCGCAGAACGCCTGGCTGCGCCAGATCCACGGGATGAACCCGCTCTACGTGCCGAAGAAACTCTGGGAAGAGCACGGCTTTCAGGACGGCGACTGGGCCTTCCTCTCCTCGCCCCATGGCCGCATCCGCATCCCCGTCGCCCGCATGGACGCGCTGAACGAACATACCGTCTGGACCTGGAACGCCATCGGCAAACGCCGCGGCGCCTGGGCGCTGG
>NZ_JAUCCQ010000127.1:0-11657 GCF_034676075.1 Pararhodobacter sp. | reverse complement strand
CCTCCGGTCGCCCGAGGCACGAGGGCGAAACCGACTGACGCAAGGTTTCGGATGACAAAGCCTCAGCCGCGGCTAGGGTGGCCGCACGTCGCCAGACCGGAGGAGATGCCGATGTCCAGCCCCTATCCCCTGATGCTCGCCCCCCTCGATCTGGGCTTCACCACCTTGAAGAACCGGGTCCTCATGGGCTCCATGCATTCGGGGCTGGAGGAGCGCGGCGACTGGCCGCGGGTGGCCGCCTATTACGCCGAACGGGCGCGGGGCGGCGTGGGTCTCATCGTCACCGGCGGCATGGCGCCCAACCCCGAGGGCGGGGTGTTTCCGGGCGCGGCCGGCCTCTACACGCCGCAGGACATCGCCAACCACCGGCTCGTGACCGATGCGGTCCATGCGGCGGGCGGCAAGATCGCCATGCAGATCCTGCACGCTGGGCGCTATGCCTATGGCAAGGATTGCGTCTCCTCTTCGGCGGTCAAATCGCCGATCAGCCCCTTCGTGCCGAAGGAGCTGGACGAGGAAGGCATCGAAAAGCAGATCGCCGATTTCGTCACCGCCGCGGTGCGCGCCCGCGAGGCCGGGTATGACGGTGTCGAGGTGATGGGGTCCGAGGGGTATTTCCTCAACCAGTTCCTCAGCCTGCACGTCAACCGCCGGACCGACCGCTGGGGCGGCAGCTACGAAAACCGGATGCGTCTGCCGGTCGATGTGGTGCGCCGGGTGCGCGAGGCCGTGGGCCCCGATTTCATCATCATCTATCGCATCTCGCTCTTGGATCTGGTGCCGAACGGCCAGAGCTTCGACGAGATCGTGCGGCTGGCGCAGGCCATCGAGGCCGCCGGGGCCACGATCCTCAACACCGGGATCGGCTGGCACGAGGCGCGGGTGCCGACCATCGCCACCTGCGTGCCGCGCGCGGGTTTCGCCTGGGTGACGAAGAAGCTGATGGGCAAGGTGGGGATCCCGCTGATCACCTCGAACCGGATCAACAACCCCGACACCGCCGAGCAGGTCCTGAAAGAGGGCTGCGCCGACATGATCTCGATGGCGCGGCCCTTCCTGGCCGATGCCGATTTCGTGGCCAAGGCAGCGGCGGGCAAGGCCGCCACCATCGCCCCCTGCATCGGCTGCAATCAGGCCTGCCTCGACCACACGTTCAGCGGCAAGATCTCGACCTGTCTGGTCAACCCGCGCGCCTGTCATGAGACGGAGCTCAATTACACCCCGACCGAAGCCCCGCAGCGGATCGCCGTCGTCGGCGCGGGTCCCGCCGGGCTGATGGCGGCGCTGGTCGCCGATCAGCGGGGCCACAAGGTGACGCTCTTCGAGAAGGACAGCGTGCTGGGCGGGCAGCTGAACATGGCCCGCGTCATCCCCGGCAAGGAGGAATTCCACGGGCTGGTGGGGTGGTTCGAGACGATGGTCGCGGCCTCGGGCATCGAGCTGCGTCTGGGCACCGAAGCGACGCCCGAGGCTTTGGCCCCCTTCGATCAGGTCATCGTCGCCACCGGCGTCTCTCCGCGCGATCCGGGCATCCCGGGCCAGGACGGCGCCAACGTGCTGAGCTACATCGACGTGTTGCGCGGCAAGGCGCCGGTCGGCCAGCGTGTCGCCGTGGTCGGCGCGGGCGGCATCGGCTTCGACGTCGCCGAATACGTCACGCACCAAGGCGTCTCGCCGACGCTCGACCCCGCGGAATGGCGCAAGGAATGGGGTGTGGGCGATCCGTCGGAGGTGCCCGGCGGGCTTCTGGAGCCCGAGCCCCCTGCCCCCGCCCGCGCCGTCACCCTTCTGCAACGCAAGGCCGAGAAGCCCGGCAAGCGGCTGGGCAAGACCACCGGCTGGATCCACCGCGCCAGCCTGCAGGCCCGCGACGTGAAGATGCTGGGCGGCGTCAGCTATGAGGCGATCACGCCCGAGGGGATGATCCTCGGCACGCCCAACGGCCCGCAGGAGCTGGCGGTCGATACCGTGATCCTCTGTGCAGGGCAGGAATCGAACCGCGGGCTCGCCGACCGGCTGGAAGCGGCGGGCAAAACCGTGCATGTGATCGGCGGGGCGGATCTGGCCGCCGAACTCGACGCCAAGCGGGCCATCGACCAGGGGGCGCGGCTGGCGGCGCAACTGTAAGGAAGTCGCATGGTCGTTGCGGCCGTTCTTGCCGGCCTGATCCCCAGCTTCCTGCTGGTGGCTCTGGGCGGCCTGGTGCGCAAGCGGCTGTCCGAGAATGCCTGGACCGGCCTCGACCGGCTGAATTTCGAGATCCTGTTTCCGGCGCTGCTGTTCACCGCCGCCGCCAGCCGCCCGATGGATCTGGGCCGGGTGGCGGTGATCGGCCCCTCGGTCTGGGCGATCCTGACGCTGGGGCTGGTCGCGGGCTATGCCGCGCGGCGCTTCGGGCCCGAGAGATTCCTCGATTTCGCGGGCAGCTGGCAGACGGCCTGGCGCTTCAACACGGCGATGGGCTTCGTCGCGGTCGGCACGCTGACGCTGGCCGATGCCGGGATGATGGCCGTCGTCGCGGGCATGGCGGTGCCGCTGGCCAATATCTTTGCCGTCTCGGCGCTGTCGCGGGGCGGCAACCTGGGGCTTTGGGCGACGGTCCGGCGGGTGGCGCTGAACCCGTTCCTGCTGGCCTCGGTCGCCGGTGTGCTGGTCGGCATCAGCGGCTGGACCCCGCCGGGGCTGATTCTGGCGCCGCTTCACCTGCTCGCGCAGGCGGCGATTCCCGTGGCGCTGCTGTCGGTGGGGGCGACGATGGATTGGCGGGCGCTGGGGCGGATGGATGCGTTCAGCGCGGTGCTGGTCGGCGTGAAGCTGCTGCTGTTGCCCGCGGTGACACTGGGAGCCTGCCTGCTGCTGGGCGCCGAGCCTGCGCTGGCGCAGGTGCTGACCATGTTCGCGGCCCTGCCGACGGCGTCGGCCGCGCATGTTCTGGCCTCGGCTTTCGGCGCCGACCGGATGCGGGCGGCCACAGTGGTGGCGCAATCGACGCTGCTGTCCGCGCTGACGCTGCCGCTGTGGATTTCGCTGGTTGAATTCTTGACCTGACGGACACAATCGCCACGCCGAGGCGAGACAATCCCGAAATATCGTGAAAATTGTTCTGAATTTCCAGACAATTGTCCCACCAATACCCCGGGTATGCCCAGATCGCGCCGCAATTGAGGTGTGTAACGGAAACATCGAAACAGTCTGGGTTACGGGTGAAGCATGGACCGTCTGACCGAAATGGAAGCCTTTGCCACGGTGGTCGACCAGGGGGGATTCACCGATGCGGCGCGGAAGATGGGGATCTCGAAATCCGCCGTCTCGAAGCACGTCTCGTCGCTGGAAGCGCGCCTCGGCGCCCGCCTTCTGAACCGCACCACGCGGCGGGTCAGCCCGACCGAGATCGGCCTCGTCTATTACGACCGCGCCCGGCGCGTGCTGAACGACGCGGGCGAAGCCGACAGCATCGTCACCGCCATGCAATCGGCGCCCTCGGGTGTGCTGCGCATGTCGGTCGCCACCGATTTCGGCGTCAGCCTGCTGTCGCCGGTGCTGGACGAATTCCTGACCGAGTTCCCGGAAATCAGCGTCAACATGGTGCTGAAGAACCGCTATGTGGAGCTGATCTCGGAAGGCTTCGACATGTCGATCCGGGTGGGCGAGATGGAGGACAGCTCGCTCCGCGCCCGCAAGATCACCGAGACGACGCAGCGCCTGATCGCCGCGCCGCGCTATTTCAAGGCCCATGGCCGGCCTGCCAAGATCGACGATCTGAACGAGCACCGGCTGTTGCATTATTCCAATCAGGCCAGCGCCAACGTCTGGAAGATCACCGCCCCCTCGGGCGAGGTGCGTCAGGTGCGCGGCACCGGCTGGCTGACGGTCAATGACGGGCAATCGCTGCTCAATGCCGCCGTGAAGGGCCTTGGCATCGCCTATCTGCCGAGCTTCCTTTACCACGATGCCATGGCGCAGGGCCTGGTCGAGGACGTGATCCCCGACCTGCCGCCGACCACGCTGGGCATCTATGCGGTCTATCCGCCCGGGCGCTTCACGCAGCCCAAGGTGCGGGCCTTCATCGATTTCCTGGTCGAGCGTTTCGCCGACAAGGGTCCCGATATCTGGTGAGTTTCCTGCTCTGACCTTGTTCCCTCAGGTCGGAGGATCGACTTGGCCGGCCGAAAGGCCGGCCATTTTTCTTGCCGCGGTCAGGGCCGCGTTGGCGCTTACTTCTTGCCGCCCTTGACCGGGGCGTCGCCGCCCTTGCCGGTGCCCAGGGGCGTCACCGAGCCCTTGTCGACGCTGCCGCCGCTCGCCGGGGTGAGGCCGCCGCTCGAGCCCTTCCCGCCCTTGATATCCTTGCTCATACCGTTGATTCCTTTGTGCTAATGGGTTCTCGCCGATCACGCGGACCGGGGCCGGTCGAAAGAAGGCCCGACCGCCTCAGCCTAGCGCAATCGGCGGGCGGGTCAAAAGCAAAGAGCGGCGGGGCAGAGAAAAGCCCCGGACCCCGCCACGCAAAAGCCCGGCACCTGGGGGGTGCCGGGCAGGTCATTCCTGAATCGCGGGCCTGCGCGTGACGCGCCCCCCGCATGGCCTCACTTCTTGCCGCCGGTGCCCTTGACGGGCGCCGCACCCTTGGCCGGTGCGCCCTTGGCCGGAGCCCCTTTGCCGGTGCCTTTGGGATCTGCCTTCTTGGTGTCAGCCATCTCCGCTCCTCCTGTGCGGAACCCCTCTGCCCGGCGGGGATATCCCGCACGGGGGGAGGGCATGGGCCGCAGCGCGGCCCGTGACACCGACGATATACCCGGCGCTGATTCCGTCAATAGATCCAGTACACTGAAGCCCCGCGCCCGGGGGAAATCCGCCGCCCCCTGCGCGCGCGCCTCAGGTCACGCGCAGATAGGCGGTGAGGCCGGTTTTCTGATGCTCGATCACATGGCAATGGAAGGCCCAATCGCCGGGATTGTCGGCCACCAGCGCCACCTCCATCGTCTCTTCGGCCAGCAGCATCGCGGTATCGACCCAATTGCCCGAGACCTCCCGCCGGTTCGAGCGCAGCGGCTTGAAGACCATGCCGTGCAGGTGGATCGGGTGGTCGTTGGGGCTCTCGTTCCTGAGTCTGAGGATATAGGTCCGCCCCAGCCGCAGCTCGGCCAAAGGCCCGGTGCCCGAGGCATCGCCCGGCCAGGCCACCCGGTTGATCGACCAGAACGTGTAGCCGAGCGAGCCGCAGAAGCCGTCATTGACCGGCGCATCGCTGGGCGACCAGCCGAAGACGAATTCCAGCACCTCGGCATCGGCGAGGTCGGGCTCGGGCAGCGGATTGGCGGCGAGGGGCGCAAGATCCCCCAGATCGTGGCCCAGATCCGCGCCGACGGCGCGCAGCCGCAGCAGCACCCGCGGCCCGCCCGGCTGGTCGTTCTGCAGCACCAGTTCCGCCCCCTCCTGCCCCGGCGCCCGGATCGCCAGATCGACCCGCTGGCCGCAGCCCAGCACGAGGGGCGCCTCGGGACCGGGCCAGAGCACCGGGTCGATCACCGGATGCCCGTCGAACGCGATCACCCGCCCCTCGGCCCCCGGCATCTGCAACCGGTAGACGCGGGTGGTGTCGGTCGCCGCCAACCTGAGCCGGACGAGGCCCCCGGCGGGCACGTCATAGACCGGCTCGGAGGTCCAATTCGCCGTCATCAGCGTCCCGAAGGTGCCGTTCCGCGCCGCGCCACGGGCGGTGTAGAGGTCGATGAACTGGCTGTCCTCGCCCAGCCGCCAGTCGCGCAGATTGACCGGCAGGTCGAGGTCGAAGCGCGGGTCTCGCTCATCCTCGACGATCAGGAGGCCGGTCAGGCCCTTGGCCATCTGCTCCATGGTGGTGCAATGCGGGTGATACCAGAAGGTCCCGGCATCCTGCGGCGTGAACTCATAGCTGTAGCGGTCGCCCTGCCCCAGCGGCACCTGGGTCAGGTAGGGCACGCCATCCATGACATTGGGCAGCCTGAGCCCGTGCCAATGCATCGAGGTATAGGCGTCGAGCGTGTTCAGCACCTCGGCCCGGAACGGCTGGCCCCGGCTGAGGCGCAGGACCGGCGGCGGGGCGTCGGGCGAAAGGCTGACCATGCCCTCGGTCGGGGTGGCCTCCAGCGCGTAGCGGGCATTCTGGATGGTCAGCGCCAGGGGCTCGGCCCGCGCCTGCCGCCAGGGGCCGAGACCGCCCAGCAGCGAGGCCGCGGCGAGGCCCGAGGTGGCGAGGAACTGACGGCGATGCATGAGGCTGCTCATGGCGCGACTCCCGGTGTTACCTGAGTCTTTCTATCAGAGTTGAGCGGCACGGCGAGATCCGCCGATGTCGCACCCCGGGGGACGGAGGGAGGGGGCTGTCTGCCCCCCTCTTGGCCTGCGGCTGTCCGGCCCGGCGCTTGCGCGCCGGGCGTAGGGACCTGACGACGCGCCACCGGCGCCGCGTCCGGGCGGCCCTCACCCCCGAGGATATTCGCAGCGCAAAGATGCGCGGTTTGACGATGGCGATCCCTCAGACGTCGAACTTCACGCCCTGCGCCAGCGGCAGGCTGGCCGAGTAGTTCACCGTATTGGTGGCGCGGCGCATGTAGCCCTTCCAGGCGTCCGAGCCCGATTCGCGGCCGCCGCCGGTTTCCTTCTCGCCGCCGAAGGCGCCGCCGATCTCGGCGCCCGAGGGGCCGATGTTGACATTGGCGATGCCGCAATCGGAACGCTGCAGGAAATCCTCGGCCTCACGCAGGTTGAGCGTGAAGATGCAGGACGACAGGCCCTGCGGGACGCCGTTCTGCAGCGCGATGGCTTCGTCCAGATCCTCGTAACCCATGACATAGAGGATCGGCGCAAAGGTTTCCTCGCGCACCACGGCGGTCTGCGCGGGCATTTCCACGATGGCCGGTTCGACATAGGCGCCGCCCTGCGGGGCATTGGTCGCGGCCTGCCCGCCGTGGACGGTGCCGCCCTGGGCCTTCGCCTGTTCCAGCGCCGCCTGCATGCGGGCCTGGGCGCCCGCGTCGATCAGCGGACCGACCAGCGTCGTGCCCTTGCGGGGATCGCCGACCGGCAGGCTGGCATAGGCGCGGGTCAGGCGTTCGACCAGCTGGTCGCGCACCGAATGATGGGCGATCAGGCGGCGCAGCGAGGTGCAGCGCTGGCCCGCCGTGCCGACGGCCGAGAAGACGATGGCGCGCACCGCCATGTCGAGGTCGGCGGAGGGCGCCACGATCATCGCGTTGTTGCCGCCGAGTTCCAAGATCGTCCGGCCGAAGCGCTTGGCCACTTCCGGCCCGACGATGCGGCCCATGCGGGTGGAGCCGGTGGCCGAGACGATCGGCACCTCGGGCGAGGCCGTCAGCGCCGCGCCCAGCTCGGCGCCGCCGATCACCACCTGCATCAGCCCCTCGGGCGCGTCGCCGAAGCGGGCCAGCGCCCGCTCGAAGATCTTGGCGCAGGCCAGCGCGGTCAGGGGCGTCTTTTCGGACGGCTTCCAGATCACCGGATCGCCGCAAACCAAGGCCAGCGCCGCGTTCCACGACCAGACGGCCACGGGGAAGTTGAAGGCGGTGATGACGGCGCAGGGGCCCATCGGATGCCAGGTCTCGCGCATCACATGGCCAGGGCGTTCCGAGGCGATGGTCAGCCCGTAGAGCTGGCGCGAGAGGCCGACGGCGAAGTCGCAGATGTCGATCATCTCCTGCACTTCGCCCAATCCCTCGGAAACGATCTTGCCCGCCTCCAGCGTGACCAACGCGCCCAGCGCCGCTTTCGAGGCCCTGAGTTCCTCGCCCAGCAGGCGGACGAGTTCGCCCCGGCGCGGGGCCGGAACCGACTTCCACGCGGCGAAGGCGGCTTGCGAGCGGGCGATCACGGCTTGCATCTCGGCGGCCGGGGTTTCGGCCAGACGGGCGATCTCGGCCCCGTCGATGGGGCTGTGGACGGCCAGCGTGCCGCCCGAGAGCGTGGCGGCATCGAGGCCGCAGGCGGCGAGGATCTCGGCGGCGGTGGACAGGTCGGTCATGGGAAATCTCCGGGTCTTTGCGGCCCGGAGGATAGGCGCCCGGGCGCCTGGGCGAAAGGGGTCACCGCTGGTCAGGGGCGATGCTGGCGAGGCGGTCGACCATCTCGGCGATCTGGGCGGCGCTCCAGGGCGAGTGGTGGCGGCGGGTCGCGGCGGGGTGATGGCCGAGCCCCAGCGCCTTACCCTCGCGGTGATTGCGGCGCGGGCGGATCGGGCGCGGCTGGAAATTGCCGCCGCAGGTCGGGCAGACGTTGTGCAGCACGTTCTCGGCGCAATCGGCGCAATAGGTGCATTCGTAGCTGCAGATCCAGGCCTCGGCCGCATCGGGCGGCAGGTCGCGGTCGCAGAGTTCGCAATTGGGGCGCAGGTCGAGCATGGGGCCTCCTTCTTCTGCCCCCTTGATGGCAGCGGACGGGCTTGGCAGAAATGACAAGATGCCCTCCGATTCCGCCACCATCGCCTTCCTGCTGTTTCCCGCGACCAAGCTGCTGGACGTGGCGGGGCCGTTGCAGGTTTTTGCCGATGCGCGGCCGGGCTACCGGGTGGTGTTGACCTCGGCCACCGGCGGGCGGATCGTCACCGATACCGGCGTGGCGCTGGAGACGATGGCGCTGGCCGGGGCCGGGCCGCTCGACACGCTGATCGTCTCGGGCGGGGATGCGGCGCGCGGCGCGGCGGCGGATCCAGTGCTGCAGGCGGCGCTGGCGCAGGCGGTGCCGGGTCTGCGGCGGCTGGGATCGGTCTGCGTCGGCGCCTTCGTGCTGGCGGCGGGCGGCTGGCTGGACGGGCGGCGGGCCGTGACGCATTGGGAATATTGCGACCGGCTGGCGGAAGGCTGGCCCGGCGTCACGGTCGAGGCCGACGCGATCTTCACCGAGGACCGGGGCGTCTGGACCTCGGCCGGGGTGACGGCGGGGATCGACATGGCGCTGGCGATGGTCGAGGCCGACCGAGGCCGGGCCGAGGCTTTGCGGCTGGCGCGCGACATGGTGCTCTATCTCAAGCGGCCCGGCGGGCAACGGCAGTTCAGCCAGCCACTGCGCCAACAGATGGCGGCGCGCGATGCCCGGTTCGAGGGGCTGACAACCTGGATCGCCGACCATCTGTCCGGGGACCTGTCGGTGCCGGTGCTGGCGGCGCGGGCGGGCATGTCCGAACGCAGTTTCGCCCGGGTCTTCCGGCAGGTGATGGGCCTGCCCCCGGCCCGCTATGTCGAGGAGATGCGGGTCGAAGCCGCGGCAGAGGCGCTGGCCCGGGGCGAGATCACCCGCAAGCAGGCGGTGGCCGCCTTTGGCTTCGGGCAAGAGGAACGCATGCGGCGGGCCTTTCACCGCTGCAAGGGGGTGGCGCCCGCCGATTGGATGGCACGGTTCGGCACGAAACCTTGAGCGCGAGGCCGCTTGTACCGTGGCCGCGAGCGCCTATTCTGGAGTTCCGTCCGCATGACGAAGAGGTCGCCGATGCTTGAGGTCCTTCTGTCCGGGGCCATGGCGCCCTTCACCGCCGCGCTGGGGCTGCTGCTGGGGCTGCTGGTGCTGGAACTGGTGATGGGGCTGATGGGGGGCTCGCTGCTGGGCGGCGGGGCCGAGGGGCTGGATGCGCCCGACATCGACGCGCCCGAAATCGACACACCTGAACTCGACCTGCCGGGAGCCGAGCTGGCCGACGTCGACGGCTTCGAACCCGCTTCGGCCGATCCGCCCGCAATTTCGGGCGTGGCCTCGATCCTCGGCCTCGGCCGGACGCCCTTCATGATCTGGCTCGCCTCGGCGCTGCTGGGCTTCGGCGCGGGCGGCATGGCGCTGCAGAGCCTGGCCGAGGGCCTGACCGGCAGCCCCCTGCCCGCCTGGCTGGCGGCAATCCCGGCGCTCGTGGCGGGCTGGGGCGTGGCGCGGGGCTTTGGCGGCGTCTTCGCCCGGCTGGTCCCCCGGGACGAGACGCAATCGGTCAGCGAGACGCAGCTGGGCCGCCGCCGGGGGGTCATCACCCAGGGCACCGCCGCGCGCGGCCGCCCGGCCGAGGTGCGGGTCACCGACCGCCACGGCAATCCCCATTACCTGCGCGCCGAACCGCTCGAGGATGCGGCCCAGCTGGTCCAGGGCACCGAGGTTCTGGTGCTGCGCGACCACCGGCGCGGCCTCTATCGGCTGATGCCGCTTGAATAAGTCCATCTCATTGAACGGAGTTCTTTCATGGCTTTCACAACCTTGCTGACGCTGGTCGGCGCTGTCCTGGTCTTCCTCCTGCTGCTGGCCCTGGTCCTGGGCCGCCTTTACCGCCGCGCCACGCGCGAGGTGAGCCTGGTCAAGACCGGGGCGGGCGGCAAACGGGTCATCATGGACGGCGGCACCATCGTCATCCCGCTGCTGCACGAGGTGAACCGGGTCAACATGAAGACCCTGCGGCTGGAGGTGAAGCGCGACAACGAGGCGGCGCTCATCACCAAGGACCGGATGCGGGTCGATGTCGGCGTGGAATTCTACGTCTCGGTCAGCCCCACCGACGAGGGGATCGCCCGCGCCGCCCAGACGCTGGGCGCGCGGACCTTCGACGTGGACCAGCTGCGCGAGATGATCGAGGGCAAGCTGATCGACGGCCTGCGCTCGGTCGCCGCGCGGATGACCATGGACGAGCTGCACGAAAGCCGGGCGGATTTCGTGCAGGAGGTGCAGAATGCGGTGTCCGAGGATCTGCTGAAGAACGGGCTGTCGCTGGAATCGGTCTCGCTGACGGCGCTGGACCAGACGCCCTTTGCCGCGCTGGACGAGAACAACGCCTTCAACGCGGTGGGCATGCGGCGGCTGGCCGAGGTGATCGCGCTGTCCAAGAAAGAGCGCGCCCAGATCGACGCCGAGGCCGAGGTCGCCGTACGCCGCGCGGCGATGGAGGCGCAGCGGCAGAAACTGTCGATCGAACACGACGAGGAACAGGCCCGCATCGAACAGGCGCAGCGCATCGCCACCCTGCGCGCCGCGCAGGAGGCGCAGATCGCCACCGACAACGAGAATTCGGCCCGCGAACGCGAGCGCGCCCGGATCGCCCGCGAAGAGGCCATCCGCTCGCGCGAGATCGAGCGCGAGCGCACGCTGCGCGAGGCCGAGATCGCCAAGGAGCGCGAGTTGGAAGTCGCCGATCAGGAGCGCCAGATCATCGTCGCCAAGAAATCCGAGGAGGAAAGCCGCGCCCGCGCCTCGGCCGATCTGGCGCGGGCCGAGGCGACCAAGGCGATGGAGGCGGTGACGACGGCGCGGCAGGTTGCCGAGGCCGAGCGCGTCAAGCAGATCGCCCTGATCGAGGCGCAGCGCGAGGCCGAGCGCGAGGCGACCCGCATCCGTCTGGCCGCGCAGGCCGAGAAGGACGCGGCCCAGGACCGGGCCGAGGCGCGGCGGGAGGAGGCGCGGGCGGATGCCGACGCCATCGCCATCCGCGCCGAGGCCAAGAAAGCCGACATGCTGGCCGAAGCCGAGGGCAAGCGGGCGATCACCGAGGCCGATAACGCCATCTCGCCCGCCATCGTGGCGATGAAGGTTGATCTGGCGCGGCTCGAGGCCTTCCCTGCGATCATGGCGCAGATGGTGAAGCCCGTGGAGAAGATCGACTCGATCAAGATCCATTACGTCGGCGGGCTGGGGGCCCC
>NZ_JAUCCQ010000126.1:0-11687 GCF_034676075.1 Pararhodobacter sp. | reverse complement strand
CGCTGGCCCTGATGGCCGAGGCCGGGGCCGAGATCGCCCGCCTCTGCCGCCTGATCCACGCCCGCGCCGGTGCCGGCCCGGTCGCGGTCTTCGGCGGCGCGCTGGGCCTGCATCCCTCGATCAGGGCGGGGATCCTTCAGGGGACGCCCGACCTGAGCCTGACCTTCCCCACTCCCGACGCGGCCCTCGCCGCCGCGCATATCGCCCTGACGGAGGCCCGATGAGCTCCACCGAAGAGGCCGCCACCCGCTTTGCCGGGATCGAGACCTGGCCCACCCGCGACCTCGCCGCCGCGCTGCTGGAGACGCAACTCGCCGCCGTCGCCGCCGTGGCCGGAACGCTGCCCGCGCTCACCCGTGCCATCGACGCCTGCGCCGAGCGGCTGGGGCGTGGCGGGCGGCTGATCTATCTGGGCGCGGGGACGTCGGGGCGGCTGGCGGTGCTGGACGCGGCCGAGCTGCCGCCGACCTTCGACTGGCCCTCTGACCGCGCGGTGGCCCTGATGGCAGGCGGTCCCGGGGCGTTGCTGAAAGCGGTCGAGGGGGCCGAGGACAGCCTGACCGAGGCGCCTGCAGCCCTCGCGGCGCTCGGGTTGACCGAGGCGGATGTGGTGATCGGCGTCGCGGCCTCGGGCCGGACGCCTTTCGTGCGGGCCGGGCTGAGGGCCGCGCGGGAGATCGGCGCGCTGACGCTGGCCATCCTCAACGCGCCGGAAGCGCCGCTGGCCCGCGAGGCAGAGATCGCGCTGGTGGCCGAAACCGGGGCCGAGATCATCGCCGGGTCCACGCGGATGAAGGCGGGAACGGCGCAGAAGGTTCTGCTGAACTGCCTGTCCACCGGGGTGATGATCCGGCTGGGCTATGTCCACCGCGGCCGGATGGTCGAGATGCGGCCGACCAACGACAAGCTGAAGGCGCGCGCGGTGGCGATGGTCGCGGATCTGACCGACGCCCCGGTGGAAGCCGCGGCGGCGGCGCTGGCCGAGGGCGGGACGATCAAGATGGCGGTGGTGATGCTGACGCTGGGGCTGGGCGTCGCCGAGGCCGAGGCGCGGCTCGCGGCAGCGGGCGGGAGACTGGCGGCGGCTTTACAGGGGTGAGGCGGGCCGGGTTGGCCTGGGGCGGTCGTTGAAGGTGCGTGCAAGCACGCACCCTACGGGGCGGGGTTCTGGCGGCGGTTCGCCCCTCCCGGCGCCCGCAGGATTGGCCGACCTGTAGGGTGCGTGCTTGCACGCACCGTGCGCGGACCGACCCCACAAGGTGGGATGAAATCCCACCTCCGCCCATGATCGCGACAAACCCGTAGGGTGCGTGCTCTGCACGCACCATCCGCACCCCGCCTAGTGCCTCAGACCAACCGTCCCTCGGCCGAAATCCGCGTCTTGCCGCCCAGCCAGGGATGCAGCGCCGCGGGTAGCTCGACCGAGCCATCCGCCTGCTGCCCGTTCTCCAGCACCGCGATCAGGCACCGCCCCACGGCCAGCCCCGAGCCGTTGAGCGAGGCCAGATACTCCGGCTTGCCGCCGCCTTCGGGCCGGAAGCGGCCGTTCATGCGCCGGGCCTGGAAGGTGCCGCAGGTGGAACACGAGGAAATCTCGCGGTATTTCCCCTGCCCCGGCAGCCAGACCTCGATGTCATGCGTCTTCTGCGAGCCGAAGCCCATGTCGCCCGTGCACAGCACCACCGTCCGGTAGGGCAGCTCCAGCTTCTCCAGGATCGCCTGGGCGCAGGCGGTCATCCGCTCATGCTCGGCCAAGGCCTCGTCGGGGTGGCAGAGCGTCACCATCTCCACCTTCTCGAACTGGTGCTGACGCAGGATGCCGGTCGTGTCCTTGCCGGCCGAACCCGCTTCCGACCGGAAGCAATGAGTATGCGCCGTCATCCGGACCGGCAGCGTCGCGCCGTCCAGAATCTCACCCGCCGCGAAGTTGGTCATGGTGACTTCCGAGGTCGGGATCAGCCACCAGCCATTCGTCGTCTCATAGCTGTCCTCGGCGAATTTCGGCAGGTTGCCGGTGCCGTACATCGCCTCGGGCTTGACCAGCACCGGGGTCCAGCATTCCTCGAGCCCGTGCTCGGTCGTATGCGTGTCGATCATGAACTGCGCGAGCGCCCGGTGGACACGGGCCACGGCGCCCTTCAGCACCATGAAGCGGCTGCCCGAGAGTTTCGCGGCCAGCCCCAGATCGAGGCCGGGCTTCACCGCCGGGATGTCGAAATGCTCGACCGGGGTGAAATCCATCGCCCGCGGTTCGCCCCAGCGGCGGATTTCCACGTTGTCGTTTTCGTCGGCGCCATCGGGCACCTCGGCCAGCGGCAGGTTCGGGATCACCTCCAGCGCCGCGGTCAGGGCGGCATCCTCGGCCGCGGCCTCGGCGGTCAGGGCGGCGATCTCGGCCTTCTTCTCGGCCACCAGCGCGCGCAGACGCTCGAATTCGGCGTTGTCGCCCTTGGCCTTGGCGGCGCCGACTTCCTTGGAAGCGCGGTTCTGCTCGGCCTGCGCCGTCTCGGCGGCGAGGATCTTGGCCCGGCGCCCTTCGTCCAGCGCCAGAAGCGCGGCCGATTGCGGACCCAGACCCCGGCGGGCCAGAGCGGCGTCGAAAGCGGCGGGATTCTCGCGGATGGCGCGGATGTCGTGCATGATGTCCTCGAATTCGGTTTGGCGCAGGTATGCACCAAAGCGGGACGCGGGAAAAGACAGTGTTAATGTCACCGCCGCGATGAACCGAAGCCCCCCGGATCGGCACCTTGAGGCAAAGGGCAAGGACAAGGTCATGGCCGAGACTGCGAAACTCCGGGCGCTCGTCGCCTATCACGCCGCGGGCGCCCGGCTGGGACGCGAGAGGGATCTGGCGGCGCTGGTGCGGCTCTGCTCGCCGCGGCTCTTGGCCCATGCGCGCAGGCTCACCGACGAGACCGAGACCGCCCGCGACGTGGTGCAGGAAAGCTGGATCGCCATCGCCCGCGCCCTGCCCGGCCTCAGGGATGAAACCGCGTTCCTGGCCTTCGCGCTCCGTATTGTCACCCGGGCCGCGGCGCGGGATCTGGGGCGCAGGCAGCGGCGGCGGGTGGCGGACAAGGGCTTTGGCGACAGCCAGCCCGACCATGTCGCCGCCCCCGACACCGCGCCCAGCGCGCCCGATCTTCAGGCGGCGATCGCCACCCTGCCCCCGCCGCAGCGCGCGGCGCTGGCGCTGTTCTACCTCGAGGGGATGTCGGTGGCCGAGGTGGCCCATGCCCTCGACATCCCGCCGGGCACCGTCAAGTCCCGGCTCATGAACGCCCGCGCCCGGCTCAGGGCGCATCTGGAAGGAGAAACCGATGGACAACCTTGACCGCATGATCGCCGAGGCACTGGCCGAGGATGACAAGGCCCTGCCCGACCCCGGCTATTTCCCGCTGGCCTTCAGCATCTTCCACGGCCGCAGCAGCTGGACCAACTGGGTGGTGATGGCGGTGCAGATCGTGCTCTTTCTGGCCGCCGTCTGGGCGGGCTGGCATTTCTACGCCGCGACCGAGGCGGTGGCGGCGATCAAATGGGGGATCAGCGCCGCCACGCTCGCCATCATCGCCACCCAGTTGAAGATGGCGCTGATGCCGGTGATGCAGGCCAACCGCGTGCTGCTGGCGATACGGCGGCTGGAGCTGCGCCTGGCGCAAGATCGCTGAGCCAGAGGGCGGCCGGGCCTATTCCCCGGCCGCGCCGTCTGCTTCCGGCCGATAGGCCCGCGCCAGCCCCAGATCGTCGAGGATCGCGTAGAGCGCAGGCAGCACCGCCAGCACCAGCAGCGTCGAGGCCATCATGCCGAAGACGACGCTCACCACCAGGGGCTTCAACACCTGCGCCTGAAGCGAGGTTTCGGCCAGCAAGGGCACCATGCCGATCACCGTTGTTCCCACAGTGATGACGATGGGCCGGAACCGCGCCCTGACCGCCGCCCCCGCGCCTGCCGCCAGCGTCAGCCCCTCGGCCACCCGCGCCTTGGTGACCTCGACCAGCAGGATGGCGTTGTTCACCACGATCCCCGCCAGCGAGGCCGCACCCATCATCGAGGGCATGGAGATGTCATAGCCCGTCGCCCAATGCCCCCAGACCACGCCCAGAAAGGCCAGCGGGATGGTCAGCATGACGATCACCGGCTCGGCATAGCTGCGGAACTGGAAGGACAGCACCAGATAGATCCCCAGAAGCCCGATCACGAAGCCCCGGACGATGGAGCCCGAGGTCTCGGCCAGATTCGCCGCCTGCCCCTCGACATGGACGGTCAGGCCCGGCACCTCGGCCTCGATCTGCGGCAGCAGGGTCGCGCGCAGGGCGGCGGTGATGGCATCGGCATTGCCGAGCCGCTGGTCGACATCGGCCTGAACCGTGACGCCGCGCTGCCCGTCGACCTGGGTGATGGTGCCCCAGCCGCGCGCCTCCTCGACCCGGACCACGGTGTCGAAAGGGACGCTGCGGCCATCGGCCAGCAGGAAGCGGAAATCCTCCAGATCGGCCAGCGCGTCGCGGTCGGTGCCGGTGAGGATCAGCTCGACCTCATGGGCGATGGTGCCGCGGCGCACGTCTTCCAGCGGGGCGCCCAGGAAGGCGGCGCGCAGCTGGTTCGCCACCTCGGCCGCGGTCAGGCCCAGCGCCGGGGCGCCCTCGGTCAGCGTCAGCCGCAATTCGGGCTTGCCGGGGCGCAGGTCGATCATGGCGTTGCGGATCCCGGCATAGCTTTGCAGCTCGGCCAGCACCCGGGCGGCCTGGGTGTGCAGCACGTCAAGGTCGGGATGGGTGAGCCGGATCTCGATGGCCACGCCCTGCGGCCCGATCCCCGGCTCTGCGATGATCAGGGACGAGGCGCCGGGCAAGGGGCCGATTTCGGCCCGCCAGGCCTCGGCAATCGTGTCGAGGGGCGTGGCGCGGATCTCGGCGCTCAACAGATCGGCGCCGACGGTCGCCACATGCGCCCCGGCCTCGCCAGCCGAGACGTTGCGGTTCATCCGGGTGATGCGCCGCACCACCAGCGGCTGCCCCTCGGGCTGGTCGGGCGAGAGCCTGTCACTGACCCGGGCCAGCGCCGCCTCCACCTGCGCCACGGCCTCGGCGGTGCGGGCTAGCGGCGTGCCCTGCGGCATCAGGATCCGCGCCTCCAGCACATCGCCGTCGATGTCGGGCAGCGCCTCGCGCTTCACCAGACCCGAGCCCACGGCGCCAAGGGTCAGGATCAGCCCGGCAATCGCCAGACCCACGGTCAGATACCGCCCCCGGATCGCCAGATCGGCCAGACGGCCCATCCCCTCGCGCAGATGATCGAAACCGCGATCGAAGCCCCGGCGGAACCGCCCCTCGGGCTTGCCCGCACGGTCGCCCTCGTGACGCAGGTGGTGGGGCAGGATCAGGAAAGCCTCGATCAGGCTGGCCGCCAGCGCCGCGATCAGCACGACCGGCAGAACCTGCAACACCTTGCCCAGTTGCCCGGCCAGAAAGGCCAAGGGCCCGAACACCGCGATGGTGGTCAGGACCGAGGCCATGACCCCCGGCGCCACCGCCATGACGCCGCGCACCACGCCGGCCAGACCGTCGCCCCGCGCCGATTCCACGGCGATGGAATCCGACAGCACGATGGAATCGTCCATGACGATGCCGATGGCCATGAGCAGCGCCACCAGCGTGATCATGTTCAGCGTCAGCCCCATGAGCGCCATCATCGCCAGCGCCCCCGCCATCGCCACCGGCAGACCCATCGCCGCCCAAAGCGCGAGGCCCGGCCGGAAGAACAGGCTCATGACGATCACCACCAGCACCAGCCCCGCCGCGCCGTTGCGGATCAGCATCGCCAGACGGTCGCGCACGATGGAGGTCGTGTCCTGCACCACCTCGACGCGCAGCGCCTGCGGCAGATGCGCCGTCTCGGCGCCGATCTGCGCGCGTAGGGCCTCAAGCGCGCGCAGGGAGTCGGTGCCGTGGGGCTTGTGGATCTCCAGCAGGATCGCCGGCACGCCATCGACGAAGGCGCGGTCCTCGAAGGGCGCGTGGATCTCGCTCACCCGTGCCACATCGCCCAGCACCAGCCGGGCGCCGTTGTCCTCGACCAGCACGGGCAGCGCTTCCAGTTCCTCGATGCTGCGCCGTTCCTCGGTCAGGCGCAGCCGCAGATCGCCGCCCGGGGTCTCCAGCGTGCCCGCGGGCTGGTCAAGGCTCTGCGAGCCCAGCACATTGGCGAGCCCGGCGGGGGTGAGGCCGTGCTGGGCCAGCACCGCGCGGTCGGCCTCGATCCGGAACTGCCGGGTGCCGAGGCCCGAGCGGTTGACCACCGCGATCTCGGGCAGCGCCGCCAGCCGGTCGGCCAGCCCCTCGGCATAGAGGTCGAGGTCGCGCAAGGGCAGCGCCCCCGAGACGGCGACCGAGGCCACGACATCGGTACGGTGCAATTCGCGCACCTGCGGCGCCTCGGCCCGGGACGGCAGCGTGTCCAGCGCGCCCACCTCGGTCCTGAGCGCGTTGACGAAGCGGATCGCATCGCCCCCCTCGGCCATGGTGGCGACGGCCCGGGCGCGGTTGTCCTGCGCCGTGCAGCGCAGCTCCTTCAGCGCCTCCACCCCCTGCACCGCATCCCAGAGCGGGCGACAGATCGCCTCCTCGACCTCGGCGGCGGTGGCGCCGCGATAGGTCACGGCGATCTCGACCTCGGTATCGCGGAAATCGGGGAAGGTCTCACGCACCAGCGTCGGCAGGGACAGCGCGCCCACCGCCAGAAACAGGATCAGCAGCAGGTTGGCCGCCGTCGGATGGCCCGCGAACCAGCGGATCACGGCGAAACCGCCGTCAGCGCCATGCCCGGAATGGCCGGGGCGATGTCATCGAGCACCAGCTGCTCCCCGGCCGTGAGCCCCTCGGCGATCACCGCAAGGTTGCCCTGCCGGAACGCCACCGTGACGTCGCGCAATTCCAGCCGCCCACCCTCGTCCAGCAGATAGACCGTGCCGCCATGCACCGCCCCCGCCGGGATGGCGATCACCTCGGGCAGCTCGGGGCCGGTCATCGTCACCTGCACCTGCAGGTTGCCGACCAGCGGGATGCGTTCGGGCGGATCGGCGCCGTCATAGGGATCGGCGACCTCGATCACCGCCTGCACGGTCCGCGCCCTTGGATCCAGCGCCGGTTCCACCCGCGTGAGCCGCCCCTCCCAGATCTGGCCGGGGTTGCTGACCGGCTCGACCGCGACCTGCACCAGCCCTTCGCGTTCCTGATCGACGATATCGAGGATGCTGCCGTCGATCACCACCCCGCTCAGCATGCGCTGAAAGGCGGCGATGGGCACCTGCGCCAGAACCTCGGCCCGCGACAGACCCTCGCCCGAGACCAGCACCTGCCCCACCGACACGACCTGATAGAGCTCAGCCGGGGCCGAGGTGATGCGCAGATCGAAGGGCGCGGCGATCTCGGTATGCGACAGATCCCGCCGCGCCCGGGCCAGCGAGGCCTCGGTCCGCGCCACCTGCGCGGCATTGCGGTCCTGCCGGGACGGAATCAGCGACAGGACGTTCTGCAATTCCACCACCGTGCGCCGGGCCGCCAGCAGGGCCCGCTCGGCCTCGTCCCGTCGCGAGGCGGCGGCAGTGCCCTGCGCCACCAGCTCACGCGTCCGCGCCGCGTCGGCCTCGCTCAGCGCCAGCCGCGCCTCCTCCAGTTCCAGCACCCGGCGGGTATTCTCGGCCTCGGCCGCGATCTGCGCGGCTTCGGCGGTAAGCGAGGCCAGATCCGCCTCGGCCTGGGCGATGGCCAGCTGATAATCCGCCGGATCTATCCTGAGGAGGGGCGCCCCCTCGTGCACCACCCGGCCGCTGGCCAGATCCGGGTCGCGCCAGAGGACCGAGCCGCGCACCTCGCTCATCGCCGTCCAGCTGTCGGCCGCGCGCACATTGCCCCAGCCCTGCGCCACCGGCACGAAGGGGGCCGCCGTCACCGCCGCCACCCGGACCGCAAGCCCCGTTTCGGCCCCCGCGACCCGCCCCGGCCCCGGCGCCTCGGCCACCAGCCGCGCCGTTCCCAAAGCCGCCAGCGCGATCGGCGCCAGCACCATTCCCAAGGCCAAAAGCCGCCGCATCCCGCACCCCCGTCTTTTGGTCTTCCACGCTAGACCCGCCTCCTTCCGTCGGCAACCCGCGCCGCCGCGCTTGCACCCATCCGCCCCTGCGGCTAAACCGCTGGCGATCCCAGATCGATCCCCTTCCGGGCCCAGTGGAGAACGCCATGTCCACCATCGACATCGAGACCGCGCGCCGGGTGGCGAAACTCGCCCGTATCCGCGTCCCCGACGAGAACCTGCCGCAGCTGGCCGAGCAGCTCTCGGGCATCCTGAGCTTCATGGAGCAATTGAACGAGGTCGATGTCACCGGCATCGAGCCGATGACCTCGGTCACGCCCATGCGCCTCAAGCGTCGCCCGGATGGTGTGACCGATGGCAATATCCAGGACCGGATCCTGAAGAATGCTCCCGATGCCCGCGAGGGCTTCTTTGCCGTGCCGAAGGTGGTGGAATGAGCCTGAACACCCTGACCATCGCCGCCGCCCGCGACGCGCTGAAAAAACGCGAGGTGACCTCGGTCGAACTGACCGAGGCCTGCCTCACGGCCATCGACGCGGCCGACGCGCTGAACGCCTTCGTCCACAAGACGCCCGAGATCGCGCTGGAGCGCGCCCGCGCCGCCGACTCCCGGATCGCCGCCGGTGACGCGCCCGCCATGTGCGGCATCCCGGTGGGCATCAAGGACCTGTTCTGCACCGAGGGCGTGCCGTCGCAGGCCGCGTCCAACATCCTCAAGGGCTTCAAGCCCGAGTATGAATCGACCGTTTCGGCGCAATTGCGCGATGCGGGCGCGGTCATGCTGGGCAAGCTCAACATGGACGAATTCGCCATGGGTTCGTCCAACGAATCCTCGTGCTACGGCAATGCCGTAAACCCCTGGCGCCGCGGCAATGACGCAACGCCGCTGACTCCGGGCGGCTCCTCGGGCGGCTCGGCGAGCGCCGTCGCGGCCGACCTCTGCCTCGGCGCCACCGGCACCGATACCGGCGGCTCGATCCGCCAGCCCGCCGCCTTCACCGGCACCGTCGGCATCAAGCCGACCTATGGCCGCTGCTCGCGCTGGGGCATCGTCGCCTTCGCCTCGTCGCTGGATCAGGCGGGCCCGATGACCAAGACCGTGCGCGATGCGGCGATCATGCTGGGTGCGATGGTCGGCCATGACCCCAAGGATTCGACCTCGGCCGATATCCCGGTCCCGGATTTCGAGGCCGCGCTCACCGGCGACATCCGCGGCAAGACCATCGGCATTCCCCGCGAATACCGCATGGACGGCATGCCCGAGGAGATCGAGAAACTCTGGTCCGACGGCACCGCCATGCTGAAGGACGCGGGCGCGAAGATCACCGACATCTCGCTGCCGCACACCAAATACGCGCTGCCCGCCTATTACGTCATCGCCCCGGCCGAGGCCTCGTCCAACCTGGCCCGCTATGACGGCGTGCGATACGGCCACCGGGCGAAACTCGCGCCCGGCGACGGCATCACCGAGATGTACGAAAAGACCCGCGCCGAAGGCTTCGGCCCCGAGGTGCAGCGCCGCGTCATGGTCGGCACCTATGTGCTGTCCGCGGGCTTCTACGACGCCTATTACAACCGCGCCCGCCGGGTCCGCGCCCTGATCAAGCGCGATTTCGACGAGGCTTTCGCGGCTGGCGTCGACGCCATCCTGACCCCTGCCACCCCGTCCTCGGCCTTCGGCCTGGGCGAGATGGCGGATGCCGACCCGGTGGCGATGTACCTCAACGACGTCTTCACCGTGACCGTGAACCTGGCGGGTCTGCCGGGCATCGCGGTGCCGACCGGGCTGGACAGCCGCGGCCTGCCGCTCGGCCTGCAGCTGATCGGCAAGCCCTGGGGTGAGGCGGATCTCCTGAACACGGCGCATGTGCTGGAGACGGCGGCCGGTTTTGTTTCCAAACCGCAAAAATGGTGGTAATCTGCTCGAAAAATATAATCGAGCAGAGGCAGACATGCGCATCTTGGCACTGGCGGCACCGCTGGCCCTTCTGGGCATGGCGGGCTGCGCCGCGGGACCGGACAACCTGGCGACTATGACCAACAGCGGGGTCGGCTTCGGCGACTATCAGCGCTATCTGCGCGACCGCAGCACGACGCCCGCCTCCCGGTCCTCGATCCCCTATTCGGTGCCGCCCGAAAGCCGGACGGCCACGATCCTGCCCCCCGCCTCGATGCCCGCCAGCGCCCCGACCACGCTGGACGCGATCCCCCAGCGCGAGCGCGCACCGCTGAGCGCCATGGCCAGCACGCTGCCCCCGCCGCAGCCGCAGGCCCCGATCGCCACCCAGACCCTGGCCCCGACCACCACCTCCGCCGCTCCGGCGCCCGCCTCCATCCCCGCGCCCGCCCCGGTGGTCGCCGCCAGCGCCACCGCGCCCCGCGGCGGGGTGCAGGACCAGCAAGTCTATCACGCGGGCGAAGCGCAGCGGATCACCCCCCAGGGCGCCGCGCCGCAACAGGCACCGATCGTCACCGCCTCGATCCCGGCCCCGTCCGAGCATGGCGGCCCGAACCTCATGGCCTATGCCCTGAGCCAGACCCAGGCCGTGGGGACCGAGACCTATCGCCGCATCAACCCGCTGCGCTGGTCGCGCTGGGAGAACGCCTGCCTGCAATACCGCAACCAGGACGCCGCCCAGCAGGCGTTCCTGGAAGACGGCGGGCCGGAACGCGACCGCGGCAACCTCGATCCCGATGGCGACGGCTTCGCCTGCTGGTGGGACCCGACGCCCCTGCGCCAGGCCCTCGCCCGCCGCTGACATGCCGATCCCCGGCGCCCTCTGGCATCCCTCGCCCAACCACGGACCCCGCCGCGACGGGCTCCGCCCCGAGCTGGTGGTGATCCATTTCACCGAGATGATCTCGGCGGAAGCCGCGCTCGCCCGGCTCTCGGATCCGGCGGCCGAGGTCTCGGCCCATTACCTGATCGGCCGCGACGGCAGGCTCTGGCAGTTGGTCGAGGAAGCGGCCCGCGCCTGGCACGCCGGCACCGGCGAATGGCAGGGCCGCGGCGACGTCAATTCCCGCTCCATCGGCATCGAGCTGGACAATGACGGCAAGAGCCCCTTCGCCGCGCCGCTGATGGACCGGCTGGAGACGCTGCTGCCCGACATCCTCGCCCGCTGGACGATCCCGGCCAAGGGCGTCATCGCCCATTCCGACTTCGCCCCCGCCCGCAAGGTCGACCCCGGCCCGCGCTTCGACTGGCAACGCCTCGCACGGAAGGGCCTCGCCCTCTGGCCCGAGGCCCCGGGCGACGCGGAGACCCCGCTTCAAGTCTCGCTCGATACCCTGGGCTATCCCGACGTCGCCCCCGACCTCCGCCTCGCCGCCTTCCGGCTCCGGTTCCGCCCAAGGCATGAAGGCCCCGAAGACGCGACCGACCGGGCATTGGCGAAGGCTCTCACCCGGCAAGGGTGAAGCGGGGGGCCAGCCCCCCGCACCCCCCGCCAAAGGGGACCCTCGGGCCCCCTTTGGAAACCCCCGAGGATATTTAGAGAACAAAGATCAAGGTTAAGAGGGCGCTAACTTGCCTTCTTTGTTCTCCAAATATCCTCGGGGGGTGAATTGGCCGCAGGCCAAGAGGGGGGCAGAC
>NZ_JAUCCQ010000125.1:0-11687 GCF_034676075.1 Pararhodobacter sp. | reverse complement strand
CAGGCCGAGACGCATGGCGTGAAGATGCTCGACCTCGCGCGGGAGCTGGTGACGATCGCCGAGGGTGGCCTCAAGGCGCGCGCCCGGCCCGGCGCGGGCGGGCTGATCCCCGACGAGACGCATTTCCTCAACGCGTTGAAGGAAAGCGTCGAGACGGGGATGGTCCCTGCAGACGAGCTGCTGGCGCATTACCGTGGCGATTGGCAGGGCGACCTGAGCCGGATCTACGCCGACTACAGCTATTGAGCCGGGTCACCCCCGGCTCAACGCCTGCGCCGGATCCGGTCAGTAGCTGAACGGGTTCGGCCCGAATTCGTTATCACCCGGGTCGCTCTCGCGGATCATCCAGACGATCAGGATGATGATGCCGACCAGCGGGATGAGGGACAGCAGCAGCCACCAGCCCGAGCGGCCGATGTCATGCAGCCGGCGCACGCTGACGGCGAGGCCCGGCAGCAGGATCACCAGGGAAAAGATCCCCGAGATCAAGCCGTTGCCATTGCCGAAGACGGCATAATCGGCGGCTGAGAAGACGATCGTCCCCAGAAAGACGAAGAGCACCCAATACCAGTATTCCGAGCGCGGCGCCCGGCCGGTAAAGGTGACGAATTTGGAAAAGCAGGTGGAAACGGCGGTGGAAAAATTCATCGTTGGTAATCCCGTTAACGGCACACGGGCGTGCCGCGGCCGATCCTAGGCCTTGTTCCGGGCAAATCAACGAAGAATGCGCGCCCGGTGAGGGGCGCGCAGGAAGGGCGATGCAGCGCTGTGCAGGCTCAGCTGGCCTTGGCGCGGAACTCACGCATCAGGAAGTCGGGAACGTGGTCGCCCATGCCGACAACCGGCGCATCGTCGCGGCCCCGGTCCCGGTCGCGGCGGCCCCGGCCGTTGCGTTCGGAACGCTCACCGCGCTCGCCACGGTCGCTGCGCATCTCGTCGCGCGCCGGCTTGACGCTGGCCAGTTCCGCCACCGGCGCGGGCGCAGGCGCGGCCTCGGCCACGGGCGCCTCGACCAGGGTTTCGACCGGCGCCTCGACCGTCTCGCGTGGGGGACGCTCGCCCCGGGGCTTGCGCTCGCCACGCCGCGGGCGCTCGGCGCGCTCGGGCCGGTCGCCGTCCCGCTTGCGCTCGGGGCGCGCGGCGGATTCAGCGGCGGCTTCGGCAAAGCCTTCGGGCGGCACGCCGCGCGGCAGTTTCTTCTGCAGAAGCGACTCGATGGCCGCGAGGTACTTGTCGTCCGAGGGCGTGGCGATGGTGAAGGCCTTGCCCGAACGCCCGGCCCGGCCGGTGCGGCCGATGCGGTGGACGTAATCCTCGGCATGCGAGGGCACGTCGAAGTTGAAGACATGGCTCACGGCCGGAATGTCGAGCCCGCGGGCCGCGACGTCCGAGGCGATCAGCAGCCGCACGGTCCCGTCACGGAAGCCGTCCAGCGTGCGGGTCCGCACCGACTGGTCCAGATCGCCATGGATCGGCGAGGCGTTGAACCCGTGCTTTTTCAGCGACTTGGCCACGACATCGACGTCGATCTTACGGTTGCAGAAGATGATCGCATTGGTGCAGGCATCGCCCTCGGCCTCGATCAGCGAGCGCAGCATGGCGCGCTTCTCGCTGAAGGCGCGGTCGCGACGGGTCGGCGTCAGCTCGATCAGTTGCTGTTCGATGGTCTCGGCGGTGGTGGCCTGGCGGGCAACCTCGACCCGGACCGGGTTCGACAGGAACATGTTGGTGATGCGCTCGATCTCGGGCGCCATGGTGGCCGAGAAGAACAGCGTCTGCCGGGTGAAGGGGGTCAGCTGGAAGATGCGCTCGATATCCGGGATGAAACCCATGTCGAGCATGCGGTCGGCTTCATCGACGACCATGACTTCCACGCCGGTGAGCAGCAGCTTGCCGCGCTCGAAATGGTCGAGCAGGCGGCCGGGCGTCGCGATCAGCACGTCGACGCCGCGGTCGATCAGCTTGTCCTGTTCGGTGAACGAGACGCCGCCGATCAGCAGGGCCTTGGTCAGCTTGGTATATTTCGCGTAAACGTCGAAATTCTCGGCCACCTGGGCGGCCAGTTCGCGCGTCGGCGCCAGCACCAGCGAGCGCGGCATCCGGGCCCGGGCGCGGCCGCGCGACAGGCGCGTGATCAGGGGCAGCGTGAAGGAGGCGGTCTTGCCGGTGCCCGTCTGGGCGATGCCCAGAACGTCGCGGCCTTCCAGCGCCTCGGGGATCGCCTGCGCCTGGATCGGCGTCGGAGTTTCGTAGCCGGCTTCGGCAACGGCCTTGAGGACCTTGGGGTCCAGCTTCAGATCGGTAAACTTGGTCATATGCGTCCGTGAATTGCGGCATCGGGCCGCAAGGAAAGGATGGGACGCCAGATTCCGCGCCCCGGCAGCGGTCGGGCCGCTGGGGTCAGCGGCGGCCAATGGTCGCGCCCTACCCCGAATCTGCCTTTAGGTCAATGTCTACAGGCAGATTCATACCCAGAGAGGTGCGAGAAAGCTGATTTCTACCTATACGGGAGAACACGGCGCAATCTGGGCGGAATCCGGCCCGATGCCTTGGTTAACCCTTAATTAACCTCTTTTCCGCCCCGAACGGTCCCCGAACCGGTCTCAATTCGCGTCGAAAAAAGACCATCCGCGAAAGCGCAGAGGTCGGTTCCATGAATGCCCGCGTTTCCCTTGATGATCCCGAGTTCGCCGCCAGCACCGCGGCCGAGGTTCCCTTAATGCTGAATACCCCGATCCAGGCCGCCCTTCCCGCCCCGGCCCAGTTCGCCGCCGTTACCGACCTTATCAAATCCGTCTTCAACGTCCCCGCCGTCTCGGTCGCACTGCATGGTGCGCCCGCCAATGCCGAGGGCGGCGTGTACCGGTCCTTTCTGGAAATCCCGCTGATCAAGGACGAGGTGGTGATCGGCTCACTCCGGGTTCTGGACACCGCCGAGCGCGACTTCAGCGACCGCGATTGCCAGCTGCTGGAGGGTTTCGCCAAGCTGGTCGTCGATCAGGTCGAGCTCTGGGGCGAGGCCAGCCGCGACGTGCTGACCGGGGCCATGACCCGCCGGGCCTTTTCCGACACGCTGCGCAAGACCTTCGCCGCGCGGGCCCGGGCGCATGCCAAGGCCTCGCTGATGATCTTCGACCTCGACCATTTCAAGAAGATCAACGACACCTGGGGCCATGCCGCGGGCGATGCGGTGCTGAAGGCCGTGGCGCGCTGCGTGCTGCGCGAACTCCGGGTCGAGGACAGTTTCGGCCGCATCGGCGGCGAGGAATTCGCCGTGCTCGTGGCCAATGCCGATGCCGCCATCGCCTCGGAAGTGGCCGAACGCGTGCGGCGCGCGGTCGAGCGTCTGTCGATCCCCGGCTTTCCGCAGATCCCGGTCAGCGCCAGCTTCGGCGTGGCCGAGGCGACGGATGCGGTCCTCGATGTCGAGGATTGGACCGACCGCGCCGATGCCCAGCTCTATGCCGCCAAGGAAAGCGGCCGTAACCGGGTCTGCGTGGCGACCGAGACGGCGCCGCGGGCAGCCATGGTGAACTGACGGCCCCGGGTGCCGTGTCGCCCCCCGAGCCCTGAAAAGTCGCGCCCGTTGGGGCGTGTTTTTCTTTGAACCGCAGGCATGTCTGCCGCGACCCATGGCTGTTCACTCCATCCTCCCGCCCAGGAACCAAGCCATGACCCCGACCACCGCCAAGGCCCTGCTGACCCAACCGCGCCCCGCGCCCACCACCCCGCGCCGCCCGATCCTGACGCTGTTCGGCAAGCGCTGAGCTTTCTGCCCTCCCTCCCCTGTCGATCCTCCCTCGTTGACTGGGCCGCCCTCCAAGGCGGCCCTTCTTTCTGTCCCGGCCCGGGCCCTGCCGCCGAGTGAACCCGGCCCGCCGCCCGCGCGACACAGGATTACCAACCCCGGAGAGTGCCATGTTCCGCCTCGACACCGCCGCCGCGCTGCTTCGCCAGATCGACCGCCAGACCCGCACCCCGCCCGGGGGCGCCCGCCTGCGCCAGATCCCCCTGGCGATCCCGGTCCGCAGCCGCTGACCTCCGGCCCCGCGCCAGACCGCTCCCGCCCCCGCACCCCGGGGGCGTTTTGCATTTCGGCCCCCCGGCGCAGGCCCGTGCCGCAAGAAATCCGCCGAAATCTTTGAACCGCAGGCCGGGCCGCCCCGACCCATGGCCATAGAGATGCTGCCTCCCAACCCAAGGATGCCCCGATGACCCGCACTGCCCTCGCCCTTGCCACCCTGCTCACCCTCTCGCTCAACGGCTCGCTCGCCGCCGCTTCGGCGCCCGCGGCCTGCAATGCCGAGGGCGTCTGCGCCCTCTCGCTGCGCATGCTGTCCCCGCCCCCGGCCCGCCCCGCCGACCTAGGCCAGCGCGTGGCCTTCGCCGTCCCGGTCGCCGGACAGCGCTGAACCTGCCCTCTCCTCCCTTCGCCTGCCGCGCTCGCCCCCCGAGCGCGGTTTTTTCTTGCCGGGCGGGAACTTGCTGCCTCCCGCGCCGTTGATCCTGCAACCAAGACGAAACGCACCGACAGGATCGCCGCCATGACCCGCACCGCCCTGGCCTTCGCCGCGCTGCTCACCCTCTCGCTCAACGGCTCCATCGCCGTCGCCGCCGTCCC
Organism: Pararhodobacter sp.; assembly: GCF_034676075.1. Classification (GTDB taxonomy): domain Bacteria; phylum Pseudomonadota; class Alphaproteobacteria; order Rhodobacterales; family Rhodobacteraceae; genus Pararhodobacter. The sequence goes on along the minus strand of NZ_JAUCCQ010000125.1, from coordinate 7,066 downwards.
GGCCTGCACCGGCGGCAGCACCTGCGCGCTGCCCCTGGGCATGCTGACCCCGCCCCCGCCGCGGCCTGCCACCCTGCTGCGCGACGCGGCGGTGCTGGCCCCGGCCGAGGGCTGAGCGCAAGGCCCCTGAAAGGCCCCGGAACGCGGCGCCCAGTGGACAGGCGAAGCGCTTTCGGCTAGTGCGCGGCCATGCTGGACAATCGCCCCACCCTGCCGCCCGAAATCGCCCGCCGCCGGACCTTTGCGATCATCTCGCACCCCGACGCCGGCAAGACCACGCTGACCGAGAAGTTCCTCCTGTTCGGGGGCGCCATCCAGATGGCCGGTCAGGTGCGCGCCAAGGGCGAGGCGCGGCGCACGCGCTCGGACTTCATGCAGATGGAAAAGGACCGCGGGATCTCGGTCTCGGCCTCGGCCATGTCCTTCGATTTCGACAGCTGGCGCTTCAATCTGGTCGACACGCCCGGCCACTCGGATTTCTCGGAAGACACCTACCGCACGCTCACCGCGGTCGATGCCGCGATCATGGTCATCGACGGGGCCAAGGGCGTCGAAAGCCAGACGCGGAAGCTGTTCGAGGTCTGCCGCCTGCGCGACCTGCCGATCCTGACCTTCTGCAACAAGATGGACCGCGAGGCCCGCGACACCTTCGAGATCATCGACGAGATCCAGGAAAACCTGGCCATCGACGTGACCCCGGCGTCGTGGCCCATCGGCCAGGGCCGCGAGTTCCTCGGCTGCTACGACATCCTGCACGACCGGCTGGAACTGATGGACCGCGCCGACCGCAACCGGGTGGGCGAGTCGCTGAAGATCGAGGGGCTCGACGACCCCAAGCTGGCGCAGCACATCCCGGCGGCGATGCTGGAGACGCTGAAGGAAGAGCTGGAGATGGCCCGCGCCCTGCTGCCCGCCTTCGACCGCGAGCAGGTGCTGAACGGCTCGATGACGCCGATCTGGTTCGGCTCGGCGATCAATTCCTTCGGCGTGCGCGAGCTGATGGCCGGGATGGCCGAATTTGGCCCGGCGCCGCAGCCCTTGACCACCGACAAGCGCCAGGTCGACCCCGAGGAGGACAAGGTCACCGGCTTCGTCTTCAAGGTGCAGGCCAACATGGACCCCAAGCACCGCGACCGCGTGGCCTTCGTCCGCCTCGCCTCGGGGCATTTCCAGCGCGGCATGAAGCTGATGCATGTCCGTTCCGGCAAGCCGATGGCGATCACCAACCCGGTGCTGTTCCTCGCCGCCGACCGCGAATTGACGGAAGAGGCCTGGGCGGGCGACATCATGGGCATTCCGAACCACGGCCAGCTGCGCATCGGCGACACGCTGACCGAGGGCGAGGCAATGCGCTTCACCGGCATCCCCTCCTTCGCGCCGGAGCTCTTGCAGAACGTCCGCGCGGGCGACCCGATGAAGGCCAAGCACCTGGAAAAGGCGCTGATGCAATTCGCCGAGGAAGGCGCGGCCAAGGTCTTCAAACCCTCGATCGGCTCGGGCTTCATCGTCGGCGTGGTCGGCGCCCTGCAATTCGAGGTGCTGGCCAGCCGGATCGAGCTGGAATACGGCCTGCCGGTGCGCTTCGAGCCCTCGCAATTCACCTCGGCCCGCTGGATCTCGGGCGACAAGGCCGAGGTCGAGAAGGTGGTCAACACCAACAAGCAGCATATCGCCACCGATCACGACGGCGATCTGGTCTATCTGACCCGCCTGCAATGGGACATCGACCGCATCGGCCGCGACCACCCGGGGGTGAAGCTGACCGCGACCAAGGAAATGATGGTCTGACGCCCGGACCATCAGGGATGGGCAGATTGCCCATCCTACCCTGCCCTCGCCAAGGGGCTTGCTCCCCGCCGCCCCGAGGATCAGACTGCCCCCGCAGAGCGCCGCCGCGCCACGGGCCGGCACGCCCTGCTGCTTGCCGAGAGCCTCGCGGCCCTCCCTCGCATCGACCCGCCCCGCATCCGCCGGGCGGGGGTTCACCAGAGGACATGACCATGGGCAAGGGCGACAGCCAGCGCGGCAACAAGGAAGCCAAGAAACCGAAGAAGGAAAAGCCGAAGGTGCTCGCCACGGCGAATTTCACCGGCGGCAAGACGACCACCATCGCCGGCAAGGCGGTGAAGTAACGCCCGCCCCGTCTTCGTCATCTTCGTTCTTCAAATATCCACGGGGTTTCCAAAGGGGGGCGTGCCCCCCTTTGGCGAGGGGGTGCGGGGGGCGAGCAGCCCCCCGCCTCGGTCGCCCGAGGCACGAGGGCGAAACCCCTCCCCCGAACCGACGGCCGTTACAGCATCCCCGGCAGCACCTGATCCGGCGGCCGGTGACCGTCGGCGAAGGTCTTGATGTTCAGGATCACCTTCTCGCCCATCTCGACCCGTCCCTCCAGCGTGGCCGAGCCCATGTGCGGCAGCAGCACCACATTCGGCAGTTCCCTCAACCGCGGATTCACTTCCGAACCGCGCTCGAAGACATCGAGCCCCGCGCCGCCCAATTCGCCCGCGCGCAGCATCCGGGTCAGCGCGTTCTCGTCGATCACCTCGCCGCGCGAGGTGTTGACGATCACCGCCGAGGGTTTCATCAGCTTCAGCCGCCGGGCGTTCATCAGATGAAAGGTCGAGGGCGTGTGCGGGCAGTTGATCGAGATCACGTCCATCCGCGCCACCATCTGGTCGAGGCTCTCCCAAAAGGTCGCCTCCAGCGGTTCCTCGACCTCGGGCCGCAGGCGCTTGCGATTGTGGTAATGGATCTGCATGCCGAAGGCCTGCGCGCGCCGCGCCACCGCCTGGCCGATCCGGCCCATGCCCAGGATCCCCAGCCGCTTGCCGCCGATCCGCCCGCCCAGATGCGCCATCGGCGACCAGCCGGACCAGCCGCCCGCCTGCATCACCGCCAGCCCCTCGGGGATGCGCCGGGTCACCGCCAGCATCAGGGCGATGGTCATGTCGGCGGTATCCTCGGTCACCACGCCCGGGGTATTCGACACCAGAATCCCGCGCTGGCGGGCCGATTGCACGTCGATATGGTCGATCCCCGCCCCGTAATTGGCGATCAGCTTCAGCCGCTCGCCCGCCCCGGCCAAGAGCCCCGCGTCGATATGGTCGGTCAGCGTCGGCACCAGCACATCGGCGCGCGCCATCGCCGCCAGCAGTTCCTCGCGACTCATCGGCCGGTCATCATCCCTCAGCTCGGCGTCGAACAATTCCTTCAGCCGCGTTTCCACCGGGTCCGGCAGGCGTCGCGTGACCACCACACTCAGGCGCTTGAGGGGCATGGACTTCTCCTTGGGTCTTTCAAATCGGGCCGCTTGCTGGCAAAGTGGCGCAGAGCGAACCGAGGCACAAGCCATCCGCGCAACCCCGTGCGAAATAAAATTTCGCAGCCAATGAGCGGGGGCCGGAGGCATCATCAGACCTGCGCAAGCAGGCCGGGCAGGACCGAATGCGCAAAGCGATTGCGATCGTCGTCTGGGCGGCTGTGGCCGTGTCGGCAGGCATGGCCGGCTCCGGGGCCGGCGCGGACGAGCTGGTGGCGACCCAGGCCGCCGTCGCCCCGCCGCCCGCCGCGACCACGGCCCCCACCGTCGGCCCCGAAACCGGCCTGCCCTTGCCGCGCTATGTCTCGCTCAAGACCTCACGCGGGCGGGCGCGGCGCGGGCCGTCCGACACCCACCGCGTCGACTGGATCTATACGCTGCGCGACCTGCCGCTGCGGGTCACCGGCGAATTCGAGCATTGGCGCCGGGTCGAGGATTCCGAGGGCGAGGGCGGGTGGATTCATTACTCGCTGCTCTCGGGCGTGCGCACGGTCCTCGTGACGCAGGACATGACGCCGCTCCGCGCCCTGCCCCAGCCCGGCGCCACCGAACTCGCCTATCTCGAGGCGGGCGTGGTGGCACGGATCATGGAATGCTCCTCGGGCTGGTGCCGGGTCAGTGTCGAGGGCAGCCGCGGCTGGCTGGAAACCTCGGCCGTCTGGGGCGTCGAACCGGGCGAAGAGCTGCGCTGAGCGGCAACGCTGGACGCCGCCCGGGCGCGGCGCTAGCCTGCCCACCATGCAGCCGGAAACCTACGAAAAGCTGACCCGCGCCGGGTTGAACCTGATCCAGCAGGCGCTGTCCATTTTCGACAGCGACCTGCGTCTCGCCGTCTGCAACCCCCGCTATCAGGAGATGTTCGGCCTGCCCGATGCGCTGGTCCGGCCCGGCGCCTCGTTCGAGGAGACGATCCGCTTCCTGGTCCGGCGCGGCGAATACGGCCCGCCCGGCGATGTCGAGGAGGCCGTGCGCCAGAGGGTCGAGACGGCGCGCGATTTCCGGCCCCATTACATGGAGCGCCAGCGCGCCAACGGCCGCTGGGTCTCGGTCGAGGGGGCGCCGCTGGCGCAGGGCGGCTGGGTCACGGTCTATACCGACATCACCGAGATCAAGCTGCAGGAGCAATTGCTGCGCGCCCGCTCCGAGGAACTCTCGGGCCAGCTGTTGACCCATGCCGAGCGGCTGGGGATGGCCAACCGGCAACTCGCCTCGACCAATGCCATGCTCGAGGAGACGCAGCGCGAGCTGACCGAGATGGAGGCCCGCACCCGTCTGGTGACCGAGATGATGCCGGCGCATATCGCCCATCTCGACCGCAATCTGGTCTATACCTATTCGAACCGGCGCCTGTCGTCGCTGGTGCCGGGCCTGCCCGCCAATGTCGTCGGCATGCGCTTCGAGGAGGCGGTCGGCGCCCAGCTTCACGCCAGCCTCATCGCCGACATGCACCGCACCCTGCAGGGCGAGGATGCGGTGCGCGAGTTGACGCATGAGGACAGCGGGCGGCGCATCCGCGTGGTGATGACCCCCGATCCGCGCAATGCCCCGGACGGGCAGGATGGCGGCGTCTATCTGCTGACCACCGATATCACCGCCGAAACGCAGGCCCGCGCGGCGCTGATGCAGACGCGCAAGCGCGAGGTGGCGGCGCAGCTGACCTCGGGCCTTGCGCATGATTTCTCGAACCTCTTGACCATCATTCTCGGGCTTCAGGACAAACTCGCCCGTCTGCCCGACCTGCCGCCCGAGGCCGCCGAGGCGGTGCGCGCCACCCAGGCCGCGGCCCGGCGCGGCGGGACGCTTCTGCGCCGCATCGGAGAGATGTCGGGCGCGCGCGTCCTGAACCCGCAGGCCACCGACCTTGAGCCGCTTCTGGACGATCTGCGGATGATGGCCTCGCCCTCGTTGCCCGCGGGCATGCGGCTCGGCATCGCGCTGGAACCCGGCCTGGGGCGGGTGATGCTGGATCAGGGGGCGACGCAGGACGCGCTCCTGAACCTGATCCTCAACGCCCGCGACGCCATCGGCTGCAGCGAGGACGGCGGCGGCCAGATCCGCCTCTCGGCCCGCCGGGTGCAGGACACCTGGCTGGAACTCGCGGTCGAGGATGACGGGCCGGGCTTCACCGACGAGGCGCTGAAACGCGGGCTCGACCCGTTCTATACCACCAAGGGGGCGGAGGGATCGGGCCTCGGGCTGGCGATGGTCTATGACCAGGCCTCGCTCGCGGGGGGCACGGTGCGGCTGGCCAACCGGCCCGAGGGCGGCGCCCGGGTCACACTGCGCCTGCCGCTGCGCCCCGCCGCCGATCCCGCCCCGGACGAGACCCGGCTCGTGCTGCTGGTCGAGGACAGCGCCGAGATCCGCATGCTGGTGCGCGAGATGCTGGTGGACCTCGGCCACCGGGTGATCGAGGCCGAAACCGCCGAGGATGCCCGCGCGCTGGCGCTGCTGCCGGAGATCGGCATGGTGCTGTCGGACATCCAGCTGAAGGGCGAGGAAACCGGCCCCGACCTGCTGGCCCGGCTGCGCGGCCTGCGGCCCGGCCTCGCCATGGCGCTGATGACCTCGCTGCCGCCCTCGGACCCGCTGCGCGCCAGGGCCGCCCGGGAGGCCGCCGTGCTGGCCAAACCCTTCGCCCCCGCCGAACTCGACGCCTTCCTGCGCGCCGCAGCCTCGGCTATGCCGGGGACCGCGCGCCCTGCCCTGCCGTAAGGATCCCCGATGACGCAGCCCCATGTCGCCATCCTCGACGACGAGGCCGAAATCCGCCGCATCCTCGCCGATGCGCTGAATGAGGCGGGGTTCCGCACCTCGACCTTCTCGCGGGCGACGGAATTCGAGGCGGCGCTGAAACGCACGGCGCCGGATGTCTGCCTGGTGGATCTGGGGCTGCCCGACCGCGACGGTCTGGCGCTGGTCCACCGGCTGGCCCTCGAATCGGGGGCGACGATCATCATCATCTCGGGGAGGGCGGCAGCCTCGGACCGGGTGACGGGGCTGGAGCTGGGGGCCGACGATTACATCATCAAGCCCTTCGAGCCGGCCGAGGTCGTGGCCCGGATCCGCGCCCGGCTGCGCAAGTCGCGCCCGGCGCCCGAGGCCGGCGGCTCGGTCGCCCGCTTCAACGGCTGGGAAGCACAATTCGACCGCTACCTGCTGATCGGCCCGGACGGGGCGGAAGTGCCCTTCAGCCATGCCGAGGGGGAGGTGCTGCGCCTCTTCCTCGACGCGCCGAAACGGCTGATCTCGCGCATGCAGATGCAGGAATCGCTGGGCGGCGCGGCGGGCGAAAGCTTCGACCGGGCGATGGATGTGCGGATCTCGCGGCTTCGGGCGAAGCTCGGCGAGGATCCGAAGAACCCGCGGCTGATCAAGACGATCTATGGTGCGGGCTATATCTTCCTCGGCGATGTGAGCTGGCACTGACGGCGGCGGGCCGCAGGCTCCCACCCGCCCCCCCCGCCTGCGGCCCGCCGCCTGCCTTGACCGGAGCGCCCGGAGGAGACCGGGCATCCGGGTGACAAGCGCGCCCTGCCGACCGGATCCTCGGCGCGGGCAGACAGGGCGGGTTGCGTATTTTCGGCAAAGTGAAAAGCGCGCCGGATCGCCCCTGCCTGACGCCCATCGCCCTCTTCGTTCTTCAAATATCCTCGGGGGTCCGGGGGTGGAAAACCCCCGGGGCCGCCGCGGGCGCGCCTTCCCGGCCCCGCCCGCCACACCCCCCGCCCCCGGGCGGCGCCGTCC
>NZ_JAUCCQ010000124.1:0-11739 GCF_034676075.1 Pararhodobacter sp. | reverse complement strand
CCGCCCCCCGCACCCCCTGCTTCAAGGGGGGCACGCCCCCCTTGAAAATCCCCGTGGATATTTGAGGAACAAAGAAATCAGGGCTGTTGGTAGGCGGTCTTGACGCTGGTGAAGAACTCGGCGGCGTAGCGGCCCTGTTCGCGGGGGCCGTGGCTGGAGCCCTTGGTGCCGCCGAAGGGGACGTGGAAATCCACCCCCGCGGTGGGCAGGTTGACCATCACCATCCCGGCCTCGGCGTTGCGCTTGAAGTGGCTGGCGTGTTTCAGGCTGGTGGTGGCGATCCCGGCCGAGAGGCCATAGGGCGTGTCATTGGCGACGCTCAGCGCCTCGTCATAGTCCCTCACCGGGATCACCGCGGCCACCGGGCCGAAGATCTCTTCCCGGGCGATGCGCATCTGGTTGGTGCAATCGGCGAACAGGGCGGGGGTGAGGAAGAAGCCCTCGGTCGCCCGGCTCACCCGGTCGCCGCCGGTGACGAGGCGGGCGCCTTCGCTCTGGCCCTGGGCGATGTATTCGAGGTCCTGGGCGAGCTGGCTTTCATCGACCACCGGGCCGATATCGGTGCCGGTCTCCAGCGCGTGGCCGGTGGTCAGCGCCTCGAGCCGGGTTTTCACCGCGGCGAGGAAGGGCGCGTAGACCGCCTCTTCGACGATGATCCGCGACGAGGCGGTGCAGCGCTGGCCGGTCGAGAAGAACGAGCCGTTGACCACCGCCTCGACCGCGACGCCGAGATCGGCGTCCTTCAGCACGACGAATGGGTTCTTGCCGCCCATTTCGAACTGCACCTTGCGCATCAGCCGGGCCGAGGCGAGGGCCAGCGCCTCGCCGGTCTGGCGCGAGCCGGTGAAGGTCAGCGCCGTCACATCCGGGCTTTCGACGATCGCCTGACCGACCACCGAGCCGCGGCCCATGACCAGATTGAGGACGCCCTCGGGCAGGCCCGCGCGGTGCAGGATATCGACCAGCGCCCAGGCCGAGCCGGGGACCAGATCGGCGGGTTTGAAGACCACGGTATTGCCGTGGCAGAGCGCGGGCGCGATCTTCCAGGCGGGGATGGCGATGGGGAAGTTCCAGGGCGTGATGATGCCGACGACCCCGACCGCCTCGCGGGTGATCTCGACGCCGACGCCGGGGCGGACCGAGGGCAGGAGCTCGCCCGAGAGCCGGAGGCATTCCCCGGCGAAGAAGTCGAAGATCTGGCCGGCGCGGGTCACTTCCCCGATGCCTTCGGGCAGGGTCTTGCCCTCTTCGAGGGACAGAAGCCGTCCCAGTTCCTCGCGCCGGGCCAGGATCTCGTCGGCGGCCTTGCGCAGGATGGCGTGGCGGGTGAGCGGCGCCGAGCGCGACCAGGCGGGGAAGGCGGCTTTGGCGGCGGCAACGGCGTCGAGCGCATCGGCGCGGGTGCCGCGGGCATAGTCGCCCAGGGTCAGCGACAGGTCGGAGGGGCTGACATTGGGCGCGCCCTCGCCGGGGCGCCAGGCGCCGCCGATCAGGTTGGGTTTGGGGTCGGACATCGGGGACTTTCCTGAAAGGGGGCTCAGCCCAGAACGAGGCTCTGGTCGGAATAGCGCAGGGTGAGGGTCATCGACCCCTCGTTCAGCAGCCAGCGGTGCAGGGTGAATTGCCTGAGGCCCTTGGCATGGAACGGGTCGGCCTCGGCGATCTGCCGCGCCTCGGCCTCGGTGGCGGCGCGCAGGATGATCATGCCGCCGGTGGGGGGCGCTGCGTCGCCTTCCTCGAAGATCGGTCCGGCGCCGAAGAGAGTGCCCGCGCGTTCCAGCGCCACCTGATAGGCCAGATGCTCGGGCAGCACCGCCTGAATGCCGGGGCCGCGGGCGGGGCGGGTGGTCACGACCCAGAGCGATTGGCGCAGCATGCTGGCATAGAGGGATTCGGGCGTCGTCTCGGTCATCATGTCCATCGGGGCAGCAGGGAGTGGACCGGCCACGGGAGCGGGCAGCCGGTCCGGGCGAGGGCTCAGCGGCGCTCGATCTCGGCGGCGTCGATCACCCGGGTCCAGGTGGCGATCTGCCGCTCGACCATGGCGCGGAACGCCTCGCCGGTGGAGCCCGCGGGGCTCGCACCCAGCGCCAGGATCCGCTCGCGCACGCCCTCGTCTTGCAGGGCGCGGTTGACGGCGGCGTTCAGCGTCTCGGCGATGTCGTCGGGCAGGCCGGCAGGGGCGCCGATGCCGGTCCAGGACAGCACGTCAAAGCCCGGCGCCACGGTCTCGGCCAGCGTCGGCACATCGGGACGGTCGTCCCAGCGCGCGCCGGAGGTCACCGCCAGCGCGTCGAAGACGCCCGCGTCGGCCTGGCCGAGGATCACGGTGCCCGCGTCGATCACCAGGTCGATCTCGCCGCCCATCAGCGCCGTCGTCGCGGCGGCGCCGCCCTGATAGGGGACGTGCAGGAATTGCACGCCGGTCTCCAGCCCCAGCAATTCGCCGGTCAGGTGCTGGGTGGAACCGACACCGGCATGGCCGATGCGGATTGAGCGCGGGTTGGCGCGGGCTGCGTCGATGACCTCCTGGATCGAGGCGAAGCGGCCGTGCTGGGCGCCGACGAAGAACGGGAACTGTCCGACGGTCGAGATGAAGGTGAAGTCTTCGAGGGAATCGAAGGGCAGGGAATTGTAGAGGGCGGCCGCGACCGGGTGACCGCCGACCAGCAATTGCAGCGTGTAGCCGTCGGCCTCCTGCTGGGCGACATAGCCCGAGGCGACGGTGCCGCCCGCGCCCGGACGGGCCTCGACCACGACCGGCTGGCCCAGGTCCTGCGACAGCGCGTCGGCGATGATGCGCGAGACGGTATCCGCGTTGCCGCCGGCGGCGAAGCCGTGGACGATGCGGATCGTGTGGTCGGGATAGGTGCTTTGCGCGGCGGCGGGCAGGCTCAGGGCCATGGCCAGCGGCAGGGCGGCGAACAGGGTTTTCAACATGGTTCCTCCGTTGGGATGTTGCGCCGGGCCTCCCCCCGGCAGGTGGGGTCAGGACGGGGTCGCGGCACGGCGCGCGCGGCGGCGGGCGGCAAGGCCCGAGGCGAGCGAATAGACCAGCAGCGCGACGGTGCAGGCCAGGAGCGTGCCGCTGATCGGGCGGGTGGCGAAGACGGTGAAATCGCCCCCGTTCAGCAGCATGGCGCGGCGGAAGTTTTCCTCGAACAGCGGACCCAGGACGAAGCCCAGCAGGATCGGCGCGGGCTCGAAACGGACGTTCTTCAGCAGATAGCCGAGGATCCCGAAGCCCAGCGTCAGCACCACGTCCACCACGCTCGTGCGGTGCGAATAGACGCCGACGCAGATCATGATGATGATGACGGGATAGAGCTTGCGGTAGGGGATGCGCAGCAGCAGGACCCAGAGGCGGATCAGCGGGATGTTGATCAGCAGCAGGATCAGGTTGCCGATGAAGAAGCTGGCGATGACACCCCAGAACAGCGTCGGCTGGTCGACCATCAGCCGCGGCCCCGGGATCACCCCGTTGAGGACCAGCGCGCCGATCATCAGGGCCATGACCGCATCGCCCGGGACGCCCAGCGTCAGGGTGGGGATGAAGCTGGTCTGCGCCGCGGCGTTGTTCGAGGATTCGGGCGCGGCGATGCCCGGCAGGTGGCCGGTGCCGAACTCGCCCGGCCTGCGCGAGACGCGCTTTTCCACGGCATAGGCCATGAACGAGGCGATGGCGGCCCCGGTCCCCGGCAGGGCGCCGAAGAAGCTGCCGATGCCCGCGCCGCGCAGGATCGGGCCGGTGATTTCCTTGAATTCGGCGCGGGTCGGCAGGATGTCCCGCATCGAGACGGCGATCTTTGTCTGCCGCGGCGCCTCCGAATTGACCGAGCGGATGATCTCGCTGACGCCGAAAAGGCCCATGGCCAGCGACACCAGGCTGATGCCGTCCGCCAGTTCCGGCATGCCGACGAAGCGGTAGAAGCCCGTGGTCGTGTCGGCGCCGACGAGGCCCAGCGCGATGCCGACCAGCACCATGGCGAACGAGCGCAGCTGCGAGCCGGTGCCGATCAGCGAGGCCGCGATCAGCCCCAGCACCACGAGCATGGCGTATTCGGCGGCGCCAAAGCGCAGCGCGATCGAGGCCATGGGGATCGCCGCCGCCACCACCAGCGCCACGCCGATCATGCCGCCGATGAAGGACGAGAAGGCGGCGATGAACAGCGCCAGCCCCGCCCGGCCCTTCTGCGCCATCGGGTAGCCCTCAAGACAGGTGACGACCGATGAGGGCGTGCCCGGCAGGTTCAGCAGGATCGAGGCAATCGAGCCACCGTATTGCGAGCCGTAATAGATGCCCGCCAAGAGGATGATCGACGAGGTGGCGTCGAGGTGGAAGGTGATCGGCAGCAGCAGCGAGATGGCGGTGATCGCGCCGATCCCCGGCAGCACGCCGATCAGCTGGCCGATGACCACGCCCGCCAGCGCGTAGACCAGGACCGAGGGCTGCATGACCACGCCCAGGCCCATCATGAATTGCTCGAGCATGGTTTACCTCCAGAAGGCGCGGATCGGCAGTTCGAGCGCGACCAGGAACAGCGCCCAGCCGCCCAGCGCCGCGAGCGCCGCGTAGATCAGGATCGGCAGCACCCGGTTGGTGCTGTCGCCGAATTTCGAGATGGCGACGGCGGCGAACATCGCCGGCACCAGACCCGCGGGCTGGATCAGCCCGGCGAAGGCCAGGATCGAGGCCGAGACGAAGATCAGCCCCCGCCAGTGCAGGCCGGGCATGGCCAGATCCGGCTGCGGGCGCAGGTCGGCGATCAGGATCGCCAGCCCCATCAGGCAGAGCGCAACGCCGGTCCAGACCGGGACGAAGCCCGGCCCCATGTCGTAAAGGCGCCCCATCGGATAGTCGCGGGCGATGACCAGCATGACCGCGCCCAAGGTCAGCACCAGCCCGCCGCCGAGGACGCGCTGGAACAAGCCGGGGACGCTGCGGGGCATCGTCGGGATCGGGTCGGGATGTGACATGGGATCTCCTTCCTTGCCGGATGGGCCGTCAGGCCTCGGTCAGCGCCATCGAGCGGCTGTAGCGCAGGAATTGCTCCAGATGGCCGCGCAGGAAGGCCTCGGTCTGGGGATCGGTGATGCGTCCGGCCTCGACATCGAGCTTGGCGCGGGCCTGGGCGATCTGCACCTCGGGCTTGGCCATGATGCGCATGTCCTGCGAATGCAGCACGTGGCGCAGGCTCTCATGCACGCGGGCGCCGCCCAGAAGCCCGGGCGAGACGCTCCAGATCGCCACCGGCTTGCCCGCCAGCGGCACCGGCTGGGCCCGTGACACCCAGTCGATGGCATTCTTCAGCGCGCCCGGGACGGACCAATTGTATTCGGGGGTGACGATCAGGATCGCGTCGCAGCGGGTGACGGCGGCCAGCAGCGCCGTGACACTTTCGGGCAGGCCCTGATCCATCACGTCCTGATCGAAAAGCGGCAGCGTGCCGGGATTGGGCAGCGTTTCGACGCTGAATCCCTCGGGCGCCAGCCCTGCCACGGCCCGGGCGGCGGCGCGCGACAGCGAGGCCCTGCGCAGCGATCCTTCCCAGATTCCGAGATGCCGTTTGCCTGTCACGAAGACCTCCCTGACTCGTCTTGCTGCGGTCGGGGGTAGCACACAGTTTCCGATAACTCAAATATTTTCGAAAATACGACGTTGATCGAAGGATCGTCGAGTATATGCAAGAATTCTTTTTTTCTTCGAAAATCACGCTATGCTAGAAGTTGATCGCCAGCGCCGGCGGGTTCTTGGGCGCGACAGGACCGGGTAACGGGTCGAAGCTAGAGGTGGTACGCATGACAATACGGTCCCTGCCCGCAACGGGGCGCGCGGTGGCAAAGACGGCGGCAGCAAAGGCCGAGGCCTCGACCGGCGGCCATGTCCTGACCCGGCTGCGCTCGGATATCGTCAGCAGCGAGTTCAAACCCTCGGCCCGGTTGAAATTCGCCGAACTGACCAAGCGCTATGATGTCGGCATCGGCACCCTGCGCGAGGCGCTGTCGCAGCTGGCCTCCGAAGGCTTCGTCACCGTCGAGGCGGGCAAGGGCTTCAAGGTGGCCCCCGTCTCGGCCGAGGAACTGGTCGAGATCACCGACCTGTTCATCAGCTTCGAGAAGCGGGCGATTCGCGAGGCCATCGCCGAAGGGGACGAGGATTGGGAGGCCAATATCGTCGCCGTCCACCACCGGCTGAGCCTGATCGAGGGGCTGCCCTGGGCCGACCGGATGGAGCGCCACGCCGAATGGGTGCAGCGTCACCGCGAGTTCCACGAGGCGCTGGTCGCGGCCTGTCCCGGGCATTGGCTGCTCAGGCTCAGGACGATGATGTTCGACCAGCTCGACCGCTACCGTTTCGTCACCAAGAACGCCTCGGAAAGCCAGGGGCGCAAGAAGTTCGACGAACACCGCGAGATCATGCTGGCCACCATCGCCCGCGACGGCGACAAGGCCGCCGAACTGATCGAGAAGCATATCCGCGACACCTCGGACCGGGCGCTGACCATCCTGGCCCGCAACGGCTGAACCCGCACACGAAAAAGCCCCGCGGCCGGGTGCGCGGGGCTTGGTCTTTGTCAGGAGCGGTGCCTCAGTTGGCGGCGATGCCAGCCTCGCGGGTCAGCACTTCCATCGCTTCCAGGTCGCGGGCGACCAGTTCGGCCAGTGCTGCCGGATCGCCGACCCGCGCCGTCGCCGCATTGGCGTCGAGCACTTCCTGCACCGCCGGGGTGGCGACGGCCTGGGCGAAGATGCCCGAGAGGGTGTTCACCACATCCTCGGGCGTGCCGGCCGGGGCGAAGACCGCGAACCAGAATTCCTTGTTCACCTGCGGATAACCCAGTTCCCCCAGCGAGGGCACGTTGGGCAGGAAGGGCAGCCGTTCCGAGCCGGTCACGGCGATCACCCGCAGCGTCCCGTCATTGACGAACGAGCGCGTCGGCCCATAGCCCGAGAACATGAAATCGACCCGCCCGGTCGAGGTTTCCAGCAGCGCGGGCCCACCGCCCTGGAAGGGCACGGCGACCATGTCGGCGCCGGTGGCGAGCCGCAGCTGTTCGCCCAGCAATTGCCCGCCCGACCCCAGGCCCTGCGTGGCAAAGCTCAGCCCGCCCGGCCGCTCGGCCGCCGCCGCCAGCAGATCGTCCAGCGTCTGGATCTCGCTGTCGCCCGGCACGACCAGCACATGCGGGAAGAGCATGATCTCGGTGACCGGCGCGAAATCGGCGACGGGGTCGTAGGTGATGTTCATCAGATAGGGGTTGATGGCATGGGTCGAGGCATTGCCGAAGAACAGCGTATAGCCGTCCGCTGCGGCGTTCTTCACATACATCGCCGCAATCGAGCCACCGGCACCGGGGCGGTTCTCGACGATCAGCTGATGACCCATCTGCTGGCTGGCCTCGGCGGCGATGACGCGCATCACCTGATCGGTGCCGCCGCCGGGCGGGAAGGGCAGGACGATGGTCACGTCGCGTTCGGGGAAGGTGTCGGCCAGCGCGGGCAGGGCGAGCGGCGCCATCAGCGCGGTTGCCGCGATCAGGCTGCTGGTCAGGGTCGCAAATCGGGTCATGTCTCTCCTCCTCTGGTGCCCGGCGGGATGCCGGGGCTTGGGGCGGCGGCCCGGGGACCGCCGCCGTGTTCTCAGGCGCCGATGACGCGGGCGATCAGCGCGCCGCAATCGCCGGGCAAGGCGTCGCCGCGCCAGGCGACATGGCCGTCCGGGCGCACCAGCACCAGCGCCGCGCCATAGAGCGAGCGGATGGCGGGATCGGTCAGCCAGTGGCAACGCAGGCCCAGGTTGCGGGCGCGCGCGGCGCGGGCCAGCGCCTCGCCCTCGGGCGGGGTGGCGCCGAGGCGCAAGAGCACGAAGCCCTCGCCGAAGAGGTCGAGCGTCGACAGCCCCTCGCGCGCGGCGCCGCTGATCCAGGCATGCGGCGCCCGGTGGCCGGGCCGGGCGCTGGGCTTGTACCAGCGCCAATCGTCGCTGTCGGCCTCGGTCCCGTCGGGCTCGATGACCGGGGAACCCTCGTAGCGGTAGCCCAGGTGGATGCCCAGCGTCTCCCATTCCGTCTCGGTCGCCTTGGTGATCGTCTCGCCCACGCGGGCGCGGGCGGCTTCACCCTCGGGCGTCTCGTCGAGGATGCCCTTGCAATCCTTCACCGATTTCAGCTGCGAATAATTCTTGGTCGAGGCGCTGGAATTGCGCTGGGCGATCGGGCGGCGTTCGACCTCGTAGCTGGCCAGCAGCGACGGCCCGCCCCAGCCCTGCAGCATCGCCGCCAGTTTCCAGCCGAGGTTCTCGACATCGCCCATGCCGGTGTTCATGCCCAGCCCGCCGGTCGGGGACATCGTGTGCGCGCTGTCGCCGCAGAGCCAGACGCGGCCCCTTCCGTAGCTGTCGGCGGTCAGTTCCGTCCGCCGCCAAGGCAGGGCCGAGATCACCTCGAACGGCATGTCGTCGGTCCCCAGCGCCTTGCGCACCCAGGCGTCGGCGGCGCGGATCACCTCGTCCACGCCGTCCTTGTTCGACGGCACGGTCAGGCGCCACAGCTCGTAGCCGTCCATGGCCGAGATGTTGCCCCACCAGCCGTTTTCACCGAGGAAGTAATAGCGTTCGGCATGGCCCATCTTGTGCTCGCCCCCCAGCGCGGCGGAGCGGAAGAAGACGGCGACGGAATGATCCAGCTCCTGCTTGCCGGTCATGCCGATGTCGAGCGCCCGGCGCACCCGGCTGCCCGCCCCGTCGCAACCGACCAGATAGGCGCCGGACAGCACCGCTTGCGCGCCATCCGGCCCGGTCACGGTGACCGAGACGCCCTCGCCATGATCGGCGAAAGCGTCGAGGCTGGTGTTCAGCCGCAGGTCGATCAGCGGTTCGGCCTCGACCCGGGCCTGAAGCATCGGATTGAGGAAGATCTGCGAGCACCGCCATTTCGTTTCGGGGCTTTCGGGAATCGAGGGTTCGTCCTGCAGGGAGGGGTAGTCGATGCGGCCCAGGAAATGCTGGGCGATGGTGGTGCAATAGACCATCGACAGGCCGAAATCGCGCCGGAATTCGGTGTCGCGCACGTAATCCGCCAGCCCCATGCGGCGGAAGATCTCCATCGTGCGGATGCCGACCAGGCCCAGCTTCGGCGTCTCGACCCGGCCGTCGGTCCGCTCGATCACGGTGCTGCGGATCCCCCGCCGCGCCAGGTCCAGCGCCAGCGTCATCCCGATGGGCCCCGCCCCGCAGATGATGACCTGTGTTTCGGTGCTGCTCGACATCCTGTTCTCCTCCCGGCCGTCGATGCCCGGCGCGGCGCGGACAAACCGGCCTGAGCTGGGTAATTTTCGGCACAGTGGTTACTTTCGAAACTTATGTCAATTGTTGAATAATCGGATCTTTGCGATTAGGCTGCCCGGCAACCGCCTTCCGCGCGCTCCTGTCGCACGGGGCGCAGGACACAGCACGGGAGGGTTTGGTGTCTGAACCGAAATTCGAGATCTTTCAGGGCAGTCTGGTCATCGGCGGGGTCCTTTCGCTGATCGGCGCCGGGGCGCTCTGGACCGGGCTGGGCTATGGCATGGGCAGCATGATGCGCGTCGGCGCCGGAGCCTTTCCGGTCGTCGTGTCGGGGCTGATGCTGACCTGCGGGCTGGCGGTGATGGCCGAATCGCTCTGGGGCAGGGGACGGGCAGCGGTGATTCCGCTGGGCGCGCTGCGGGCCGGGCTGGGCCTTGTCGCAGCCATCGCCACCTTCGCCCTGACCATTCAGAGCCTCGGCCTGCTGGCGGCGGTGGCGCTTTGCGTCTTCTTCGTCTCGCTGGCGGGCCAGAGCGTCAACTGGCGCCACACGCTGGCGCTGATGGTGGTGCTGCCGCTCGCCTCGTGGCTCATCTTCGCGCTGGGCCTCGGCCAGCAATTGCACGCTTTCGGGTAGGATCATCATGCTGGACGGACTTCTCCAGGGCGTCGAGGTCGCGCTGTCGTGGCAGGGCCTGCTGATGTGCGCCATCGGCGTGACACTGGGCACGATCATCGGCGTGCTGCCGGGGATCGGGGTGCTGGCCTCGGTGTCGCTGCTGATGCCGATCACCTTCGGCTACCCGCCGGCCATCGGGCTCATCATGCTGTCGGGCGTGTTCTACGGCGCGGCCTATGGCGGCTCGACCACCTCGATCCTGATGAACCTGCCGGGCACCGCGAACACGGCCGTCACCTGCCTCGATGGTCATCCGATGGCGCAGCAGGGGCGGGCGGGTGTCGCGCTTTTCATCACCACCATCGCCTCGTTCATCGGCTCCATCGGCGGGGCCATCGTGCTGGCGGTGCTGTCGATGCCGCTGGCCAATCTGGCGCGCAACTTCGGCTCGCAGGAATATCTGGCGGTCATGGTGCTGGGCCTCATGGCGGCCGCGGCCTTCGCCACCTACGGGCTGGCGCGGGCCATGGCGATGACCGCGCTGGGCATCCTGATCGGGCTCATTGGCATCGACCTCAACACCGGGCTCGAGCGCTATACCTTCGGTATGCCGTCCCTCTTCGACGGGGTGCCGATCGTGGCCATCGCCATCGGCCTGTTCGGCCTGCCCGAGGTTCTGGCCAATCTCTCGCGCCGGGGTGAGGCCCCGCCGCCGGTCATCTCGGTCACGCTGCGCGAGATGCTGCCCACCCGCGAGGACATGCGCCGCTCGACCCCCTCGATGGTCCGGGGCGGGCTGGTCGGCTGCCTGTTCGGCATCCTGCCCGGCGCGGGCAGCCTGCTGGCGTCCTTCATGTCCTACGCGGTCGAGCGCAATTCCTCGAAAACGCCCGAGAAGTTCGGCACCGGCATGATCGAGGGCATCGCCGGGCCCGAGACGGCCAATAACGCCGCCATCCAGACCGCCTTCATCCCGACGCTGAGCCTGGGCGTGCCGGGGGATTCGACCATGGCCATCGTGCTGGTGGCGCTGATCTATCACGGCATCGACCCGGGGCCGAATTTCGTCACCCAGCACCCGGACATCTTCTGGGGCCTGATCGTCAGCTTCCTGATCGGCAACCTGATGCTGCTGGTGCTGAACCTGCCGTTCATCGGTCTGTGGGTAAAGATGCTGCGGATCCCCAACTCGATCCTCTATCCCGCCATCGTCGTCTTCAGCTGCATCGGCGTCTACAGCGTCCGGCTGATGCCGAGCGACCTCTATCTCATGGCTGGCTGCGCGGTGCTGGGCTACCTGATGCGCAGCTTCCGGCTGGATGCGCCGCCGCTGCTTCTGGGCTTCGTGCTGGGCCCGATGATGGAGGAGCATTTCCGCCGCACCCTGCTGATTTCGCGAGGGGATCCGGCGGCCTTCCTGTCGACCGGGCTGACCTGGGGGATCTACCTGCTGATGATCGCCATGGTCGGCTGGTCCCTCTGGCGCAACGCGCTGACCAGACGGCGGGTGAAGGCCCAGGCGGCGGGGTGATCCAGCCGCCTGAAGGGCACAGAAAAACCCCCGCGTCGGAGCTCCGGCGCGGGGGTTCTTCTTGTGGGGCGGGTCTCAGTCCCGGGGGGCGAAGGCCCAGTCGCCGGTGCCGAGCGCCGGGGCGGCCCGGTCCAGCGCCAGCGCGCTGCGCGAGAAGCGCAGCGGCGAGCGCAGCCCCGCCAGACCCTCGGGCGCGATCTTCAGGCCGCGGGCCAGGACCTGCGGTTCCTCCAGCGCCTCGGCCACGGTGTTGATCGGCCCGCCGGGGACGCCATTCGCCTCCATCAGCGCGATCAGCGCCGC
>NZ_JAUCCQ010000123.1:0-11811 GCF_034676075.1 Pararhodobacter sp. | reverse complement strand
GGGGCCTTGCCGCTGGCGGCGGCGGCCTGAGGGCGGGGCTGACGCCCCGGGAAGGCGGGGGGCTGCCGCCCCCCGCACCCCCTGCCCAAAGGGGGGCACGCCCCCCTTTGGAAACCCCGTGGATATTTGGAGAACAAAGATGAAGGATTGGGGGATGGAGATCCCGAGCTATGCGGATGTCGTGGCCGCGCGGGCGCGGATCGCGCCGCATGTGCACCGGACGCCGGTGCTGACCTCGCGGATGCTGGACGAATTGGCCGGAGCCTCGCTGGTCTTCAAATGCGAGAATCTGCAGAAGGCGGGGGCCTTCAAGGCACGCGGTGCGGCGAATGCGGTGTTCGGCCTGAGCGCCGCGCAGGCGGCGCGGGGGGTGGCCACGCATTCCTCGGGCAATCACGGGACCTGTCTGGCCTATGCCGCCGGGCGGCGGGGCATTCCCTGCACCGTGGTCATGCCGCGCACCGCGCCGCAGGCCAAGAAGGATGCTGTGCGCGGCTATGGCGCGCGGGTGGTGGAATGCGAGCCCTCGACCTCGTCCCGCGAGGCGGTCTTTGCCGGGGTGCTGGCAGAAACCGGGGCGGAATTCGTCCATCCCTACAACGATGCGCGGGTGATCGCCGGTCAGGGGACCTGCTCGCTGGAACTGATCGAGCAGGCGCCGGCTCTGGACGCGGTCATCGCGCCGATTGGCGGGGGCGGCATGGTCTCGGGCACCTGTCTGGCGCTGTCGCAGGCGGCACCGGGCGTGCGGATCTATGCCGCCGAGCCCGAGCAGGCCGACGATGCAGCGCGCAGTTTCCGGGCCGGTCGGATCATCGCCGATGATGCCCCGGTCACCGTGGCGGACGGGCTGAAGGTGCCGCTGAAGGAGCTGACCTGGCATTTCGTCAGCCGCCATGTGACGGATATCCTGACCGTCAGCGAGGCGGAGATCATCGAGGCCATGCTGCTGATCTGGAAGCGGCTGAAGATCATCGCCGAACCCTCGAGCGCGGTGCCGCTGGCGGCGGTGCTGAAGAACCCCGGCTTGTTCGCCGGGCAGCGGGTCGGCATCATTCTCACCGGCGGCAATGTCGACCTCGACCGCCTGCCCTGGCAGCAAGGAGCCTGATCATGCGTGATGTCAACGGGTTGGAGGTGGGGTTCGACCTGCCCGCGCGGCCGGGAATGCCGGAGGCGGAGATCGAGACGCCCTGTCTGGTGCTGGATCTGGACGCGCTGGAGCGCAACCTGCGCAAGATGGGGGCCTATGCCGCCGCGCAGGGCATGCGGCTGAGGGTGCACGGCAAGATGCACAAATCGGTCGATGTCTACCGCCTGCAGGAAGAGATCGGTGGCGCCTGCGGCATCTGCTGCCAGAAGGTCAGCGAGGCCGAGGTCTTTGCCCGGGCCGGGGTGAAGGACATTCTGGTCTCCAATCAGGTGCGGGGCGCGGCCAAGGTCGACCGGCTGGCGCGGATGCCCAAGCTCGGCGCGCGGGTGATCTGCTGTGTCGATGACCTGGCCAATGTGGCGGAACTGTCCGAGGCGGCGATGCGGCACGGCACGGGGCTGGAATGCTTGGTCGAGATCGATTGCGGCGCGGGACGGTGCGGCGTCTCCTCGACGCCCGAGGTTGTGGCGCTGGCGCAGGCCATAGACGCGGCGCCGGGGCTGCGCTTTGCCGGGCTCCAAGCCTATCAGGGGGCGATGCAGCATCTCGACCTCTACGCCGAGCGGAAGGCGAAGATCGACATCGCGGTCGCCATGGTGCGCGAGGCGGTGGCGGCGCTGGCGGCAGAGGGGCTGGACTGCGACATTGTCGGTGGCGGCGGGACCGGCAGCTACTATTTCGAAAGCGCTTCAGGGATTTATAACGAGCTGCAATGCGGCTCCTACGCCTTCATGGATGCCGATTACGGGCGGATCCTTGATGAGAACGGCCAGCGGATCGACCGGGGCGAATGGGAGAACGCGCTGTTCCTGCTGACCGCGGTCATGAGCCATGTGAAGCCCGACCGCGCCGTGGTCGACGCCGGGCTGAAGGCGCAATCGGTGGACAGCGGCCTGCCGGTGGTCTTTGGCCGCGACGATGTGCGCTACGCCAAGTGCTCCGATGAACACGGGGTCATCGAGGACCCCCAAGGCGCGCTGAAGGTCGGCGACCGGCTGCGGCTGGTGCCGGGGCATTGCGACCCGACCTGCAACGTCCACGATTGGTATGTGGGCGTCCGCAACGGGGTGGTCGAGGCGGTCTGGCCCGTCTCGGCCCGCGGCAAGGCCTGGTGAGGAAGCCGGGGGCATTCTGCCCCCGGACCCCCTGAGCGTATTTTTGGCAGAATGATGAGGGTTCGCCATGCTGGTGGTTCCTGAGCGGCTGATTGCCGGGCTGATCGGGCCGGACGAAGCCTTTGATGCTGTCGCCGAGGTGTTCCGGCAGACGGCCGGAGGCTTGGCGCGGAATTTCCCGGTGGTGCGCGAGGCCTTGGGCGGCGGGCGGCACTACGGGTTCAAGTCGGGGACCGGCCCGGGCGCGCTGGGGGTCAAGGCGGGGGGTTATTTCCCCGGCAATGCGGCGCGCGGGATCACCAACCACCAATCGGTGGTGACGCTCTTCGATCCCGAGACCGGGCGGCCCGAGGCGATGATCGGCGGCAATCTGTTGACGGCGCTGCGGACCGCGGCGGCGGCGGCGGTGTCCATCGACGCCCTGGCCCGGCCGGACGCGCGGGTGCTGGGGATCCTGGGCGCCGGGCATCAGGCGGCGTTCCAGCTGCGCGCCGCGGCCCGGGTCCGGTCTTTCAAGCGGGTGATCGGCTGGAACCGGACGCCAGCGCGGCTGGCGGGGCAGGCCGCGGTCGCCGCGGAGCTGGGCCTGCCCTTCGAGGCGGTCCCGCTGGAGCGGATGCGGGAAGCGGAGGTGATCGTCACCGTGACCTCCTCGACCCGCTGGACGCTGGGCGCAGACCATGTCTCGCCCGGCACGCATCTGGCCTGCATGGGGACCGATACCCTCGGCAAGCAGGAGGTGGCGCCCGCGTTCCTGTCCCGCGCCCGGATCTTCACCGACGAACCCGCGCAATCGGTGACGCTGGGCGAGGCGCAGCATGCCGTGGCCGAGGGGCTTCTGGACCCGGCGCGCATCATGCCGCTGGGCGCGGTCCTGACCGGCGAAGTCCCGGGGCGCGAGGATCCCGACCAGATCACCCTCTATGACGGCACCGGGGTCGGGCTGCAGGACCTCGCCGTCGCGGCGCGGGTGCTGGCGCTGGCAAAGGCGCAGGGCCTCGCAATCCCGGTTGAGATTTGATCAAACCAAGCCTAGCAAAGGGGCCTCAGCCTTTGGAGGGTGCCATGCGGGTGATGATCAACGGCTTCGGACGGATCGGGCGGACGGTGCTCCGGGCCTGGCTCAAGGGCGGCTGGCCGGGGATCGAGATCACCGCCATCAACGACATCGCCCCCGCCGAGACCTGCGCCTATCTGCTGGAATACGACAGCGTTTTCGGCCCCTTGGAGGGTGTGGCGCTGGAGGGCGACACGCTGGTCGTTCAGGGCCGCCGCCTGCCGCTGACCCGGGTGTCCGACATCGCCGCGCTGGATCTGTCGGGCGTCGATCTGGTGATGGAATGCACCGGCAAGGCCGAGACAAGGGTGGTCGCCGAGGCCGGGCTCAGGGCCGGGGCAGCGCGGGTGCTGATCTCGGGGCCATCGGATGCGGCGGATGCGACGCTGGTGCTGGGGGCCAACGATTCGCTGCTCACGCCCGCGATGCGGGTGGTGTCGAACGCCTCCTGCACCACCAACGCCTTGGCGCCGCTGGCCCGGCTGCTGGACGAGGCCTTCGGCATCTCCGCCGGCTGGATGACGACGATCCATTGCTACACCGGCTCGCAACCCACCGTGGACGCGCCACGCTCCGCCGACCCGGCGCGCAACCGGGCCGCCGCATTGTCGATGGTGCCGACCACGACCAGCGCCGGGCGCCTGCTGGACCGGGTGCTGCCGTCGCTCGAAGGGATCATCGAATGCGCCGCGGTGCGGGTGCCGACGGCCAGCGTCTCGGCCGTGGACCTTTGTGTCGTACCCAAGCACAAGGCGGGGGTGGAGGCGGTGAACGCCGTTTTGCAGGGCGCGGGCGGGGTGATCGGCTGGACGGCGAAACCGCTGGTGTCGTCGGACCTGCGGGCGCGGCCGGAATCGATTGTCATGGCCCTGCCGGAAACCCGGGTCAGCGGCGCCGGGCTGATCCGGGTCTTCGGCTGGTACGACAACGAATGGGGCTTCTCCTGCCGGATGCTGGACATGGCTGAGCGGATGGGCGCGCGATGATCACCGTGGCCGACGCGATCCTGCACGCCTTCGACCATCGCCAGCCGATGGCCCCGATCACCGACTCGGACCCGGGCTTCGACCTGCCGCGCGCCTATCAAGCGCAGGCGATGCTGACCGCCACGCGGGTCCGGCGTGGCGCCCGGGTTGTCGGCATGAAGACCGGCTTCACCAACACGACGATCTGGGACGAGTACAACGTCCACGCGCCGATCCACGGGCCCGTCTTCGACACGACCTGGCGGGAGGGTCCCCTGCCCCTCGCCGCCTTCCTCGAACCCCGGATCGAGCCCGAGATCGTGCTGAGGCTGGACGCCTCGCCCGCGCCGGGCATGTCCCCTGACGCGCTGAAATCCTGCATCGCCGAAGTCGCCCGCGGCTTCGAGATCGTGCAATCCCCCTTCCCCGGCTGGCGCTTCCGCGCACCCGACACCGTGGCTGCGGGCGCCCTGCACGGCGCGCTGGTCACGGGCGATTTCGTCCCCGCCACCCCCGCGCTGCTCAACAACCTCGCCCACCTCGACGTCACCCTCCTCTGCGACGGCGCCGCGATTGACCACGGCCATTCCCGCAACGTCCTCGGCGGCGGGCCGCTGGCCGCGCTGGCCGATCTGGTGGCACAGCGGGGCGAGGACCGGCTGCCGGCGGGCTGGATAATCTCCACCGGCACCCTGACCCGCGCCTTGCCCGTCGTGCCCGGCCAGACCTGGACTACCACCATCGCGGGCGCCGACCTGCCGCCCCTGACCCTCTCCTTCACCTGACCGCATCTTTGCGCCGCAAATATCCCGGGGGGTGAATGCGCGGCACGCGCAGAGGGGGGCTGGCCCCCCTCCCTTTCCCCGCGCTAACACGGAGACCAACCAAGAGGTGAGGCGATGACGGCCACAGTGATGATCCAGGGCGCGGGCTCGAACGTCGGCAAGTCGCTGCTGGTCGCGGGCTTCGCCCGGGTCTTCGCGCGCCGGGGCCTCAGCGTCCGCCCCTTCAAGCCGCAGAACATGTCCAACAACGCCGCCGTCACGCCAGAGGGGGCCGAGATCGGCCGGGCGCAGGCCTTGCAGGCGATGGCCTGCGGGGTGCCGCCCTCGGTCCATATGAACCCGATCCTGCTGAAGCCCGAATCCGAGATCGGCGCGCAGGTGATCGTGCAAGGCTCCCGCTTCGCCACCTGCAAGGCCCGCGAATATTCGGCGCTGAAGCCGCAGCTGATGCCCGCCGTTCTGGACAGTTTCGCCCGGCTCAAGGCCGAGGCCGATCTGGTCATCGTCGAGGGTGCGGGCAGCCCGGCCGAGGTCAACCTGCGCGCCGGCGACATCGCCAATATGGGCTTCGCGCAGGCCGCCCGGGTGCCGGTGGTGCTGGCGGGTGACATCGACCGCGGCGGGGTCATCGCCCAGATCGTCGGCACGCAGGCGGTGCTGGATGCGGCCGACAATGCCCTCATCAAGGGTTTTCTCATCAACAAGTTCCGGGGCGACCCCCGGCTTTTCGACGATGGCTACCGGATGATTGCCGAGCGCACCGGCTGGCAGGGTCTGGGCGTGCTGCCGTGGTTCGCCGATGCCCACCGTCTGCCCGCCGAGGATGCCGCCGACCTGCGCCGCAAGAGCGCGGGCGCCGGGTTCCGCATCGTCGTGCCGCAGCTTAACCGCATCGCCAATTTCGACGATCTGGACCCGCTGATGGCCGAACCCGGGGTCAGCGTCGAGGTGATCGCCCCCGGCCTGCCCCTGCCGGTCGAGGCCGATCTGATCCTGATCCCCGGCTCGAAATCCACCATTGCCGACCTCGCCCATTTCCGGGCGCAGGGCTGGGACATCGACCTTCAGGCGGCGCTCAGGCGGGGGGCGAAGGTCCTCGGCCTTTGCGGCGGGTATCAGATGCTGGGCCGCACCATCGCCGACCCCGAGGGGATCGAGGGCGCGGCGGGCTCTGTCCCCGGCCTCGGCCTGCTGGACGTGGACACGATCATGACGCCGGAAAAGCGCGTGACGCTGACCGAGGCGGTTCATGCGGCCTCCGGCGAGGCCGCGCAGGGCTATGAGATCCACATCGGCCGCACGGAGGGGCCGGACCGCGCCCGTCCGCTCTTCACCGTGGACGGCCAGCCCGAAGGGGCGATCCGGGCGGATGGCAAGGTCATGGGCAGCTACCTGCACGGGCTTTTCGGCGCGGACGGGTTCCGGCGGGCTTTCTTGAGGGGCCTCGGCGCCACGACCGGCAACGCCTCCTACGCCGAGGGGGTGGAGGAAGCGCTGGAAAAGCTGGCCGACCATCTTGAGGCCCACGCCGATTGCGACGCGCTTCTGGCCATCGCCCGCAAGGGGCTGTGACCGCGTCCCGGGTTTCCTTTGTCGCGCCGTGGCGCTAAGCCTCTGGGAACCAAGTTTCACAGGCTGATCCATGACCCAAGACCTCGCCCAAGCCCTTCTCGATGCCGCCCGCAAGGCCGGGGCCGATGCCGCCGACGCGCTGGTGATCGAGGGGACGGCGCTGTCCATCGACGTGCGCGAGGGGCGGCTGGAGCATGCCGAGCGGGCCGAGGGGCTGGATCTGGGCCTGCGCGTGCTGATCGGACGGCGGCAGGCTTGCGTGTCGTCCTCCGACGCCAAGCCCGAGACGCTGGCGATGATGGCCGAACGCGCCGTCGCCATGGCCCGCGAGGCGCCGGAAGATCCCTACGCGGGCCTCGCCGATCCCGGCCAGCTGAGCGCCCGACGCGATGGCGAGGGGCTGGAGCTGTTCGATCCCACCGGCGAACCCGACCCCGCCCAGCTGGAAGACGACGCCCGCCGGGCCGAGGCTGCGGCCCGCGCCGTGCCCGGCATCAGCCAGATCGACCAATCGGGCGCCAGCTATTCGCGCCGCACCATCCATCTGGCCGCGAGCAACGGGTTCGCCGGCGGCTATCAGCGGACCACGCGCAACACCTCCTGCGTTGCCATCACCGGCGAGGGCACGGGGATGGAGCGCGACTGGTCCAGCGAAAGCCGCATCTTCCAGGCCGATCTGCCCAGCCCCGAGGCGATCGGCACCGAAGCGGGCGAGCGCGCCGCCGCCCGCAAGGGCAGCCGCAAGCCGCCGTCGGGCGCCTTTCCGGTGCTCTATGACGAACGCGTCGCCTCGTCGCTGATCGGGCATCTGACCTCGGCGATCAACGGCACCGCCATCACCCGCGGCGCCAGCTGGCTGCGCGATGCTTTGGGCCAGCCGGTGCTGCCCCGGGGCTTCACCCTGACCGAAGACCCGCTGCGCCGCCGCATAGCCGGCACCCGCCCCTTCGATGCCGAGGGGCTGGCGACGGCCCGCCGCCTCTGGGTCGAGGACGGGGTGCTGCAGGGCTGGGTGCTGGACCTCGCCACGGCGCGGAAGCTGGGGCTTGAAAGCACCTCGAACGCGGCGCGTGGCCCCTCGGCCCCGCCCTCGCCGAGCCTGTCGAATCTGGCGCTGAGCCAGGGGACGGCCAGCCGTGCCGACCTGATCTCCGGGATGGGCACCGGCCTCATGATCACCTCGCTGATCGGCTCGACCATCAACCCGACGACCGGGGATTATTCGCGCGGCGCTTCGGGCTTCTGGATCGAGAACGGCGAAATCGCCTATCCGGTCAACGAATGCACCATCGCCGGCAATCTGCGCGACATGCTGATGCGGATGACGGCGGCCAATGACGCGCGGGCGCATCTCTCCACGCAGGTGCCGTCGCTTCTGGTCGAGGGCCTGACGATTGCCGGCGCGTGACGGCGATCTGGCCGATCTCCAGCTTCTGACCGAGGCCGCGCAGGCGGCGGGCGCCATCGCCCGGCGCTTCTTCGACGGCGAGGCCAAGGTCTGGGACAAGGGCGACGGGCAGGGCCCGGTGACCGAGGCCGATCTTGCGGTGAACGAGCATCTGCACGGCTTTCTGGGCAAGGCCCGGCCCGGCTATGGCTGGCTGTCCGAGGAAAGCAACCCGCTGGGGAACCTCGCCCGGCTGAACCATGAGCGCTGCTTCGTCATCGATCCCATCGACGGCACCCGCGCCTTCATCGACCGCCAGCCGGGCTTTGCCCATGCGCTGGCCGTGACCGAAAAGGGCCGTCCGGTCGCCGCCGTGGTGCATCTGCCGATACTGGACCTGACCTATGCCGCCGTGCTGGGCGGGGGCGCCACGCTGAACGGCAAGTCCATCGCCGCCACCCAGCCCGAGGGGCCCTTGGGGGCCACGATGCTGGTGGCGCGACCGGCGCTCGACCCGGTGCACTGGCCGGGCGGCGTGCCGCCGGTCAAGCGCGAATTTCGGCCCTCGCTGGCCTGGCGGCTGGCGCTGGTCGGCGAGGGGCGCTTCGATTCCATGCTGACGATCCGAGATTCCTGGGATTGGGACATCGCCGGGGCGGCGCTCATCGCCACCGAGGCGGGCGCCCGTGTCACCGACCGCCATGGCCATCCCCTGCGCTTCAACCGGGCCGAGGCCCGCAACCCCGGCGTGGTCGCCGCGGGCCCGGCGCTGCATGCGGCGCTGATGGCGGGCCTGACCGGGGACGCGGCCTGATGCCCGCCGCGACACCCGCCCGCGGTGTCTGGTTGCACGCCACCGACGCCGCGCTGACCCCGGCGCTGCGGGTGCTGGCCCGGCATCTGGCCGAGCGTCCCGATGCGCCGCCGACCTGGGTCACGGGCGATGCCGGGGCGCCGGGACCGGGCGAGGATCTGCGCGCCATCGACGCCGCTTTCGACCGGTTCCCGACCCGGCTGCTGGTGCTGGCGGGCCCGGTGCTGCCCGCGGCGCTGATGGACCGCGCCCGGGCCCGCAACATCGCCCTGATGCTGGTCGAGGCGGTGCCGCCCGGCGCCCGGGGCGGGTGGCGGCTGTTTGGCGCGCAGCCGCGCGGCCAGCTGGCCCGCTTCCAGCAGATCCACGCCCGGGACGAAGCCGCCGCCACCGCGCTGCGCCGTCAGGTCAGGGACGCGGTGCCGGTCCTGCCGACCGGGCGGCTCGCGCGGTATGCCCCGGTGCCGGGCTGCAACATCCAGGAGCTGGATGCGATGCGCCAGTCGATCGGCGCCCGCCCGGTCTGGCTGGCCCATGACCTGCCCGAGGCCGAGGCCGACGCCGCCTTCCTCGCCCATTCCCACGCCCTGCGCCGCGCCCATCGCCTGCTGATGATCGCCCAGCCGCGCGACCCCGCCGGGGGCGCCACGCTGGCCGAGCGCGCGGCCGAGGTGGGCTTCGTCTGCGCCCGGCGGTCGGCCGACGAGGAGATCGACGAGACGACCCAAGTCTATGTCGCCGATGCGGGCGACGATCCGGGGCTTTTCCTGCGGCTGGCGCCGGTCACCTTCCTCGGCGGCTCGCTGACCGCGGGGGCGCCGATCCCCTCGCCGGTGATCCCGGCGGCGCTGGGTTCGGCGCTGGTCTTCGGCCCGCATGCCGAGGGCGACGAGGGCCGCTTCATGGACCAGCTGCGCACACAGGGCGGCGGGCGGCAGATCAACGGGCCCTCGGACCTCGGCCCAGCGGTCAGCGCGCTGCTCTCGCCCGAGGCGGGTGCCGATGCGGCGCTCAGGGCCTGGTCGCTGGCGACCGACGGGTCCGAGGCGACCCTGGCCGTGGCCGATGCGATCTGCGACTGGCTGACGCTGAACGGGGGACGGGCATGAGGGCGCCACGCTTCTGGACCAATCCGCCCGCGCGGCCCGGCTGGCAGGCCCGGCTGCTGGCGCCGCTCGGCTGGCTCTATGCCCGGGCCACCGCCCGGCGGGTGGCACAGCCCGGCGCGCTGCGGGTGGGGGTGCCGGTGATCTGCGTCGGCAACCTCAACGCGGGTGGCACCGGCAAGACGCCCACGGTCATCGCCCTGATGCAGGCGCTGGAGGCCCGGGGCCTGTCGCCGCAAGTGGTCTCGCGCGGCTATGGCGGCGCGCTGGAGGGGCCGGTCTATGTCAACGAACGCGGGCATCGCGCGGCCGAGGTGGGGGATGAGCCGCTGCTGATGGCGGCCTTCGGCCATGTCTGGGTGGCCAAGGACCGCGCGGCGGGGGTGCAGATCGCCGCAGACAAGGGCGCCGATGTGGTGCTCATGGACGACGGCTTCCAGAACGGCGCGGTGGAGAAGACGGCCTCGGTGCTGGTCGTCGACGCGGCGGTCGGTTTCGGCAACGGGCGCTGCATCCCGGCCGGGCCCTTGCGCGAGCCGGTGGCGGCGGGGCTGGCGCGGGCGACCTGCGTGCTGGCCATCGGCCCCGAGGAGGCGCAGGCGCGGTTCCGGACGGAATGGGGCGCGGCGCTGGGGTCGGTGCCGCTGTTCACCGGCGCGCTGGAGCCCTTGCAGACCGGCATGATGTGGCAGGGCCTGCGGGTGCTGGCCTTCGCGGGCATCGGGCGGCCCGGCAAATTCTTCGAGACCCTGCGCCAGACCGGGGCCGAGGTGGTGCGGATGCAGGCGCTGGACGACCACCAGCCGCTGACCACGCCCCTGTTCATGCGGCTGGAGGCCGAGGCGAAGGCGGCCAAGGCCCAGCTGGTGACTACCGAGAAGGACGCGGTGCGCCTGCCCCTGGACGCCAGGAAACGGGTGCTGATCCTGCCGGTGCGGTTGAAGATCGCGGATGAGGACGGGTTCCTGCGGGTATTGGGTCTCACGGCGCCGTCGCCCTGACGTAGGGTGCGTGCTTGCACGCACCGATGCAGAGGCCGGGGAAGGTGCGTGCAAGCACGCACCCTACGTCACCCGACCCGGACCACCACCGCCATCGCCGAATCCCCGGCTGCGCAGCCCTGGAACAATCCCGTGCCGCCGCCGCGCATCTCCAGCTCCTCGATCAGTTCGATCACGCCGCGGATGCCGGTCGGCCCCTGCGGATGCCCCCAGATCAGCGACGAGCCGTAATTGTTCATCCCCCGCCAGTCGATGCCGAAGGCCCGGGCGAAGGCGATGTCGTTGACCGCGAAGGGATTGTGCGACTTGATCGCGTCGATCTCGCCGATCCCCAGCCCCAACTGATCCAGCGCCTTCTGCGTGGCCTTGATCGGCGCGGCGGGCATGAAGCCCTTTTCCTCGCGCGCCTGCGTCACCGCCAGGATCGAGACCTGCGGTCCCTTCCCCAGCTCCGCCGCCTGCCCCGCCTCGGCGCAGAGGATCATCCCCGCGTTGCCATCGGCCGGGTGGGTCTGGCCGGCGAAGGTCACGCTGCCGCCCTCACGCACCGGCTTCAGCCGCGCCATCTTTTCGGGATCGACCGGCTGGATGCCCTGATCGCCGTCGATGACCGCCTGCACCTTGCGAAAACCCGCGTCCGGCACCTCGAACCGCCCGGCCATGTAGCGGCGCTGAAAGGCGCGGTCCCCGGCCAGCGCCTGCTGATACTGAGCGTGGCGGTGGATCACCAGCTCGTGCTGTTCCTCGGTGCCGATACCAGCACGGCGGGCGACATTCTCGGCCGT
Organism: Pararhodobacter sp.; assembly: GCF_034676075.1. Classification (GTDB taxonomy): domain Bacteria; phylum Pseudomonadota; class Alphaproteobacteria; order Rhodobacterales; family Rhodobacteraceae; genus Pararhodobacter. Next base: position 71 of record NZ_JAUCCQ010000123.1, on the reverse strand, counting down.
GTCGACCATGGCGTTCTTCGCGAAGGGATCATGGTTGAAACTGTCCAGCACCCAATTCTCGCTGGCGCCGG
>NZ_JAUCCQ010000122.1:0-11822 GCF_034676075.1 Pararhodobacter sp. | reverse complement strand
TCGAGCTGCCGCAGATGCACGGCTATCTCTACAAGGAAAACGAGATCCTCAGCCCCGATGGCGAATGCCACGCCTTCGACCACCGCGCGCAGGGCACCGTCTTCGGCTCCGGCGCCGGGTGCGTGGTGCTGAAGCGGCTTGCCGATGCCGTGCGGGATGGCGATCATATCTGGGCCGTGCTCAAGGGCTCTGCCATCAACAACGACGGGGCGCAGAAGGCGGGGTATCTCGCGCCCTCAGTCGAGGGTCAGGCGCGCTGCGTGGCCGAGGCGCAGGCGGTGGCCGATGTCCCCGCCGAGACCATCGATTACATCGAATGCCACGGCACCGGCACCTACCTCGGCGATCCCATCGAGGTCGCCGCCATGACGCAGGCCTTCCGCGACCAGACCGACGCCGTGCAATTCTGCAAGATCGGCTCGGTCAAGACCAACATCGGGCATCTGGATACCGCCGCCGGGGTGGCGTCGCTGATCAAGGTGGCGCTGTCGCTGCACCACCGAGAGATCCCGCCCTCGCTGGGCTACGAGGCGCCGAACCCGACGATTGATTTCGAGACCTCGCCCTTCGCCGTCAACGCGGCGCTGACCCCCTGGGAACAACGCGGCCATCCCCGCCGCGCCGGCATCAACTCCTTGGGCGTCGGCGGCACCAATGCCCATGCGATCCTGGAAGAAGCGCCCGCCCGCGCGCCCTCTGATGAGTCCGATTGGCCGTTCCAGCTGTTCACGCTGTCGGCCCGCTCGAAATCCGCGCTCGACGCGCAGGCCAGGGGGCTGGCTGCGCATCTCCGTGCCAACCCGGGGATCGACCTCGCCGATACCGCCTGGACCCTGCACAAGGGTCGCCGCGCCTTTGACAAGCGCCGCGTGGTGGTGGCCGAAACCGCCGAGGAAGCCGCCGATCTGCTGGACTCCGACAACCCGCGCCGGGTCTTCACCCATACCGCGCTGGACAATCCCGATGTGGTCTTCCTCTTCCCCGGCGGCGGCGCGCAATACGCCGGCATGGCGCGCGACCTCTACGAGACGGAGCCGGTCTTCGCCGAATGGATGGACCGCGGGCTGGAGATCCTGCAACCGCGCCTTTCCTACGACATCCGCGCCCTGTGGCTGCCCGAAAAGGGGGCCGAGGCCGAGGCCGACGAGACGCTGAAAAAGCCCTCCGTCCAGCTGCCGCTGATCATGATCACCGAATACGCGCTGGCCCAGATGCTGATGGCCTGGGGCGTGCAGCCCGCCGCGCTGGTCGGCCATTCGATGGGCGAGAATACCGCCGCCTGTCTGGCCGGGGTGTTGTCGTTCGAGGATTGCATCGCGCTGGTCCATCTGCGCGGTTCGCTCTTCGACACGGTGCCCGCCGGGGGGATGCTGTCGGTGCCGCTGTCGGTCGCCGCGCTCACCCCCTATCTGGGCGATCTGGACATCGCCTCGGTCAACGCACCGGAACTGACGGTCGTTTCCGGCCCCGATGCGGCGCTGGTCGATCTGGCCGCGCGGCTCTCGGCGGACGGCATCGACACCCAGCGCATCGCCATCGACATCGCCGCGCATTCCCGGATGCTTGAGCCGATCCTCGGCCAGTTCCGCGCCTTCCTCGCCTCCATCCCGCTGCAAGCGCCGCGCCTGCCGATCATCTCGAACCGCACCGGTCAGCCGCTGACCGCCGAACAGGCGACCAGCCCGGACTACTGGACGCAGCACCTGCGCAACACCGTCCTTTTCGCCGAATGCGTCTCTAATCTTGCCGAAAACCCCAATCGCATCTGGATCGAGGTCGGGCCGGGCAAGGCCCTGTCCTCGCTGACGCGGATGCATGGCGCGGTCCCCGGCCAGCAGGTTCTCGCCGTCCTGCGCCACCCTGAGGAAGCGATCGCCGACGACCTTTACCATATGGGCCTGCTGGGCCGGATCTGGGCGCTGGGCGGGTCCTTCGACTGGAGCCAGATCTGGGGCGAGGCGCGGCGGGTGAAACTGCCGCTGCCGACCTACCCGTTCGAGCGCCGCGAATACTTCATCGCCCCCGCCAAGCCCGTCACGGAGACCGCCGTCGCGCTGCCCGCCCGGATCGAGGACGTGACGCAGATGGGCACAAGGCTCGCCTGGGTTGCGCGCTCGGCCGAGGTGGAGGCCGATCTGGATGCCGCGCTGGCCTCGATGGCCGAGACCTGGCTCGTCTTCGCCGATCAGGACGGCATCGCCGCGCCGGTCATCGCCAAGCTACGCGCCGGGGGCCAGAAGGTGATCGAGGTTCAGGCCGGTGACACCTTCCGCCGCCGGGGCGACAGCGCCTATATCCTGCCGCCCGAACGCGGGCGCGAGGGTTATGACCAGCTCATGCAAGATCTGGTGCATCGCGGCACGGTGCCCACAAGGATTGCCCATTTCTGGCTGGCCTCGGGTGAGGAACATTTCCGTCCCGGCTCCAGCGCGTTTCAGGCGCATGTCGAGCAGGGCTTCTATTCGCTCCTGTTCCTCGGCCAGGCCATCGCCGCCGAAGGGCTGGTGGGGCCGATCCATACCACTGTGATCACGGCCGGCGCGGCGCAGGTCCGGGACGAGGCTTTGCGTTGGCCGGAAAAGGTGCTGATCGCCGGACCCGCCCGCGTCATGCCGCATGAAATGCCCGGGATCACCGTCTCCACGCTGGATATCGAGCCCCGGACCCGCAAGCGCGGCCCGGATCAGAGCGCCGGTCTGCTGGAGGAATTGCTGGCCGCGCCCTCGACCGCGGTGGCGGCGCTGAGGGACGGCAAACGCTACGAACAACGCCTGCGCCCGCAGCCGCTGGACTCGCTGCCCGATCTGCCGCAAGGCGGGGTCTGGGTGATCACCGGCGGCTTCGGCGGGATCGGCCAGACGGTGGCCGAGGCGCTGATCCAGCGCTCGCAAGCCAAGATCGTGCTGCTGGCCCGCACCGACCTGCCGCCGCGTTCGGAATGGGAGGCGGTGAAGGCCCAGGGCGGCCCCGCTTTGCGCCGGATTCTGCAAGTGGAGAGACTGGAATCGCTCGGCGCCGAGGTGATGACCGCCGTCGCGGATGTCTGCAACATCGACGAGATGCGCCGTGCGCTGGAGGCGGCGAAGGCCCGCTTCGGGGCGATCCACGGGGTGATCCACGCCGCCGGGGCCATCGACGACGCACCGCTCGCCGCCAAGACGGTCGGCAGCGTGGAATCCGTCTTTGCGCCGAAGGTCCACGGCACGCGGGTCTTGGACGCGTTGCTGCCCGATGGCGCGGTGGAGCGGATCGTGGTCTTCTCCTCGACCTCCACCCTCACCGCCCCGGCCGGGCAGGTCGATTACGTCGCGGCCAACGAATATCTGAATGCCTGGGCCAAGGCCCGCACGGGCAAGACCAAGGTCACCGCCATCGACTGGGGCATCTGGGCCGAGGTCGGCATGGCGGCCGAGGCGATGGCCGCGCGCAGCGGCAAGGCGCCCGCACTGCCCGACGCGCTCGCCCCGGTCCCGCTGCTGGACCGCGTGGGCTTCGACGCGGCGATGAACCGGCGCTTCACGGCGACCTATTCGACCGACATGTGGCTCTTGGACGAGCATCGCACCAAGGACGGAAAGGCGCTGGTCCCCGGCACCGGCATCCTGGAAATCGCCGTGCAATCGCTGCACGGGCAGGGCGAGGTCGAGCCCTTTGAGATCGCCGACCTGACCTTCTTCCGCGCGCTGGAGGTCGATCAGCCGAAGGCGGTGGAGGTCATCCTGACCCGATCCGACGCCGGGTATGATTTCGCCTTGCGGTCCGAGGTCAGCCTGCGGGGGCGGAAGGGCTTCGTCCTGAACGCCTCGGCCCGGGTGAACATGGGGGCCATCGCCCCCGCCGATGCGCTGGACGTGGCCGCGCTGGAAGCGCGCTGCCTGACCGGCATTCGCGAGGATCAAGGCGGCATCGCCACCGGGCAGGAGCATCACCTCAACTTCGGCCCCCGCTGGCGGGTGCTGAACCGCGTGGCCTATGGCACCGGCGAGGGGATTGCCCGGCTGTCGCTGCCCGCGGCCTTCCGCGCCGATCTGGATCAGGGCTATGTCCTGCACCCGGCGCTGATGGATCTGGCGACCGGCTGGGCGATGGAGCTGATCCCCGGCTATCAGGGCCGCGCGCTCTGGGTGCCGGTCAGTTATGGCAATGTCAGGGTCTATTCCGCCCTGCCCGCGCAGATCGTCAGCCATATCCGCATCGCCCCCGCCGAACCCGGTTTCGCCAGTTTCGACGTGACGCTGGCCACGCCCGAGGGGCAGGTCTGCGCCGAGATCCGGCGCTTTACCATCAAGCGGCTGGAAGGCGGCTTCGGCACGCCCGCGCCGCTGCTGCCCTCCGAGGTGGAGTTCACCGACGCCGGGGACGACCGCGCGCTCAGCCCCGGCGAGGCGCGTCTCGCTCGCAATCTGGCGCAGGGGATCACGCCGGCCGAGGGGGGTGAGGCCTTCCTCAGGGCGCTGGGGACCGGGCGGTCGCAGGTGGTGATTTCGTCTCTGACATTGCCGGAATTGATCGCCGAAGCCGCGCAGCCCTTGGAAGCCGAGACCGGCGTCGGGCAGAAATTCGAGCGCCCCAACCTCGACAGCGCCTATGTCGCGCCCCGCAATGATGTGGAGCGGATGCTGGTGGCGATGTGGGAAGAATTGCTGGGCGTCGAGGGCGTCGGGGTCGAGGACAGTTTCTTCGATCTGGGCGGCCACTCGCTGATCGCCGTGCGCCTCTTTGCCCGCGTGAAAAAGACCTGGTCGGTGGATTTCCCGATCTCCGTCCTCTTCGAGGCGCCGACGGTGGAGAAGATCGCCGCCCGCGTCGCCGAAATCGCCGGCATCACCGAGACGGGTGAGGCCCCGGCCGTCGCGGCCCCCGTCAAGCGCTACGAATTCCTGGTGCCGATGCACGAGGGCGAGGGCGGCGCGAAGACGCCGTTCTTCCTGGTCGCCGGCATGTTCGGCAACGTGCTGAACCTGCGGCATCTGGCGCAGCTGCTGGGCAAGGACCGGCCGTTCTATGGCTTGCAGGCCCGGGGTCTGCTGGGCGGGGCCGAACCGCACCGGCGGCTGGACGAGGCGGCGCGCGATTACCTGGCCGAGGTCCGGCAGGTGCAACCCCATGGCCCCTATCTGCTGGGCGGCTTCTCGGGCGGGGGTCTGACCGCGCTGGAGATGGCCAAGCAACTGCGCGCGGCAGGCGAGGAGGTCCGGCTGCTGACGCTGCTGGACACGCCGCTGCCGGAACGGCCATGGCTCAGCCGCGCCGACAAGGCGATGATCAAGCTGGCCGAGTTCCGCCGCAAGGGCCCCGCCTATCTGGGCGAGTGGCTGGCCGAGCGGAAGCGCTGGCAGGAGGAACAGGCGCGCATGGCCGATGAGGCGGCGGGCGAGGCCGACAGCGGCTTCCACAACCGCGCCATCGAATCCGCGTTCCGCGAGGCGCTGCCCTTCGTCGCGCTGGACCGTTACGACGCGCCGGTCGCGCTGTTTCGGCCGCCGCTCGACCGGCATTGGAAAGTGACCGGCGGGCGCTGGGTCAGCCGGGCCAAGGAATACGTCTATGACGACAACGACTGGTCGCGCTTCATGCCGAAACTCTCGGTCCATGAGGTGCCGGGCGACCACGACAGCATGGTGCTGGAGCCGAATGTGCGGGTGATGGCGGCAAAACTGAAAGCGCTGATCGCGGAGGCCGAAGCATGAAAAGCGTGCTCTGCGTGATCCTGAACTGGCGGACGGCGGAAATGACGCTGAAGGCCACCGAAGCGGCGATGGTGGCGATGGAAGGGATCCCCGGCGCCATCACCATCGTCGACAACGACAGCCAGGACGGCAGTTTCGAGGCGATGAGCGCGGCGGCAGCAGCCTGGCCCCGGGTGCGGGTGATCCAGTCGGGGCGCAACGGCGGCTATGGCGCGGGCAACAATGTCGGGATCAAGGCCGGGCTGCCGGACGGCTCTAAGCCTGATTACGTCTATATCCTGAATTCGGACGCCTTCCCCGCGCCCGATGCGATCCGCGCGCTGGTCGATTACCTCGACACCCATCCCGAGGTCGGCTTCGCCGGCAGCCATATCCATGGCGAGGATGGCGCACCGCATACCACGGCGTTCCGCTTCCCCTCCATCGCCAGCGAATTCGAGGGGGCGGCGAAGACTGGGCCGGTGTCGAAGCTGCTGAAGAACGCGATTGTCGCGCCGCCGCTGCCGACCCGGACCCAGCGGGTGGATTGGCTGGCAGGGGCTTCGGTCCTGATGCGGCGGTCGGTGCTGGATCAGATCGGCCTCTTTGACGAGACGTTCTTCCTGTATTTCGAAGAAACCGACCTCTGCCGCCGGGCGGCGATGGCGGGCTGGCCCACGGTCTATGTCGTGGAGAGCCGGGTGATGCATCTGGGCTCGGTGTCCACGGGGATGAAGGAATGGCGGCGGGTCCCGGAGTATTGGTTCCGCTCGCGCCGGTATTATTTCGAAAAGAACCACGGGGCGCTTTACGCGATGCTGGCGACGCTGGCGCATGTGGCGGGGCTTGGCATCTATGGCGCCCGGGTCCTGGTTCAAAGGAAACCAAAGGTTAATCCGCCACATTTTCTCCGCGATCTTCTGAAACACAGCTTCGGATCGCGCCCCGCGAAAAGGCTAGTGCAGGAGAGTTGAGATGACGCCGTTTTCATGTGTCCTGGTGGGCAACGAATCCCTTCTGGTGCAATGCGCCAAGGTGCTGACCGGCCGCGGACACCGGATCGTCACCGTGGCCAGCCGCAACCCTGAAGTCATCGCCTGGGCCACCGGCGCAGGCATCCCGGTTGTGGCGCCCGGCAAGGGGATCGAGGAACGGATCACGGCGGAGTTCGACTGGCTCTTGTCCATCGCCAACCTCTCTGTCCTGCCCGAGGCGCTGCTGGCCCGTGCCGCCAAAGGCGCGGTCAATTTCCACGACGGCCCGCTGCCGCGCTATGCCGGGCTCAACGCGCCGGTCTGGGCGCTGATGCAGGGCGAGACGCGGCATGGCATCACCTGGCATCTGATCGAGGGCGGGGTGGATGAGGGCGATATCGTCGAACAGGCGCTGTTCGACATTGCCCCCGACGACACCGCCTTCTCGCTGAACGCCCGCTGCTACGCCGCCGCGATCGAGAGTTTCCCCTTCGTCGTCGGCGCGCTGGAGGCCGGGATCCCGGGCCGCCGCGCGCAGGATCTGAGCCAGCGGACGCTCTGCAAGCGCGACGACCGACCCGCCATGGCCGCGCGGCTCGATTTCGCGCAGCCGGCGGCGGAGGTCGCGCGGCTGGTGCGGGCGCTGGATCACGGCGGCTATTGGAACCCGCTGGCCCTGCCGAAGATCGAAACGGCGAAAGGCGTCTTCGCCGTTACCTCGGCAGAAGTGGTCGAGGGTCAGGGCGCCCCGGGCATGGTGCTTGAATCGGGGGAGGAGCCGATCATCGCCTGCGGCACCGGCGCGGTGCGGCTGGGCGGGATCACCTGTCTGGGCGGATTGCCCGAAAGCGATGTGGCCACGGTGGGCGAGGTTCTGCCCCTGCCCGACGCCGCGCTGACCGAGGCGATGGCACCCTTGGTCCCGGGCGAGGCGGGCTGGCGCAAGGCGCTGCAGGGGTTCGCCCCGGCGGAACTGTCGGCCCGGGCACAGGGGCAGGGCATCGCCACCCGCGCCTTGACCGGCGTCTCAGCGGCCCGCGCGGCGGCGATCATCGCCGCCTATGCGCCCGGCGGCTGGGCCTATCGCGGTCAGGCGACGGCGGCGGCACAAGCCGCGGCGCCCGCCTATATCGCGGGCTGGCTGCCGATGGCGCCCAAGGGCGAAAGCCTCGGCGCCATGGAGGCCTCGGTTTCGGGTCTGATGGAGAGGGCGGCGCAGCACCCGTCCTATGCGCGCGACCTGATCGGCCGTGACCCGGCCCTGATGCCGCTGGCCCTGCCTGCGCTGGGCCTGTCGGAAACCGGCCAGCGGATCGCGGGCACGGCGCTCTGTCTGGTGGCGGGACCCGAGGGGCTTAGCCTGTCGGCCGACCTGTCGAAACTGGACGAAGCGACGCTCGACCTGTTCGCCGCACGGATCGCGCATCTGGCGGGGGCAGGCGATGCGCCGCTCGCCGAACTCGACCGGATCGGCGCGCCGGAGCGCGCGGTCATGGACCGCCTGAACGCCACCGCCCGCGACTTTGACAACCAGACCATCAGCCGCCTGTTCGAGGCGCAGGTCGCCCGGACGCCGGATGCCGTGGCGCTGGTCTTCGAAGGGATCAGCCTGACCTATGCCCAGCTCAACGCCCGGGCCAACAAGGTCGCGCATGTGTTGCAGGGGCTGGGGATCGCGCCGGATACGCCGGTGGCGCTCTGCGCCCGCCGCTCGCCCGATCTGCTGATCGGCGCGCTGGGCATCCTCAAGGCCGGCGGCGCCTATGTGCCGATGGACCCGTCCTATCCCGCCGACCGGCTGCAGCATTTCCTGACCGACAGCGGCGCCCCGGTGATCGTCACGCAATCGGCGCTGATCGACGCCCTGCCCGCGCATGCGGCCGAGCTGCTGGTGCTGGACACCGACACGCGTCTGGCCGCCGCGCCGGAGACCAACCCGGACACCGGCGCCGCGCCCGAAAACCTCGCCTATCTGATCTATACCTCGGGCTCGACCGGCCTGCCGAAGGGCGTGATGGTCGAACACCGCAACGTCGCCAATTTCTTCGCCGGAATGGACGAGCGCATCCAGCACGATCCGGCGGGGGTCTGGCTGGCCGTGACCTCGCTCAGCTTCGACATCTCGGTGCTGGAACTCTTCTGGACGCTGTCCCGCGGCTTCAAGCTGGTGCTGACCTCGGACGAGGACCGGATGATGGTCTCGGGCGGCTCGCTTCCGATCCTCGACCAGAAGATGGATTTCAGCCTGTTCTACTGGGGCAATGACGATGGCCCCGGGCCGCAGAAATACGAACTGCTGCTCGAAGGCGCCAAATTCGCCGATACCCACGGGTTCAGCGCCGTCTGGACCCCGGAACGCCATTTCCACGCTTTTGGTGGCCCCTATCCGAACCCCTCGGTCACCGGCGCCGCCGTCGCGGCCGTAACCAAGAACATCGGCGTGCGCGGCGGCTCCTGCGTGGCGCCCCTGCACCATCCGCTCCGGATCGCCGAGGAATGGGCGGTCATCGACAATCTGACCAACGGGCGGGCCGGGATCGGCATGGCCTCGGGCTGGCATCCGGTGGATTTCGTGCTCAGGCCGGAAAACTCGGTGCCGAACAACAAGGCGGCGATGCTCGACACGATCGAGAAGGTGCGCGCGCTCTGGCGGGGCGAGGCGGTGGACTTCGACCACAACGGCGAGACCCGCAGCCTGCAATCCCTGCCGCGCCCGGTGTCGAAGGAATTGCCGATCTGGCTGACCACCGCCGGCAACCCCGAAACCTGGCGCGAGGCCGGGCGGATCGGGGCCAACGTCCTGACCCACCTGCTGGGCCAGTCCATCGACGAGGTGGCCGAGAAGATCGCCATCTATCACGAGGCCCTGCGTGAGGTCGGCCGCGATCCCAAGGACCATATCGTCACGATGATGCTGCACACCTATGTGGCGCGCACCCGTGACCTGGCCCGCGAAACCGCGCGCGGGCCGATGAAGTCCTACCTGATGTCGGCGGCGGCGCTGCTCAAGCAATACGCCTGGGCCTTCCCGGCCTTCAAGAAGCCGAAGGGCACCACCAACCCGATGGAGATCGACCTCGGCACGCTCAGCCAGGACGAGGTGGACGGGATCCTGGACTATGCCTTCAACCGCTATTTCGAGGATTCGGGCCTGTTCGGCACGGTCGAGGATTGCCTGCGCCGCGTCGAGCAATTGAAGCGGATCGGCGTGGGCGAGATCGGTTGCCTGATCGATTACGGCATTCCCACCTCGCAGGTTCTGGAAGGTCTCTGGCCGCTGGCCGAGGTGCTGAAACGTTCGAACGCGCCCGCGCAGCTGGCGGCGGACGATTTCTCGCTCGCGGCGCAGATCCAGCGCCACGGGGTCACGCATCTGCAATGCACCCCGTCGATGGCGCGCATGCTGACCGGCAATGACGAGGCTCGTGCGGCCCTGTCGCACGTGAAACAGCTGATGGTCGGGGGCGAGGCGCTGCCGGGGGCCCTGGCCTCCGATCTGGCCGGGATCATCGGCGGGCCGGTGCAGAACATGTACGGGCCGACCGAGACGACGATCTGGTCGACAACCGCGCTGTCGAAGGGCGGCGAGGGGGTGGTCGGCATCGGCACGCCCATCGCCAACACCACGCTGCATGTGCTGGACGAGGATCAGCGCCCGGTGCCGCTGGGGCAGGAGGGCGAGCTGTGGATCGGCGGCGCCGGGGTCACGCGCGGCTATTGGCGGCGTGAGGCGCTCACCGCCGAACGCTTCGTGGAGATCGGCGGCGAGCGGCTCTATCGCACCGGCGATCTGGTGCGGCTGCGCGCCGATGGCGGGGTCGATTTCCTCGGCCGGGCCGACCATCAGGTGAAGATCCGCGGCTACCGGATCGAACTGGGCGAGATCGAGACGCAACTGGATGCGCTGCCCGGGGTCACGCAATCGGTGGTCATGGCGCGTGAGGATCAGCCGGGCGACGTGCGGCTGGTGGCCTATGTGCTGGGCCATGCCGATACCGCCGGGCTGAAGGCGCAACTGGCCTCGGTGCTGCCCGCGCATATGGTGCCCTCGGCCGTGGTCCGGCTGGACAGCTTCCCGCTGACGCCGAACAAGAAGATCGACCGCAAGGCGCTGCCCGCCCCGCAGGCGGTGGTCCGCGCGGCACCCGTCGCGGCGCCGGTGGCGGCCAATGCGGGCGACACGCAGGCCCGGATCGCGGCGATCTGGCAGCGGGTGCTGGGCGTGGCCGAGGTGAAGCCCGGCGACAATTTCTTCCAGCTGGGCGGCCATTCGCTGCTGGCGGTACAGGCGCATCGCGAGATCCGCGAAGCGCTGGCCCTGCCGGGGCTGTCGATCACCGATGTGTTCCGCTTCCCGGTTCTGTCGGCGCTGGCCGGGCATATCGACGGCAAGCTGAAGCCGGTGACCGCCGCCTCGGGGGCCGCCCCGGTGGCCGAACCGGCGGTCGAGGCCGAGGCCGCGCGCGGGCGGCTGGACGCGATGTCCAAGCGCCGGGCGATGCGGGCGGAACGGCTGAGCAAGCTGGGGTGAGCGCGCCCGGCGATCCCTTCCTGCGCCGCCAGCTCCTCGGGCTGGCGGCGTCGGTGTTTCCGGGGCTGCCGGTGGGGATCGCGCCGGTCGACGGGGTTTCGCTGAAACCTGAGGAAGAGGGCGCGCTGGCCGGCGCGGTCCCGGCGCGGCGGGCCGAGTTTTCGGCCGGACGGGCGGCGGCACGGATGGCCTTGGGCAGGGACGTGGCGCTGCCGATGGGACCGGACCGGACGCCGGTCTGGCCTGAGGGCGTTCGGGGCTCGATTACCCATGCCGGGGGTTGGGCTTTGGCGGTGACTGGCCCCGGGCTGGTTGGGATTGATCTGGAGCTGGACCAGAACCTGCCCGAGGACGTGCGGGAAACGGTGCTGTTGTCCGGCGAACGCGGCGCCGATGGACGCAGGGCACGGCTGATCTTCAGCGCCAAGGAATGCGCCTACAAGGCTCAATATCCCGTTACGAAACAGCTTTTCGGCTTCGATACCTTCGCCATAGACCTGGGCGAGGGCGTGTTCCGCGCCGTCTGGCAACGCGATCTCGGCCCGTTCCGCGCCGGTCAGGCGTTGGAGGGGCGCTTCGCCATCGGGTCGGGCTTCATCCTCACCGGGATCGGATGAACCGCGCCGCGGCATCCCCGGCCCATCGCCC
>NZ_JAUCCQ010000121.1:0-11956 GCF_034676075.1 Pararhodobacter sp. | reverse complement strand
TTTCAAGGAGGGTGGAAAACCCTCCTTGAAGCAGGGGGTGCGGGGGGCGGCAGCCACCCGCCCTTGGTCGCCCGAGGCGCCCGCGCCAGCGGGGAACGAGAGCGAAACCCCTCCTTCAGCCCGCCTCCCCGGCGAACCAGCGGCGCGTCAGGCGCCAGGTTTCGCTCAGGTGCACAAGATCGGCCCTCGCCCCCGGCACAAGGCGGCCGAGGTCCGGGCGGCCTGCCAGGTCGGCCGGGCGGCGGGTGGTCATGGCTAGGGCCTCGGCCCGGTCGATCCCGGCGTAGCCGGTCATCCAGGCCAGGGCCTCGGGCATCGTCACATCGGCCCCGGCCAGCGTCCCATCGGACAGCGTCAGCCGCCCGTCGCGCCGGTGGATCGCCCGGTCGTTGAGCTGGAACTCGGTCGCCTCGGTCCCCGCCAGCGCCATCGAATCGGTGACGGCGAAGAGCCGCTCGTCCGCCATCCGCGCCGCCACCCGGAAGGGCGTGGGCGCCACATGCACGCCGTCGGGGATGATCCCCACCGCCGAGGAGCCGTCGAGCGCGGCGCCGGTCAGTCCCGGCGCGCGGTGGCTCATCGGCGACATGGCGTTGTAGAGATGGGTGACCGCCCCTGCCCCGGCGGTCATCGCCGCGCGGGCCTGGGCCTCGGTGCAATCGCTGTGGCCGAGGCTGACCAGCACCCCGGCCTCGGCCAGCGCGGCGATCTGTTCCGGGCTTGCGGCCTCGGGCGCGAGGGTGACCATCAGCCGGGGAAGCCTGCGGGCGGCCGTCAGCAGGCGCTCGAGGTCCCATTCCTCCATCGGCCGGATCAGCGCGCGCTCATGCGCGCCCTTGCGGCGGGGATCGAGGTGCGGTCCCTCCAGATGCAGCCCCAGAAAGCCCGGCAGCCCGGCCTCGGCGGCGCGGATCCCGGCGGCGAGCACCGCGGCCGTCGTCTCGGGCGTGGCGGTGATCAGCGTCGGCAGCAGTCCCGCCGTCCCCAGCCGCCGATGCGCGGCGCAGATCGTGGCCAGCGCCGCATCGGGATCGCCCTGCCCCAGCAGCGCCCCGCCGCCGCCATTGACCTGCAGGTCGATGAAACCGGGCGCCAGCACGCCGCCGCCCAGATCAAGCCCCTCGCCCGTATCGGGGCCGAGGCCGGTGACGCGGCCGTCCTCGACGCTGAGGGCCGCGCCCTCATGCAGCCGCCAGCCGTCGAAAATCTGTGCCCCGCGAAAGACTTGCCGCATGATCGTTCCCCTTTGTCCGCCCTGAGATAACCACAGGCGGCGGGGAATGTCACACGGTCAGCCAGCGGCGGAGTTCGGCCTCATTGGCGTCGATATCGGCCTTCTCGCCGGCCATCACCGCCTCGCCCCGGTCGAGCACGACATAGCGGTCGGCCAGCGCCTTGGCGAAGTCGAAATATTGCTCGACCAGCACCACGGCCATGCCGAACTGGTCGCGCAGGTATTCGATGGCCCGGCCGATGTCCTTGATGATCGAGGGCTGGATGCCCTCGGTCGGCTCGTCCAGCACCAGAAGCCGCGGCTGCATGACCATGGCGCGGCCGATGGCGAGTTGCTGCTGCTGGCCGCCCGACAGGTCGCCGCCGCGGCGATTCATCATCTGCAACAGGACCGGGAACAGCTCGAAGACCGCATCGGGCGTCTTGCGCTGGCCGCGGGGGAGCGTCGCATAGGCGGCCTCCAAGTTCTCGCGCACCGTGAGCAGCGGGAAGATCTCGCGCCCCTGCGGCACATAGGCGATGCCGCGTTTGGCGCGTTCGGGGGGTGTCAGGCGGGCGATGCTCTCGCCCTGCCAGGTGATGGTCCCGCCCGAGGGCGGGTGCCGCCCGACGATGGCCCGCATCAGCGAGGTCTTGCCCACCCCGTTGCGCCCCAAGACCGTGGTGATCTGGCCTTCCTCGGCCGTGAGCGAGATGCCCTTGAGCGCTTGGGCCGCGCCGTAATGCAGCGTCAGATCCTTGATTTCCAGCATCTTACCGCCCCAGATAGACTTCGATGACATCGTCGCGGGCCGAGACATGGTCCAGGGACCCCTCGGCCAGCACCGAGCCCTGATGCAGCACGGTCACCCGGCAATTCAGGGCACGGACGAAATCCATGTCGTGTTCGACCACGATCACCGTGCGTTCACCGGCGATGGATTTGAGCAGTTCCGCCGTCTCCATCGTCTCGGCGTCGGTCATGCCCGCCGCCGGTTCGTCGACCAGCAGAAGCTGCGGCTCCTGAGCGAGCAGCATGCCGATCTCCAGCCATTGCTTCTGGCCGTGGCTGAGGTTGGCGGCGGTCTCGGCCCGCAGATGGGTCAGACGGATGCGGTCGAGGTACTCGGTGACGCGGCGGTTCTCCTCGGCCGAGCGGCGGTCGAAAAGCACCGGAAACACCCCGCGCGGCGCCTTCAGCGCCAGGCGGATGTTGTCCTCGACCGTATGCGTCTCGAAGACCGTGGGCTTCTGGAACTTGCGCCCGATGCCGAGGCGGGCGACCCCGGCCTCGTCGATCTTGGTGAGGTCGGTGTCGCCGTTCCAGACCACCTTGCCCTCGTCCGGGCGGGTCTTGCCGGTGATGATGTCCATCATCGTCGTCTTGCCCGCGCCGTTGGGGCCGATCACCGCCCTGAGTTCGCCCTTCTCGACCGCCAGCGACAGGCCGTTGATCGCCTTGAACCCGTCGAAGGAGCGGCAGACGCCGTCGAGGTAGAGTTGCGCCACGTTGAGGGGCGCGCCGATCAGGCCGGGGGTCATGCGGGCACCTCGGTCGCGGGTTTGGCCTTGCGCGGCTTCAGCCGGTCGATGAGGCCCAGAAGGCCGTTCGGCAGGGCCAGCGTCACCAGGATGAAGAGCCCGCCCAGCGCGAAGAGCCACAGGTCCGGGAAATTCGCGGTCAGCCAGGATTTCAGCGCCACGACGACCAGCGCGCCGATGGCGGCACCCACCAGCGTGCCGCGCCCGCCCAGCGCCACCCAGACCACGATCTCGATCGAGTTCGCGGGAGCGAATTCGCCGGGGTTGATGATGCCGACCTGCGGCACATAGAGCGCGCCCGCCAGCCCCGCCATCATCGCCGAGACGGTGAAGACGAAGACCGAATAGCTTTCGACCCGGTAGCCCAGGAACCGCGTACGGCTTTCGGCGTCCCGGACCGCGACCAGCACCTTCCCGGCCTTGGAGATGGTGATGGCGCGCGCCAGCAGCATGCAGCCCCCCAGCGCAATCGCCGTCAGCACGAAGAGCGCGATGCGGGTCGAGGGCGCCGACAGCGAAAAGCCCAGCACGTCGCGGAAGTCGGTCAGCCCGTTGTTGCCGCCAAAGCCCATGTCGTTGCGGAAGAAGGCCAGGAGCAGGGCGAAGGTCAGCGCCTGGGTGATGATCGACAGATACACACCCGAGACCCGGCTGCGGAAGGCGAACCAGCCGAAGACGAAGGCCAGAAGCCCCGGCACGGCCAGCGCCATGATTGCGGCGAACCAGAACATGTCGAAGCCGTACCAGAACCACGGAAGCTCGGTCCAGCCGAGGAAGACCATGAAATCAGGCAGTTCCGGGTTGGCATAGACGCCCCGCGCGCCGATCTCGCGCATCAGGTGCATGCCCATCGCATAGCCGCCCAGCGCGAAGAAGGCGCCGTGGCCCAGCGACAGGATGCCCGCATAGCCCCAGCAGAGGTCCAGCGCGACGGCCAGCAGCGCGTAGCACAGGTACTTGCCCATCAGCGGGATCAGGTAGCTCGGCAGGTTCAGGGCCGAGGTGGAGGGCAGCGTGGTGGCCAGAGGCGCCAGCACGGTGACGGCGAAGAGCGCGGCCAGGAACAGCCCGAGGCGCAGGTCGATGAGGCGGGTCATGGCTCAGCCCTCGGCGGCACGGCCACGCTGCGGGAACAGGCCGCGCGGACGTTTCTGGATGAAGAGGATGATGAAGACGAGGATGACGATCTTGCCCAGCACCGCCCCCGCCCAGGGTTCGAGGAATTTGTTCGCCACGCCGAGGCTGAGCGCCGCGGCGAAGGTGCCCCAGAGGTTGCCGACGCCGCCGAATACGACGACCAGGAAGCTGTCGATAATGTAGCCCTGGCCCAGGTTCGGGGACACGTTATCGATCTGGCTCAGCGCCACACCGGCCAGTCCGGCGATGCCCGCGCCCAGACCGAAGGTCAGCGCGTCGACATAGCCGGTGCGGATGCCGAGATTCGCGGCCATCGGCCGGTTCTGCGTCACCGCCCGCATCTGCAGCCCAAAGGCCGAGTATTTCATCAAGAGCAGCAGTCCGAAGAACACCGTCAGCGAGAAAAGCACGATGGCGATGCGCGGCCCGGTCAGGGTCAGTTCGCCGATCTGCCAGGCGCCCGACATCCAGTCGGGCGTGCCCACCTCGCGGTTGGTCGGCCCATAGATCGAGCGCACCGCCTGTTGCAGGATCAGGCTGACGCCCCAGGTGCCGAGCAGCGTCTCCAGCGGGCGGCCATAGAGGTGGCGCACGATCCCGCGTTCGATCAGCACGCCGACGGCGCCGACCAGCAGGAAGGCCAGCGGGATGGCGATGGCCAGCGAATAGCCGAAGTATTCCGGTGCGTTGGTGCGGATGACCTGCTGCACCGTATAGGTCGTGTAGGCGCCCAGCATGACCAGCTCGCCATGCGCGAGGTTGATGACGCCCATCACCCCGAAGGTGATGGCAAGGCCGATGGCGGCCAGCAGCAGGACCGAGCCCAGGGACAGCCCGAACCACAGGTTCTGCGCCTGGCTCCACATCCGCTGGCGGCTTTCGGCAGCGGCGAGCGCCTCGCCCACCGCCTCGGCCAGTTCCGGCTCGGCGGCGTTGCGATAGGCGTTGAGCGTCTGCTGCACGATCTGCGCATTGGCCGCGCCGATCACCGCCACGGCATCGAGCTTCGCCTCCAGCGGCAGGTCCGAGGCGAGGACCGCGGCGGCATGGGCGCGGGTCTGGGCGGTGCGGATAGCGGCGTTGGTCTCGGTCGCCATCGCCTCGGCCAGGGCGTCGACCTGATCGGCTGAGGGGCTGCGCAGCGCGGCCTCGGCGGCAGCAAGGCGACGCGCGGGGTCGGGGTCCATCAGCGTCAGCACCCCCAGCGCCGTGCGGATGGAGCGGCGGAGCGCGTTGTTGACCCGCACCGCTTCCGTGGACCGGCGGGCGACCGGGCCCAGATCCTCGCCCGTCAGCACATCCACGGCGGTCTGGTTGTTGCGGCTGCCGGTGACACGGACGAAGCGGCCATCGGCGTTGCGCTGTTCCAGCTCGCCTTCCAGCAGCGCGTCCAGCACCTGCGCGGCGCGCGGATCACCCGTCTCGGCGATCTGGGCGACGATGGCGGCGCGGTCGTTGAAATTGCCGTCCGGCAGGCGGGCGATCAGTTCTTCGAGCGTCTGGGCCGAGGCGATGAAGGGCAGCACAACCGCGAGGCAGAAGGCCGCGATCAGCGTCAATGGGCGAAAGGGCATGAGGGTCCCGGGTCAGAGGCGGCACGAGGCGCG
This sequence comes from Pararhodobacter sp., assembly GCF_034676075.1. Taxonomy (GTDB): domain Bacteria; phylum Pseudomonadota; class Alphaproteobacteria; order Rhodobacterales; family Rhodobacteraceae; genus Pararhodobacter. The sequence continues at coordinate 6,458 of NZ_JAUCCQ010000121.1, read as the reverse complement.
CGCCGCGCGGTCTTCAGGGAGGGGGCACGCGGGCGGACCCGCGCGCCTGGTGGTCAAAAGGAGGGGGGCGGGAAGGAACGCCCCCCTCTCGCGGCGGCTTATTCCGAGCCGCCGCAGGTGCCGGTCGCGGTGTTGAAGTTGCCGCAGGACAGGGGCGCGCGCCAATCCGAGATCAGGGGCGCGGTTTCGGCCACGTAATCCGACCATTCGTCGCCCAGCACCAGGCCTGCGGTTTCCCAGACGACCTCGAACTGGCCGTCGGCCTGGATCTCGCCGATCAGCACCGGCTTGGTGATGTGGTGGTTCGCGCCCATCGACGACAGGCCGCCGGTCAGGTTCGGCACGGCCACGCCGACCAGCGCGTCGATCACCGCATCGGCGTCGGTGGTGCCCGCGGCCTCGACCGCATCGACCCACATGTTGAAGCCGATGTAATGGGCTTCCATCGGGTCGTTGGTCACGCGGGTGTCGCTGCCGATATAGGCGTGCCAGGCGTCGATGAACTCTTCGTTTTCGGGCGTGTCGACCGACATGAAGTAGTTCCAGGCGGCCAGGTGGCCGACCAGCGGCGCGGTGTCGATGCCCGCAAGTTCCTCTTCACCGACCGAGAAGGCGATGACCGGGATATCCTCGGCCGAGATGCCCTGCGCGGCGAGTTCGTTGTAGAAGGGCACGTTGGCGTCGCCGTTGATGGTCGAGACCACGGCGGCCGGACGGCCGGTCGAGCCGAAGTCGCGGATCTCGGAGACGATGGTCTGCCAGTCGGAATGGCCGAAGGGCGTGTAGTTGACGATGATATCCTCGGGCGCGACGCCCTGGGCCAGCAGATAGGCTTCGAGGATCTGGTTCGTGGTGCGCGGGTACACGTAGTCCGTCCCGGCGAGGTAGAAGCGCTCCACCCCGTTCTCGAGCAGATAATCCACGGCAGGGATCGCCTGCTGGTTCGGCGCCGCGCCGGTGTAGAAGACGTTGCGCTGCGATTCCTGGCCCTCGTACTGGACCGGGTAGAAGAGGATCGAGTTCAGCTCCTCGAAGACCGGCAGCACCGATTTCCGCGACACCGAGGTCCAGCAGCCGAACACGACCGAGACGCCCTGCCCCGAGATCAGCTCGCGCGCCAGTTCCGCGAAGCGCGGCCAGTCCGAGGCGGGGTCCACCACCACCGGCTCCAGCGGGCGGCCCAGCACGCCGCCTTCGGCGTTCTGCTGCTCGATCAGCATGAGCATGACGTCACGCAGCGTGGTTTCCGAGATCGCCATCGTGCCCGACAGCGAATGCAGGATACCAACGCGGATGGGTTCGCCTTCCTGAGCCAGAGCGCCCGTGGCGAATACCGCGCCGAGCGCGGTCGAAAGCAGAAGTTTTTTCATGAATCCCCTGTCCTGTTGTCGTCCCGCGGCACCGTCGCGGCGCCCGGCGGGTTCTTGTGAAGTCCCGGTGGGCGACAAATTGCCCAAACCCACGCTATTTCCGGGGTCTCGCGTTTGTGACCGGCTTTAACCGTGCTGCGGGGCAGCAGACCGGGATCGGCGCGCTTTTGGGCAGGCTTTGCCCTCCCACGCGGCAAATCTGAGCGCGGCGCACATGTTTTCAGCCGGGCGCCGGGCGCAAGATCCCGCGAGTGAAGCGGAATCAGGCAATGGCCCGGCTGGCTGATGCTTGGCGCAGCGAAGCCCCGTTCCGAAACTCGCCAAGCGTGCTGCATTGCAGAATGCAAAGATCTCCTTGACAGGCGAGCGGATTCCGGCTGCTTTTAATCAGGCGATTAATTAAGGACTGGGAGGAGCGGCCTTGGCCCGACTGGCGGTGACGCGGCCCGAAGGGGCGCCGGAACGCGGCGAGGCGCAGGAAGCGATCCTCGACGCGGCCGAAATCGTCTTCGGCGAAAGCGGCTTTCACGGCGCCACCACCCGGGCCATCGCTGTCAGGGCGCAGGCCAATGCCGCGCTGATTCATTATTACTTCGGCTCGAAGGAAGCGCTCTACGAGGCGGTGATCGCCCGCCGCGCCGGCGCCATCAACGACGAACGCCGCGCCCGGCTGGCCGAACTGCACGCGACCGGCGCGGTGACGCTGGAGGCGCTTCTGGACACGCTCCTGCGCCCCACGATCAGCCTGGGCCGCGATCCCAGCCGCGGGGGCGCGCATTACACGCGGGTGCTGGGCCATGCGGCCTCGGGCACCGATGAACGCTCGCACCGGGTGACCTCGGCCTATTACGACGGCATCGCCCGGGTCTTCATCGCCGAGATTGCCGCCATCGTCCCCGGCCTCAGCCGCGAGGGCGCGGTGCGCGGCTATCTCAATGCCATCGCCGTGGCGATCTCGCTCATGGCACCGACGGGCCGGGTTCAGGACCTGTCGGACGGAACCCTCGCCGACGACGATCTGGAGGAGATGCTCGGCGGTGCCGTGCGTTTCGTCGCGGCGGGTATCCGGGCGCTGGCCGCGCCCGGCAGCAAACCCGGGGCAGCATAACCCCGGCGACGACCAACCGAGGAGGAGAAACCATGACCCATACCATCCGCCGGCTTTTGACCGGCACCGCCCTGGCCGCGCTGCTGGCCGGTCCGGCGCTTGCCGACGAGACCATCGACATCACCATCGTCAACGGCCACCCGCCGATTTTCCTGTGGGTGAAGCACCTGACCGAGACCTTCATCCCCACCGTCAACGCCGCCCTCGAAGGGTCGGGCTATTCGATCAACTGGACCGAGGCCTATGGCGGCACGCTGGCCGGTGTCGGCGGCGAACTGGATGCGGTCGAGGACGGGCTGGCCGAGATCGGCGCCATCCCCACCGTCTTCCTGCCGACCAAGGTGCCGCTGCAGAACGTCACCTACAACACTCCCTTCGGCCCCGGTGAGCCGCAAGTGGTCATGGAGGCGATGGATGCGCTGTACGCGCAGATCCCCGGCATGGCCGAGAGCTGGCACCAGTATGACGCCGAATATCTGGGCGGGGGCTTCGCGCTCGACAATTACATCCTGATGACCAATTTCCCGGTCACCTCGATCGACGATCTGGCGGGCCACCGCATCGCCGCGCCGGGACCGGCGGTCAACTGGCTGGAGGGGACGGGCGCCGTGGGCGTGGCGGGCAACCTCACGACCTATTACAACGACATCCAGACCGGGGTCTTCGACGGGGTGATCGTCTTCGCCACCGCCGCCGCCCCGGCCCGCCTGCACGAGGTCGCGCCCTATGTCACCGTGACCGGCTTCGGCGCGCAATCGGCGGGGGCGCTGGTTGCGAACCAGATCTGGCTGCAGGACCAGCCCGAGGCGGTGCAGGACGCCCTGCGCGCGGGCGCCGCGGCCTATCAGCAGGCCTATATCGCCGAGCAGACCCAGCGCGTCGCCGCCGCGATGGCCACCATCGCCCCGGACGAGGCGCATCTGCACACCCTCTCGGACGAGGAACGCGCCCGCTGGGCGGCGGCGCTGCCCGATGTGGCCGGGACCTGGGCCGCGGCGGCGGATGGCGAGGGCCTGCCGGGGACCGAGGTGCTGAACGCCTATGTGCAGATCCTGCGCGACGCGGGCGTGCCGCTGGTGCGCGACTGGTCGCAGCGCTGAGCCCTCTCAGGGCCGGGCCCGGTGCCCGGCCCCCTTTCCCGCGGGATATCCATGGCTTCTCTCGTCTCCCTCCGCACGGGGATCGCCCCTTTCGATGCGCTGGCGCGGCTGGTCGACCGGCTGACGGCGCTGCTGTCGGCGCTGGGCACCGGGCTGATCCTGGCGGTCATGCTGCTGATCAGTGTCGATGTGGCCGGGCGCTTCTTCTTCGGCCGCCCCATCGCCGGGGTGCCCGAGATGGTCGCCCTGTCGATCCTCGCCATCGCCTTCCTGCAGATCGCCAATACCACGGCGCAGGGCAAGCTGACCCGCTCGGACGCGCTGCTGGGCGCCTTGCAGACCCGCGCGCCGCGGCTGGCCGAGGCCTTTGACGCGCTGCTGCATCTGGCGGGGGTGGCGGTGCTGGGGGCGCTGATCTGGTCGTTCTGGCCGCAATTCCTGCGCAGCTATGGCCGGGGCGAGATGGTCGGCACCGTCGGCCAGTTCCTGGCGCCGATCTGGCCGGTGCATGGCATCGTCCTGTTGGGCGCGCTGATGATGCTGCTGGTCTTCCTGCTGCGGGCGCTGGCGCTGGCGATCCGCGCCGTCCGGGGCCTGTCATGAGCGGCGTTGAAATCGGCCTCTGGTCGCTGGCCGGGATCCTCGGGTTGATCTGGCTGGGGATGCATGTCTCCATCGCGCTGGCGCTGACCTCGTTCCTCGGCATCTGGGCGCTGAGGGACAATCCGCAATATGCCTCGCGCATGCTGTCGCTGGCCACGCGTGAGAGCATTTCCTCCTACCTCTTCGGCGTGGTGCCGCTCTTTGTGCTGATGGGGTTGGTGGTCAGCCGCGCTGACATCGGCCGCGACACGTTCGACGTGGCCAACCGGGCGCTGGGGCGGCTGAAGGGGGGGCTCGGCATGGCGACGGTCGGCGCCAACGCGATCTTCGCCGCCATCACCGGGATTTCCATCGCCTCCGCCGCCGTCTTCACCAAGGTCGCGGTGCCCGAGATGATGCGCATCGGCCATACCGCGCGCTTCGCCACCGGGGTTGTCGCGGGCTCCTCGGTGCTGGGGATGCTGATCCCGCCCTCGCTGCTCTTGATCCTTTACGGCATCATCGCCGAGCAATCGGTGGGCTACCTCTTTGTCGCGGGGATCGGCCCGGGGCTGGTGCTGACGCTGGCCTATATCGTCGGCATCGCCCTGATGGTGCGCTTCTGGCCGTCTTTCACCGGCGTGCCGCGCCCTGCCCCGCCACAGGCCAGCGAGGGCTCGCTGGCTCGCGACACGCTGAGCAAGCTCGCCCCCATCGCGCTCTTGATCGCGCTGGTCCTCGGCGGGATCTATGGCGGGGTCTTCACACCGACCGAGGCGGGCGCCATCGGTGCCCTGGGCGCGATCCTCATCGCCATGGCGAAACGGCGGCTGGGCCTCAGGACGCTCTGGCAGGTGACGCTGGAGACCGGGCATATCACCGCCTCGATCTGCTTCCTGATCATCGCCGCGACGATGTATTCGCGGTTCCTGTCCCTGTCGGGCCTGCCGGTGGCGGTCACGGAATGGGCGACCGGTCTCGATCTGGGGCCGCTGGGCTTTGTGCTGGTCTATTGCCTGATCCTGATCGTGCTGGGCACGATCCTGGACAGCTCCTCCATCCTGCTGATCACCCTGCCCTTGGTACTGCCCATCGCCCAGGCGCTGCAGCTGGACCTCATCTGGTTCGGCATCGTCACCGTCCTGGCGGTCGAGATCGGCCTGCTGACCCCGCCCCTTGGCCTGTCCGTCTTTGTCATCAAGGGCTCGCTCGACGATCCCTCGGTGACCTTGGGCGACGTCTTTCGGGGCGCCCTGCCCTTCGCCGCGATCATGGTGCTGGTGCTGCTGCTGATCGTCCTTGTCCCCTCCATCGCCACCGGCCTCCTCTGAAAGGACCTCTCATGCGGATCATCGACCTGTCGGTCGCCCTCGAAACCGGCATCGCCTCGGACCCCGAGATGATGCTGCCCAAGATCCAGTATCAGGGCCACAAGGAAACCCGCGAGCAGATCACCGCCTTCTTCCCGGGCCTGAAGAACGAGGATCTGCCGGGCGGCGACGGCTGGGCGGTGGAATGGGTGCAGCTGAGCACCCATAACGGCACCCATCTGGACGCGCCCTATCACCACCATTCGACCATGGACCGGGCGCTCACCCCCGGCGGCCGCCCGGCGATCACCATCGACGAGGTGCCGCTGGAATGGTGCTTCCAGCCCGGAGTGAAACTGGATTTCCGCCATTTCCCCGATGGCTATGTCGCAACTGCCGCGGATGTTGAGGCCGAACTCGCCCGCATCGGCCATACCCTCAGCCCGCTGGAAATCGTCGTCGTCAACACCGCGGCGGGCGCCGCCTATGGCCAGCCCGATTTCCTGATGAAAGGCTGCGGCATGGGCAAGGAGGCGACGCTGTACCTGCTGGAGCGCGGCGTGCGGGTGACCGGTACCGATGCCTGGTCCTGGGACGCACCCTTCCCCTATACCGCCCGCGCCTATGCCGAAAGCCATGACCCCTCGATCATCTGGGAGGGGCACCGCGCCTCGATGGAGATCGGCTATTGCCATATGGAGAAGCTCTCGAACCTCGACCAGCTGCCCGCCACGGGGTTCAAGGTCTCCTGCTTCCCGTTCAAGATCAAGAAAGCCTCGGCCGGGTTCACCCGCTGCGTGGCGATCCTGGAGTAACGCGGGGGACGGCGCCCCAAGGCGGGGCTGTCACCAAACCGAAACCGGGACGGCCGAGGATGGCCCGCCCCGGGACCACAACAGCGGAAGGATGGGTGGATGGCTGAAATCCGCTTCGACGGACAAGTGGCGATCGTCACCGGCGCAGGCGGCGGTCTGGGCCGGGCGCATGC
>NZ_JAUCCQ010000120.1:0-11979 GCF_034676075.1 Pararhodobacter sp. | reverse complement strand
TGCTGCGCGCGCGGGCGCTGCGGCTGGTGCGGGGCTATCTGGGGATGGGGGGAGGGGTTTCGCCCTCGACCGCGACGCCTCCGGCGCCGAGCTCTCGGGCGACGAGCCGGGGGGCATTCTGCCCCCCGGACCCCCCTGAGGATATTTGAGGCGCAAAGAAGGGGCGCGGCGGGCGCCCCTCTGGCGTCTGGCGGTTACTTCAGGCCTTTGCAGAAGCTCTGGATGCGGGTGCAGGCTTCTTCCAGCACCGAGTCCGAGGTGGCGTAGCTGACGCGGAAGTTGGGGCTGAGGCCGAAGGCCGCGCCGAAGACCACGGCGACGCCGGTTTCCTGCAGGAGCGCCTTGGCGAAGATCTCGTCATTCTCGATCAGCGTGCCGCCGGCCGAGGTCTTGCCGATGCAGCCCGAGATGTCGGGGTAGACGTAGAAGGCGCCTTCGGGTTTCGGGCAGGTGATGCCGGGGGCGGCGTTCAGCCCGTCGACGACCAGGTTGCGGCGGCGCTGGAAGGCCTCGCGGAACGGGACGAGGAAATCCTGGGGCCCGGTCAGCGCCTCGAGCGCGGCGTATTGCGAGACGGAGCAGGGGTTCGAGGTCGATTGCGACTGGATGGTCGCCATCGCCTTGATCAGCGCCACCGGACCCGCGGCATAGCCGATGCGCCAGCCGGTCATGGCATAGGCTTTCGAGACGCCGTTGCAGGTGAGCGTGCGGTCATAGAGGCCGGGTTCGATCTGCGCCGGGCTGGTGAATTCGAAATCGTCGAACACGAGGTGTTCGTACATGTCATCCGACATCACCCAGACATGGGGATGGCGCATCAGCACGTCGGTCAGGCCCTTGAGTTCGTCGCGGGTATACCCCGCGCCGGTCGGGTTCGAGGGCGAGTTGAAGATGAACCACTTGGTCTTGGGCGTGATCGCCGCTTCCAGCGCCTCGGGCGTGAGCTTGAAATTGGTCTCGATCCCGGCGGCGACGGTGACGGGCGTGCCACCGGCCAGCAGCACCATGTCCGGGTAGCTGACCCAATAGGGCGCGGGAATGATCACCTCGTCGCCCGGGTTCAGCGTGACCATCAGAGCGTTGTAGAGGATCTGCTTGCCGCCGGTGCCCACGGTCACCTGGTTCGGCTGGTATTTCAGGCCGTTCTCGCGCTCGAACTTGGCGCAGATCGCCTTCTTCAGCTCGGGGATGCCGTCGACGGCGGTGTATTTCGTCTTGCCCGCGTCGATCGCCGCCTTGGCGGCGTCCTTGATGTGCTGGGGCGTGTCGAAATCGGGCTCGCCGGCACCGAGGCCGATCACGTCCTTTCCGGCGGCTTTCAGCTCGGCCGCCATCACCGTCACGGCGATGGTGGGCGAGGGTTTCACCCGGGCGATGGTGTCGGAAAGGAACGGCATCGGGGCCTCCGGTTTGTGTTTTCCGGAGCCATCTTCTATGGTGCGGACCGATCCCGTTCAAGGGCCAAGGTGGGGCGATGCCGCGCCGCAGCGCCCGCAACCGAGGAGACATGAATGGAAAGCTGGTACACCGACGATCGGGCCACGCTGGGCGACCGGCTGGCGGCCGGGCGCGAGGCGGCCGAGATGACCCAGGCACAGCTGGCCCAAAGGCTGGGCGTCAGGGCCAAGACCCTGCGCGATTGGGAGAACGACGTATCCGAACCGCGGGCGAACCGCCTGCAGATGCTGGCGGCGCTGCTCGGCGTCTCGCTGCGCTGGCTCTTGACGGGCGAGGGCGGCGATGTCACGCCGCCCGAGGAAGAGCCGCGCGTGGTCGATCCGGCCCTGAAGGTGGCGCTGGGCGAGTTGCGCAGCCTCAGGGCCGAGCTTCTGGCCATGGGCGAGCGGATGGGACGGCTGGAAAAGACGCTGCGCTTGCAGGCGGCGGGCAACGGGGAAAACAGGTGAGCGAAACGGACGTCGAGAACCGGCTGAAACGGCTCAGGATGCGGTCCTGGCGGCGGGGGATCAAGGAGATGGACCTGATCCTCGGCCCCTGGGCCGATGAGCAGGTCGCGACCCTGGATGCAGGCGCCCTCGATACCTACGAGGCGCTCTTGGGCGAGAATGACCACGACCTCTACCAATGGGTGACGGCGCGGATCGGCCAGCCCGGGGCGCAGCCGATGGGGCCGCAGGCCTATGACGGGCTGCTGGGGGCGATCGCCACGCATGCCGCGGGGCGTCTGAAGGCGTAGCGAACGGACCGGGCGAATGTCGCGCGGGCATGAAAAAGGCCGGGTCTTGCGACCCGGCCTTTTCGTCATTCAGGGGCGATCACTTGCCCGCGGGCGCCTGCGGCTGCTGCGCGGCCGGGCCGCTGGCCGAGAAGGTGATCGAGGCGTCGCAGGTCGCCTGGCCATAGGTGCCGACCCAGATGTCGTAGCGCCCTTCAACCGCGTCGCCGATCTGCACCGCCGGCTGCAGGCCGTTGGAATCGTCGTTGAAGACCCACGAGGTGTTCGGGTCGTTCACCAGCAGCGTCGTGTCGCATTCGCTCTGCACGGCGATGTCGAGCGAGGTCACCTGGCCCTGGGTGTCGAGGTAGAGCGAGAAATCGGGCGCCTGGGCGACATAGCCATGCGCCTGAATGCCGCATTGGTTGTCGAAGAGATCGACGCCGCCACCGGCCACGACCTGACGGCTGTCGCCACCGGCGCCGGTGGACAGGCGCACTTCGGCGCCACCCAGCGACCAGTCGGGGCAGGTGGGTTGCGCGGGTTGCTGGGGCGGGGTGCCGCCGGTCGAGCCACCCGGCGGGAAGGTCTCGGCGACCAGGGTCGCCTGGCAGGCCTGCTGGCCGTAGCTGCCGACCCAGATGTCATAGCGGCCCGAGGCGGCGTTCGGCAGGCGCAGGCGCGGCTGAAGCGTGCCGTCCTCGTCATCGTTGAAATGCCACTGGCCCGAGAAATCGTTGATCAGCAGCGTGGTGTCGCAATCGGTCTGCACGCGGAATTCCAGGTCGCGGCCCATGTTGCGGGCGTCGTACTCGAGGGTGAAGTTCGGGGCAGGGGTGACGTAGCCCACGCCCTGCACGCTGCCGCAGCTGGCAAGGTTCAGGCCGCCACCGGCGAACAGCGGGTATTGCTGCGCCGCCCAGGCGGTCTCGGCATCGGTGGCGATCTGGATGCCGCCCAGCTGCCAATCCGGGCATTGCTGCGCCGCGGCGGCTCCGGCCAGCATCACGCTGGCCGCGCCACCCGCGGCGGCGATCAGAAATCCTTGTTTGAAACGCGTGTAAATCGACATGGTTGCTCCTGAAAAAGTAGGCGTTGCGGGGCGAAGCGTGGAACCGATTTCGGACTCAGTCAAGGCACATCCCGATCCCTCGGGTTTCAGCACTTGGTGAGAATCCTGCAACAATTCGCGGCAGTTCGGGGGTAAGTCGGGCGGCGGGGCGGGCGGGTTCAAAGGAAATCCGCGACCTTGCCCCGCCGCAGGGCCTGCCCCGCGGGGCAGGGCCCGGGGCCGCTCAGAAGGTCTCGATCTGCAGCTCGGCCTCGCAGTTTTCCATGCCATAGGTGCCGACCCAGATGTCGTAGCGGCCGCTCGGCGCGTTCTCGATCCTGAGGCCGGGATCGGTGCCATTGGCATCGTCGTTGAACAGCCATTGGCCGTTGCTGGCGTTGACCAGCAGCACCGCATCGCAGCCCGCCCGCACCCGGATCTCCAGCGCGCGGCCGAGGTCCAGCGCGTCATAGGCCATGGTGAAATCCGGCTGGTCGATGACATAGCCCGCGCCCTGCGTCTCGGGGCAGGTGGCGAGGTCGGTGGTGCCCCCGGCGATGACCGGGATCGCCTGCGGGACATGGGCCGACTCGGCGGTGTAGCTGAGCGCCGCGCCGGGCGTCTCGTAGCTGGGGCAGGCAAGGGCCGCGGCCGGGAAGGCGAGGGCGCAGAAGGCAACGGCGAGGGGGCGGATCGGGAAGGACATGCAGGGCTCCTGACTGGGTTGCGGGCACAAGATCATGGGGGTCGGGACGGGTCAATCGCTGCCGGTCGCGGCATGAGTGAGAAAAATGCGCGGGCTTAACACCTTGTTTGCAATTTGCGGTGCATTCTCTGTCAATCGAACCGAACGAACGTCAAAAGGCCGGAGACGCGCATGAGTTTTCACCGCCAGGTCAAGGGACCGTCCGAGGACGGTGCCGAGGGCAGTGCCGAGCTGCTGCCGCGCTATCTCGATTCGCTGTCGCTGGTGGAAAGGCTCCACCGGCTGCTGCTCGATGTCATCAAGGATGAATTCGAGCGGCTGGGCATCCTCGACATCAACGCCGTGCAGGCGCTGCTGCTCTTCAACGTGGGCGACAACGAGGTGACGGCGGGCGAGCTGAAATCGCGGGGCTATTACCAGGGCTCGAATGTCTCGTACAACCTGAAGAAACTGGTCGAGAACGGCTACATGCACCACGCACGCTGCGAGATCGACCGCCGCTCGGTCCGGGTTCGCCTGACCCCGAAAGGGCAGGAGGTACGCGACGTCGTGGCCGACCTCTTCGCCCGCCATGCCGAAGGGATGGAGGGCAAGGGCATCGTCGGCCTGGAAGAACTGGACCGGATCAACAATTCGCTCAAACGGATGGAGCGGTACTGGACCGACCAGATCCGCTATATCTATTGATCGGCGATCCGGACGGCGGTGCCGCTGGCCACCAGCATGACCATGGTGCCGGCGCCTGACAGTTCGACATAATCGAGGTCGACGCCGACCACTGCGTTGGCGCCGACCAGCCAGGCTTCGCGTTTCAGCTCAAAGAGGGCCGTGCGCCGGGCATCGCGCATGGTCTGCTGCACCGCCGTCGAGCGTCCGCCGACGATGTCGCGGACACCGGCGAAGAGGTCCTTGAAGATGTTCATGCCGAAAGCGCATTCGGCGGTGACGATCTCGATCCGGTCGAGGATCGGGAGATTCGGGGCGGTCTCGGTGGTCAGGAGGATGGCGTTGATGGCGGCGACTTCCGCCTGCTCTCGCTCGGCTCGCTCCTCGACAGACAGGCGCTTTGTAGCGCTTGTCGCGTCAGGATAGCCTGACCGCGCCCAATCCGAATAACAATCGTCGCAGCGGCCACTGTTGGCCGTGGCCGCAAGGAAGCCGATTGTCTTGCCGCAATCGCGGCACTCGGCCATCGTTCAGACGGCCGCCAGTTTCGCCATCCGCGCATCGCGCAGGCGGGCGAAATCGTCGCCGGCGTGGTAGCTCGAGCGGGTCAGGGGCGTGGCCGAGACCATCAGGAAGCCCTTGCCATAGGCCGATTTCTCGTAGCTGGCGAATTCCTCGGGCGTGACGAACCGCTCGACCGCATGGTGCTTGGGCGTCGGTTGCAGGTACTGGCCGATGGTCAGGAAATCGACATCGGCCGAGCGCATGTCGTCCATGACCTGCAACACGCCCTGCCGGTCCTCGCCCAGACCGACCATGATGCCGGATTTGGTGAAGATCGAGGGATCCAGCTCCTTCACCCGCTGCAAGAGGCGCAGCGAGTGGAAATAGCGCGCGCCGGGGCGGACGGTGGGGTAGAGGCCGGGAACGGTTTCGAGGTTGTGGTTGAACACATCGGGCCGGGCGGCGACCACAACTTCCAGCGCGGAATCGTCGCAGCGCAGGAAATCGGGGGTCAGGATCTCGATCGTCGTCTCGGGTGCGCGGTGGCGCACGGCGCGGATCGTCTGGGCGAAATGCTCGGCGCCGCCATCCTCCACGTCGTCGCGGTCGACCGAGGTGATGACCACATGCTTCAGCCCCAGCGTCGCCACGGCATGGGCCACGCGCCCGGGCTCGAAAGCGTCCAGAGCCTGCGGCTTGCCGGTCGCCACGTTGCAGAAGGTGCAGCCGCGGGTGCAGATCTCGCCCATGATCATCATCGTGGCGTGGCCCTGCGACCAGCATTCGCCGACGTTGGGGCAGCCGGCCTCTTCGCAGACCGTCGACAGGCGGTTCTCGCGGATGATCTCGCGCGTCTTGTTGTAGCCCGCGCCGCCCGGGGCCTTGACGCGGATCCAGGCGGGTTTCTTCGGCTGCGCGTTGTCCGGGCGGTGCGCCTTTTCGGGGTGACGCTGGTCGGGCAGCTTGAGGTCGCGCATCGGGTCCTCCCCTGGCGGATGGCTGGGGAATATCTAGCAAATTCCCGCCGGAAAGCAACCAAGGCGCTGCCGTGGCGCCATGCGCGGGGTGCATGGCGGAACGCAAAAGGGCCGGTCGTGCGGACCGGCCCTTTCAGCGGCTGCAGCCAGGGTCAGGCCGCCCGTTCCTTGTTGGCCTCGACCAGCCAGTTGAGCACGGTCTCGGGCGAGGACACGCCATAGGGGTCTTCGCCGTGGTTGTCGCAGAGCCCCGGTTCTTCGAACCAGGCTTCGACCACGCCGTCATTGATCACGGCGGCATAGCGCCAGGAGCGCAGACCGAAGCCGAGGTTGTCCTTGCGCACCAGCATGCCCATGCGGCGGGTGAACTCGCCCGAGCCATCGGGGATGACCTGCACGTTCTGCAGACCCTGGGCCTTGGCCCATTGGTTCATGACGAAGCTGTCGTTGACCGACATGCAATAGATCGCGTCGATCCCCTGCGCGGCGAAATCGGCGAAGCCGTTCTCGAAGCCGGGCAGCTGGTAGGTCGAGCAGGTCGGCGTGAAGGCGCCGGGCAGCGAGAAGAGGACGACGCGCTTGCCGGCGAAATAGTCGCTGGTGGTCACGTCCTGCCAGCGGAACGGGTTCGGGCCGCCGATGCTGTCATCGCGGACGCGGGTGTGGAAGGTCACCTCGGGAAGCCGGTATCCGGTTTTCATGATCTTGTTTTCCTTGAGGGTTCACGGGAATCGGACCGCAATGGCCCTTGTGCCCCGTCTCGCCAAATCATCGCGATTGTGCAACCGCAAAAACGTCGCATGCCGCGTCGCGGCGCAGGCTGCGGCGGGGATGGCGGGAAAAGCGGCGGGCCTGCCTAGCGGCCCAGCATCCGCATGCCCTCGGTCAGGCCTTCGAGCGTCATCGGCACCATCTGGTCCTCGAAGATCTCGTTGATCAGGCGGATGGAATGCGAATGCGTCCAATAATGCTTGGGCGTCGGGTTGATCCAGAGGTGATGCGCCCAATGCTCGCGCGCCCGGGCCAGCCAGGTGGCGCCGGATTCGTCGTTCCAATGCTCGTTGGCGCCGCCCGCGTGCATCACCTCATAGGGCGACATATTGGCGTCGCCGACGAAGATGCATTTGTAATCGGGGCCATAGGTGCGCAGCACTTCCCAGGTGGGGGTGCGGGCGTCCCAGCGGCGGTGGTTGTCCTTCCAGACGAATTCGTAAAGGCAATTGTGGAAGTAGAAATGTTCGAGGTGCTTGAACTCGGCCCGGGCGGCGCTGAACAGCTCCTCGACCACCTTGACGTAAGGGTCCATCGAGCCGCCGACGTCCAGAAACAGCAGCACCTTCACCGCGTTGCGGCGTTCCGGCCGGGTCTTCACGTCCAGCCAGCCCTGTTCGGCCGTGGCGCGGATCGTGCCGTCGAGGTCCAGTTCCTGATCCGCCCCGTCGCGGGCCCAGTTCCGCAGCCGCTTCAGCGCCACCTTGATGTTGCGGGTGCCGAGTTCGACGGAATCGTCGAGGTTGCGGAATTCGCGCTTGTCCCAGACCTTGACCGCGCGGCCGTTGCGGCCCTCCTTCTGGCCGACGCGCACCCCTTCCGGGTTATAGCCATAGGCGCCGAAGGGCGAGGTTCCGGCAGTGCCGATCCACTTGTTGCCGCCCTGATGGCGGCCTTTCTGTTCCTCAAGCCGCTGGCGCAGTGTCTCCATCAGCTTGTCGAAACCGCCGAGCGCCTCGATCTGCGCGCGCTCTTCCTCGGTGAGGTGCTTCTCGGCCATCTTGGTCAGCCAGTCGTCCGGCAGGTCGATGGCGTCGAGTACCGCCTCGGGCGTCAGCGCCTCCAGCCCCTTGAAGGCGGCGGCGAAGGCGCGGTCGAAACGGTCGATGTGCTTCTCGTCCTTCACCATCGTGGTGCGGGCGAGGTAATAGAAGCCTTCCGGGTCGAATTGTGCCAGCCCCGCCTGCAGCGCTTCCAGAAAGCCCAGATATTCCCGCAGGGTAACGGGAACGGCATGCTGGCGGAGCTGATCGAGGAAGGGGCGAAACATCAGGCGATCCAGTCGATCCCCACGGCAAGCGCGGTGGCGACCAGCGCGCCGATGATGCCCCAGACCGCCGCGTATTGCGCGATGTCGAAGCCCGAGCCGCCGTGCCGGCGGGCCGAGAGCCCGCCCCAGAGCGCGCCGATGACGATACCCGCGATAATGACCATGATTGCCTCTGTTCCGGCGCCCTTACAAGCGGGCCAGACGCTGGGCCGCGTTGCCGATCCGGGCGATTTCTTCATACCGGGCCTGCGCTGCAGCCTCGGAGCCGAAGCCATAGCGCGCGGCGGGCATCGAGTCGAGCCTCAGCCGGTCGCCTTCGGCCGTGTTGCCCAGTTGCGTCTCGGCCTCCGAGCGGATGAAACCCAGCGAGGCGAGGAAGGCCGCGTTCTCGGTCCGCTCGGCATAGGGGCGGGCCTGTTCGGTCAGATCCAGCGCCATCTGTGTCTGGCCGGTGGCCAGCGCCTGCACTGCCAGATGCATGTCGATATGCGCGGCATGAACCTCGCCCCCCGGGGTGCGACGATAGATCTCGGCCGCGGTCAGCAGCTGGTCCAGCGCCGATTCCCCCCGGTCGCGCGGCGCAAGGCGGGCGTTCAGCATCAGGCTCAGCGCCAGCCGGGTATCGGTCCAGCCCTGCGCCCGGGCCATGGCCAGCGCCTGCTCGGCCCCCTCGCGGCGCTGCATCAGCCCGCCGTCCGAGGACAGCGCCTGTTCGATGGCCAGTTGCCAGGCGCGCGGCGTCTCGCCCGCGACGGCGCCGCCCCGGCCGCGCCCGCCCGGGTTCAGACGGTTGAACAGCGTCGGCAGCCGCGCCGCCACCTGCTCGCGCGTCATGCCGGGGGTGAGTTCGGGCGAGTTCCAGACCCGCAGGATCAGCATATCGAAGCCGGTCAGCGTGGTCTGGAAATTGTCGTCGTTGAAGATCGAATCCGCCAGACGGAACAGGTCGTTGAGCGGGCCCAGCGCCTGGCCGATCTCCTCGTGCAGGCAATCGCGGATCTCCTGCGGCGTGGTGTCGTCGGGGATGAAGACCGCGGCACTGGTGCGCTGCACCACGCGGGTCCAGTCGATCGACAGGCTGCGGCGGTTGGCCACGAAGTCCTGCCAGGTGGTGACGTTCGGCACCACGAAACAGGCGGCCGCCGGGACCACGGCCTGCATCTGCCGCCGCGGCAGGAATTCCACGGTGATCGTGTTCGCCCCCTCGGGCGCGGCGGGGGCGCGGGCGATGTCGATCGCGGCCTCGGCGTTCAGCCGCCCGATCAGCCGGTCGAGGTCGGCCATCGCGGTCGCGGGCAGGGCGCCGCGGGTGACCACGGTGACCGGCCCGTCAAAGCGCGAAAAGGCCGGAATCGCGCGCCCGCTCTCCATGGCGAACCCGAGTTCGAGGAAATCGGCCACCATCTCCTGGTTCGAGCGGCTGGGCGGCAGGGGATCGACCGCGCCCGGGCGATAGATCGCCATGGGCTGCGCGGCGCCGACGTTGGATTGCAGCCGCGCGACCTCGGTCGTCGGCACGCAAGCGGTCAGGGCGATCCCTGCCAGGGCGATGAGCGGGGCCTTCATGCCGCTTGCCTTTCGAAGAGTCCGGCGACCAACGCCCGGTAATCGCTGAGGGTTCCGTTCGGCATCTCGCTGAGCGCCCGCCGCCAGTGCCGCGCGCCGGGTTGCCCCGCGAAAAGCCCCAGCAGATGCCGCGTCACGCCGATAAGCCGCCCGCCGCGTTCCAGATGGGCGGCGATGACGTCCTCCATCCCGGCCGCGACCTCCAGCGGATCGGCCTCGGGCGTGGTGTCCCCGAAGAACAGGCGATCCGCCGGGCCCAGGATCTCGGCCGGGCGGTGATAGGCGGCGCGGCCGATCATGACGCCCGCGAAGCCGCGCGCCAGCAGCGCCTCGGCCTCGTCCAGCGTGCCGATCCCGCCGTTGACGCAGATCGTGAGGTCGGGGAATTCCGGGATCATCCGCGCCACCAGATCGTAATCGAGGGGCGGAACCTCGCGGTTTTCCTTGGGCGAGAGGCCCTGCAGCCAGGCTTTCCGCGCATGCACGGTGACCCGGCGGATGCCGGCCTCGCGCGCCGCCTGCAGGAGGGCGGGCAGCGCCTCCTCCGGGTTCTGGTCATCGACGCCGATGCGGCATTTGACCGTGACCTCGACCGCGCTCGCCGCGCGCATCGCCGCCAGACACTCGCCCACCAGGTCGGGCGTTTTCATCAGGACGGCACCGAAGCACCCCGATTGCACCCGGTCCGAGGGGCAGCCGACATTAAGGTTGATCTCGCTGTAACCAGCATCGGCCCCCAGCCGCGTTGCCTCGGCCAGTTCCGCCGGGTCCGAGCCCCCCAGTTGCAGCGCCACCGGCTGCTCGGTCGGGTCGAACCGCAACAGATGCAGCGCGCCCCCCCGGACCAGCGCCGCCGAGGTCACCATCTCGGTGTAAAGCAGGGCATGCCGCGACAGCCGCCGGTGGAACTGGCGGCAGGCGGAATCGGTCCAGTCGAGCATGGGCGCGACGGAAAGGCGCCAGGCGGGGGGAGTCGTCACTCAATCACCGGTCTTGATTTGCGCAAAGCATAGCCGAGCCCGGCGGCGAGGTCCACAAAGCCCGGGCGCCCGTCGCGCCGCCTCGCGGATCTTTGCGCGGCTAGGCTGCGACGGTCGGGCTGCTTGACATCGCGCCGCCCGCGCCCCATCCCGGCCGAAACTCAGGAGGAACGCCCGTGACCGACGCATCCGCCCCGACCAAGACGATCCTGCGCGCGCTGAAGGGCGAGACGCAAGCCGTCCCGCCCGTCTGGATGATGCGCCAGGCCGGGCGCTATCTGCCGGAATACCGCGCGACCCGGGCGCAGGCGGGGGACTTCCTGTCCCTGTGCTACAATCCCGATCTCGCCGCCGAAGTGACCCTGCAGCCGATCCGCCGCTACGGGTTCGATGCGGCGATCCTCTTTGCCGATATCCTGCTGATCGGCCAGGCGCTGGGGGCGAAGCTCTGGTTCGCCGAGGGCGAAGGCCCGCGGATGGAAACCGTGACCGACGCGGCCGGTGTCGCCGCCCTGCGCCCGGCGGGCGAGGTGCACGAGACGCTGGCGCCGATCTACGAGACGCTGAAGATCCTGACCCGCGAATTGCCACGCGAGACGACGCTCATCGGCTTCGCTGGCGCCCCCTGGACGGTCGCCACCTATATGGTCGCCGGTCGTGGCACCAAGGATCAGGGCCCGGCGCATGCCTTCATCGCCCGCGACCGCGAGGGCTTTGCTGCGCTGATCTCGGTGCTTGAGGCGGCGACGGTCGAATACCTCTCGGCCCAGGTCGAGGCCGGGGCCGAGGTGGTCAAGCTCTTCGACAGCTGGGCCGGCAGCCTGAAGGGGCAGGATTTCGACGATTTCGCCCTGAAACCCACCGCCCGCATCATCGCCGCGCTGAAGGCCCGCCACCCGGACCTGCCGATCATCGCCTTCCCGCGCGAGGCGGGCGAGCGCTATATCGGCTTCGCCAAGGCGACCGGCGCGGATTGCGTGGCGCTCGACAATTCGGTCAGCGCCGATTGGGCGGCCGAGCATGTGCAGAAGGACGGCTGCGTGCAGGGCAACCTCGCGCCGCATCACATGGTCGAAGGTGGCGAGGCGCTCACCGCCGAGACGAAGCGCATCGTCAGGGCCTTCTCGAACGGCCCGCACATCTTCAACCTCGGCCATGGCATCACGCCCGACGCCAATCCCGACAACGTGCAGCGGATGATCGACGCGATCCGCGGCTGATTTCATTCTGCGGAAAATACGCAGGGGGGTTCTCAGGGGGAGCCTGCTCCCCCTGAGCGGGGGGTGCGGGGGGCTGGCCCCCCGCTTCCTCC
>NZ_JAUCCQ010000119.1:0-12153 GCF_034676075.1 Pararhodobacter sp. | reverse complement strand
TCGAAATGAACCAAACCGCCCACATATCCCTTCATTCACCAAATTTTCAAAAAGCGTTCCGAACACAACACGAAGACGTCGCCAGTTCCCTAGCGCCTTCGCTCGCCTTGCATCCAGATTTGTTTCCGGCGTTTCCGCCGCCGTCGCTGCTTCGTTCGCGTTTCCGCGTCCCCGCCGCTTCGGTGAGGCGGTATCTAGGCCCCACGGCCGGAACCCGCAAGAGAAAAAATGCAGGGGTGGGCGATTTTTTTCCATATGCCTGTCACATAGCCTTGTTTTACTGGCCCTCCGGGCTGCCCGATGGCGGGGCCCTTTCTGCCCCCGCGCGCAGGCCCCTGCGGCCCGCGGGAGGATAGTTGCGCACCAGACCCCGGGTCACGCAATTTCCTGACCATCCGGACAGGAATCGCCCGGAAATTTTTCTGAATCACCCCGAATCCCCGACTCGATCCGCCGAATCCCCCCGGTGATTCCCCCGAATCCCCCTCAGGCAGGGGATGATTCTGCCCAACCGCCCCCCTCCTCGCGATTCGAAGTGCAAAACCGCCCAAGATATGCATGATCACGAATGTAGAGACGGGGCGCCCCGCCCCAAGGAGGATCTCATGACCAGAGTGCTTTGCGCCGTGGCGCTGGCCGCGCTGACCGCGGCCCCTGCCCTTGCCGACGAGATGCGGCTCGCCCCCAGCGGCATGTCCTTCGAGGACACGACCTTCGCCCTGGAATCGGCGATCGTCGGCCGCGGTCTGGTGATCGACTACACCAGCCATGTGGGTGAGATGCTGGAACGCACCCGCGCCGACATGGGCAGCGAGGTCGTGCTGTTCACCAATGCCGATATCTACATGTTCTGCTCGGCGGCCGTGTCGCGGCAGGTGATGGAGGCCGATTGGCAGAACGTCGCCTTCTGCCCCTATGGCATCCAGGTGATCGAACGCCCCGGTGAAGAGGTCATGGTCGGCTACCTGCACCGGGACGCGGAAAGCATGACCCCGGCGAACGAGCTGCTCGCCGGGATCGTGGCCGAAGTGACGGAATGAAAGCGCGGGTCACCCGGTCTACCGGGTGACCGCCCCCGCGGGCGCCCGCATCGCCGGGCGCCGCTTCGGCACCAGCCGGATCGCCAGCAGGGCGATGACGGCGCCGAGATAGAGGAAGGGCTCCAGCGGATAGCCCTTCACCAGCCAGACGAAATGCACCGCCCCCAGCAGGATCGCCGGATAGGTCAGCTTGTGCAGCTTGCGCCAGCCCATGGCCCCCAGCCTGCGGATCGAGGCGTTGTTCGAGGTCACCGCCAGCGGGATCAGCAGGACGAAGGCCGCGAAGCCGATGGTGATATAGGGGCGGCGGACGATCTCGACCCCGATGCGGGACAGCGATTGCAGGTCCAGAAGCGCCCAGACCAGGAAATGCCCCATCAGGAAGGCAAAGGCCATCAGGCCCAGCGCCCGGCGGTACTTGATCAGGCTGATGTTGGTCCAGGTCCTGAGCGGCGTGATGACGAGCGTCGCCACCAGCAGCTGCAGGGCCAGGAGACCATAGCGGCGCTCCAGCGCGTTGATCGGCTCAGGGCCCAGATCGCCGTTCAGCCCCAGCCAGAACAGCCAGCCCATCCAGCCGAACCCGATCAGGTAGATCGGCCATGCGGGCAGAACCCGCTGGGCGCGGTTGATACGCTGCGCGAGGGCCATTTCAGTAATTCTCCCGCAGGTCCATGCCGGCGTAGAGCGAGGCGACCTCATCGCCATAGCCGTTGAACATCAGCGTGTCCTGGCGCCGGGCAAAGAGCCCGCCGCCGATCCGCCGCTCGCTGGCCTGCGACCAGCGGGGGTGGTCCACCTCGGGGTTCACGTTGGAATAGAAGCCATACTCGCGGCTGTTCAGCCGGTTCCAGGTGGTCGGCGGCTGCCGGTCGGTCAGGGTGATCCGCACGATCGACTTGATCGACTTGAAGCCGTATTTCCACGGCACCACCAGCCGGATCGGCGCGCCGTTCTGCTTCGGCATCGGCTGGCCGTAGATCCCGGTCGCCAGCAGGGTCAGCGGGTGGCGGGCCTCGTCCAGCCTCAGCCCCTCGACATAGGGGAAGGGAATGACCCGGCTGCGCACGCCCGGCATGTTCTCGGGCTGGACCACGGTCTCGAAGGCGACATAGCGCGCGCCCGATTGCACGCCGATCTTGTCCAGCACATCGGCCAGTTCGACGCCGTTCCAGGGCACGACCATCGACCAGGCCTCGACACAGCGGAAACGGTAGATGCGCTCTTCGCTTTGAAGGCCGCTCAGCAGGTCGGCCAGCGCGTATTCGCCGGGCCGGTCGACCATGCCGTCGACGCGGATCGTCCAGGGGTCGATGTCCAGCGCGCTGGCATAGGCCGCGGGGTCCTCCTTGCCGACGCCGAATTCGTAGTAATTGTTGTAGGTGGAGATTTGCTCCAGCGTGTTGGGCTCCAGCCCCTGCGCCATGGCCGGGGCGCCCGTCGCCGCCAGCGCCGCCGCGCCGCCCATCCCGGCCATGATCTGCCTGCGGTTCAGCCACAGGGGGCGGGGGGTCACATCGTCATGCGTCAGGTCATTGGTCCAGCGGCGTGCCATGGGTCTCTCCTTGGGGTGAGGCCGCGCGTCGCCGCCTCAGGATCGGGTTCACCTGCCTATACGGGCCGAGTGTAGCCCGCGTTTCGCCCGCCCGGCAATTTTTGCCGTAAACCTTTCGTGACGAGGGGCGCAGACGCGAAAGGCCCGGCGCATGGCCGGGCCCCCGTGTCGCTGCGCGGAGGGTCGCCCCTCAGACGAAGCGCGAGACCAGGTTTTCCAGCCGCTCCTGCCGGCCCGAGCGGGGGCGGGGATCGAGTTTCTTGTCCTCGACCATCCGGGCGATGCTGGCGAGGTCGCTCGACAGCAGCGCCTTGCCCTCGGGCTTGTCCCAACCGGCGTAGCGGGCCGCGCGTTGCTCTTCCAGCCGCCCGTCGGTCAGCATCGCCGCCGCCGCCTTCAGCCCCGCCGCGCAGGCATCCATGCCGCCGACATGGGCCAGGATCAGATCCTCGGGGTCCAGCGACTGGCGGCGGATCTTGGCGTCGAAATTGGTGCCGCCGGTGGTGAAGCCGCCCGCCTTGAGCACTTCGTAATAGGCCAGCGCCATTTCCGGCACGTTGTTGGGGAATTGGTCGGTGTCCCAGCCGGATTGATAATCGTTCCGGTTCATGTCGATGGAGCCGAAGATCCCCAGCGAGGCCGCGAGCGCCAGCTCATGCTCGAAGGAATGCCCGGCGAGGATGGCGTGGCCCTGTTCGATGTTGACCTTGACCTCGCCCTCCAGCCCGAAATCCTTGAGGAAGCCGTAGACCGTGGCGACGTCGTAATCGTATTGGTGCTTGGTGGGCTCCTGCGGTTTCGGCTCGATCAGGATCGTGCCCTTGAAGCCGGTCTTGTATTTGTAGTCGACGACCATCTGCAGCATGCGCCCGGCCTGCGCGCGCTCGCGCGCAAGGTCAGTGTTGAGCAGCGTCTCATAGCCCTCGCGCCCGCCCCACAGGACATAGTTCTCGCCGCCCAGCTGGTGCGTGGCATCGAGGCAGGTCTTGATCGTCGCCGCGGCGAAGGCAAAGACCTCAGGGTCGGGGTTGGTCGCGGCGCCCGCCATATAGCGGCGGTGGCTGAAGAGGTTGGCGGTGCCCCACAGCAGCTTGACCCCCGTCTCTTCCATCTTCTGCTGGAAGTAATCGGTGATTTCGCGCAGCCGGGCGGTGTTCTCGGCGAAGGAGGCGCCTTCGGGCCGGACATCGGCGTCGTGGAAGCAGAAATAGGGCACGCCGAGGATCTGGAACATCTCGAACGCCACATCGGCCTTCAGCTTGGCATGGTCCATCGTCTCGCCGAACCAGGGGCGTTCCAGGGTCTGGCCGCCGAACGGATCGCCGCCCGGCCAGGCGAAAGAATGCCAATAGGCGGCGGCAAAGCGCAGATGGTCCTTCATCGCCTTGCCCAGCAGCATCTCGTCCGGGTTGTAGTGGCGGAAGGCGAATTCGCTGGCGCTGTCCGGGCCCTCGTAACGGATGGGCGCAATGCCGTTGAAGAAGTCAGTCATCAGAGGGCTCCTGTCGTCAGAGATTCCGGATTGCGGCATAGGCCGCCTTGTAACGCTGGTGGGCCCCGGCAAAGGCCGGGGCGAGACTTGGGTCGGGGTCATGGCTGCGCGCGACCGGCGGGGGCGTGGCGATCTCGGCCCCCGCGCCGGTCGCCGCCATCATGCCCAGCCGCGCCGCCCCCATGGCCGCGCCGAATTCGCCCTGTGCCGGCACGTCCAGCGGGAAACCCAGGGTCGAGGCCAGCACATCCAGCCAATAGGCCGAGCGCGCGCCGCCGCCGATGGCCAGCGCCCGGCTGATCGTCGTGCCGGTCGCGGCCAGCGCGTCGCGGCAATCGGCAAAGGCATAGGCCACGCCCTCCATCACCGCCCGCGCCGCCGCCTGGGCGTCGGTCGCATGGTCGAGGTGCAGGAACTGGCCACGGATCTGCGCGTCGTTGAGCGGCGTCCGCTCGCCGCCCAGATAGGGCAGGAACAGGGTGCGCCCGGGCGCGGTGACCGGGCCAAGACCCTGCGTCAGCTGCGCCGCCGACTGGCCAGTCAGGCGGCTCAGCCAGTTCAGCGCATCGGTCGCGGCCAGGATCACGCCCATCTGGTGCCAGGTCCCCGGCACCGCATGGCAGAAGGTATGCACCGCCGTCGCGGGGTCCGGCCGGTAGCCATCATTCGCGGCGAACAGCACGCCCGAGGTGCCGAGGCTGAGGAAGGCCGAGCCGTCATGCACCACGCCGGCACCGATAGCGGCGGCGGCGTTGTCCCCCCCGCCCCCGGCCACCACCAAGGGCGGCAGGTCCAACTCGATGCCCAGCTTGTCGCGCAGATCGCCCGAGGGGGCGCTGCCTTCGACCAGCCGGGGCATGTGCGCGCGGCTGAGCCCGCAGAGGCCCAGCAATTCGTCCGACCAGTCCCGCCGCGCCGTATCGAACCACGCGGTCCCGGCGGCGTCCGACATCTCGGACACATGGTTCCCGGTCAGCGCCAGCCGCAGGTAATCCTTGGGCAGCAGGATCTTGGCCGTCCTGGCGAAGATCTCGGGCTCGTGCCGGCGGACCCATTCGACCTTGGGCGCGGTGAAACCCGGGAAGACGATATTGCCGGTGATCGCCCGGAAGCGGGGATCGGCATCCATCTCGGCCGCCTCGCGGTGGCTGCGGGTGTCGTTCCACAGCATGCACGGCCGCAGGACATTGTCGTCCGCATCCAGCAGCACCGCCCCGTGCATATGCCCCGACAGGCCGATCCCGCGCAGGGTCCGGCAATCGTGGCTGGCGCGGATCGCCATCAGCGCGTCCTTCGCCGCCGCGACCCAGCTATAAGGGTCCTGCTCGGACCAGCCGTCATGCGGGCGCTGGACCGTCAGCGGCACGGTATGTTCCGCCACCACCTGCTGCGCGTCGTCGATCAGGATCGCCTTCAGGGACGAGGTGCCGAGATCCAGTCCGATATACATGTCAGGCCGCCAGATGCTCGGGCTTCTTGCCCAGGATGATCATCGCCAGGATGTCGTCCTCGGTCACCTCATCCACCTTCACCACGCCGACCAGCTCGCCGTTCTTCATCACCGCCGCCCGGTCGCAGAGCCGCTTCACCGCATGGACGTCGTGGTCGATCAGGAAGATCCCCAGCCCCTGCTTCTTCAGCTCCTTGATCAGGTCCGCGACCATCTGCGTCTCCTGCGGGCCCAGCGCCGCCGTCGGCTCGTCCATGATCAGCACGCGGGCGTTGAAATAGACCGCGCGCGCGATGGCCACCGATTGCCGCTGCCCGCCCGACAGCGCCGAGACCGGCGCCTTGAACTTCTTGAAGTTCGGGTTGAGGCGGCCCATGATCTTGCGCGTCTCGGCTTCCATGCGGCCGTCGTCGACGAAACCCAGCGGCGTCGTGATCTCGCGCCCCAGGAACAGGTTCGCCGCGGCGTCGAGGTTATCGGCCAGCGCCAGCGTCTGATAGATCGTCTCGATGTTATAGGCGCGGGCGTCGCGGGGGTTGGTGATCTCCACCTCCTGCCCGTCGATCAGGATCTGGCCCGAATCCTTGCGGTAGGCACCGGAAAGGCACTTGATCAGCGTCGATTTCCCGGCGCCGTTATGGCCCAGAAGGCCCACGACCTCGCCCGGGTAGAGGTCGACGCTGACATGGTCCACCGCCTTGATGCCGCCAAAGGCGATGGAAATGTCGCGCAATTCGACCATCGGGGTTCCGCTACGGTCAACCATCAGATCATTCCTTTCCGACGCAGCAGAAGGCCAAGCCCCGCCGAGATCACAACCGCCAGCGCCACGAAGAGCCAGGAGGCGAAGAACCAGACCAGCACCGGCAGCAAGATCAGATGCACCAGCAGCACCTTCGGCCGGATCGCCGCCATGCGATAGGCGATGTCCAGAAGCACGGCCTCGACCAGCACCAGACCCACGACGATGTTCTGGAAGGGCGCATCGACCCCGACCATGGCCATGCCCGATTGCAGCGATTGCATGATCAGCGCGCCGAGGATGGCACCGAAGATCGTGCCGATGCCCCCCGACAGCGCCGTGCCGCCGATCACCGCCGCGGCGATGACGCGCAGCTCGTCCAGCGTGCCGATGTCATTGGCGTGGTTGGTCAGCCGCGCCGAGGCCACGACCGCCGAGAGCCCGCAAAGGAAGCCCATCATGGCGAAAACCTTGACGGTCAGCAGGCGGGTGTTGATGCCGCTCAGCTCGGCCGAATCCGGGTTGCCGCCAGTGGCGAAGATATAGCGGCCAAGCCGGGTCTTGCGGGCGATGACCGTCATCACCACGGCCAGCAGGATCAGCAGCAGGACCGAGATCGGCAGGCCGTAGCCTTCGGTATAGCCCTCGGGCAGGCTCTCGCCCCTTGCCTCGAACACCCGGCGCAGGCGGGCGGCGGGGACCTCGTAGGCGTTGACGATGGCGACGAAGCCCAGGATGCAGGCGGCATAGACCACGGCCAGCACGCCCTCGGCCCAGAGGGGTTTCACCGGGAATTCATGCGACACCTTGGCCCGGCGGCTGGAGAAAAGCGCCCAGATCGCCGCTGCCGCCGCGACGATGCCCAGCGCCCAGCTGATCGTCGCGCCAAGCGTGCCGTTGATGCCGCCGAACAGCTGGAACGTCTCGTCCAGCGGGCCGATGGTCTGGCCGCCGGTGACGTACCAGGCGACGTTGCGCCAGATCAGCAAGCCGCCCAGCGTGACGATGAAGGCCGGGATCGTCAGGTAGCCCACCAGCCAGCCCTGCACCGCCCCGATCAGCGTGCCGACAGCCAGACCGACGACGATGGCCACGGGCGCGATCAGGGGCGAGCCCAGATCCAGACCCAGATCCGGCAGCCAGACCTTCTGCGTCATGGCCATGAAGGCCGAGCAGGTGGCCAGCAGCGCGCCGACCGACAGGTCGATGTGGCGGGTGACGATGACAAAGACCATCCCCGTCGCCATGATCGCCACGCTGACCGTCTGGATCGACAGGTTGAAGATGTTGCGCGGGCTGAGGAAACGGCCCTCGGTCATCACGTTGAAGGCCAGGCAGATCACCACGAAGGCGGCGATCATGCCCAGGAGGCGCGTGTCGATTTCCAGCGAATCGATCACCGAGCGGCGCCGGGGCTGGACTGCGGGGCGCGCGATATCGCTCATGGCGGACTCTCGAATGGGGGATAGGATGCCGGTGCCGATGGAACGCCCCGGCGGCCGGAACCGCCGGGGCCGCTGTCAGGTCAATTGCAGGGGGCCGGACCGTTGGTCACGCCCTGGCAGAGCGCCTCTTGCGTGATCCAGCCCGCATCGACCACCGCCGACAGGTTGTCGCGGGTGATCGGAACCGGGGCCAGGAAGCGCGAGGTCATGACCGTGCCCGCGGGCGAGGTCCATTCCTGCGCGCCCTCGACATCGGCCATGGCGGTGCCACCAGCCAGCGCGACGGCGATCTCGGCCGCGGCGCGGCCCAGCTCGCGGGCGTCCTTCCAGACCGAAACGGTCTGCGTGCCCAGCGCGATGCGGTTCAGCGCGGCATGGTCGCCGTCCTGACCCGAGACCGGGATGCCCTGCATGCCCTGCGCGGTCAGCGCGGCGACGACACCGCCGGCGGTCCCGTCGTTCGAGGCCACGACCGCATCGACGCCGTTGTCGGTCGCGGTCAGGATCTGCTCCATGTTGCGCTGCGCGTTGGCGGGCAGCCAGCCGTCGGTATAGGCCTCGCCGACGATGGTGATGGCGCCCGAGTCAATCGCCGCCTGCAGCACTTCCTGCTGACCGCCCCGCAGGAAATCCGCGTTCGGATCGGTGGGCGAGCCCTTGATCATGACATAGCGGCCCTCGGGCGCGGCCTCGAGCACGGCGCGGGCCTGCATGCGGCCGACCTCGACGTTGTCGAAAGTCAGATAGAAGGCGCGCGGGTCCTCGATCAGGCGGTCATAGGCCACGACCGGGATCCCCTCGTCGGCGGCGGCCTGCACCGCCGGGCCGATGGCCTGCGCGTCCTGCGCCAGCACGATCAGCGCATCGACCCCTTGGGCGATCAGCGCCTCGATATCCGACAGCTGCTTGGCCGAGGACGATTGCGCATCGGCCGAGACATAGGTCGCGCCGGCGGCTTCCAGCGCCGCGACGATCGCGGCCTCATCCGTGCGCCAGCGCTCTTCCTGGAAGTTCGACCAGCTGACACCGACGGTCAGCGCTGCGGCCATCGATGTGGTAAGACCCGCCGTCGCGACGACAGCGGCAAACAATGCTTTGCGCATCTTATTCCTCCCCTATGGTGCCCCGACTCCCGGGGCTGCGGGCTCCATCCCGACAGCCGGAAGCATAGGATATTTTGTTCACCTGTCAAAATAAAGATTCTCGCGTTGATCGAAATTTCATGCTCCACTAAGGTCAAAGGGCCGATGTTTGCGCGAACTCGGAACGTTTCCTTGGATCGCCGCGACGCAGCGAAGGAATATTTTTTGAGCCGTGAAGTTATGATGCCCGCAGATGACGCGATAGCGCTGGCCGCCAGCCCGACCCTGCCCTTGGGCTGCGGGCCGCTGCTGCCGGGCCCGGTGCAGGACCCCAAGCCCTTGCGCCAGAAGGTTTTCGAGCATGTGCGCGCCACCGGCACCGCGGCCCGGGCCGATGTCTCGCGCGCGCTCGGCATCAGCGCGGGCTCGGTCACGCAGCTGACCTCGGACCTGATCGAGCGCGGTTTCCTGCGCGAGACCGACGACAACCCCCGCGATCGCCGCGATGCCGGGCGCGGGCGGCCCGCCGTCGCCCTCACCGTGGTGCCCGAATCGCGCCGGGTGATCGGCATCAAACTCTCGGATGAACGCCACACCGCGGTGCTGGCCGATTTCGCCGGGACCATCCTGGCCGAGGCCATGCTGCCCACCCCCGCGGTGCGCAAGACCCTCGACCAGATCGCCGAGGAAACCGCGGCGCTGGTCGAGCGGGTGCTGGAACAGGCGGGTCTGCACCGCGACGCCATTTCCGCGGTCGGCATCGGCATCTCGGGCCTGGTCGAGCCGATCGAGGGCACGATCCCCTGGTCGCCCCTCATCGCCGGCAAGGACCTGCCGCTCCGGGCGGCGCTGAACCGGCGGCTGGGCCTGCCGGTGCTGATCGACAATGACGCCAACATGCTGACGCTGGCCGAGCTTTGGTTCGGCGCCGGGCGGGCGATGTCGGATTTCGCCGTCGTCACCATCGAGCACGGGGTCGGCATGGGGCTGGTGGTCGGCAACCGCCTCTATCGCGGCACCCGCGGCATGGGGATGGAGCTGGGCCATACAAAGGTGCATCTCGACGGCGCCCTCTGCCGCTGCGGCCAGCGCGGCTGTCTGGAGGCCTATCTGGCGGATTACGCCCTGGCGCGCGAAGCGGCGACGGCGCTCGGCCGCAATCCCCGCGCCATGGCCTCGGCCCAGGCGATGCTGGAGACCCTCTTTGCCGAGGCCAAGGGCGGCAACATGGCCGCGCGTTCGATCTTCCGCCGCGCCGGGCGCTATCTGGCGGTGGGCCTGTCGAACGTCATCCAGCTGTTCGATCCCGAGCTGATCATCCTCTCGGGCGAACGGATGCGCTACGATTACCTCTATGCCGACGAGGTCATGGCCGAGACGCTGGAACTGACCCTCAACCACGGCCGCAGCCCCTGCCGGGTCGAGACGCATAATTGGGGCGACATGGTCTGGGCCCGGGGCGCGGCGGCGCTGGCCCTGGGCTATGTCACCGATACCGCTCTGGGACAGGGGGCCGCGTGATGCGCTGGCTGCTGCCGCTGCTTCTGGCCCAGCCCGCAGTGGCGAGCCCCTTGTTCGAGGATCTCTCGGGCACGATCCCGCCGCAGATCTACGCCGGCGGCTGGGAACATTTCGTCGGCGGCGGGGTCGCGGTCTTCGATTGCAACGGCGACGGGCGGCCCGAGATTCTGGCAGCGGGGGGTGAAAATCCGATGTTGCTGCTGGGGAACGGGGGCGAGATGCGCTTCAGCCCTGTCACTTTCCCCACAATCACCGGCGCGACCGGGGCCTATCCGCTGGATATGGACGGCGACGGGATCCTCGACCTTTTCATCCTGCGCGCCGGGCCGGATGTGATCCTGCGCGGCGGGGCCGAGTGCAGCTTCGAGGATGTGACCCAGGCCTGGGGCCTGCCGCAGGAAGACCGCTGGACCACCGCCTTCACCGCCTGGTGGGAGGGTGAGCGCCCGACGCTGGCCATTGGCCATTACGTCGACCGCTCGAACCCCGATGGCCCCTTCCAGGCCTGCGATTCCAACACGTTGATGACTCCCACCCCGACCGGCTGGCAGACCGAGGCGCTCGAGCCCGGCTTCTGCGCCCTCTCCATGCTCGCCGCCCGCGATGCCCGCGATCGCCCGACCCTGCGCATCTCGAACGACCGGCATTATTACGTCCGGGGTGGGTATGAGCAGATGTGGGACATCGGCACGCATCGCTTCCTGACGCCCGAGGACGGCTGGCAGCACGTCTCGCTCTGGGGCATGGGGATTACCAGCCAGGACTTGAACGGCGACGGGCGGGACGAGGTGATGCTGACCTCGATGGGCGACCAGCTGCTACAAATCGCACAACCGGACGGAACCTACGCCGCCGCACCCTATGCGATGGGCACTTATGCAACCTTGCCGCATGATGGCAGCGACGGTCGCCCCTCGACCGGCTGGCACGCGCAATTCGGCGATGTGGACAATGACGGCCTGCCCGACCTCTTCATCGCCAAGGGCAACGTGGACCAGATGCCGACCAACGCCATCCATGATCCGAACGACCTGCTGATGCAGGCGCCGGACGTCAGCTTCCACCAGGTCGCGACGGAGGCCGGGATTGCCACGCGCGAACGCTCGCGCGGCGCGGCGCTGGCCGATCTCGACGGCGACGGTCGGCTGGACCTCATCGTGGTCAACCGCCGCGCGCCGATGGAGCTTTACCGCAACATCACGCCCGACACCGGCCATTGGCTGGCCGTGGACCTGCGCCAGCCCGGCGGCAATACCCGCGCCATCGGCGCCCGGATCACCGTCAGCACCGATCAGGGCAGCCAGTCGCAACAGGTGACAATCGGCGGCGGCCACGCTGGCGGGCAGGCGATCCCCCGGCATTTCGGCCTGGGCCCCGCCACCAGCGCGGTGATCCGCGTCGACTGGCCGGACGGCAGCAGCACGGAAACCGAGGCCACGGCCGACCAGATCCTGACCCTCACGCCCTGAGGCGTGGCCGGGCGGGCGGGTGCCGCCGAGCGCAGCGACGGCGCAGCGACGGCGCAGGCGCCCTGCCCGGTTACGGATTGGGCACCGTCAGGCCCGAGGGCACCCGCGCCGGCACGCCCAGCCGCCCCGTCACCGCCACCGGATCGGTCAGCGTTTCCAGAAACGCCACCAGCGCCGCGATCTGGCCCTCGTCCGGCCGGAAGCCCCGCACCGCCGCCTCGGCAATGGCCGAGACCTGCGCCGGATCGTCCAGCACCGCCCAATCCTCGACTGCCAGCGTGGGCAACACCGCTTCCGCCCGATCGTAGTCCGCCACCGCCCCGCCATCGGTGTGATGCGCCAGGAACCCGGCCAGCG
>NZ_JAUCCQ010000118.1:0-12214 GCF_034676075.1 Pararhodobacter sp. | reverse complement strand
CCCCCTTCTTCGGCGCGGCGGCACGCCGCGCCGCTGGTCGCCCCCGTTTCGTCTCCAGGGACTTCGCGCCCGCGACAGCGGGCAACGAGGGCGAAACCCCTCAGAACTCGACCCCGGCCTGAGCCTTGATCCCCGACCGGAACGGGTGCTTCACCAGCGTCATCTCGGTCACCAGATCGGCCAGCTCGATCAGCTCCGGCTTCGCGTTCCGCCCGGTCAGCACGACATGCGTCATCTCGGGTTTCTCGTCGCGCAGGAAGGCCACCACCTCGGCCACGTCGAGGTAATCGTACCTGAGCGCGATGTTGATCTCGTCCAGCAGCACCATGCGGATCGCGGGATCGCGGATCAGCTCCTTGGCCTTTTCCCAGCCCCGTCGCGCGGCGGCGATGTCGCGGGCCTTGTCCTGCGTCTCCCAGGTGAAGCCCTCTCCCATCGCATGAAACTGGCAGAGGTCGCCGAAATGCGTAGTCAGCAGCCGCCGTTCCCCGGTGTCCCAGCTGCCCTTGATGAACTGCACCACGGCGCAGGGCATCTCATGGGCGATGGCCCGCAGGATCATCCCGAAGCCGGAGGAGGACTTCCCCTTCCCCGGCCCGGTATGGACGATCACCAGCCCCTTCTCGCCCTGACGAGCTTCCTTCATCCGGTCGCGCGCGGCCTTGATCTTCTGCATCTTCTCGCGGTGCTTCTCGGCCCCGCTGTCGTCCCCGTCCGTCATCCGTCGCATCCTTGCTTGACTTGAAAGCCCCCGCAGCGCATGTCCGCAGGGTTGGTGCCTGTCCTCCGGGGCAGGTGAAAAGGGAATGCGTACCCGGGTCAAGCCTAAGTCGGCCTGGACGGAAAGCGCAGCCGCCCCCGCGACCGTGACCGGAGGGGCCGTCCAAGCCACTGGCGAAAGCCGGGAAGGCGGGCTGCCGCAGGGAAACCTGGACTCCGCAAGCCGGGAGACCTGCCAGCGCCGAGAGACAACCAACCGGACGGGGTGTGCCGGTGACGGGTCCTGTTCCGGGCTCCGCGCGCGCACCCTGCCAGAAAGTGCCCGATGGCCGAGACGGTCGAACTTCTGGTCTGCGTGACCTGCCGCTATCGCGACGAACGCGACCCCGACCCCGCGGCCGCGCGCCCCGGCCTGCTGCTGGCCGAGGCGCTGGAGGGCCGGTTGCCGCCGGGCGTGGCGCTCAAGCGCACCGAATGCCTGTCGAACTGCACCCGGGGCTGCACCGTGGCCCTGCGCGGGCCCGGCAACTGGACCTATGTCTATGGCAATCTCGCCCCCGATCAGGCCGAGGTGCTGATCGACGGCGCCACCCGCTATGCCGCCGCGCCGCAGGGGCTGATCCCCTGGCGCGAGCGCCCCGAACACCTGCGCAAGAACTGCATCGCCCGTATCCCGCCGCTGGAGGCCTGAATGACCGATCTGAGCAAAACCCCCGTCACCATCGTCACCGGCTTCCTCGGCTCGGGCAAGACCACGCTGATTTCGCATCTGATCCGCAACGCGGGCGGGCGGCGGCTGGCCGTGGTGGTCAACGAATTCGGCACGCTGGGCGTCGATGGCGAGATCCTGAAGCGCTGCGCGATCCCCGATTGCCCCGAGGAAAACATCGTCGAGCTGGCCAATGGCTGCATCTGCTGCACTGTGGCTGATGATTTCGTGCCGACCGTCGAGGCGCTGCTGGCCATGACCCCGCGCCCCGATCACATCCTGATTGAGACCTCGGGCCTCGCCCTGCCGAAACCGCTGCTCAAGGCCTTCGACTGGCCGGCGATCCGTTCGCGCATCACCGTGGATGGCGTCATCGCTTTGGCCGATGCCGAGGCCGTCGCCGCAGGCCGTTTCGCGCCGGACGTGGCCGCCGTCGACGCCCAGCGCGCGGCGGATGAGAGCATCGACCACGAGACGCCGCTCAGCGAAGTCTTCGAGGATCAGATCTCCTGCGCCGATGTGGTGCTCTTGACCAAGGCCGATCTGGCGGGCCCCGAGGGCATCGCTGCCGCCCGCGCCGTCATCGCAGCCGAGGCGCCCCGCCCGCTGCCGGTGGTCGAAGTGACCGAGGGCGCGGTGGATCCCCGGGTGATCCTCGGCCTTGGCGCCGCGGCCGAGGACGATATCGCCGCCCGCCCCTCGCATCACGATGGCCATGACGACCATGAGCATGACGATTTCGACACCGTGGTGGTGGAGCTGGGCGAAGTGCCCGACCTGCCGGCGCTGGCCGTGAAGATCGAGCAGATGGCGCGCGACCTCGATATCCTGCGGGTGAAGGGCTATGTCGCCGTGACCGGCAAGCCGATGCGGGCGCTGGTGCAGGCGGTGGGCGCGCGCGTCCGCCACCAGTTCGACCGGGCCTGGAAACCGGGCGAGGCGCGGCAGACCTCGCTCGTGGTCATCGCCGAGCATGACCGCATCGACGAGGCGGCGATCAAGGCCGCGCTGGGTCTCTGATGCACGTCCTCTTCCGCGAAAGCCACGGGCTCGAGGAGACGGCCACACCGCAGGATCTGGGGCAGACGCCCGCGGATCTGGTGGTGCTGTCGTTTTCCGATTCCGACCTCGGCGCTTTCGCGGAAGGGTTCCACCGGGCCCGTAGGATGGGCAATATTGCCCATCCTACCCTGCGCCTCGCCAACCTCGCGGCGCTGAAACACCCGCTTTCGGTCGATACCTATGTCGAGAACACGCTGGCCGGCGCCAAGGGCGTGCTGATCCGGCTGATCGGCGGCGTGCCCTATTGGTCCTACGGCTTGCAGCAGTTGCAGGCGCTGGCCAGCCGCACCGGGCTGGCGCTGGCCGTTCTGCCCGCCGATGGCCGCCCCGACCCGCAGCTCGACGCGATCAGCACGCTGCCGGTCTCCACGCTGCGCCGCTTGCAGCACCTTTGCGATCAGGGCGGGGCGGTGGCGGCGCAGGCGGCGCTCCAGCAATTCTCGCTGGCCTGCGGCCTCTACGCCCCGCCGGTGCGCGGCATCCGCACCATGCCCGAGGTCGGCGGCTGGACGCCCGAGGGCGTGCATTGCCCCGCGGCGCTCGGCTTCGGCGCCCGCCCCCGGATCCTGCTGATCTTCTACCGGGCCTATCTGACCGCCGCCGATACCGAGCCCTTGGAGGCCATCGCCCGGGCCTTCGATGCGGCGGGTTATGACGTGATCGGCCTTTTCGCCCCCTCGCTGAAAGCCCCCGGCGCGCGGGGCTGGCTGGAGCGGTGGGTGACACACCTCGCCCCCGCCGCCATCGTCAACGCCACCGCTTTCAGCGCCCGGGATGGCGGTGCCTCGCCCCTCGATGCCGCTGGGGTGCCGGTGTTCCAAGTGGCGCTGGCGACCAACCCGCGCGCGGCCTGGGATACCTCCGACCGGGGCCTTTCGCCCGCCGATCTTGCCATGCATGTGGTGCTGCCCGAGGTGGACGGGCGGATCTTCGGCTCGGTCGTCAGCTTCAAGGGCGCCTCGGACCCCGACCCCGACCTGCAATTCGCCCGCATCCATCACCGGGCCGACCCCGAGCGGATCGCCGCGTTGATCGAACGGGTCATGGCCTGGCACCGCCTGGCCACCAAGCCCAAGGCGCAGATCCGCCCGGTGCTGGTGCTGTCGACCTATCCCGGCAAATCCTGGCAGATGGCGCATGCGGTGGGGCTGGATGCGCTGGCCTCGGCCGGGGCGATTCTGGAGGCGCTCGGCACCGAGGGCTACGCCACCGCGCCCGCCGATCCCAAGGCGCTGGAAACCGCCCGCATCGAGTGGTCGCTCTTCGATTACCGGCTCGCGCTGGCCCGCCTGCCGCAGGAATTGCAGGAGGATATCCACCTCGCCTGGGGCGATCCCGAGGAGGACGACAGCCTCGAAGACGGCGCTTTCCGTTTCGCCGCGATCCGCGCCGGGAACGCGCTGATCGCCCTGCAACCCGAACGCGGGCAGGTCACCGCCCGGGACGCCGATTACCACGATGTCGCCAAGGTCCCCTGCCACGCCTATGTCGCCTTCTACCTCTGGCTCCGCCAGCAGGCCGATGCGCTGATCCACATCGGCGCCCATGGCACGCTGGAATGGCTGCCGGGCAAATCCGTGGCCCTGTCGGACCAATGCTGGCCCGAGGCGCTGACCCGGGGCCTGCCGGTCCTTTACCCGTTCATTGTCAACGACCCGGGCGAGGCCGCGCAGGCCAAGCGGCGGCTGGGCGCGGTGACGCTGGGCCATGTCCCGCCGCCCCTGACCGAGGCACAGGCGGGCGCGGGCACGACCCGGCTGGAAGCGCTGCTCGACGAATTCTCCAACGCCGACGGCCTCGACCCCGCCCGCCGCGACCGCCTGCAACAGGACATCCGCACTGAGGCACAGGCGCTGGGGCTGGAGGATGAGCTGGGCCTCACCCGCGCAACCTCGCTGGCCGAGGCGATCACCCGCATCGACCGTTTCGTCTGCGACGTGAAGGAAAGCCAGTTCGGCGAGGGGCTGCATGTCTTCGGCGCGGGCGAGCAGGGCGCGGCCGAGATGCAGGGGCTGCTGACCGCGCTGCGGGGCGGTTTCGTCGCCCCCGGCCCCTCGGGCTCGCCCTGGCGGGGGCGGAGGGATGTGCTGCCGACCGGGCGCAACCTCTTTACCACCGACCCCCGCACCGTACCCAGCCGCGCCGCCCATGCCCAGGGCGTGACGCTGGCCGAGGAACTGGTGCGCCGCCATTTGCAGGACCACGGCGAGTTTCCGCAGGGGCTGGTCGTCGACCTCTGGGGCAGCGCCACGATGCGCACGGCGGGCGAGGAATTCGCCATGGCCCTGCATCTGATCGGCGCGAAACCGGTCTGGGACGGCGACACCGGCCGGGTCTCAGGGGTGGAGATCCTGCCGATCGCGGAACTGGACCGGCCCCGGCTGGACGTGACGCTGCGGGTCAGTGGCCTGTTCCGCGACGTGTTCCCCGACCTCTCGGCCCTCTTCGCCACCGCCATCCGGGCGCTGGCCGCGCGGGACGAGGCGCCGGACTGGAACCCCTATGCGGGCCGCGAGGATCTGAGCCGGGTCTACGGGCCGAAGCCCGGCACCTATGGGCTGAACATGGGCGAGACGCCCGACACCTACACCGAGGACGCCCGCAAGGCGGCCGGCGAGGCATGGCTCGCCGCCTCGTCCCACGCGCTCGACACGGGCGAGGAGGATGCCGAGGGGCTGAAAGCCCGCGTTCGCCACGCCGATGCTTTCGTCCACCTGCAGGACCTGCCGGAAACCGACCTGCTGCTGGCCGCGGACTACGCCGCCCATGAAGCGGGGTTCGCGGCCGCCCAGAAGATCACCGGCGGCAAGGCTGCGCTCTATCACCTCGACGCGACGGACCCTGCGCGGCCCAAGGCCCGCAGCCTGACCGAGGAACTGGCCCGCGTCGTCCGCGCCCGCGCCGCCAATCCCAAGTGGATCGACGGCATGATGAACCACGGCTTCCGCGGCGCCGCCGAGATCGCCGCGACGCTCGACCACCTCGGCGCCTTCGCGCATCTGGCCGCCGCCGTGCCGCCGCAGCTCTTCGACCTTTACCATGAGGCGACGCTGGGCCGCGCGGAGGTCCGCGATTTCCTCGACCGCGAGAACCCGCAGGCGCTGGCCGCGATGGAGGCGCGCTTTGCCGACTTGCACCGCGCGGGCCTCTGGTCCACACGGAGGAATTCGATCCTGGCGGGGCTGAACCCATGAGTTTCGAGGTCAAGGGCTGGTGTCCCGGCGCGCTGCGGCCGATGCTGTCGGGCGACGGCTACGTGGTGCGCGTGCGGCCCCGGCTGGCGGAACTTAGCGCGGCGCAGGCGCTGGGCCTCTGCGCTGCGGCCGAGGACTTCGGCGCGGGGCTGATCGACCTGACCAACCGCGCCAATCTGCAGGTCCGGGGCGTCCAGCCGGGCGCCCTGCCCGACCTGCTGGCAGCGCTGACCGAACTGGGCCTGATCGACGCCGATGTGGAGACCGAGGGCCGCCGCAACATCCTCGTGGCCCCGACCTGGGCCGAGGGCGACGACACCCACCGCCTGACGCTGGCGCTGCTGGACCGGCTGGGCGAGCTGCCCGACCTGCCGCCGAAGATGGGCTTTGCCATCGACGCGGGACCGGGGCCGAAGCTGCGCGATACGCCCGCCGATTTCCGCATCGAACGCGGCAGCCATCGCGGGCTGATCCTGCGGCCCGAGGGCTATCCGCTGGGTATCCGCCTGTTGCCGGGGACCGAGATCGACACGCTGATCCGGCTTTGCGAATGGTTCGTGACCTCGGGCGGGGCCGAGGCCGGGCGCATGGCCCGCCACCACGCCCCCCTGCCCGACTGGGCCGAGCCCACCCTCGCCCCGGCCGCGCGGCGCCTGCCGCTGCGGCCCGGACCGCATGCGCTGGGGGCGATCCATGGCGCGGCCTTCGGGCAGGTTCAGGCCGCCGACCTTGCCGCAGCGATCCTCGACAGCGAAGCCAGCGCGATCCGCGTGACGCCCTGGCGGGTGCTGCTGCTCCTTGACGCCACTCCCGGGCCGCGCTCGGGGCTCCTGTGGAACCCCGAGGCGCCGGAGCTGCGCGTCGATGCCTGCCCCGGCGCCCCCTTCTGCCCGCAATCCAGTGTCGAGACCCGCGCGCTGGCGCTGGCGCTGGCCCCCCATGTCAAAGGCCGCCTGCATGTCAGCGGCTGCGCCAAGGGCTGCGCCCGGCCCGGGCCCGCCGATGTCGTCATCACCGGCGAAAACGGCGCTTACGGCGTGGCGCTGAACGCCCGCGCGGGCGATCCCCTGACCCATCACGGGCTGAGCGCCGAGCAGGTGCGCGCCCATTTCGGAGCCCACTGAATGCCCTGGACCTATGAAACCGACGGCGCCGCGATCTACCGGCAGAGCTTTGCCACAATCCGCGCCGAGGCCGATCTCGCCCGGTTCGACCCCGACGAGGAACAGGTCGTGGTCCGCATGATCCACGCCGCCGGCATGGTCGGGCTGGAGGATTACGTGAAGATGTCGCCGGGGTTTGTGACCGCCGCGCGGGGGGCGCTGGAAGCGGGGGCGCCGATCCTCTGCGATGCGCGGATGGTGTCGGAAGGCGTCACGCGCTTCCGCCTGCCGGCCGACAACGCGGTGATCTGCACCCTGCATGACCCGGAGGTGCCCGGGATGGCGAAGGCCATGGGGAATACCCGCTCGGCCGCGGCGCTGGAACTCTGGCGCCCGCATCTGGCGGGGGCGGTGGTGGCCATCGGCAATGCGCCGACCGCGCTCTTCCACCTGCTGAACATGCTGGAAGACCCGGCCTGCCCGCGCCCCGCCGCAATCATCGGCTGCCCGGTCGGCTTCGTCGGCGCCATGGAATCGAAGGACGCGCTCTGGCAGGTGCAACCCGTCCCCTGCTGCATCGTCGAGGGGCGGCTGGGCGGCTCGGCCATCACCGTCGCCGCGATCAACGCCATCGCGAGCCGCAAGGAATGACCGGGACGGTGCATGGTGTGGGCCTCGGCCCCGGCGCGGCGGATCTGATGAGCGTGCGCGCCGACCGGCTGGTCCGGGGCACGCGGCACATCGCCTATTTCCGCAAGGCAGGGCGGATGGGGCAGGCGCGGAAGATCGTCGACGGGATGCTGCGCGCCGATGTCGTGGAACTGCCGATGGACTACCCGGTAACGACCGAGATCCCGCTGGACGACCCGCGCTATGTCGCGGCTCTTTCGGGTTTCTACGAAGAAGTGACGGCGCCCCTGCGGGCGCTGGCCGAGGCGGGCGAGGATGTGGTGGTGCTGGCCGAGGGCGACCCGTTCTTCTACGGCTCGTTCATGCATCTCTACACCCGGCTCGCGCCCTTCGTGCCGGTGCGGATCGTGCCCGGGATCACCGGCATGACCGCCGCCTGGGCCGCCACCGGCGCCCCGATCACCTGGGGCGACGATGTGCTGACCGTGGCCCCCGCGACCCTGCCCGAGGCGGCGCTGACCGCCCGGATCGCCGGAACCGACGCGCTGGTGGTGATGAAGATCGGCCAGAACCTGGCAAAGCTGAAACGCGCGGCCGAGACGGCGGGGCGGATGGCGGACGCCTGGCTGGTGGAATACGCGGCGATGGCGGGCGAAAGGGTGCGCAAACTCGCCGAGGTGGAGGCCGCGCCCTATTTCTCGATCGCGCTGATCCATGGGCAGGGGCGGCGGCCATGAGCGCGATGCCAGCGAAAGTGGGCACCGGTTTCGCGTCCGGCATCGCGCCAGACAGAAATGGTTGGGTAGTCGTGGCGGGTCTGGGGCCCGGGCGCGAGACGCTGGTGACGCCCGAGGTCGAGGCGGCTTTGGCCGAGGCCACGGACGTGGTGGGCTATATCCCCTATGTCGCCCGGGTGGCGCCGCGCGAGGGGCTGACCTTGCACCCCTCGGACAACCGGGTGGAGCTGGACCGCTCACGCCACGCGCTGGAGATGGCGGCGGCGGGGCGGAAGGTGGTGGTGGTTTCCTCGGGCGATCCCGGGGTCTTCGCCATGGCCTCGGCGGTGTTCGAGGCGCTGGAGGCGGGGCCTCTGGGCTGGCGCGCGCTGGAGATCCGGGTGCTGCCCGGCATCACCGCCATGCTGGCGGCGGCGGCGGCGGCGGGCGCGCCCCTGGGCCACGATTTCTGCGCCATCAACCTCAGCGACAACCTGAAACCCTGGGCGCTGATCGAGAAGCGGCTGAGGCTGGCGGCCGAGGCCGATTTCGCCATGGCCTTCTACAACCCCCGCTCGAAATCCCGGCCCGAGGGCTTCGCCCGGACGCTGGAGGTGCTGAATGAGGCCTGCCGCGATGCGCGCCCGGTGCTGTTTGCCCGCGCGGTGTCGACGCCCGAGCAAAGCCTGCGCATCGTGCCCTTGCCCGAGTGCACGCCCGAGATGGCGGATATGCGGACCATGGTCATCGTCGGCAATTCGGCGACGCGTGTGATCGAGGGCCCGGCGGGACCGTGGCTCTATACCCCGAGATCGGCGTGAGAGGGGTTTCGCCCTCGTTGCCCGCTGGCGCGGGCGCCTCGGGCGACCCGCCGGGGGGGCGCTGCCCCCCCGGACCCCCCCGGGATATTTTCAGCGCAAAGAAGGGGTCAGGGGCTGACGAAGCGCACCACCTCTTCCGGGTCGTGGGTCTCGTGGCGCGGGGGCAGATGCGGGCGGTCGATCATCAGGACCGGGAGGTTGAGGGCGCGGGCGGCCTGAAGTTTCGAGACCGAGCCGGTGCCGCCGGCGTTCTTGGCGACGATGAGCTCGATGGCGTGCGCGCGCATCAGGGCCTCGTCGGCCTCGGCGCTGAAGGGGCCGCGGTCGATGGTGACGGTATGGTGGGGCAGCGGCGGGGTTTCCGTCGGCGCGTCCACCAGGCGCAGCAGGTAATGGTGCTGGGGCTGGGCGGCGAACTCGGCCAGATGCATGCGGCCGATGGCCAGCATGATGCGCCGTGGCGGGCCCGCCAGCGCCGCAACCGCCGCCGCCATGTCGGGCACGCGCTGCCAGTCGTCGCCGGGGACTGGTTGCCAGGCGGGGCGGGTCAGGGCGATCAGGGGCGTTTGCGTCTGGGCGCAGGCGGCGACGGCGTTGCTGCTCATCTGCGCGGCGAAGGGGTGGGTGGCGTCGATCACATGGGTGATCCTTTGGTCCGCCAGGTACTGTACCAGCCCCGGCACGCCGCCAAAGCCGCCGATGCGCACCGGGATCGGTTGCGGTTTCGGGCGTTCGACGCGGCCCATGTAGGAGAGCGTCGCGGCAAGGCCCCGGTCGCCCAGGCGGCGGGCCATGGCGCTTGCTTCCATCGTGCCGCCGAGGAGGAGGATATTGGGCATGGCTGACACTCCGTGGCTGACGATCCTGGGGCTGGGCGAGGATGGCCCCGAGGGGCTGACTGACGCAAGCCGCGCCGCGCTGCAAGGGGCCGAGGTGGTGATCGGCCCGCCCCGGCATCTGGCGCTGCTGCCGGATCTGGCGGCGGAGCGGGTCGCGTGGCCGGTGCCCTTTGCCGAGGGGTTGCCGCTGCTGATGGCGATGCGCGGGCGGCGGGTGGTGATGCTGGCCTCGGGCGATCCCTTCTGGTTCGGGGCGGGAACGGTGGTGACCAAGGCGCTGGCGCCCGGGGAATGGCTGGCCGTGCCCGGGCCGTCGTGCTTTTCGCTGGCGGCGGCGCGGTTGGGCTGGGGGCTGGAGGGCGTGGCCTGTCTGGGCCTGCATGCGGCGCCCGTGACGCGGTTGCGGCCGATGCTGGCCCCGGGGGCGCGGGCGCTCGTGACCTTGCGCGACGGGGCGGCGGTGGCGGAGCTGGCGGCGTGGCTGTCGGGCGAAGGGTTCGGGGCCTCGGAACTGGTGGTGCTGGAAGCCTTGGGCGGGCCGCGCGAGCGGGTGCGGCGGGTGTTGGCCGAGGGCTATGCGCTGGACCACGTGCAGCATCCGGTGGCGGTGGCGATCAGCGTCGCCGGGGCGGGCGCGGTGCTGGGCGCGGCCTCGGGGCGCGGGGACGAGTGGTTCGCGCATGACGGGCAGATCACCAAGCGGCCGGTCAGGGCGCTGGCCCTGTCGGCGCTGGCGCCCCGGCCGGGCGAACTCCTGTGGGATATCGGCGCGGGGTCGGGCTCCATCGGCATCGAGTGGTTGCTGAGCCATCCGACGACGCGGGCCATCGGCTTCGAGGCCGATCCGGGCCGGGCGGCGCGGGCGCGGGAGAATGCGCGGCGGCTGGGGGTCGAGCGGCTGGTGGTGACCGAGGGGCGGGCGCCGGCGGTGCTGGAAGGCCAGCCGCTGCCGGATGCGGTCTTCATCGGCGGGGGGCTGTCGGAGGCGCTGCTGACCCAGCTTGCCGGCCTGCTGCCCAAGGGGACGCGGCTGGTCGCCCATGCCGTGACGCTGGAATCCGAGGCGCTGCTGGCGCTGTGGCACGGGGCCAGGGGCGGCAGCCTGTTGCGGGTGGAACTGGCCGAAGCGGCGCCCCTGGGCTCGCGGCGCGGGTGGAAATCGGCCTATCCGATTGTGCAATGGAGCATGGTTCTGTGACGGCTGCGAGGGGATGGTGCACTGACGCGCAGCCTACGGGACGGCGGGCAGCGGGATGATCGTGGCGGGGTTCGGGTTTTCTTCGCGGGCGACGCTGGCCTCGTTGCAAGGCGCACTGGCCGCGACCGGCGGGGCGCCCGAGGCGCTGGCGACGCTCGCCGACAAGGCCCCGGCGCTGGCACCGCTGGCCGAGGCGCTGAACCTGCCGCTCATCCCGGTGGCCGGGCCCCTGCCGGAAACGCTCACCCAATCCGAGGCCAGCCGCAACGCTCGCGGTACCGGCTCGGTCGCCGAGGCCTGTGCGCTTGCCGCGGCCGGTCCCGGCGCGTATCTGCTGGGCCCGCGCGCCGTCTCGCCCGACCGGCTCGCGACCTGCGCCCTTGCCGAAGGAGGCCACGCATGACCGTCCATTTCGTCGGCGCCGGACCCGGCGCGCCGGACCTGCTGACGCTGCGGGGCCGCGACATCATCGCCGCCGCGCCCGTCTGCCTCTATGCCGGCTCGCTGGTGCCCGAGGCGATCCTCGGCCATTGCCCTGAGGGGGCGCGGATCGTCAACACGGCGCCCCTGTCGCTCGATCAGATCATGGACGAGATCGCGGCGGCCCATGCCGAGGGCAAGGACGTGGTGCGGCTGCATTCCGGCGACCTGTCGGTCTATTCGGCGATGGGCGAGCAACTTCGGCGCCTGCGAGAGCTGGGCATTCCCTATACCGTGACGCCGGGCGTCCCTGCCTTCGCCGCCGCCGCCGCCGCGCTGGGGGCGGAGCTGACGCTGCCGGGCCTCGCGCAATCGGTGGTGCTGACCCG
The DNA here is from genome assembly GCF_034676075.1 of Pararhodobacter sp. Taxonomy (GTDB): domain Bacteria; phylum Pseudomonadota; class Alphaproteobacteria; order Rhodobacterales; family Rhodobacteraceae; genus Pararhodobacter. Next base: position 413 of record NZ_JAUCCQ010000118.1, on the reverse strand, counting down.
GACGCCGGGGCGGGCGAGTGCGATGCCCGAAGGCGAGACGCTGGTGAATTTCGCGGCGACCGGGGCGACGCTCTGCATCCATCTGTCGATCCATAACCTTGAGCGGACGGTCGCCGATCTGGTCCCGGCCTATGGCGGCGACTGCCCGGTCGCCGTGGTCTGGCGGGCGACATGGCCCGAGCAGCGGATCGTCCGGGGGACGCTGGCGACCATCGAGGAGCAGGTGGCAGGCTCGATGGAGCGGACGGCGCTGATTCTGGTGGGGCCTGCGCTGGGGGCGGAGGGCTTCGAGGAAAGCTGCCTCTATGCCGTGGATTACGACCGCCGCTTCCGCCCGCAATCGGCCGATTCCGTCTATGCGGGGTCGAAGGAATGAAGGGCATCCTCGTCTCGGCCCCGGCCTCGGGCACCGG
>NZ_JAUCCQ010000117.1:0-12475 GCF_034676075.1 Pararhodobacter sp. | reverse complement strand
CTTCCTCCCGCGCAGCGCTCAGCCTGGGAAGGTTTCCAGCGGGATGCGTGTGCCGGCCGGCAGCGTCACGCCCCAGGGTAGCAGGAGCGCAGAGGCGGCGAGGGTTTCGGCCAGCCAGAGCGCCAGCGCCGGGCCGTTATGCGCGTGGTTGACCGGCCCGTCCGGCGCGTCGAGCACCAGTTTCGAGGGCGCCCAGACGATGGTGCGGCCCTGGCGGATGGCCCAGTCGATCTCGGTCCGGCTTTCGACCACCAGGCAGCGGCGGTCGCGGGCGGCGAGCGCCCAGGCGTTCAGGCCGACGCTGAGCAGGTCGATGCGCTGCTGCACGGCGCGCACCGCGACCTCGGGGCGGGGCAGGTCGGGCAGGCCGGTGCAGAGGATGATCGGCGCGCCGCGGGCCTCCAGCCGGTCGATCCGGTCCGAGAAATCCGGCGCGGCGATAGCGGCGTTGTCCATGTAGACCACGAGCGGATGCGTGGCGTTGCCCTCGACCTGCAGCGGCGTCGCGGCGCGGGTGCGGGCGATCTCGACCCCCAGCTTGAAGGGGCCGCGGTCGAGTTTCTCGATCCGCACGAAGGCGCGCATGGCCCTGGGGTGGGTGAGGATGCGTTCGGCGACGCTTTCTGCCAGCGTCTCCAGCAGGTTCAGCCGCCCGGCCGCCAGCGCGTCGGTGATCGCCTCGGTGATCGTGTCATAGGACATGATGCGGTCGACATCGTCGTCGATCGGTCCCTGGGGCGGGCGCACCTCGACCACGACATTGAACATCAGCCGTTGCGAATGGCCTCGTTCGGTCTGGAAGGCGCCGATCTCGGCCTCGACCAGGTAGTCGCGCAGCGCGATCCGGTCGCGGGGATCGGCCGAGGCGGTGGCTTCGGCGCGCTCCTCGGGATGGGCGAAGGCGAGATGGATATCGGTGCTCATGGTGAGCCTCGCGTCAGGGATGCTGTCCGGGACTTACCCTGCACGAGGCCGCTTGCCCAGCCCGCAGGCGGCATGCCGGAGCCCGGGGGCGACGCCCGGGGTTTCCGAAAGGCGGCGGGCGGGTCAGTTGAGCGTCAGGCGCACCGGTTCGCGGTAGAACAGATGCGAGCCGAACTGGGCGGTGCGGTGAAAGCTCTGCGCCCAGCGGGGCCGCACGCCGGTGGTGTGGAAATGCGTGGCGCCGTCGGTCAGCTCACGCGGGGCGCCCGAGAGCATGATCTGGGCGATGGCATTGGCCAGGCGGCGGGCCGAGGGTTCGACCATCTCGCGCGAGCGGCCGTTGCAGGCATAGGAGAACTGGCAGGCGTTCAGGTGTTCGGCGTTCTGGTGCACGACGCCGCAGACGCTGTTGGGGTAATTCGGCAGGTCGACGCGGTTCAGGATCACCTCGGCCACGGCGAACTGGCCATAGACATCCTCGCCGCGGGCCTCGTGATAGATCGCCTCGGCCAGGCATTGCACCGGGGTGTCGTTCGACTGCGGCATCTCCATCAGATAGCTGGCGTCGTAGCGCAGGATATCGGCGGGGTTGTCGAAGGGCGTCGTCGCCCGGCTGACCAGCGAGGAACTGACCCCGCGCATCGCCTCGCGTTCGGCGCTGAAGGCCAGCGCGAGCGACTGCTCGAGCGGCAGGTCGGCGGCGGCGCTTTGCGCCGAAAGGGTCAGGGCAAGCGCGGTCCCGAAGGCCGCGAGCCGGTTCACGATTCCCATACCGTCCATCCTATGTCAGCCGAGGGCAGCACGAAGGCCATGCCAAAGGCGTCCGGTGTGCCGCCAGGATGCGGCATCTTCTGTGTCGTTTTGTGTCGTTTTCGCGACGAAGGCGGCGCGGTGTCCCCCCCTGGCACGCCGTTCATCTGCCCTCGGATTAGCGCAAAACGCGTTCCAAGTCCACAATATGACTGGGTTTTCCCCGGGTGCCCCCCGGCGGCCGATGCCGCGCCGCCGCATGGCGGGGGAACCCCCGCCTGAGTCGCGGCGAATTTCCCGCAAGATTCAACGGCTGAACGTCAGTCAGCGAAGGTCTGGCATTTCCTCGGCTGCATCTTCGGCCTTGAGAGTCAACTGCGCTGCGGCGAGCCGTGCGACGGGCACGCGGTAGGGCGAGCACGAGACATAGTCGAAGCCCGCGGCGCGGCAGAAGGCTATCGATTCGGGGGAGCCGCCATGCTCGCCGCAAATCGACAATGTCAGACTTTTGCGGGCCCGCCGTCCCCGCTCGGCGGCGATGAGCAGCAGCTCGCCCACGCCATCGGTATCGAGGACGTGGAACGGGTCTTCGGGGAAGACACCGGCCTGGATGTAATAGGACATGAAGCGCCCGGCGTCGTCGCGCGACAACCCGTAGGTCATCTGCGTCAGGTCGTTGGTGCCGAAGGACATGAAATCGGCGTGCTGGGCGATCTCGCCCGCCCTGAGCGCGGCGCGGGGCGTCTCCACCATGACTCCTAACCGGTATTCGAAGGCCGAGCCCTTGGCCACGCGCACCGCCGCCGCCACCGCGTCGATGCGGGCCTTGACCAGTTCCACTTCGCGCATGGCCGAGACGAGCGGGATCATGATCTCGGGCACGACCTTCTCGCCGCGCTTGGCGGTCTCGATCGTCGCCTCGAAGATGGCGCGGGCCTGCATCTCGTAGATCTCGGGCAGGGTCACGCCCAGCCGCACGCCGCGCAGGCCCAGCATCGGGTTGAACTCGGCCAGTTCCTCGGCTCGGCGGGTGATCTCGGACAAGGGTTTGTCCAGCGCGTCGGCGAGTTGCTTCATCCCCTCGCGGGTATGGGGCAGGAATTCGTGCAGCGGCGGGTCGAAGAGCCGGATGCAGACCGGCAGCCCCTGCATGATCGAGAAGAGTTCCTTGAAGTCCGAGCGCTGCATCGGCAGGAGCCGGGCCAGCGCCGCCGCCCGGTCCTGCCCGGTATCGGCGAAGATCATCTCGCGCATGACGGTCAGGCGGTCGTCTTCGAAGAACATATGTTCGGTGCGACATAAGCCGATGCCCTCGGCCTTGAAGTTCCGAGCCGAGCGCGCGTCGGACGGGGTGTCGGCGTTGGCGCGCACGCCGATGTCGCGGATCTCGTCCGCCCAGTCGAGCAGGGTGTTGAACCAGCGGTCGGTGGCGGGTTCCAGCATGTTGGGGGCGCCGCGCAGCACCTCGCCCACCGTGCCGTCGATGGTGATCAGCTCGCCCTCGTCCAGGACATGGCGACCGGTATGCAGCTGGCGGTTCTTGGCGTCGATGCGGATGCCGGTGGCGCCGACGATGCAGGGCACGCCCAGGCCGCGGCCGATCACCGCGGCGTGGCTGGTCATGCCGCCGCGCTCGGTCAGGACGCCCGCCGCCGCATGCATGCCGCGGATATCCTCGGGCGAGGTTTCGCGGCGCACAAGGATGCAGGGTTCCCCGCGCGAGGCCGAGGCCTGCGCTGCGGTCGAAGTGAAGACCAGCCGCCCGGTCGAGGCGCCGGGGCTGGCGGGGATGCCGCGGGCCAGAACCTCGCGCGGGCCGCGGGGATCGACCTGCCGGTGCAGCAGTTCCGACAGCGCCCGGGGGGTGACGCGGGTCAGCGCCTCCTTGCGGGTGATGATCCCGTCCTCGGCCAGCGCCACGGCGACGCGCACCGCCGCGCGGCTCGAGCGCTGGACCTTCAGCGCGTCCAGCACCGCCACCTGGCCGTTGACGATGGTGAACTCGATCTGCATCTCCTCGCGCAGCTTGAGGCGGCAGACCTCCACATGGCGGACCAGCTGGGCAAAGGCATCGGGGTCCTGATCTTCCAGCGAGGGGCCGCGCGGGTCGCGGGTGAGGTAGATGGCCTGCGGGTTGTTCGAGACCGCGCCGCGGTCCTGCCCGCCCAGCGCGTAGCGCCCGGTCACCTGCGGGGCGCCGGTCACCGGCTCGATCATCTGGATCACGCCCGCACCGGATTCGCTGGTGCCGAAGCCGCCGGCCATGGCCTGCACGACCAGACCCAGCCCGGCCTCTTCGGGCGCACCCTTGGCCTGGCGCAGCAGGCGCGCCGAGGTCCCCTCCCAGGCGCGGGCCATGGAGCGCAGGACCTCGGCCAGCTGGCGCTTGGGGTCCTGGGGGAAGGGCTCCTCCATCTCTTTCTCGAAATCATAGAGCGCGGCCTGAAGCGCGGGCAGGCAGGGCTCGCCCAGCGGGAAGAGGTCCGGGTCCAGCCGCGCCACATGCACCGCATAGGCCTGTACGAAGCCGAGATAGAGCGCGGTCGCCACCGCCTCGCCATGGGTGGCCGAAAGGGCGGCGTGGCGTTCGTCGTTCATGCCGATGTTCAGCACGGCGCTGGGGCCGCCCCAGTCCGAATTCTCGGCCGAGGGGCGCACCGACAGCAACTGGTCCGAGGCGAAGCGGCCGACCAGCCCGCCGAGGTCCGGCAATTGCCCGGCGGCGATGGCGCGCACGGCGTTGAAGGACAGCGCCACCGTCTTCGGCACCGGCAGGTCCAGCCGTACCAGCCGCTGCAGGCATTTCGCCCGCCAGCCATGCGTGCGCAGCGCGATGGGCGCAGAGCCGGTGATCTCGGAATAATCGAGCAGGTTGAGATTGCTGATGGGCATGGGGGACTCCGTTCGCGGCGCAGGATAGACCTGTCGCGCCACCGTGCAAGCGCAGAAATCCGCGCGGCAGGAACGTCGCCGGGCCAGGCGGCTGGCGGCAATCCGCCGCCTGCCGGGCGAAAGCGGGGAACCGGCCCGGGGCTGGGGGGTTTTATCGCCATACCGGCGGGGCCGATGCGCCCCGCTCAGCGAAAATGGAGAAGACCATGAAAGCCAAGATGCTGACCCTCGCCACCGTGTCGGTTGCCGCCCTCGCCGCCTCGTCGATGGGCGCCGCTGCGGCGAGTGCCGCCGCCTCGGCCGACCTGAACCTGCGCGCGGGCCCGGGTCCCGAATTCCGCATTCTGAGTGTCATTCAGAACGGGGAATCGGTCACCGTCGACGGCTGCCTCGCCACGCAGGAATGGTGCGAAGTGCAGACCGCTTCGGGCACCGGCTGGGCCTATGCGCCCTATCTGATGTTCGACGAGGACGGCGCGATGAAGCCGCTGCCGCAGGTCACCTCGCAGACCGTGACGGTGATCGAGGACACCAGCCCCCGTGACGAAGCGACGCTGATCGCGGGCGGCATCGGGGCCGTGGCCGGTGCGCTGATCGCTGGTCCCATCGGCGCCATCGCCGGCGGCATGGCGACCGGGATCGCGGCCAATGCCTCGGTCGACCCGGAGGTCGAGGTCTATGTCCGCAACAACCCCGTGCAGCCGGTCTTCCTGTCGGGTGAGCCGGTGGTCGGCGCCCAGGTGCCGGCGGATGTGACGATCTATGAAGTGCCCGACAACCAGAACGTCGCCTATCTGAACATCAATGGCGACACCGTGCTGGTCGACCGTTCCGACATGCGCGTGATCGGCGTTGTGCGCTGATCCCTGACCCTACGGGACCTTGAATCCGGTCCGGGCGTGGCCCCCTTCGCGGGGTCGCGCCCTTCCGGCGTTATTGAAACAAGTATCTGATTTCAAAAAAATATTTTGCCGATTTTTTGCCCCATTGCGATAAAAAGTCGGAACCGATCCTGCCGCGGGACGTTTTCCTCCCAGAGACGCACCAAGCGTCACAACGACAGGAGATGACGATGCAGATGCAACCGAAAAAACTCTTCCCCTTCGTCCTGGCCATGGCGATGACCGCCGGCTCGACCGCGGCCTATGCCCAATCCGCCACGCTGGGCGCCACCGCCGATACCGCGACCAGCGCCGCGACCGAAACCGCTGATGGCCTGACCGCCGATGCCACCGGCAGCGCGGCGACCTCGGCCGATACCGAGCTCTGCGCGGGCGGTGTTGCCTGTGCTGACGCCGACGCTTCGGCCGAAGCCACCATGGACAGCGACACGACGCTGACCCCGGGTGCGGCGTCGAGCGACACCAGCGTTGCGGGCACGACCGAGACGATGGGCAATGCCGCGACCGACTCGATGGCCGCGGGTGAAAGCGACGCCTCGACCATGCCGATGGGCGACGCCTCGGCGACCGCCTCGAGCGAGCTGACCGACGAGGGCGAGACCCTGGTCGAGGTGGCTTCGGTGACCGAACTCGACTCGCTGATCGGCGCGCGTGCCTATGACGCCAATGCCGAATGGGTCGGCGAAATCAGCGCCGTGCTCCCGGCTGACGCCGATGGCAACGAAGAGCGCTTCGTGATCGATGTCGGCGGTTTCCTTGGCATCGGTGAAAAGCCGGTGGCCCTGACGGCCGACGACCTGCGGGTCGCGGTGGATGCCGAAGGTGACGTGGAACACGTCGTCGTCTCGCGCACCCAGGCCGAGCTGGAAGCCATGCCGGAAGTCGAAATGTAATCCGGTTCTACAAAGACCTGACGCGGGGCCCTTCGGGGCCCCGCATTTCGTATATCCTGCTGATTCATTCGATCCTTTTGACCCCCTTTGACCCGAGGTCCGGACCATGACGGAATTTCTGCGCAACCGCTGGCCCGAGACCGTGCTGGCCGTGCTGGCCCTCGCCTGGGCGCTGAAGGTGGCCGAGGCGGTGATGGCGCCCCTGGTGCTGGCCTTCGTCACCGCGCTGGTGCTGACGCCGGTGATGAACGTGCAGCGGCGGATCGGCATCCGCCCCTCGATCGCGGCGACGATCACCCTGCTGCTGGCGCTGGCTTTCATCGCCGGCATCGCCCTGACGCTGCAGCCCTGGGTGGTCGAGATCGTCGATGCCTGGCCGCGCGTCTCGCGCGAGCTGCGCTCGGCCATGCTGGATGTACGCTACAGCCTCAGCGGCCTGATCGACGCGCAGCGCGAGGTGATCGAGGCGATTGCCCCCGAGGCGGCCGATGGCGCCGCGGGGGCCGAGGGCGCGGCGGCGGCGCTGCCGTCGCTGGCCGATGCGGCCTGGATGGCGCCGGCGCTGGGGGCGCAGATCCTGATCTTCCTGGGCGGGCTCTTCTTCTTCCTGATGGGCAAGGACCGCGTCTATGACTGGGCGCAGATCGCGGGCTTCCGCCCCGGCGATTTCCGCCGGGCCGAGGCGCGTGTCGCCAGCTATTTCGGCGCGGTGACGCTGATCAATGTGGCGCTGGCCACGGCGGTGGGGCTGGCGCTGGCCGCCTATGGCCTGCCCGGCGCGCCGGTCTGGGGCGTGGTGGCGGGGATGGCGAATTTCGTCATCTACCTGGGCCCGGCGGTGACCGCAGCGATGTTGCTGCTGGCCGGGACGGTGGCTTTCGACGGGGTGGCGGCGGTGGCGCCGATGCTGATCTATCTGGGCATCAACCTGATGGAGGCGCAATTCGTCACGCCAATGGTGATCGGCCAGCGCATGCGGCTGGATCCCCTGCTGGTCTTCTTGTCGCTGACGCTGTGGCTGTGGCTCTGGGGACCGATCGGCGGCATCGTCGCGATCCCGCTGGTGCTGTGGGTGCAATCGCTGTGGAACGACGCCATGGCCCACGCAAGGCAGGAACCCCACCGCCTGCTGGTCTGAGGGCGGCGGCACCAGGGCTGTCCGCAACGAAAAGGGTCGCGCGGCTGATCGCCGCGCGACCCTTTTTTGCTGTGCCCTTCGCCGCTTACCCGGCCGGTTTCGGCGCGCTGCCCTCGGCATCCACATCCTGAAGGTTCGCGTCCTGGGACTGGGGATTGAAGGTGTCCGCTTCGAAGGTGAGGCGGAAGTCGTACCAATCCTCGCTGACATCGGTGACCACGGTGCCGCCGATCTGCGTGGCGAAGCCCGCGATCAGTGACCGCCCCAGCCCCGAGCCCGAGACCTGATCGGGCGCCAGGAAGGGCGTGCCCCGGGTGTTGGCGATGCGCAGCACGGCGGTGTTCTGGCCGCTCGCGTTCAGCCCCTCGGCGGTCAGGGCGATTTCGAGCGTCGCTTCGCCATTCTCCAGCCGCCCCATGTATTTGAGCGCGTTGGTCACCGCCTCGGACGCCATCAAGAGCAGCGGCACCGCCTGGTCGGGATAGAGCTGCACCGGCGCATAGCTCTGGTTGATGGTGATCAGCCGGTCATCGGTCAGCCCGGCCGAGATGGTCGAGGCGATGACCGAATTCAGCAGCTCATCGGCCGCCACCTGTCCGCTGGTCGGCCCGGAATAGAGCGCGCGGTGCACCGAGGCGATGGACATGACCCGCATCTGCACCTCTTTCAGGGTGCGGCGGGCCTCGGGCGTCGAGGCGCGGCGGATCTTCAGGTTCACGATCGAGGCGATGAGCTGGAGGTTGTTCTTCACCCGGTGGTGGACCTCCTTCAGCAGCACATTCTTCTCGTGGACCATGTTCTCCAGTTCCGCCTCGTCCTGGACCAGCCGGTTGGCAAGGTCGGTCCAGGCCTCGTCGATCTCGGCCAGTTCCTGCGACAGGCGGCCGCTGGGGGCCAGCGTCTCGATCCGGCGCGAGGTGGAGAATTCGGTCATGTTGCGGCGCAGGTGGCGGATATGGCGGATGACCAGCGCATTGACCGCGCCCATCGCCACCACCAGCCCGACCATCAGCATCAGCACCGGGAACAGGATGGGTGACAGGCGCATCCAGCCCAGCGTCGGCCGCGGCCAGCTGCCCAGCGCATGCACCACGCCGGGGATGATCGGCACCACGGCAAAGATCCGCTGCTCACCCGAGGCGGTGTGGCCGCTGAAGGAATATTGCCGGTTGGTGACCAGCGAGGGCAGGGGGCGCCCGACCGGCACCATCTCGGCGACATCGCCGAAATCGCCGCCGGTCGACAGCACGTCGCCCTCGGCGTTGAAGGTCAGCACGTCGAGATTGGCGTCCAGCGTCGAGCTGCCGGGGATGCCGAAGATGCGCGAATGCGGCACCGACACCAGGACGAAGCCCGCGTAATCGCCGTTGATCCGCACCGGCGCCGCCGAGACGATCACCGAGGTGCCGCTGATCGCGCCGAAGCCCGAGGCCATGACCACCGGCTGCCGGTCACGGTTGATGACCGGATAGAGCAGCCCGTCGGTCATGTCGCGCCCGACATCGGCCGAGGCGCAGCGCAGGATCCCGTCGGCATCGGCATAGCCGGCGAAGGAGAATTGCGGCGTGGCGCGGACCACGTTGACGAACATCTCCGAGCAGCCGTCGACCGCGCCGCCATCGGCCGCGACATGCGCGGCCAGCGTCGCCACCGCGCCGCCTGCGGCCGAGATGGCCAGAGCCTCGCCCGCCGCCGCTTCGGCGGTCGAGGTCAGCAGCGCCGCCTCGACGCGGCGTTGTTCATCCGCGCCGATCTGCACCGCCTGATAGACGGCAATGGCCCCGATCGGCATCAGCGCGATGGCCAGAGTCCCCGCCACCCGGGCCGCGAGCCCGCGGAACGGCCACCACGACCCGCCGCTCACGCCGAGAGGCGTCCCTGCGCGCCGGCATTGACGATGGCCGCCGTCACACGGTCGGTCATGTCAGCATAGCCGGTCTCGCCCGGATGCAGCAATTCCACCAGCCTGGCCCGGCCCCGGTTGGCGCGGCTCTTGATCGTGCCGACCGCGACGCCGCACATGTTGGCCGCTTCCTCGTAGGAAAAGCCCGAGGCGCCGACCAGCGCCAGCGCTTCGCGCTGTTCGACCGGCAGCTGGGCAAAGGCGTCGAGGAACTCGGCCAGTTGCAGCCGCCCGTCATGCGCGGGCTTGACCGACATCTGCCCGGCGACGATGCCATCGGGATCGGCCACCTCGCGCGAGCGCTTTCGGCGGATGGAATAGAAGGTGTTGCGCAGGATGGTAAAGAGCCAGGCCTGCATGTTGGTGCCGGACTGGAAACTCTCGATGTTCTTCCAGGCCTTCACGAGGGATTCCTGCACCAGATCGTCCGCTTCCGCGCCGTTTCGGGTGAGGGACAGCGCAAAGGCGCGCATCGGACCCAGATGCGTGACAAGCTCGTCCCGCGGGTCCTGACTGACGGCGGGGTCAGCTGTCATGATGTGTCTCGTCCTGGGTCCTCAACTGGCGGAGCAGATCGAGAAAGCGGTCAGGCACCTTCTCGCTGGCGCGTTCCTGGAAGGCGCGCCGAAGGTTGTCCGCGATCTGGTCTTCCAGGGCGCTCGATGGTTGTTCATTGTGCATGGGCTTCTCAGGCAACGCGCCTTCCACTTGCAGATTTTTCACAGACGTTCGGAACCAAACACCAGACAGCGCGTTTGGTTCCAAGAATTTCGCGAAAAGGACTGAAAAAAAATGCCGACTGCCCAGAAGGAACAGTTCCTGTCCGTCATCGTCGCCGACCTGCTGCCCTTCCTGCGCCGCTATGCCCGGGCGCTGAGTGGAAGCCAGGCGACCGGTGACCGGTACGCGGCGACCACTCTGGAGGCGCTGCTGCTCGACCGGTCGGTCTTTGACGGCGACTATTCCCACAAGGTCGCGCTGTTCAAGGCGTTCCACGCCATCTGGTCGTCCTCGGGCGCCCTGACCGAAGGGGCCGAGGACGGGATCACCGCCCGGGCGCAGCGCCATCTGGCGCGTCTGGCGCCGAACACGCGCGAGGTCCTGCTGCTCAGGACCATCGAGGAATTCACCGATGACGAGATCGCCGTGATCATGGACACCACTCCTGAGGAGGTGAACGAACTCTACCGCATCGCGCTGCGCGACATGGAAGACAGCGTCGCCGGCCGGGTGCTGATCATCGAGGACGAGGCGATCATCGCCCTCGACCTGCAGAGCATCGTCGCCGACATGGGCCACCGCATCACCGGCGTGGCCCCGACCCATCGCGCCGCCGTCGATCTGTTCGGCCGCGAGCGGCCCGACCTGATCCTGTCGGACATCCAGCTGGCCGATGGCTCTTCGGGGATCGAAGCGGTCAACGAGATCCTGAAAAGCGCGGGCGACGTGCCGGTGATCTTCATCACCGCCTTCCCCGAACGCCTGCTGACCGGCGAGCGGCCCGAACCGGCCTTCGTCATCACCAAGCCCTATACCGAAGAGCAGGTCCGCTCGGCCGTGAGCCAGGCGATGTTCTTCTCCTCGACCGAGACGCTGCGCGTCTGACACCATTTCACGGTTCCCTCGCCTGGGCGGCGTCCTTCGGGGCGCCGCCTTTTTCGTTTGCGGGCCCGGCCCCGGGGGAAGGGACGAAAAGACCCCGCGCCTGGGGAGCGCGGGGCCAGGCCGAACCGGCAGGGCCGGGCAGGGGCCCCCGATCAGCCGGCGGCCATCGAGCGCAGCATCCAGGCCGCTTTCTCATGCGCGGCCGACCGGGCCGTCAGCATGTCGGCGGTCACCGGGTCGCCGCTGTCCTCGGCCAGGGTGATCCCCTCGTGGCAGGCGCGCGACAGCGCCTCGTGCCGGTCCTTCAGCGCGGTGACCATGGCGGCGGCACCGGCCTTGGCCTTGGTGCCCTTGGCATCGGTGTCGAGCAGGGCGCCGGGCGTCGCCGGGGCCAGATGGCCCAGGGCACGGATCCGCTCGGCCAGCTCGTCGGTGGCAGCGAAAAGTTCGCCGTATTGCGTCTCGGTCAGCATGTGGACGCCATAGAACATCGGACCTTCGATGTTCCAATGCACCTCATGCGTGCGGATCAAGAGGTCATAGGTGCCGCTCAGGATCTCGGCGAGTTTCTCGGCGACGGCTTCGGGGGCCTCGACGCCGGTCTTCACCTTGACGGCGCCGGGGGTGACGGTTCGCAGGTCTTTCATGGCAATGCTCCTAGTTCTGTGGGGGTCAGCCGGAAACCGGGCGGCGCGGGAAGGGCGGCGCCGCCCGGGTCAGGTCCGTCAGACCGGCGGGCTGCCGCGCAGCGCCCGCGCCAGAAGCGCGATGACGAACAGGGCCAGGAACACGAAGAACAGGATCTTGGCGATCCCGGCCGAAGCCGCGGCGATACCACCGAAACCGAAGACGGCGGCGATGATGGCGATGACAAGAAAAGTCAGGGCCCATCCAAGCATGGTAGGTCTCCTTCTGCGATTGGGGGCCGGCGTGATTGCTCGGCCTTCGCAGGGTCAACCGGAGTCCGTCGCGGATGGTTCCCGAAATAATTGCGGGAACCCGGGCCGGGGGCGAGGCGTTGTCTGGGCGAGAGATAAATTCCCTTCCACCCAGTCGAGGAGATGATGATGGCCCGCGCAACGCAACCGAGCACCGCCGATCTGAAGCGCGATTTCGACGCGCTGAAGGCGGATCTGGGCAATCTGACGAAAGAGCTGCGCGCCTTCGCGCAGGCACAGGAACGCAGCCTGTCGCAGCGCGCGACCGAAACGGCGCAGGCCGCGGCGAATGGCGTTGTCGGCACGGCGCAGGCCGCCGCCAGCGGCTTCCTCGGTGCGACCGAGGGGCTGCGCGAGACCGGCGCCCAGCAGGCGCAGAACCTGCGCAGCCTGGCCGAGCAGGCGACCTCGGGCGCCGAGGAATTGGTGCGCGAGCATCCCGCGGGCACCGTCGCGGGCGCCGCGGCGATCGGCTTCCTGGTCGGCGCGCTGGCGGCGCGGCGCTGATCGTGGCGCGGCGGCTGGCCCTG
>NZ_JAUCCQ010000116.1:0-12625 GCF_034676075.1 Pararhodobacter sp. | reverse complement strand
TGGATCGCCGCGGGTCTGGCGCTGGCGATTGTCGAGGTGCTGGTGCCGGGCTTCCTGTTCGCCGGTTTTGCAGTCGGCGCGGTGATCACCGGGGTCATCGTCGGGCTGGCGCTGCCGGGGATGGGCTGGATGACCGGCTCGCTCACCGTGTCGCTGGTGGTGTTCGCGGTCATCTCGGTCATCGCCTGGCTGGCGATGCGGGCAGTGCTGGGGGTCCGGCAGGGTCAGCTGAAACGCATCGACCACGACATCAACGAAGACTGACAGCAGGGGGCCGCGCGGCCCCCTTCGCTTGCCGGGCCAGCAGTACCAGCGTCCCGCGGATGATGGCGAGATCGAAGCACAGGCTGCGGTTTCGCTGATAGATCAGGTCGATCCGCGCCTTTCTGGGGGCGCAGGTCCGGGCATAGATCGCCTCGGTCTCGTCGGCGGTTTTCGTGCGGGCCAGCTGCCATTCCTCGTGCCGGGCGCAGAGGATTGTGGCAAGGCCGGTCAGCCCGGGGCGGCTTTTCAGCACCTCGCCATAAAGATCCGGGAAACGCTCGACATGAAGCCTGAGCGGCGGGCGCGGCCCCACCACCGAGACATCGCCGCGCCAGAGGTTCCACAACTGCGGCAGTTCATCGAGCCGCCGTCGCCGCAGCCAGCGACCCATGGGCGTGATCCGGGCGGACTTGTGGCCGCCCGTGGCCCCGGTATCGGCCGGGTCGGCACGCATCGTGCGAAACTTCCACAGGCGGAAGCCCTGGGTCGGGGTCTTCATCCGCTCGCCCGCGTAAAAGACCGGCCGCCCGTCCCTGATCAGGATGACCAGCGCGATGATCAGGATCATCGGCAGCACGACAGGCGTGATCATGGCGGCGACACACAGATCGAAGGCCCGTTTGCCGGGAGGCATCGCCACGCCCTGCGCTCCCCGGCTGGTGGCGCTAGGGTAAGCCCACGGCCGCCCCGGATCACGGGACGCGATTCCCGTCCGATGCGCCACCGGGCGCGGATACTCATACAGCACAACGTCCTCACTTCCTGCCACGCACTTTGCCACGATCCTATCGCGAAAGGGTTGCAAATTTATTGACTGACCGGACGGTTGGTGAAACAATCCCCCGGGCGCGGAATTGCGTGCAGGGAGGACGACATGAGCGATTCGGACACCGTTCTGGTGAGCCTTGAAGCAGGCGTGCTGGAAGTCACGCTCAACCGGCCCGAGCGGCTCAATTCCTTCAACGAAGACCAGCATATGGCCCTGCGCGCCGCGCTGACCCGGGCTGGCGCCGAGGCGCGCGCCGTGCTGCTGACCGGCGCCGGTCGGGGCTTCTGCGCCGGGCAGGATCTGGGCGACCGCGATCCGCGCAAGATGGACGGACCGCCCGATCTGGGCGACACGGTGCGCCGCCTCTGGGCGCCGCTGGTGCGCCAGATCAAGGCCCTGCCGATGCCCGTGATTTGCGCGGTCAATGGCGTGGCGGCCGGGGCGGGGTCCTCGCTGGCGCTGGCCTGCGACCTGACGCTGGCGGCGGAATCCGCGAAATTCATCCAGTCCTTCGGCAAGGTCGGCCTGATCCCCGACACCTCGGGCAGCTGGCACCTGCCCAAATTGCTGGGTCCGCAGCGCGCCATGGGGCTGGCGCTGACCTCGCAACCCTTGCCCGCGCAGCAGGCCGCCGACTGGGGCCTGATCTGGCAATGCCTGCCCGACGACCAGCTGATGCTTGAGGCCCGCGCCCTGGCCCGCAAGCTCGCCGCCGGGCCGACCTTCGGCTACGCCAGCACCAAGCGCGCCATGCAGGCGGCCCAGACCAACACGCTCGATGCGCATCTGGAACTGGAAGCGGAGCTGATGAAGGCCTGCGGCGAAAGCGCCGATTATGCCGAGGGCGTCGCCGCCTTCCTCGACAAGCGCCCGGCGGAGTTCAAAGGCAAATGACGCCCGACGAACTCGCCCGTGCCTGCGCCGCCGCCATGTGGGCCGATGACAACGCGACGCAGCATCTGGGGATGGAACTCTCCGATGTCCGCGCCGGTCACGCCACGATGACCATGCGCGTCCGGCCCGAGATGACCAACGGCCACAAGATCTGCCACGGCGGCTATATCTTCACGCTGGCGGACAGCGCCTTCGCCTTCGCCTGCAACACCTACAACCAGCGCGTCGTGGCGCAGATGGGCCAGATCACCTTCCTTGCCCCGGGGCAGGAGGGCGACGTGCTGACAGCCCGCGCGGCCGAGGTCTGGCGGCAGGGGCGCAGCGGTATCTACGACATCAGTGTAACCCGGCAGGACGGCGCGAAGATTGCCGAATTCCGCGGCCATTCGCGCAGCATCAAGGGCACCCACCTGCCCGAGGAGTGAACCATGGAAAACCTCTCCCCCCGTCCCGGCGATCTGGAGCCGATCGAGACCGCCTCCCGCGATGAAATCGCCGCCCTGCAGTTGGAGCGGATGAAATGGTCGCTGCGGCATGCCTATGACAATTCGCCCTTCTACCGCGCCCGGTTCGACGCCCACGGTGTCCACCCGGACGACCTCAAGTCGCTGGCGGATCTGGCGAAATTCCCCTTCACCTACAAGACCGACCTGCGCGACAATTACCCGTTCGGGATGTTCGCCGTGCCCCGCGAGCAGATCCTGCGGATCCATGCCTCCTCCGGCACCACCGGCAAGCCCACGGTGGTGGGCTACACCAAGCGCGACCTCGACGTCTGGGCCGATTGCGGCGCGCGCTCGATCCGGGCGTCCGGCGGGCGGGCGGGCGATATCGTGCATGTGGCTTATGGTTACGGCCTCTTTACCGGGGGCCTCGGCGCCCATGCGGCGGCCGAGCGGTTGGGCTGCACCGTGGTCCCCGTCTCGGGCGGGATGACCGAGCGGCAGGTGACGCTGATCCAGGATTTCAAGCCGCGGATCATCATGGTGACGCCCAGCTACATGCTGTCGATCCTCGACGAATTCCGCCGTCAGGGGCTGGACCCGCGCGAATCCTCGCTCGCCGTCGGCATCTTCGGCGCCGAGCCCTGGACCAACGCCATGCGGCGCGAGATCGAGGACGCTTTTGACATGCATGCCGTTGACATCTATGGCCTTTCCGAGGTCATGGGACCGGGCGTGGCCAACGAATGCGTGGAAACCAAGGACGGCCTCCACATCTGGGAAGACCATTTCTATCCCGAGATCATCAACCCCGAGACCGGCGAGCCGGTGGCCGATGGCGAGATGGGCGAACTCGTCTTCACCACGCTCACCAAGGAAGGCCTGCCGATCATCCGCTACCGGACGCGCGACCTGACGCGCCTGCTGCCCGGCACCGCCCGCTCCATGCGGCGGATGGAGAAGATCACCGGCCGCTCGGACGACATGATCATTCTGCGCGGCGTCAATGTCTTCCCCACGCAGATCGAGGAGCAGATCCTGAAATGCGCCGGTCTCGCCCCGCATTTCCAGATCGAGCTGGTGCGCAACGACCGGATGGACGCGATGATCGTCCATTGCGAGGCGACCGGGGCCGCGGCCAGCGCCGAAGCCCGCGCGGCCTCGGGCAAGGAACTGGCGCATCACATCAAGTCGGTGGTCGGTGTGTCCTCGAAGATCACCGTGCACGAGCCGGGCGGCGCCCCGCGCTCGGAAGGCAAGGCCAAGCGCGTCGTCGACAACCGGCCCAAGGGCTGAGCCATGGCCCGCACCCGTGCCGCCGATTTCGAGGACAAGCAGCGCGCGATCCTGTCGAGCGCTGCCGCGGTTCTGGCCGAGCAGGGGATGGACAAGGCCTCGATGGCGCAGATCGCCGGGCAGGCCGGGGTCTCCAAGGCCTTGCTGTATCACTACTATCCCGGCAAGGACGCGCTGATCTTCGACATCATCCGCACCCATCTGAGCGAGTTGGACGCGGCGGTCGAGGCCGCCCACGACCCGGCGCTGCCGCCGCGCGAGCGGCTGCGCGCGCTGGTCGGGGCGGTGCTGGAATGCTACCGCGACGCCGACAATTACCACAAGGTGCAGCTGAACGGCACGCCGACCCTGCCCGCCGAACAGCGCCACGAGATCCACGCCATCGAGCGCCGGATCGTCGGCCGGTTCTCGGCCGTGTTGCGCGACCTGCGGCCGGGGCTGGCGGGACCGCTGCTGATGCCGGTCACCATGTCGCTCTTCGGCATGATGAACTGGGTCTATATGTGGTTCCGCGACGGCGGCCCCCTGACCCGCGAAGCCTATGCCGACATCGCCACGGCGCTGATCCTCGACGGCATCGGCGGGGTGGGGGAGTAGGGGCAAGGTCTTGCCCCAGCGGCTGGCCCGGGAAGCTTCGCATCCGGCAGCGCCCGCGCCGGGACGCTAGGGCACAGGTTGCACCAGCGGCGCCAGCGCGCCGCGCAGACGTTCGCTTTCCGCCAGCAGCGTCGAGCTGCGCCGCACCAGTCCCAGCCGGTCGAAAACCGCGCCCGGATCGGGCGGCGGAGACGGCGCAGCTTCGGCGGGGTCCGCGTCGGCGGGCAGCCCGCTTGCGGGAGTCGCTGGGTCCGTCGCGTCGACGGGCGGGGGGGCGGCGTCCGGGCGGGTCAGGGCGATTTCGGCATGGCCGGGGGGGCGACCCAGCAGCGGTCCCAGTTCGGCGGCCGGGGCGGGGGCCTCCTGCGCGGCGGCCAGTCCCTCGACCCGGCGCCAGTCTGAATCGAGGATCGCGGCCCGGGTCTCGGCCCCGGTGTCGCCGAGCGTGGCGAATTCGTCGCCGGCCGCCCGGTGCTGGCCGATCCTTTCGAGCGCGGCCGCCCGCACCAGCCGCGCCGCCTCGCTGTCATCCTCGCCCAGAAGCGCCAGCGCCGCCGTTCCGTCCCCGCCATCGAGCGCGGCCCGGGCCCGCAGCACGCGTGCCTCGGGATCGTCGAGCGTGCCGACCAGCGCCTCGACCGGGGTCGCCAGCCTGAGGCCCAGAAGCCGCGCCGCCAGCGCCCGCCGGGTCTGCGGCAGCAGCGCCGGATCGCGCCAGTCCTCGCGAGAAAGCACGGCCTCGACCAGCCCCAGATCGGTCCCGTTGGACGCCATCGCCGCCCAGACCTCGTCGCGCAGATCGCCCAGCAGGCGGCGGTTCTCGCCCGTTCCGCTCATCCAGCTTTCCAGCCGGTCGAGCGCCGCGAAGGCGTCGGTCATCGCCCCTGACCGCGCATTGAGCCGGATCACCGCGGCCATCAGCTCGGGCCCGGTGGGCTCGTCGCGGGCGGTGGCGGCCAGGGCCTCGGCCCCGGCGATATACTCGGGCGGGACCGGGGCCTCGGTCTGCAAAGCCAGATCGAGGCGGGTCTGCACCGTGTCGCTGCTGGCGTCGCCCTCATGCGCGAGACGCAAGGCAGCATCGCCGGGCAGCCCCCGGGCGCGGTCAAGCCGGGCCTCGACCAGGGCCAGGGCCCCGGATGAGACCCAGTCCGAGCGTTGCAGGGCATCGGCGACGATCCGCGCGGCATCGAGCGCCCCGGCATCGACCAAGGCTTCGGCCAGGCGCAGGCCGATCAGCCCGCGCATCGACGCAGGCAGCGTCGAGAACGTCAGCGCCAGCTGGTCGGCATTCTGGCGGATCGCGGCGGCATCGGCGCCGGCGAGCACGGCCATCACCGAGGCGGCGCCACCGCAATCAATGGCCTGCGCCAGGCGCATACGCGAATTCGAGGCGCGGTCTTCGAGCACATCGGCGGCGCCCAGGGCGAAATCGCGGCCCGCGACCGGATCGGGGCTGTTGTCGATCAGCGCGCGCGCCTCGGCGCCGAAACCGGCCGAGAGATAGACGCCGATCAGCTCCAGCTGGCTTTGCGGATCGGGCTGGTCGAACTCGCCGTAAAGCGCGCGGGTCAGGCGGCCGAGATCCTCGGTGAAACGCGCGGGATCGTGGCCGAGCAGGCGGTCCAGCAACTCGCTGCCGTTGCAGAGCGCGGGCGGGGCGGCGACCGGCGGGGCGTCGGGATCGGGCCGGTCCAGCACCGTGGCGATGCGCATGTTCGGCGGCATGTCGGGGAGCGGCGCGTCGGGCAGCACCCCCTGGCCGGTGGCGGCATGATCGGCGGCGACGTCCAGCAGGCCCTGCCCGGCGGCGGCGGCAATCGAGCGGCCGAGATCCTGCGCCAGGGTTTCGAGGCGTGGGTCGGCCTCGGGCGCGGGGGCCTCGGGCGGCGCTGGCTGGGGCAGGGTGCGGGCGAGGGCGGCCCCGGCGGCGCGGCCGGCGGCGATCGGATCGGGGGGCGGGACGCGGCGCGGTGCTGCAGGCGGGGAGGGGGGGGGTGCGACCTCGGGCGGCGCATCCGTGATGTCGAGGATCACCAGGCCCGGCCTCTCCTCCCAGGCGCGGATCGGGCAGTCGCAGGCCAGCGCGAGGTTCAGCACCGGCCCCGCGGCGCTTGCCTCGGCCAGGCGCAGGCGGGGGATGCGCTGAAAGAGCCGCGCCAGATCGTAACGCGCCCCCTCTGCGGTGAGGGTGAACGCCCGCTCCCGCCCCTCGGGCGTCAGGGCCCAGCCGGTGCCCGGCGGGATCCGCAGCACGATCCGGGTGAAATCGGCGTGCTCGCCCGCGAAGGGCGCGATGGTCTGGGCCCCCGCCGGTCCGGCCAGGGCGAGGAGCGCGCCCAGGGCGAGGGCGCGCATCAGGCGGCCTCGCGCTTGAGGGCGCGCATCGCCTCCTCCAGCTCGCCATAGCTGGGGCGGACGTGATGGGGCGTGTTCTGGCGGCCGACCTCGATGCACATATTGGCCGGGTGGTTGTGGAGGTTGGCGATCAGCACCTCGCGGATCAGCTTGTAGAAATGCGCATCCTCCTGCACCACCATCTGCATCTTGGCGGCGAAGGGGCCGACGAAGCCATAGGCCAGGAACACCCCCATGAAAGTGCCGACCAGCGCACCGCCGATCAGCGCGCCCAGGATCTCGGGCGGCTGGTCGATGGAGGCCATGGTCTTGATGACGCCCAGCACGGCGGCGACGATCCCCAGCGCGGGCATGCCGTCGGCCACGGTCTGCATGGCGTGGCTGGAATGGAGCGCATGGGTGAGCGAGGCTTCCATCCGCTTGTCGAGCACCTCCTCGACCTGGAGGGGGTCGTCGTAGCTGAGGGTCATTGAGCGCAGTGTGTCGCAGATCAGCTCGATCGCTTCGTGATCCTTCTGGATCTTGGGATAGCGGCTGAAGATTTCCGACGAATCCGGCCCTTCGATATGTTCCTCAAGCGCCACGGGGTTTTGCCGGGCCAGCCGGATCAGTTCGAACAGGAGGCACAGAAGATCCTGATAATCCTGCGGTTTCCAGTGCGAGCCCTTGAAGACCTTGCTGATGTCCTTGGCCGTATGCTTGGCACCGGCGCCGTTGTTGGCGATCAGGAAGGCCCCCAGCGCCGCGCCGCCGATCATCAGCCCCTCGAACGGGAGGGCGTGCAGGATGATGTCCATATGCCCGCCGGCCAGCAGGTAGCCCCCGAAGACGGTGGCGAAGACCGTGACGATGCCGATGATTCCGAGCATGACGCATTCCCGAAGCTGTTGGTTCGACGCTGGCAGGAGGAGCTTAAGAAAGCCTCACCACGCCCCTCATTCGCGCGGCACCAGCGCGTTGCGACCGGCGACGATGGCGCTGAGCGCATAGGCCTGGCGGGGTTCGATGCGGGCCAGGATCGCCCCGGCGACCTGCGGCTCCAGCCGGGCCAGGAAACCGGCGGCGAAGTCGGGGTCCATCTCGGTGAAGACATTCGCCGCATCCTCGGGGCGCATGGTCTGGAAGACGCTGACGAGGCGGGCGATATCGGTTTCGGCCGCCTGGTCGGCGCGGGCCATGGTCGCGGCGAGGTCTGCCTCGGCCGCCTGCAGCGCGTCGATCTGGGCCTGAACGCGGTCCTGCGCGGCGGCAAGGAGGGCGGTGCGTTCGTCGAGCTGCGCCTCGCGCTCGGCCAGCGCGGTTTCGCGCTCGCGCAGTTCCAGCGACAGGCGGGCGTCGCTGACCGGGCTCGTGCGCAGGGGCAGGATATCTTCGGCCCGGGTCGGGCTGCTGGCGGGCGGGTCCTGGGCCAGGGCGGTGCCGACGCCGGACACGAGACGCAGGCTGCCGCCGATCAGGAAGAGCGTGGCCAGCACCGGCAGCACCCGGGTCCGGCGGCGCGGCGCCGCGCGGGCCCTGGGGGCCGGTTTCGGGGGCGCCGGAGTGCGGGGCAGCCGCAGCATCAGAGCGCTCCGCTGGTCTGGCGGCGGCGCAGGACGCGGGCGCGCTGCGGGGGCTCGGCCGGGTCACCGGCGGGATCCTCGGCCAGCGTTTCGACCGGGTGGATGCTGCGCCGCAGCGTCTCGCCCGGCCAGGGGGTCGGCGGGCGCGGGCCGGGCGCGCGGGGCGCAGGGGCAGGCGCCTCCTCCGGCAGGTCGTGCATCGAGGCGACCAGCAGCTCCAACTTGCGGGCCACGGCTTCGGCCCGGGCGGTCTGGCCGTCCAGCCGCCCGCCGGCCCGGCCGGTCGCCTCCTGCGCCGAACGCAGCGAGCGGGCGAGGTCGTCGACCTGCGCCGAAAGGACGGCGATGGCGCTGCCCATCCCGCCTTCCAGCGAGCCCAGCGCCTTCAGGCGCCGCGACAGGATCACGCAATAGGTGGCCGCGCCGATCGAGGCGGCGGTAAGAAGAAGGTCGGACAGATACTCCATGACAAGCCCCTCAGTTGAAGACGAATTCGATGATGAGAAGGTCGTTCACCAGCCCCGGGCCGGTGACGATCTGGACGCGGCGCAGCATCTGCGCCCTGAGCCGCAGCAGCGCCGCGGGTTCCTCGAGTTCCGGCGGGTCGAGCGCCCGCAGATAGATGTTCAGCACATCCATGATCCGCGGCATCAGCGCCTGCACCGCGCCTGCAGCGCCCGGCACCACCTCAAGCTGGGCGCCGAACCGCAGATGGCGGGTGTCGGCGCCGCGGCCGAGGTTGACGGTGATCGGCTCGAGCGGCACGAAACCGGTGCTGCCGCCTGCCTCGCCATGGCCCCCGGCAGGGGCCGCCGCGGGCTCGCCATGCGCCGGGGCGGCGCCGTGCCCGCCCTCCGCAGCGGCCGATTCGCTCGCCGGCGCGCCGCCGCCCAGCAGGGAATCGAGCATCCCGGAATAGGTGGCGTAAAAGCCCCCGCCCGCCCCCGCGAGCGCCAGCACGAGGCCAATCAGAAGCGGCAATTTCGATTTCTTTTCAGGCGCTTGATCAGGTGGGGCGGCAGTGGCCATGGCGCGGGGGTCCCTTCTGGATCGGAATCGCGTTCCTGCGATGTTCCCGAGACCGTTTTCGCATGATGTGGCTAACTCATTGTTAATCGAGTCGGGTCAAGGATCGCCTCATCGGGACAGAACGTCCGCGAGGGGGACCGACCTTGGAACAGCTCCTGTCAACCTGGAACGCGCTGGAGCCGCGCCGCCGACTGATCGCCGTGGTGGCGGCGGTGGGCGTCTTCGCGGGCATCCTGATGCTGGCCCGGATCGCCACCACGCCGGGCATGGCGCTGCTCTATGCCGGGCTCGAAGGGGCCCAGGCCGGTGAGGTGATCCAGGCGCTGGACCAGCGCGGGCTGCGCTACGAGGTGCGGGGAGACGCGATCTATGTCGATGCCACGCAGAGGGATGAGACGCGGATGGCGCTGGCCGCTCAGGGGCTGCCGGCCAATTCCTCGACCGGCTACGAGATCCTCGATGGGCTCACGGGCTTCGGCACCACGGCGCAGATGTTCGACGCCGCCTATTGGCGCGCCAAGGAGGGGGAGCTGGCCCGCACGATCATGGCCAGCGCCTATATCCGCTTCGCCCGGGTGCATATCTCGCAAGGCGCGACCCAGCCCTTCCGGCGCGACCAGCACGCCTCGGCCTCGGTCACGGTGACGACGACCGGCGGCGCGCTGACGCCGCAGCAGGCCCAGGCCTTGCGCTATCTGGTGGCCTCGGCGGTGGCCGGTCTCTCGGCCGAGGATGTCGCGGTCATCGATTCCAACGGTGGCATGGTGATGGGCGAGGACGACAGCCCCAATGCCCGCACCAACGACCGGGCCGAGCAGATGCGCCACAATGTGGAGCGGATGCTGGAGGCCCGCGTCGGCAGCGGCCGCGCCGTGGTCGAGGTGAATATCGAGACGGTGACCGACCGCGAGACGATCACCGAGCGGCTGGTCGATCCGACGACCCGGGCCGCGGTCAGCCAGGAAAGCGAACAGCGCAACGCCACCTCGACCGAGACCCCGGGCGCCGGGGTGACCGTTGCCTCGAACCTGCCGGACGGCAATGCCGCGGCGGGCGACGGGCGCAGCGAATCGCGCGACCAGACGACCCGCGAGCGCACCGATTGGGAGGTCAGCCAGACCAGCCGCCAGGTCGAGCGGGCGCCGGGCGCGATCCGGAGACTGACGGTCGCGGTGCTGGTCGACGGGGTGCGCAGCACCGATGCCAATGGCGTCGCGCAATGGACCCCGCGCCCCGAGGAGGAACTGGTGGCGCTGCGCGAACTGGTCGCCTCGGCGGTGGGGTTCGACGAGCAGCGCGGCGATGTCATCACCCTGCGCTCGCTGCAATTCGAGCCGGTGGCCGAGACGCTGGGCACGCCGGGGGTCACCAGCTGGCTGGCCGGGCTCGATATCATGAGCCTGATCCGGCTGGCGGCGCTGGCGCTGGTGGTGCTGTTCGTCGCGCTCTTCGTGCTGCGGCCGATCCTGAGGGGGGGCGGCGGCAGCGGGGCGGCGGCCGCCCCGGCCGAGGATGACGACCTGATGGCCGGATTCGCGCCGATGATCGCCATGGGGCCGGGGCTCAGCGGCGAGATCGACGGCGATTTCAGCGCCGGCGACGAGACGGGCGAGGGTGCCGATCCGGTCGAACGGATGCGCGCCCTGATCGCCGAGCGCCAGGACGAAACGCTGGAGATCCTGCGCAGCTGGATGGAAGAACCCGAGGAGAACCGCTGATGCCCCAGCCCCTGCGCCTGGAGGTTTTCGAGACCCCCGATACGCTCGACGGGCCGGCGCTGCTGATGCCCGAGGAGCTCGAGGATCTGCGCCTCAACGCCTATGAACGCGGCTATGTCGCCGGCTGGGAAGACGGCAGCCAGCAGGCGATGGGCGAACGTGACCAGAGCCGCGCCGCGGTGGAACGGACCGCCGAGCAGCTGGCCTTCACCTATCACGAGGCGCGGGGCCATGTCCTCAAGGCGCTGGAGCCGCTCTTTGTGGCGATGGTCGAGACGGTGCTGCCGCGCGCCGCCCGGGCCTCGGTCGTGCCGCTGGCGCTGGAACAGCTGATGCCGCTCGCCCATGCCACGGCCGAGGCGCCGCTGGTCCTGCGCGTGGCGCCCGGACGGCGCGACGATTTCCGCGCCGCGCTGTCGGGGGTGGTGCTGCCGCCCCTCGACATCGTCGAGACCGAGGATCTGGCCGAAGGGCAGGCGGCCTTTGCCTTCGGCGCCGCCGAGACCTGCATCGACCTGACCCATGCCTCCCTGGCCATCGGCCAGGCCATCGAGACCTTCTACAGCATCCAGAACGAGGAGAGCCGCCTTGCCTGAATCCGCATCCCCCGAGGGCCCCGCCACCCTGGGCCGCGGCGCCTTCACCCAGGTGCCGATCGAGATCACCGTCGCCGTCGGCCGCGCCCGGCCGCTGGTCCGCGACCTGCTGCGGCTGCAGCGCGATTCGGTCCTGTCGCTGGACCGCCGGGTCGAGGATCCGGTCGAGTTGTTCGTCGGCGACCGGCTGATCGCGCGCGGCGTGCTGGAGGAATTGGACGGCGATCAGGCCGGGCAAATGGCGGTGCGGCTGACCGAGGTCGCCGATCTGTCGAACGGCCTCTGAGATGGGGCAGGGCGCGCCGGGACCGAAGGCCGAGGGCCCCCGCCGCCTTGCCCTGCTGGCGCTGGGCGCGGCGCTGATCCTGCTGCTGCCCCAGGCCGCCCTGGCGCAGCAGGTCACCCTCGACATGGGCGAAGGCGGCAGCCTTGCCGTGCGCTCGGTCCAGCTGCTGGTGCTGCTCACGCTGCTGAGCCTGGTGCCGGGGCTGATGATCATGGTGACCTGCTTTCCCTTCATCGTCACCGTGCTGGCGATCCTGCGGCAGGCCATCGGGTTGCAGCAATCGCCGCCGGGGATGCTCTTGACGACACTGGCGCTGTTCCTGACCTATTTCGTCATGGAGCCGACCTTCACCGCCGCCTGGGAGGCTGGGGTGCTGCCCCTGCAAGCCGGGCAGATCGGGGTCGAGGCAGCGATGACCGAGGCCATCGCGCCGTTCCGCGGCTTCATGGCCGCCCGCATCGACCCTGAGACCTGGGCCGGGCTGGCCGAACTGCGCCCCGATCCGCCCGCTTTCTCGGCCGAGGGGCCCTTGTCGGTGCTGATCCCCTCGTTCCTGCTGTCCGAACTGAGCCACGCCTTCGAGGTGGGCTTCGTGATCTTCCTGCCCTTCCTGATCATCGACCTGGTGGTGGCGGCGGTCCTGATGTCGATGGGCATGATGATGGTGCCGCCGGCCGTGGTCTCGCTGCCCTTCAAGCTGGCGTTCTTCGTGGTGGCCGATGGCTGGACGCTGGTCTCGGCCTCGCTGGTGCGCGGGTATTTCTGACCGGCGAGGGGTTTCGCCCTGGGCCTTCGGCCTGCGGGCGACCAAGG
>NZ_JAUCCQ010000115.1:0-12889 GCF_034676075.1 Pararhodobacter sp. | reverse complement strand
ATCACGGTACAGGCTGGGAAGCCGATGACCGTGAACGAAGAGGGCGGCGTGGTCCTGATGGCCACGCCGCTTTCTCATCTTTGTTCTTCAAATATCCACGGGGATCTTCAAGGGGGGCGTGCCCCCCTTGAAGCAGGGGGTACGGGGGGCGGGCTCCCGGCCGCGCCACGGGCGCGGCGTTCACGGCTGAAACGCGCCACTGGCGCGTTTCCGAGACGCCGCTCACCCCCCCGCCTCCGGTCGCCCGGGGGAACCGAGGGTGAAACCTCTCAGCCGATGCGGCCGGTGATATAGGCCTCGGTCTGCTTTTCCTTCGGGTTGACGAAGATCTGCTCCGTCTCGCCGTATTCGATCAGCTTGCCCAGGTGGAAGAACGCGGTCTTCTGCGAGACCCGCGCCGCCTGCTGCATCGAATGGGTCACGATGATGATCGTATATTGCGCGCGCAGCTCGTGGATCAGGTCCTCGACAATCGAGGTCGCGATCGGGTCCAGCGCCGAGCAGGGCTCGTCCATCAGGATCACCTCGGGGCCCGTGGCAATCGTCCGGGCGATGCAGAGCCGCTGCTGCTGGCCGCCGGAAAGCCCGGTGCCCGGCGCGTCCAGCCGGTCCGACACTTCCTTCCACAGACCCGCCTTCTTCAGCGAGCTTTCGACCAGATCGTCGGTCTCGGCCTTGGTCTTCACCAGCCCGTGGATCCGCGGCCCATAGGCGATGTTGTCGTAGATCGACTTGGGGAACGGGTTCGGCTTCTGGAACACCATGCCGACGCGCGCCCGCAGTTCCACCACATCGAGCGAGGGGTCGTGGATGTCGTCGCCGTCGATGGTGATGAGGCCGCCGACCTTGCAGCCCTCGATCGTGTCGTTCATCCGGTTGAAACAGCGCAGGAAGGTCGATTTCCCGCAGCCCGAGGGGCCGATGAAGGCGGTGACCGACTTCTCGGGGATCTCGATGGAGACATCGAAGATCGCCTGTTTCGGGCCGTAATGAACCGTCACATCCCGGGCCGAGATGCGGCTGACGCTGCTCGCCACCGAGGCCGGGGCGGAGGGGCGGATGCGGGTGCCGCCCAGGGGCGCGCGGGTTTCCGGGGTCGCGTTCATCTCAGGCTTTCCTTTCCAGGCGGGTCCGCAGCCAGATCGCCAGCGCGTTGAGCAGGATCATCAGGCCCAGAAGGACGATGATCGCGGCGAAGGTGCGTTCCTCAAAGAAGTTCCGGTTCTCGTTGCCTTGCCAGAGGTACACCTGCACCGGCAGCGCGGCGGATTGGTCGAGGGGCGTCGCCGGGATATTGGCGACGAAGGCGTTCATGCCGATCAGCAGGAGCGGCGCGGTCTCGCCCAGCGCCTGCGCCACGCCGATGATCGAGGCGGTCAGGATGCCCGGGAAGGTCACCGGCAGCACATGATGGAAGACCATCTGCATCTTCGACGCGCCGATCCCCAGCGCCGCCTGCCGCAAGGACGGCGGCACGGCGCGCAGGGCCGAGCGGGTGGCGATGATGATCGTGGGCAGCGTCATCAGCGTCAGCACCAGACCGCCGACCAGCGGCGCCGACAGCGGCAGGTGGAAGATGTTGATGAAGACCGCCGCGCCCAAGAGGCCGAAGACGATGGAGGGCACCGCGGCGAGGTTGTTGATGTTCACCTCGATCAGGTCGGTGACGCGGTTCTTCGGCGCGAATTCCTCGAGATAGAGGGCCGAGGCCACGCCGATCGGCACTGCCAGCAGGATCACCACCAGCATCATGTAGAAGGACCCCATGAAGGCCCCCGCCAGACCGGCCGAGGCGGGCGAGGCGCGGCTGTCGACATTGGTGAAGATATGCCAGGCGAAGGCCGGGTGCACCGCGCCGGTCTCGATCAGCGCGTCGATGGCGTCGCGGGCCGGGCGGGTCAGCTGCTGGCGGTTGTCGGGCAGGTCGCGGCTGAGCTTGCCCTTGGCCCAGTTGTCGCCATCGGCGGACAGGAGCAGGCGCACCGGCACGGTCTGGCCGATCAGCGCGGGATCGGCGGCCACCATGTCGCGCAGCACGAAGCGGGCGCCCGAGTCGATGATCGAGACGGCGGCGCGGTCGTCGACCTCGACACCCGAGCCTGCGTTATCGACCGCGGCGACGATCAGCCGGTTCCAGTTGACCAGCGCGAGGCGGCGCTGCCAGCCCAGCATCTCGACCCGGAAATCGGCCTCGGATTGACCGGCCTGCTGCACGGGGCGCTCGGGCAGGTTGATCACCGCCGGGTCGAAATAGACCTCGGCATCGAGGTTGTATTGCCAGAAGGCCGGCACGCCCTTCATCAGGATATTGCCGAAGAGCACGGCGACGAAGGCCATGGCCGCCAGCACCGAGGCCAGCCCCAGCAGCTTGAACCGCGTCTCGGCCCCGTTGCGGCGGGCCAGCGATTTGCGCACCTGCGCCCGGCGCCGGTCGTTGGCGGCGGCTTCGGTTTCCAGGATCTCGGTCATTCGTATTGCTCCCGGTATTTCCGGACGATGGCCAGCGCGCCGATGTTCAGCATCAAGGTGATGACGAACAGCGTGAGGCCCAGCGCGAAGGCGACCAGCGATTGCGGCGAGGCGAAATCGGCGTCGCCGGTGAGGGCCGTCACGATGGTCACGGTGAAGGTCGAGGTGGGCTCGGCCGGGTTGAAGCGCAGGATCGGCGCATTGCCCGCGGCCAGCACCACGATCATCGTCTCGCCGATAGCGCGGCTGACGGCCAGCAGGATGGCGCCGACGATGCCGGGCAGCGCGGCGGGGACGATCACGTTGCGGATGGTTTCGGACTTGGTGGCGCCCAGACCCAGCGAGCCGTCACGCATGGCGCGGGGCACCTGGCGGATAATGTCGTCGGACAGCGAGCTGATGAAGGGGATGATCATGATCCCCATGACGATCCCCGCCGTCAGGGCCGAGGTCGCATTGACCCTGAGCCCCACCAGATCGCCCAGACCCGACAGGGCCGGACCCACGGTCACCAGCGCGAAGAAGCCGTAGACGATGGTCGGGATCCCGGCCAGCACCTCGATCACCGGCTTGATGACGTTGCGCAGGCGGGGATTGGCGTATTGCGTCAGCCAGATCGCCGACATCAGCCCCACCGGCAGCGCCACCGCCATGGCGATGACCGAGATCATCACCGTGCCCAGCAGCAAGGGCAGCATGCCGTAGCTGCCCGAAGCCTCGTTCGAGGTGGTCGAATAGCCGGGGTTCCAGACGGTGCCGAAGAAGAAATCGACCGGAGAGACGAAGGTGAAGAAGCGGATCGTCTCCGTCACCAGCGAGACGACGATGCCCAGCGTGGTCAGGATCGCCACCACCGAGCAGAAGATCAAAAGCGCCTTGATGGCGGCCTCGACATGGTTGCGGGCCCGCATCCGGGGGCTGAGGCGGCCGCGCATCAGCACCAGCCCCGCGACACCGAGGATGGCACCGAGACCGACGGCGGCCATCAGGAGCGTGGTGTTGAACCGCGCCAGATTGGCGCCCGCGGTGGTTTCCCAGGCCTGCGCCTCGCCCGCTACGCCAAAGCCCGAGGCAATGTTGCGCAGCCGGGCGGCGGCACCGGCGTAATCGCTGGAGCCGGGGGCGATCTCGGCCGGGATCTGACCGGCGATGTACCAATCCTGCAAGGTGCCCGAGGTCACCAGCCACAGGAACAGGATGGACAGAAGGGGCAGCGTGGCCCAGAGGGCCAACAGCGCGCCATGGTATTGCGGACGGCTGTGCAAACGGCCCGCACCCGCCAGCGCCTTGCTGCGCGAGACGCCCTGCTGATAGGCGACGGCCATCAGGGCCAGGACGAGGGCGGCAATCAGGAGACTGGTCATGCGCCGGGCTTCATCTTCGAGACAGGGAAGCGGCGCGCCCCGGTGGATCCGGGACGCGCCAGCGATCGGGGCCGTTACTGGCCGACGCTCACGCCGTTCATGAAGTTGTCGAGGGTCTGGGCGGTCTCTTCCGCCGGGGCGGGGATCAGGCCCGCCGCTTCCAGACGGCCACCGGCACCGGCCATGGCGTCCGACAGGAAGAACTGGACGTATTCCTCGATGCCCGGGACGACGCCGATATGCGCGCCCTTCACGTAGAAGAACAGCGGGCGCGACACCGGGTATTCACCCGAAGCGACGGTTTCCAGCGAGGGGGTGACGCCCGACATGGTGGCGACTTGCAGCGTGTCGGTGTTCTGCTCATAGAACGACAGGCCGAAGACGCCGACGGTGTCGCTGTCCGAGGCCAGACGCGCCAGCGTCTCGGTGTAGTCGCCGGCGATCTCGGTCACGTTGTCCTGACGCAGGGCGCCGCAGACCTCGTGGTCGGTGCCTTCGCCCATGACTGCTTCACAGCCCGGGAAGATCACCTTCTCTTCGAAGACTTCGCGAGTGCCGTGGTTCGAGGCGGGGATCGCCATGACGATGCGCTGCGCGGGCAGCGAGGGGTCGATGTCCGACCACAGCGTCGGCTGAGCGGTGCCTTCGGGCAGGTTGGCGGCGATCGCCATGTAGACGAAGCGCGGCTCCAGCGCGAAGTCCGGGCCTTCGGCCGACGAGGCGAAGACGATGCCGTCATAGCCGATGCGGATTTCGCGGATGTCGGTCACGCCATTGGCGGCGCAGCTCTCGATTTCCGAGGCCTTGATCGGACGCGAAGCATTGGCGATGTCGATGGTCTCGGCACCGACGCCGGCGCAGAACTGGCGCAGGCCGCCCGACGAGCCGCCCGAGGCGACGACCGGGGTTTCGAATTCGGGGAAGGCCTGGCCGAATTCCTCGGCGACGATCGAGGCGAAGGGCAGAACCGTCGACGAGCCGGCGATCTGGATGTTGGTGCGGGTCTGGGCGAGCGCGGGCGCGGCCATCAGCACGCCGGCAGCAGCGGCGATCGCGAGGAAGCTCGTGGTCTTGGCGAACATGGATTTCTCCTGGGTCATTCGGGGTCCAGCCCCTTTTCTTTCGAGGCTGTGCACCGGGTACGCCCGTTGCATGACGCTTCTGTCACACCCACATGACAGTTCTGTAACACCCGACCGCAGACCCGGGGCGGTCCCGCCTCGCCCGGGCGGGATGCAGGTGTTAACGCCTTGTTAAGGCTGGATCTCGTGAGCCCAGGGCGGATTCGCCCCGGCGCGCGACACGGTGACGGCTGCCGCCGCCGATCCGAGCCTGAGCGCCTCGCGAATCGCCCGCTCGTCCAGCGCGGCAAGGCCCGCGCGACTCAGCAGACCCGCCCGCGACAGGCTGGCCAGCACGCCCGCGTTGAACGTGTCGCCCGCGCCGACCGTATCGACCACCGCCACCCGCCGCGCGGGCTCCACCAGCCGGTGCCGGGCGCTGATGGCCCGCGCCCCCTTGCCGCCATCGGTCACCAGGACCAACGCCGCCCCGCCGTCGATCAGCCCCTGAAGGAAGCCCTCCCCATCGCCCCGGGCCAGCCAGCCCAGATCTTCGTCCGAGAGCTTGACGATATCGGCCATGCCCAGCATCCGGCCAAGTCGCGCCCGGTAGCCTGCCTCGTCGGTGATGAAACCCGGGCGGATATTGGGGTCGATCATGGTGACGGAACCGGCCGCACGGGCGCGCACCATCATCGCCTCATAGGCGCCGCCGCAGGGCTCCACGACCAGCGAGATGCCGCCAAAGAAACAGGCCCCGGCCGTGACCGGGGGCAGATCGGCCTCGGTCAGCAGGCGCCCGGCGGTGTTCTCGTCATAAAAGGCGTAACTCGCCTGCCCCTCGACCAGCCGCACGAAAGCCAGCGTGCAGGGCCGCGCGGCGGTGACACAGGGCGCGCTGTCGACACCCGCATCCGCCAGGCTCGCCCGCAGCATGTCGCCGAAGAAATCGGCGCTCAGGCCCGAGAAAAACGAGGTGGGCGCGCCCAGACGGCCCAGCGCGATGGCGGTGTTGAAGACCGCGCCGCCGGTATGGGGTGCGAAAGCCCCCCCCACTGGCAACATGTCGATCAAAGCCTCGCCGCAGCACAGGATCATCGCGCCCTCCCCCGATTCCCTCGCGGTTCATAAAGCCGCGGCAGCCGGGACCTGTCAATTAATAACTCACTATGATTTATTTATTGACAGCCCGCCCCCGGCGCCCGAAAGCTGCCGCCCGGAGGGCCCGAATGCAGAACCCCGGCACCAATCAAAGCGGCATGCGGCAGGGCAACGAACGCCTTGTCCTGACCCTGCTGCGCCGCCACGGCCCGCTGCCCAAGGCCGAGATCGCCCGCATGACCGGCCTTTCGGCGCAGACCGTCTCGGTGATCATGCGCGCGCTCGAAGACGAGGGGCTGCTGGCCCGCGGCACCCCGCAGCGCGGCCGCGTCGGCCAGCCCTCGGTGCCGATGGCGCTGGCGGCCGAGGGGGCGTTCTTCCTCGGGCTGAAGATCGGGCGGCGGTCTTCCGAGATGGTGCTGGTCGATTTCCTCGGCCGGATCCGCGACCGCCGGATCCGCCGCCACGATTGGCCGACGCCCGAAGCCGCGCTCGATTTCGCCGACAGCGCCGCGCGGGAACTGACCGAAACCCTGCCGCCGACGCTGCGCCCCCGCATCGCCGGGATGGGCGTGGCCCTGCCCTTCCGCCTCTGGGACTGGCCCGACAGCCTCGGCGCCCCGTCCCGGGCGATGGAAGCCTGGCGCGATTGCGACCTGCGCGCCGCGCTCGCTGCCCGCCACGGGATCGAGGTGTTTCTGGAGAATGATGCGACCGCCGCCTGCGGCGCGGAACTCGTGTTCGGCACCGCGCCCCTGCCCGCCGATTTCCTCCATGCCTATGTCGGCTTCTTCGTCGGCGGCGGGATGGTGCTGGAGAGCAGGCTCTTCCCCGGCCGCCGCGGCAATGCCGGCGCGCTGGGCTCGCTGCCGGTGCGGGGCGCGGACGGCGGGACGGTGCAACTCCTCAACCGCGCCTCGACCGCCCGGCTGGAGGCGGCGCTGCTGGCCGAGGGCCTGCCCGCCCACGGGCTCTGGTCCACGGCCGAGGCGTGGGACATTCCCGAACGCCTGCTCACTCCCTGGATCGAAGACGCCGCCGAAGGCCTCGCCCAGGCCGCCGTGGCGGCGCTGGCGCTCCTCGAAATCGAGGCGATGGTGA
The DNA here is from genome assembly GCF_034676075.1 of Pararhodobacter sp. Classification (GTDB taxonomy): domain Bacteria; phylum Pseudomonadota; class Alphaproteobacteria; order Rhodobacterales; family Rhodobacteraceae; genus Pararhodobacter. The sequence goes on along the minus strand of NZ_JAUCCQ010000115.1, from coordinate 5,793 downwards.
TCGACGGCTGGATGCCCGGGGCGATCCGCCAGCGGCTGGTCGCGGCGACGGATCGGGCCTTCCGGCGACAGGATCGGGCGGGCCTCGAACCCCTGCGGCTGATCGAGGGCAGCCTTGGCCCCGACGCCCGCCCCCTCGGCGCCGCCGCCCTGCCCCTCGCCGCCCGCTACCTGACCTGACGCGCCCGTGCGCTCGGCCTGTCCGCCTGCCGAAAGCCCGGGGGGTTTTCCACCCCCCTGCCCCCCGGAGGATATTTGAGGCGCAAAGAAGAGCGCGGTTCACGCCGCATTAAGGTTAATACCCCCTTCCGCAGCGCACCGCCAAAACCCGATCCGGCAGGCGCCCGACGCCCCGACCATAACCCCGCCCCCCTTCATCTTTGTTCTGAAAATATCCCGGGGGGTTTGGGGGGCTGGCCCCCCATGACTGCCGTTCACCCAAAGGGCGGCGCCTCGGCTCCACAGACACCGCCGGTACCAGCCCGGCCAGAGATCCGGCGAAACGGGCCGCCGCGGGCTGACCGGACCGTCCATAGGGGCGCCGCATTGTCGCCCCCCTGACGAAGCCACGCTGGCTTCAGCGCCTACAGCGGCCAGATGATCAGCAGCAGCGGCAGACTGACCGCTACAACCAGCCCCTCAAGCGGCAAGCCGAGCTTCCAGTAATCGCCGAAACCAAAGCCCCCCGGCCCGAGGATCAGCGTGTTGTTCTGGTGCCCGATGGGTGTCAGGAAGGCACAGGATGACCCGATCGCCACGGCCATCAGGAAACTGTCCGGATTGACGCCCAGCGTCGCCGCGATCCCGATGGCGATGGGGCACAGCACCGCGGCGGTCGCGGCGTTGTTCATGACGTCCGACAGGAACATGGTGACGATCAAGACCACGGCCAGAGCGGCGATGGCATTGCCCTGCGCGATGGTCTCCACCAGGAACCGGGCCAGCACATCGGCGGCCCCCGTGGCCTGCATGGCGCCCGCGACCGGGATCAGTGCCGCCAGCAGGACGATCACCGGCCAGTCGATGACGCTATAGACCTGGCGGGGCGGAACCGTCCGCAGGAGCATCGAGGCGATGAGGCCCAGGGTGAAGGCCGCCGCCGCAGGCAGGAGTCCGGCGGTAACAACGCCGACGGATCCCAGCATGATCACGCCCGCAATGATCGCCATCCGCTTATCGGGGATGCGCAATTCGCGCTCGCCCAGCGGAACGCAGCCGGTGTCGTTGATGAAATCCGCCATGACCTCGGCCGGGCCCTGCATCAGCAGGAGGTCGCCCGATTTCAGGTTCAAGGTGCGCAACCGCGCCCGTGGCCGTTGCCCCTCGCGCGACACGGCCAGCAGGTTCAGGCCGTAGCGGGTGCGCAACCGGAGATCACTGGCAGAGCGGCCGACGATGCTGGAGCCGGGCAGCACGGCCAGTTCGCGAAGCACGATGTCCTCGTCGCGCTTGCTGTCGTCTTCGTCCGCCGCGTCCGGCGCCGCGACGGCCAGCTTGCTGCCCTCGGCCGATTGCGCGCCTTGCTCCTTGTCCTTGTCCTTGGAGGAACCCTGCCCTTCCAACTCGATCCCCAGCACCGCCAGCGCCTTGGCCAAGGTATCGACATTGGCCTCCAGCACCAGGATGTCGCCCTCGCGGATCTGTCGTCCGCCATGCGGCGCCGTGATCCGCACCTCGTTGCGCACGAGCCCGACGATCTGCGCTTCGCTGTCCTCGATCTCTTGCTCGAAGCCGCGCAGGGTCAGCCCCACCGCCTTGCTGTCCGCGGGGACCCGCACTTCGGTCAGATAGGCCCCGGTGGCGAAGTCGCCGTTCGACGCGGCCTTGCGGACCGGCACAAGGCGCCATCCTATGAGCGCGACGAAAGCCACCCCGACCAGCGCCACGGCCACGCCGACGGGGGCAAAGTCGAACATGGCGAAGGGGCCCAAACCCGCCTCGGCCCGGAAGCCGGAGACGATCAGGTTGGGCGGCGTGCCGATCAGCGTCGTCATCCCGCCGAGGATCGTGCCGAAGGCCAGGGGCATCAGCACCTGTCCCGGCGTCATGCCCAGCCGGTCCGACAGACGGACGGCAACCGGCATCAGCAACGCCATCGCGCCCACGTTGTTCATGAAGCCCGACAACAGCGCGCCCAGCCCCATCAGCGCGACCATGCTGCTCACCCGACCGGCATCGCGTGGTAAAAGCGCGCGCGCCACCCAATCCACCGCACCGGTGTTGTGCAGGCCTTTGCTGAGCACCAGGACACAAGCCACGGTGATCACCGCCGGATGGCCGAATCCGGCGAAAGCCTCGGCGCTCGGCACCAGCCCCGTCACCACGCAGGCCATCAGCGCCAAGAGCGCGACCACGTCATGCCGGAACTGCCCCCAGAGAAACAGCACCATCGTGGCCGCCAGAATGGCGAAGATCAGCAATTGCGGAGTGGTCATCGGAAGAAATCCTGCCATGCAGCCTGGCAACCTGCGTAACCGATGCAGCCCGTTGCAGAAAGGGGGCGATCCGCGGCAGGCGGAAAACCGTCTCGCGGCAAGTGCTTGGGCCACCGTTTTCCTGGCCTCGCCGCCAAAGCCATGGCGCGCTGCCCGCAGACTGCTGTCCGCCCGATGCGCGCGTCCTCAACCCGTGGGAACCAACAGATCCGCTTGGGCCGAGCCCTCTTCCACCGCGCGGATGTTCGGCAGGTCGTTGCTCCGCACCCAGTCGCGCGCCCGCTCCTCGCTCCAGCCCAGATCCCGCCAGCGCGCCAGAAGCCGCGACTCCAGCACCGGCTCGGGCACCGACAGACGGATCGTCAGATCCCAGAAGCGCGCGAGGTCCGACCAGGGCGGCGCCGTGAGCAGCAGGTAATTGCCCTCGACCAGCACGATCCGCACCGAAGGCCCGATCTCGCGCGCAGAACCCCGGGAAAGATCCAGCGCCCGGTCGAAAACCGGCACCAGCACCGGCCGGTCATCGGCCCTGAGCCGCGCAAGGTCCCGCGCCAGACCGTCCCCGTCGAAGGTCCAGGGCGCGCCCTTGCGCGCTCGCTCGCCGCGCGCCTCAAGCACCGCATTGTCGAGGTGATAGCCATCCATCGGCAGCACCGCCGCGGCCGGGCCCAACGCCCGGGCCAGCCCCTCGGCCAGTGTCGACTTGCCCGATCCCGGCGGCCCGGCCAGCGCCACGAAACGCCGCGACGGCCCGGCGCCCAGCCGGGACCGGATCGTCGCCGCCAGCGCCTCGGTCACACCGGAGTTCCGGCCAGATGCTCGCGCAGCGACGTCCCCAGGATGCGCCGCCAGAGTGCCCGGTAGCGGGTGTTCAGGTCCTCAGGCACCGGGCCGATGGCATGATGCTGCACCAGCAACCGGCTGCCGGTCGCCGTCTCGGAGATGTCGAAATGCACGCGGCCCGCGACCACGCCCTGAACGCCGAACCAGCCGTTCAGATAGAGCCGCCGGTCGGGCTCGATCGCGTCGACAACACCCCAGATAACCCCGCCGCCACCGGCGCCCGTCTCGATCATCGGCGCCCCCAGCTCAGGGAGCAGCGACAGGCGCCCGGAGGGGCCCGTGAGCCGCACATCGACAGGCCACCAGGCGTCGAGCGACAAGGTCAGCGCCGTGAACAAGGCAGCGCAGGTCGAGGTGAAATCGTACTCCTGCCGGATTTCTAGACCCGGTACCCCATGTCCGATCAAGGCACCCCCTTTGCCGCTCTGATCAAAGAGCTGGCTGGCCGGTAACACCTGTATACACTAAACGCGATAAACCCTTGGTTTGGCTAGAGGTAATAGAGACATTTTCCGTTTCAATTGACGGTAGATGTCAGAATCCCCGTAGCCGGTGCCAGATCAGCCCGGCGCGGCGCAGGATTTCCGCCTCGGCCAGCCCGCCGCCCTGCGCCAGCGCCGGTCTGGCCCGGGCCCGACGCAGCACCGCGCCCGTGCGCCAGGCGGCCCAGAGCGCGGGCCGGGCCGGGGCCGGCAGACCGCGCAGCGCGCGGGTGGCGTGACCGATCCGGTCCAGCCCGGTCTCGGCCAGCGCCGCCACCGCCGCGCCCTCGGGCAGGCCGCGGCGACCGGCCGCGTCGAGCGCGGGCAGCGCCAAAAGGTAATTGGCAAGCCCCTGCGCCGCGCCCAGATCGCCCGCGGCCGGACTGTCCGGCCCGCCCAGCGCCAGCACCGCCGCCCGCATCAGCGCCCCGCCCGTCCCGTCGAGATAGGCCCAGAGCGCCGCCTCGCCGTCGAAGGGCTGCGCGGTGCCGATCTCGGCCTCGCGCGCGTCGATCATGGCGTGAAGGGGCGCAGCGGGCAGCCCGGCGCGGATCAGCGCCTGCAGGGGCGACGCGACTTCATGCGCCTTCATCTCCTCCAGATCCACCACCTCGCGCCAGAATTGCAGGCGCATCTGGGCGATCAGCGGCTCGCGCGTGACCCAGGGGGCGCGGGCCAGTTCCAGATTGAAGGCATAGAGCGGGAACAGCGCCGCCCGGGCCGCCACCGGCGCCGCCATCGCGGCCAGAAAGCGGTCGGGGTCGCCCTTTTCGACAAGGGCAGCGCAGGCATTGATCGCGTCACGGTCCATGGCGCGCGGCATAGCGCGGGGCGCGCCCGGGCGCTAGTCCCCGCTCAGGAAGGCCACCACCCGGTCCAGCGTCTCGGGGTCATCCACGACCGACAGATGCGTGGCGCCGGTCAACGCGTATTCCCCCCGTTCGGTCACGGCACGGAAGGTCGGTTCATAGGCCTCGGCCCGGAAGGCCTCATCCGCGCGCCCGGCCAGCAGCAGGAAGGGCGGCAGCGCGGCGATATCGCCCTGCCAGTCACGGCGCGGCGCGAACGAGGCGTTGAGGCGGAACGAATAGGCCCGCGTGGCGGTGGCGCCCTGCGGGCCGTCCAGCACCGCCTCGGGAAAGCGGAACTGGATCACCGGCAGGTGGTTCAGCGCCCGAATGCCCACGCCGTTCAGCATGCTGAGGCCGATGATCCGCCGCGTCATCACGCGGGCCCAGCCGCCGGATTCGGGCCTTGCGGTCGGCGCGTCGTATTGCACGAAGGGCGCGAGCAGCACGGCGCGCTCGATCAATCCGCCCTGCGCGCCGCCCGCGAAGCGGATCACCAGCCCGCCGCCCGAGGAATGGCCGAGCATCGCCACCCGTTGCCCCGGCCGCGCCTGCCCCTCGATCAGGTCGGCCAGATCATCCTCGAACTGGCCGATGTAATCGACGTCGCCACGGCGCGCGGGCGCCGGGCCATGCCCCCGCAGATCGGGCGCCACCACGTCGAACCCCGCCGCCGCCAGCCCCGCGCCCAGACGGGCGAATTGCGCCCCGTGCCAGCCCGAGCCATGCACCGCGACCACCAGCGTCCCGGCCTCGGGTCCGGCGTCCCAGCGCCGGAAGCCCAGCGTGGCACCATCCCGGGCAGGGTAGCTCTGCAACGCGGGCAGGTCGGCGCCGCTCAGCACGCTGAAATCGAGGCCCTGCCCCTCGGCCCTAAGATCCGCCACCGGAGGGTCGCTGGCAATCAGCCCCAGCGCGATGGCCCCCGGAATGGCCACGCACAGCGCCGCCGACATCGCGATCTTGCTCAACAGAATCATGCGGGCTCCACCACCAGCAACCGGTAATCGTAACTGTCGCCCCAGCGCTTCCAGAGCGCGATCTCGGCCTTCAGGGCGCGGGCAAGTTCGCTGTCCGGCTCGTCGGCCAGCACCGCCTCGAGCGGGTCGTAATAGCGCGCCCAGCCCGCGCGGCCGACCCAGCGCGCGCCCAGAACCCGCCAGCCCGCCGCCCTGACCTCGGCCTC
>NZ_JAUCCQ010000114.1:0-13130 GCF_034676075.1 Pararhodobacter sp. | reverse complement strand
GATCATAGCGGCAGGGTCTCGCCGCGCTTGATCTCGGCCACGTGCATCAGCGCTTCCAGATCGGCGATATGCGGCAGGGTGAGGAGGCGGGTGCGGTACACCTCCTGGTAATGCGCCATGTCGCGGGCGATGACGTTGAGGCGCACGTCGACGCGGCCGAGGAAGGTCTGGATCTCGATCACCTCGGGCACATGCCGGGCGGCGGCGATGAATTCGTCGAAGGCGCGCGGGTCGGTCTTGTCGAGCGTGATGCGCAGCGAGACCTCGACCTCCCACCCCAGTTTGCGCCAGTCGATCACCGCGCCGACGCCCTTCAGGATGCCCCGCGCGCGCAGCCGGTCGAGGCGCCGGGACGCCGTCGCCTCGGTCATCGTCGCGCGGCGGGCCAGTTCGGCCAGCGGCAGGCCGGGATCGGCCTGATACTGGCGCAACAGGCGGCGGTCGGTGTCATCGACGGACATGAAAACCCCAGAAAAGCCAAGATCTGCGAATGATGCATGACAGGTTTGCGCAAAAAATGCGGGAGATTGCAATGGAATTCCCGTCAAACCGCCTATGATGCGCCCACCAACGAACAAAGGAGCGCCCCGATGCGCGTGTATTACGACCGCGACTGCGACATCAACCTGATCAAGGACAAGAAAGTGGCCATCCTCGGCTACGGGTCCCAGGGCCATGCCCATGCGCTGAACCTGCGCGATTCGGGCGCGAAGAACGTCGTCGTGGCGCTGCGCGAGGGTTCGGCCTCGGCCGCGAAATGCGAGAAAGAGGGCCTGAAGGTCATGGGGATCGCCGAGGCTGCCGCCTGGTGCGACCTGATCATGTTCACCATGCCCGACGAGCTGCAGGCCGCGACCTACAAGAAATACGTCCACGACAACCTGCGCGAAGGCGCGGCGATCGCCTTCGCCCATGGCCTGAACGTGCATTTCGGCCTGATCGAGCCGAAAGCCGGCGTCGATGTCATCATGATGGCGCCGAAGGGCCCGGGCCACACCGTGCGTGGCGAATACGTCAAGGGCGGCGGCGTGCCCTGCCTCGTGGCCGTGCATCAGGACGCGACCGGCCGGGCGATGGAACTGGGCCTGAGCTATTGCTCGGCCATCGGTGGCGGCCGTTCGGGCATCATCGAGACCAACTTCCGTCAGGAATGCGAGACCGACCTGTTCGGCGAGCAGGCGGTGCTGTGCGGCGGCCTCGTGGAACTGATCCGCATGGGCTTCGAGACCCTGGTAGAAGCCGGCTACGAGCCCGAGATGGCCTATTTCGAGTGCCTGCACGAGGTGAAGCTGATCGTGGACCTGATCTACGAAGGCGGCATTGCCAACATGAACTACTCGATCTCGAACACCGCCGAATACGGCGAGTATGTCTCGGGCCCGCGCATCCTGCCCTACGACGAGACCAAGGCCCGCATGAAAGCCGTGCTGACCGACATCCAGACCGGCAAGTTCGTGCGTGACTTCATGCAGGAAAACGCTGTCGGCCAGCCGTTCTTCAAGGCGACCCGTCGTCTGAACGACGAGCACCAGATCGAGCAGGTCGGCGAGAAGCTGCGCGCCATGATGCCCTGGATCTCGAAGGGCAAGATGGTCGACAAGTCGCGGAACTGATCGCGGAAAACGGTGCGTGCGAGCACGCACCCTACGCCCCGGGCGTAGACGGAAGGGCGCGCGGCGAGGAGGCTGCGCGCCCTTCTTCATGGCGGCCTCAAGGGGCGGGGCCATGAAAAAGGGGCCGCGAAGGGCGGCCCCGGGCGTCTGGGTTGCAGCGTGGCTCAGCGGCGCGAGCGGCGGGAATTGGTTTCGCCGACCACGACGATCTCCGAGGTGGTTTCCAGCTGCGCCTGGGTCAGCGCCACGACGGCGGTGATGGTGCGCGTGGCCTCGGTGTTCGGGCCGGGGACGGGCGCCGAGGGCGCCGCGGCGACGAAGCGGAAGGTCAGGACGCCGCCCACCGGGCGGCCGTAATTCTCGGGCAGCAGCTGTGCGTCCCACCAGCCGTCCGAGGGCATCAGCGCCTCGGCCCGGACGATGGCGCCGGAGGAGGTGCTCTCGATGGTCATCGCCGTTACCGCGGGCACCAGCGGGCGGCCGTCGATCACATCGCTGACCGGGCCCAGTTCGGGGCGCGTGTCCTCGCTGGAACTGCCGAACCAGTTGCGCGGGTTCATGCGCGACTCGCGGAAGCCGCCGCAGCCGGAAACGGCGAGCGTGGCGACAAGCAGGATGGTCAGCGGCGCTTTCATCGGGTCTCTCCATGCGGGACAGGCAGGGGCGGGCGTCCTTGGCCTAGCGCAAAGGCGGGGGGTTGAAAAGGGCGGGACTGGACCTTTGCCGCGCCGGGGCCTAGGTCTGGACCCGCAGCAAGGGGAAGACGCGCCATGGCCCAGGCAGAGTTTGACGAGATCGCCGAGACCTTCGAGTTCCTCGACGATTGGGAAGACCGCTATCGCCACGTGATCGAGCTGGGCCGCGATCTGCCGCCGATGCCCGAGGCGCTGAAGGTGCCCGCCAACAAGGTGAACGGCTGCGCCAGCCAGGTCTGGCTGTTTCCCCAGATCGAGAACGGGCGGTTCGATTTCCTCGGCGCCTCGGATGCGATGATCGTCAGCGGGCTGATCGCCGTGCTGCACGCGCTCTATGCCGGGCGGCCGCTGGCCGAGGTGCCGGGCGTCGATGCAGCGGGCGCGCTGAAGCGGCTGGGGCTGGACGAGCATCTGTCCTCGCAACGCTCGAACGGCCTCAGGGCGATGGTCGAGCGCATCAAGCTGGTGGCGACCGAGGCGCTGGGCTGAGGCTCAGGCCATCAGCCGGGCGGTGGCGCGGCGGGCGCGTTCGGCCAGCGCGCGTTCTTCCAGCGTGATCAACTGCCCGTCGCGGACGATCTGACGACCTTCAACCAAGAGGTGCCGCACGCGGTGCGGGCCACAGAGAACCAGCGCCGCAACCGGGTCCCAGGACCCGGCGGCCTGCAGGGCTCGCAGGTCCCAGAGGGCGATATCGGCGCGTTTGCCGGGTTCGAGCGAGCCCAGCTCCGCCGCCCGCCCCAGCACCGAGGCACCGCCCAGCGTGGCGATTTCCAGCGCCTCGCGCGCGGACATCGCGTCGGCGCCGTTGGCGACCCGCTGCAACAGCATGAGTTGCCGCGCCTCGCCGATCAGGTCGCCCGCGTCGTTCGAGGCCGAGCCGTCGACGCCCAGCCCGACCTTCACGCCCGCGTCCCGCATCGCCCGCACCGGGGCGATTCCTGACCCCAGACGGCAATTCGAGCAGGGGCAATGGGCGACGCCGGTCCTGGTATGAGCGAACAGCGAAATCTCGGCGGCATCCAGTTTCACGCAATGCGCGTGCCAGACATCGGCGCCGGTCCAGCCCAGTTCCTCGGCGTATTGACCGGGGCGGCAGCCGAACTGGGCCAGCGAATAGGCGATATCCTCGTCATTCTCGGCCAGATGGGTGTGCAGCATGACGCCCTTGTCCCGCGCCAGCAGCGCCGCGTCGCGCATCAGCTCGCGGCTGACCGAGAAGGGCGAGCAGGGGGCCAGCGCCACGCGGGTCATGGCCTGTGGCGAGGGGTCGTGGAAGGCGTCCACCACGCGGATGCAATCGTCGAGGATCGCGGCCTCGTCCTCGACCAGCGAATCCGGGGGCAGGCCGCCTTTCGACTCGCCGATCGACATGGCGCCGCGGGTGGCGTGGAACCTCAGCCCCAGCTCCCGCGCGGCGTGGATCGTGTCGTCGAGCCGCGACCCGTTGGGATAGAGATAGAGGTGATCCGAGGACATTGTGCAGCCGGACAGCGCCAGTTCCGCCAGCCCCAGTTGCGTGGAGATCCGCATGTCCTCGGGCCGGTAGCGCGCCCAGATCGGATAGAGCGTCTTCAGCCAGCCGAAGAGCAGCGCGTCCTGCCCACCCGGCACCGCGCGGGTCAGCGACTGATAGAGGTGGTGGTGAGTGTTCACCAGCCCCGGGGTGACGACGCAGCCGGTGGCGTCGATCACCTCGGCCCCCGGGGCCGTCAGTCCAGGGCCGATGGCGGCGATGGCGCCCCCCTCGATCAGGATCGAGGCGCCCGCCAGCTCGCGCCGCGCGCCGTCCATCGTCACCACCCTGTCGGCGTTGCGGATCAGGATCTTTGCCATCGTCATCCTCTTTGCGAAACGGGGGCCCCGCGAGGCCCCCGATGGATCAGCCCTTCTGACCGGCGAGCCCGCCCGAGACTTCCTCGGTCGATTCCTCGGTCAGATGCTCGGGCAGCAGGAGGTTCAGCACCACGGCGATCAGCGCCGCGGGCAGAAGGCCCGAGGTCAGCAGGATCTGCGCCGTGCGCGGCAGGTGTTGCAGCGCCGAGGGCTCCAGCTGCAGGCCCAGGCTGACCGACAGCGCCACGGCGAAGATCACCATGTTGCGCCGGTTCCAGGTGACGTCCGACAGCATCGAGATGCCCGAGGCGCAGACCATGCCGAACATGACGATGACCCCGCCGCCCAGCACATTGATCGGCACGGTGTTGATGAAGGCGCCGACCTTGGGCACCAGCCCGCAGAGGATCAGGAACAGCGCGCCGAAGGTCACCACATGGCGGCTCATGACCCCGGTCATGGCGACGAGGCCGACGTTCTGGCTGAAGGACGTGTTGGGCAGGCCGCCGAAGACGCCCGCCAGCGCCGTGCCGAGGCCATCGGCGAAGGTCGCGCCCTGGATCTCCTTGTCGGTGGCCTCGCGTCCCGCGCCGCCCTTGGTGATCCCCGAGGTGTCGCCCACGGTCTCGATGGCGGAAACCACGGCCATGAAGCACATGCCGATGACGATGGCCCAGTCGAAGCGGAAGCCCCAGTGGAAGGGCGAGGGCACGGTGAACCAGCCCGCGCGGTCCATCGGCGCGAAGCTGACCTGGCCCATGGCCAGCGCCACCAGGTAACCGGCGATGATGCCGATCAGCACCGCGGCGACGGCGGCGAAGCCCCGGGCGAAGAACTTGATGGCCAGCGTGACGGCGATCACCACCAGCGCCGGGGTCCATTTCGACAGCGTGCCGAAATTCTCGGTCCCCATCAGCGGCACCCCGCCCGCGGCATATTGGATGCCGACCCGCACCAGCGCGAGGCCGATCATCAGCACGATGAGGCCGGTGACGAGGGGCGGCAGGGCGAACCGGATCTTGCCGATCACCGTGCCCAGCAGGAAATGGAAGATCCCGCCGATGAAGACCCCGGTCAGCAGCCCCGCCAGCCCGGCGGTGCCCGCGCCTGCGACGGCCGGGATCATGACCGGGATGAAAGCAAAGGAGGTGCCCTGCACGATGGGCAGCCTTGCGCCCACCGGGCCGAAGCCCACGGTCTGGAACAGCGTGGCGATGCCGGCAAACAGCATGGACATCTGGATCATATAGGTCATGTCCGGGAAGCCCAGCGCCCCTTGATCCGAACCGAAACCGATCCCCGCCGCGCCGCAGACGATGATCGCCGGGGTCACATTGGCCACGAACATGGCCAGCACATGCTGGATGCCCAGCGGTACGGCCACGCCCAGCGGCGGGGTGTAATTGGGGTCGCGCAATTGTTCGGGCGTGCCGATGCCACTGCCACTCATGAGAGATCCTTTCCCGGGGGGAGATGGTTTTCTTCGCGCCGTCTCCGCGCCCTCCCCCGGGGAAGCGGTCCGGTTAGGTCGTCGCCGGGTTGGCCCCGGTCTGGGTTGAGGCGCGTTACTCCGTCACGGTGAAAGGCGTGTCGAACCAATGCTCCTGAAGGTTGGGCGTGGGGCCGATCCGGTCGACCACGGCGAAAAGCCCGGGCGCGGCCAGGGGCGTCAGCACCCCGTGCCAGCTGCCCCGGTGCAGGTTGATGCCCTGCGCGCCATCGGTGAGGAAGGCCAGCGGCCGCCCGGGCCTGCCGCCCTCATCCGGGGCGACGATGACGAGGAAGGGATGCTGGTGCAGCGGCAGGAAGGCCTGACTGCCCTCGGGGTGACGCTCGACCAGCTCCAGCAGGTAGGGCAGGGCGCGCGGCTCGGCGTTGAAGATCGAGATCCCGGCCCGGCCGTCCGGTCCGAAATCGAGCCGCGCCCGGTCATGAAAGCGGCCGCAGAGGCCCTGATTGATGATCTTGTCGGGCGCGCCACCCGCATCCAGCACGTCGCCGAACGGGGCGAAGGCATCGGCGGTCAGGGGCTGGAGGCGGATGGTCTGGGGCATCGGGCGGCTCCTGGGTCAAGAAGCCGGGGGTTTCACACCCCCGGACCCCCGTGGCGTATTGTCAGCAGAATGAAGGGGCGGGGCTCAGGGCCTCGACCAGGGGCCGCGCAGGCGCGGGTGGCGGTTCACGTCCTTGTAGAGGAGGTAACGGAAGGGGCCGGGGCCACCGGCGTAGCAGGCCTGCGGACAATAGGCGCGCAGCCACATGAAATCGCCCGCCTCGACCTCGACCCAATCCTTGTTCAGCTTGTAGACCGCCTTGCCCTCCAGCACGTAGAGCCCGTGTTCCATGACATGGGTCTCCTCGAAGGGGATGAGGCCGCCCGGCTGGAAGGTGACGATGTTCACATGCATGTCGTGGCGCAGGTCGCGCGGATCGACGAAGCGGGTCGTCGCCCAGTCGCCCTTGGTGCCGGGCATCGAGGCCGGGGCGTGGTGCTGTTCGTTGGTGACGAAGGCCGCGGGTTTCTCGATCCCCGGCGCCGGTTCCCAGATCTTGCGGACCCAGTGCAGCGTGGCGGGGGTGGTCTGCGGGTTCCTCAGGCTCCAGCGGGCGCCTGCGGGCAGATAGGCGTAGCCGCCCGGCGCCAGCGCGTGCTCCTCGCCCTCGAGCGTCAGCACCGGGCGGCCCTCGGTGACGAAGAGGACGCCCTGAACCTCGGCCTCGGGTTCGCCCTGGCCCTGGCTGCCGCCCTCGGGGTCGAGCGTCAGGATGTATTGGGTGAAGGTCTCGGAAAAGCCCGACATCGGCCGGGCGATGATCCAGGCATGCGCCTTGTCCCAGCCCGGCAGGTAGGAGGTGACGATATCGCGCATCACGCCGCGCGGGATCACCGCATAGGCCTCGGTGAAGACGGCGCGGCCGGTGTGGATCTGGGTCTGGGGGGGCAGGCCGTCGGCGGGCCCGGCATAGGTGCTCATGGCAGAAGGTCCATCAGGCGGATTTCGGCGATCCGCTCGACCTGACGGCAGGCGGTGGCGAATTCGGTCGCGGTATCGTTGGCGATGCGGGTCTCGAAGGCGGCGAGGATCGAGGCCTTGGTGTTGTCGCGGACGGCGATGATGAAGGGGAAACCGTGCTTGGCGACATAGGCGCCGTTCAGGGTCTGGAAAGTGGTGCGTTCCTGATCGGTCAGCGCATCGAGCCCGGCGCTGGTCTGCTCATGGGTCGATTCCGCGGTGAGGCGTCTGGCCTGGGCCAGCTTGCCCGCGAGGTCCGGGTGGGCGCGCAGCACGCCGAGCCGTTCCTCATCCGTGGCCGAGCGGAACATGCGGGCCAGCGCGTTGTGGAGGCCCGCCGCCGTGTCATGGGCGGGTCCCAGTTCCAGCGCCCAGGCGCGTTCGGCGATCCAGGGCGAATGTTCGAAGATCGAGCCATAGCGCTGCACGAAGGTCTCGCGATCCATCCGCGACGGGCGCGGATAGCGGCGGGGCGGGTATTGCGCGGCCCAGAACTCGGCGATCTGGCTGCGGGTGGCGAACCAGGCGCCGCCTTTCGCCGCCACATGGTCCAGAAAGCGGATCAGCCCGGCCAGTTTCCCCGGCCGCCCGATCAGGCGGCAATGCAGGCCGATGGAGAACATGCGCCCGCCTTCGGCGTGGAGCGTGTCGAAACTGTCGATCAGGTATTGGCCGAAATCCTGCCCCGTGACCCAGCCGGGCGCGGTGGCGAAGCGCATGTCATTGGCTTCGAGCGTATAGGGGATGACCAGCTGGTCGCGCTCGCCCGCTTCCAGCCAATAGGGCAGGTCGTCGTCATAGGTGTCGGAAATCCAGTCGAGCGCCCCGGTCTCGGCCGTGAGGCGCACCGTGTTGACCGAACAGCGGCCGGTGTACCAGCCGCGGGGCGGCTCGCCCACCACCTCGGTGTGCAGCCGGATCGCCTCGGCGATCTGGGCGCGCTCGACCTCCTCGGGCATGTCCTTGTGCTCGACCCATTTCAGCCCGTGGCTGGCGATCTCCCAGCGGGCGGTCTTCATCGCCTTGACCTGTTCGGGGCTGCGGGCCAGTGCGGTGGCCACGCCATAGATCGTCACCGGCAGGTCGCGGCGGGTGAAGAGCCGGTGCAGGCGCCAGAACCCGGCCCGGGCGCCGTAGTCATAGATCGATTCCATGTTCCAGTGGCGCTGACCGGGCCAGGGCTGGGCCCCGGCGATGTCGGAGAGGAAGGCCTCGGACTGGCCGTCGCCATGCAGGACGCTGTTCTCGCCGCCCTCCTCGTAGTTCAGCACCAATGAGATCGCCACACGCGCCCCGCCCGGCCAGGCGACCTGGGGCGCGCGGGGGCCGTAGCCGATCATGTCGCGGGGATAACGGGGGGGCTCGGTCACGACAGGATCCTCGGCAGGTCTCATTCGATCTTCAGGGTAGCCCAAAAAATCGGCGCGTTTATCAAATTATGCCGAAAAGACCTTTGCCGCGCGGGCGGGCTGGCCTTTGCGCGCCGCTTGGGCAGAATGGCGGGGACCATGAACAGGAGTGCGCCATGCCGGGTTATCTGACCACCCATGTCCTCGACACCGCCCGCGGGCTGCCGGCCGAGGGGGTCCAGATCGCGCTCTACCGGGTCAGCGGCAATTCGCACAAGAAGATCGCCGAGACGGTGACCAACGCCGACGGGCGCACCGACAGTCCGATCCTGCCGCAGGGCACGTTCAAGACCGGGACCTATGAGCTGGTGTTCTTCGCGGGCGATTACCTGCGGGCGACCGGGCAGGGCGGGGCGGAACCGCTGTTTCTGGACCAGATCCCGATCCGCTTCGGCATGAGCGACGCCGAGGCGCATTACCACGTGCCGCTGCTGTTGTCGCCCTACGGCTATTCGACCTATCGCGGCAGCTGAGCCCGCATCGGCTGCCGCCCGGGCTGCAGCCAGAGTCCATCCTCCAGACACCAGCTTTCGGGCGCGGTGGCGACGAAGCCGCGGGGGGTGGCGTAATGGCGGGTGACGCGCAGGTGCTGCCCCTCCAGATCCAGGGTCAGGAAGACATTCGCCTCGCCCCGCCGCCGGGTCGAGAGCGAGGTGCCGTTCTGGACGAAGAGGATGCCGGGATCGTCGCGGAAGGGCGCGATGTGGCTGACGTGGATATGGCCCGACAGGACCATCCGCACCCCCATGCCGGGCAGCGCCTGCATCAGATCCCGCGCCCCGCGCATCAGCGGATCGACGGTCACCGCGGCATGTTCCAGCGGGTGATGCATGACGGCGATGCGGGTGCGGTGGGCGGCGCCCTCATAGGCGCGGCGCAGGCCGTCGATATGCGGCGGGCTGACCTTGCCGCGCATCCATTGCCAACGGTCGGCGGTGTTGATCCCGGCCACCACCACGCGGGGATTGCGCCAGACGGGTTCGTCCGGCCCGCCGGTGGCGCGGCGAAAGCGGCCATAGGGGGCGAAGGCGCGCAGGAGCGGGTTGTAATGCGGGATGTCGTGATTGCCGGGGATCGACAGCAGCGGCCCGGGCAGCGAGGCCAGAAAACCCTCGGCCTGCTGCCATTGCGAGCGCGTGCCGCGCTGGGCGAAATCGCCCGAGATCACCGTCAGGTCGGGGCGCGCGCGGCCCACCGCGTCGATCAGCGGGCCGATCAGCGCCGGATCATGGGCGCCGAAATGCAGGTCGGACAGATGGACGATCCGCATCATGCGGCGATCCGGTCCGCGGGATCGGGCCGGATGATCGCCAGCGCATCGTCGAGAATCTTGAAATCGAGCGGCGCCGGCATCCGGCGTTTCTCGCCATCATAGGCGACATAGGGCTGGCTGGCGCGGGTGGCGATGCGCATCTGCCGGGGCGTGATCAGGTCGATGTCGCGCCCGGCCTTCATGCTGCCGGTGGCCAGCCGCAGCGCCATGCGGAACAGGTGCCAGCGCGAGCCGTCGCGGGCGATATAGACCGCGAACTGGTCGGCGCTGATCGCGTCCCGTCCGTCGAGGCCGAAGTAATCGACCTGATAGGCCGAGCGCGCGGCGAAGACCAACGGCGTGCGCAGCGTCAGCGTGGCGCCGTCGTCGGTCTCGATGGTCAGCCGGTGCGGGCGCTGGAAGCGGTAGAGCGTGCGCAAGAGCGCCACATGCGCCATCAGCCGCGACCGGCCCCAGCGCTTGTAGGCGGTTTCGCGTTCGCGCAGCGCGGTCGGATAGAGGCCGAGCGAGGCGTTGTTGAGGAACACCTGGCCGTTGACCACGCCCACGGAGATGCGGTGCGGCGTGCCGTTGAGGATGGCGCGGGCCGCGGCCTCGGGCTCTTGCGGCAGGCCGAGGCCGCGGGCGAAATAGTTGAAGGTGCCGAGGGGCAGCACGCCCATCGGCACGCCGGTGCCGATCAGCGCTTGCGCGACGCCGGTGACGGTGCCGTCACCTCCGGCGGCGACGACGATCTTGTAGCCCTCGGCCACGGCCTGCTTGACCTCATCCTCCAGCCCGCCCTCGGCCGACCAGCGGCGCAGGCGGGCGCCCGGGCCCAGCACCGCCATGGCGCGGTCGATGGCCGCCTTGTCGCGGCTGTTGCGGCCGGATTTGGGGTTGGCGATGACGCAGATCTCCTCAGGTCGGATCGGGGTCCGGCTGTCGCTGGGGCTGGGCATCCTTCGGTCGCACCTCGATCTCGGGCAGGTCGAGCCCCTGCACCTGCGCCGCCATGTCGGTGCGGATCCGCCCGACGATGAAATCGGCAAAGAGCCGCACCTTGGGATCGCGAAGCCGCCGGTGCGGGGTCAGCAGGCTCAGCGTCACGGGCAGGGGCGGCGTGGCGATGGCCACCGGCACCAGCTGGCCCGTGCGAAGGTAAGCGCCCACCTCGAACAGCGGTTTCAACACGATCCCGTGACCCGCCAGCGCCCAATCGGTCAGCACGTCGCCGTCATCCGATTCGTAAGGGCCTGAAATGTCGAACTTCTGCACGCCCGCCGGAGTCTGCAGCGCCCATTGGAATTCCTTGGCCCCGGGATAGCGCAGATTGAGGCAATCGTGCCGGTCGCGGATCAGCGCCGCGCCATCCTGCGGCATGCCGCGCCGCGCCACATAGGCGGGCGCCGCGCAAAGGATCCGAGGGCATTCGGCGATCACCCGCATCTTCAGCGCGCTGTCCTCGAGCCGCCCCAGATGCAGCACCACGTCGAGCCCCTCGGCGGTGACGTCGATGATCCGGTCCGAGAGGCGCAGCCGCAGGTCGATCAGCGGATAGGCCGCCTTGAAATCGGGCACAAACGGCCCGAGGAACCGCCGCCCCACGCCCAGCGGCGCCCCCACGAACAACACGCCGCGCGGGTTCTGCGTGGCGTCGGCCACGGCGGATTCGGCATCCTCGATGGCATGCAGGATCCCCAGCGCGCCCTCGTAGAAGATCCGCCCGTTCTCGGTCGGTTGCAGTTTGCGGGTGGTGCGGTTGAAGAGCCGCACGCCCAGATGCTTCTCCAGCTCGGAAATCCGCCCCGAGGCGACCGCGGGGGAGGTTCGCTGATCGCGCGCCGCAGCGGACATGCTGCCCAATTCGTAGACACGCACGAACATGCGGATCATGTTGACATAGGACACTTTCAGGCCCCGCTTGAAAGTCCTCAGAGATTTGTTGGACTAACAGAAAGACGGGGCGGGGTATAGCCTTGGCCCAAACAACGGGGAGACTGGGATGTTCGAACTCGCCATCATCGGTGCCTGGGCCGAATTCGCCGTGCGCTGGCTGCATGTCGTCACCGCCATGGCCTGGATCGGCTCGTCCTTCTATTTCATCGCGCTGGATCTGGGGCTGAACCGGAACATCCCGGGCCCCGCCGATGGCGAGGAATGGCAGGTCCACGGCGGCGGCTTCTACCATATCCAGAAATATCTGGTGGCGCCCGAGCGGATGCCCGAGCATCTGGTCTGGTTCAAATGGGAAAGCTACATGACCTGGCTTTCCGGCTTCACGCTGATGGTGCTGGTCTATTACCTCGGCTCGGAATTCTACCTGATCGACCCCGAGGTGATGGCGCTGGCCCCCTGGCAGGCGATCCTGATCTCGCTGGCCTCGCTCGCCTTCGGCTGGCTGGTCTATGACCAGATCTGCAAGCGCTTCGTCAACTCGAACCAGACGCTGGTGATGATCGCGCTTTTCGTCGTGCTGGTCGGCATGAGCTATTTCTACACCTCGGTCTTCACCGGCCGGGCGGCGCTGATCCATCTGGGCGCCTGGACCGCGACGATCATGTCGGCGAACGTCTTCATGATCATCATCCCCAACCAGAAGATCGTGGTCGCCGACCTGAAAGCGGGCCGCAAGCCTGACCCGAAATACGGCAAGATCGCCAAGCAGCGCTCGACGCATAACAACTACCTGACGCTGCCCGTGATCTTCCTGATGCTGTCGAACCATTACCCGCTGGCCTTTGCCACGGAATACACCTGGATCATCGCCTCCCTGGTGTTCCTGATGGGGGTGACGATCCGGCATTACTTCAACTCGAACCACGCCCGGACCGGCAACCCGACCTGGACCTGGGCGGTGACGGCGGTGATCTTCATCCTCATCATGTGGCTCTCCGTCGCCCCCGCGATGCGGGAACCCGAAGAGGTCGCCGCGCTGCCCCCCTCGGTCCAGCGCTTCGCCCTGGCCGAGGATTTCCCCGAGGTCTACAACACCGTGACCGGCCGCTGCTCGATGTGCCATTCGGAATACCCGGCCTATCCCGGCATCAACTGGGCGCCCCACGGGCTGAGGCTGGAGACCGAGGCCGAAGTCGCCCGCGCCGCCCGGGTGATCTATCTGCAAGCCGGCCGGGCGCACGCCATGCCGCCGGCGAACCTGAGCTGGATGGAGCCCGAGGAGCGCGCCTTGATCGTGCGCTGGTATCAGGGCGTGACCGAGGGCTGAGGGTTTCGCCCTCGTTCCTCGGGCGACCAAGGGCGGGGGGGTGAGCGGCGTCTCGGAAACGCGCCAGTGGCGCGTTTCAGCCGCG
>NZ_JAUCCQ010000113.1:0-13153 GCF_034676075.1 Pararhodobacter sp. | reverse complement strand
GCGGGGGTGGTCTGGAACCTGGTGACGGTCTCCTACCGCCAGCGGCTGATCCCCGACGCGCTGTTGGGCCGCGTGAACAGCCTCTACCGCTTCTTCGGCTGGGGGATGATGCCAATTGGCGCGCTGGCGGGCGGCTGGATCGTCTCGCTGGCTGAAGAGCCCTTCGGCCGCGACATGGCCCTGCGTCTGCCCTATGTGGTTGCCGCGCTCGGCACCGCAGCGCTGGCCCTCTATGGCTGGCGGCGGCTGCGGATGAGCGGGCTTCACTGATGCGCCGCTGGCTGCCCCTGTTTCTGGTCCTGACCGGCGCGATACTCGGCGCCGTCTTCCTGCGTGACCAGCTGAGTTTCGAGGCGCTCGCCCGCCACCGCGAGGCGCTGCTGGCCTATCGCGACGCCCATCCGCTGCTGACGCCCGCGCTTTTCGTCGCCGCCTATGCGCTGATCGTCGCCTTCTCGATCCCCGGGGCGATCTGGGCGACGCTGACCGGCGGCTTCCTGTTCGGCCTCTTTCCCGGCGTCCTCTACAACGTGACGAGCGCCACGCTGGGCGCGCTGGCGCTGTTCCTCGCCGTGCGCGCCGGGCTGGGCGAGAGCCTGCGCGCCCGGATCGACGCCTCGGACGGGGCGGTCCGCCGGCTCAGCGACGGGATCCGCGCCAATGAGGTGCCGGTCCTGCTGTCCATGCGCCTGATCCCGGCGGTGCCCTTCTTCGTCGCCAATCTGATCCCCGCTTTCCTGGGGGTCCGCGCCGCCCGCTTCACCTGGACCACTTTCCTGGGCATCATCCCCGGCGCGCTGGTCTATACTTGGGTCGGCGCCGGGCTGGGCGAGGTCTTTGCGCGCGGCGAAAGGCCCGACCTGACTGTCATCTTCCAGCCCTATATCCTGGGCCCGATCCTGGGGCTGGCGGCGCTGTCGCTGCTGCCCATCCTGGTGCGGCGGAGGAGTGGCGCATGATCGAGACGGATATCTGCGTGATCGGCGCGGGCTCGGGCGGGCTGTCGGTGGCGGCGGGCGCGGCGCAGATGGGCGCCCGCACCGTGCTGATCGAAGGCCACGAGATGGGCGGCGATTGCCTGAACTACGGCTGCGTGCCCTCGAAGGCGCTGCTGGCCGCCGCCAAGGCCGCCGCCGCGCATCGCCGCCCCTTCCCGGGCGTCGCCGCCGACCAGCCCGAAGTGGATTTCGCCGCCGCCAAGGACCACGTGTCGCGGGTCATCGCCGCCATCGCCCCCCACGATTCGCAGGAGCGGTTCGAGGGTTTCGGCGTGCAGGTGATCCGCGACTGGGCGCGTTTCACCAGTCCGAACGAGGTCGAGGCCGGGGGCCAGCGCATCCGCGCCCGCCGCTTCGTCATCGCCACCGGCTCGCGCCCGCTGATCCCGCCGATCCCCGGCCTGGCCGAGACGCCCTATCTGACCAACGAGACGATCTTCGCCCAGAAGAAGCCGCCCGGGCATCTGCTGATCATCGGCGGCGGCCCGATCGGGCTGGAGATGGCGCAGGCCCACCGCCGCCTCGGCGCCATGGTCACGGTGATCGAGGGGGCGCGGGCGCTGGGGCATGAAGACCCCGAAGCGGCGGCGCTGGTCATCGCCCGGCTGAAATCCGAGGGCGTCGAGATCCTCGAGGGCGTCACCGTCCGCCGCGTCGGCGGCCGCGCCGGCGCCATCGAGATCGAGGTAGCGGGCGGCACGATCCTCGTCGGCACGCATCTGCTGGTCGCCACCGGGCGCGCCCCGGCGCTGGAGCGGCTGAACCTCGATGCCGCGGGGATCCGCCACGACGCGCGGGGGATCGTCACCGACGAGGGGCTGCGCAGCTCGAACCGGCGGGTCTATGCCATCGGCGACGCCGCAGGCCGGGGGCAGTTCACCCATCTGGCGGGCTATCATGCCGGGCTCGTCGTGCGCTCCGCCGTTCTGGGCCTCAGGGCGAAAGTGCGGACCGACCACATCCCCCGCGTGACCTATACCGCCCCCGAACTGGCCCAGGTCGGCCTGACCGAGGCCGAGGCTCGCGGTCAATACGGTGCCCGGCTGACCGTGCTGCGCCACGATTTCGCCGCCGCCGACCGCGCCCAGGCCGAGGCCGAGACGCTGGGCTTCCTCAAGGTCATGAGCGTCGGCGCCCGCCCGGTCGGCGCGACGATCTGCGGCACCGGGGCCGGTGAACAGATCGCCCTCTGGTCGCTCATTCTGGCCAATCGGATGAAACTGAACGCCCTTGCCGCGACGGTTCTGCCCTATCCGACCATGGCGGAACTTTCCAAACGCGCCGCCGGCACCTATTTTAGCCCCAAGCTGTTTGATAATGCCTTGATCAAGCGGGTGGTTCGGGCTGTCCAGCGTTGGGTGCCCTGACCGCCCGGTACGCGGGATACTGATGTTCTTTCGTTCGCTCTCGGGCCGATTCCTGCTGTTGACCCTGCTCTTCGTCCTTCTGGCCGAGGTGCTGATCTTCGTGCCCTACGTCGCCCGCTTCCGTGAAGACTATCTGCTGACGCGCGTCGAACGGGCGCAGATCGCCTCGCTGGCGCTGCTCGCCTCGGACGGGCAGATCTCGGACAAACTGGCCGAGGAGCTTCTGGCCACCGCCGGGGTCTACAACGTCGTCCTCAGACGCGACGCGGTGCGCGAACTGGTGCTGTCCTCGCCGGTGCCGGGGCCGGTGCGGGCGACCTATGACCTGCGCGAAAGCTCGATCTGGCTGCTGATGCGCGACGGGCTGGCGGCGATGTTCACGCCCGAGAATACCGTGATCCGGCTGATCGGCGACCCGGTGCAGGAGGCGGGGTTGCTGATCGAGGTCACGATGAACGCCGATCCCTTGCGAGAGACGCTCAGGGATTACGCGCTGAGGATCCTGTTCCTGTCGCTGGTCATCACCCTCGCCACCGCGGCGCTGCTGTTCCTGTCGGTGCAGACGCTGATCGTGACGCCCATCCAGCGGGTCATCGCCTCGATGGCGACCTATGCCAAGGCGCCCGAGGACGCGCGCTCGATCATCGAGCCCGATTCGCGGGTGACCGAGCTGCGCGCCGCCGAAGAGGCGCTGCAACATCTGCAGGAGGATCTGACCGCGGCACTGAAGCAGAAGGAACGGCTGGCGCAGCTGGGCGGCGCCGTGGCCCGGATCAGCCACGATCTGCGCAACATCCTGTCGACCGCCTCGCTGCTGGCCGACCGGATCGAGGGCTCGACCGACCCCGCCGTGGTGCGCTCGGCGCCGAAGCTGCTGAACGCGCTCTCGCGCGCCATCAGCCTGTGCGAAAGCACCCTCGCCTTCGGCAAGGCCGAGGAACCGCCGCCGCGGCTGACGCAATTCGCGCTGCGGCCGATGGTCGAGGATCTGGTCGATGGCGAGAAGATGGCGGCGGGCGAGGCCAGCTGCGCCGTGGAATTTCTGATCGACGTGCCGGCGACGATGATGCTGCGCGCCGATCCCGAACAGCTGTTCCGCGTCATCACCAACCTGGTGCGCAATGCCCGCCAGGCGATCGAGGCGACCGGCCAGCAGGGCTCGATCGAGGTGACGGCCCGCGACAAGGAGGACGGCACGGCGATTCGGGTCATCGACACCGGGCCGGGCCTGCCGCAACGCGCGAAGGACAATCTTTTCGCGGCTTTCCAGGGCGGCGCGCGCAAGGGCGGCACCGGGCTGGGGCTGGTCATCGCCGCCGAACTGATCCGCGGCCATGGCGGCAAGCTGGAGCTGGTGCGCAGCGACGAGGAAGGCACCGAGTTCCGCATCTGGCTGCCGCACGGGGCCTGACGGGCGCCTGCGCCGGGCCTGAGCGAAGTCTTTTGCCGCCCGATCAGAAAAGCGCCGAAACCCCCTTGCGCTGCCCGACGCCCCCCGCTAAATGACCCCCCATAGCGGACCCGTAGCTCAGCTGGATAGAGCACCAGACTACGAATCTGGGGGTCGGGCGTTCGAATCGCTCCGGGTCCGCCATTTCCCCTGTCAGATGCCCAGCAAAACCGACTTTTGTGTCACGTCGCTGACCCATGAGGGAGGTTTCTGACTTCCTGCCCCAGTGACGTCCTGCCCCAGTGATCGACACCCGAAGGGCGCATCGGCATGGACCAGGACGACCATGGCCGAAGGTCTGCGCGCTGGCTCGCACAGACAGGGTGACGGCCATTCGGACAGGGAGGATGGGCCGGGACGTTGCAGGCGGAAGCCGGTCTGCCGGCTGTCGCCTGGAGCCGGTGACACGCCCAGAGGGCGGGGCAGGGGCTAAGCGGTCATGTGTCGAAACGGCGGCGAAAGTCTTGAACCAGCCCTCATTGACCTATGCTGCAATCCATTTAAGTGGCGGCTAATCAGACAAGACAAATTGCGTCATGCCTGAACCCAACTGGTCAGTGGGTCGCTCTTGAAACCCAAAGTTCTGGTAAAATGCCTCCTTCCCCTTGGCAGACATTAAACCGATCGTCGCACCGGTCGCAGCGCGCGCCAATGTCTCTTCCAGGAGCTTTGAAACGATTTGCCTCCCGATTGAACGCTTCCGATGGGTCGGCAGCACAATGATGTCTTGGAGGTAGAAATACAGCACGCCATCCCCGACGACACGCCCCATGCCTATGAGGCGGTCCCCGTCAAAAACCGTCAGATCGACAATACTTCGCTTCAAGGCTGCGGCCGCTGTTTCGCGGCTAATCTCGCCCCACCCGCAGTCAGAACGCAGCTTTACGAAAGCCTCCGGTTTTGGCGGATCCAGTAGAAAAGAAATCCGATTGTCTGGCAAAGCCACACCTTCCGCTGAAAGGATTTTCTGCGCTTTGTCGCACTATGCCGACATTGGCGCAAGCGTAGCGAAAACCCGCAAAGTCCCGCACAGCGAACGCTCGCGTGTTTCGCACCGAAGGCCCGGTCTGGGTCGGAAATGCTTGGCATTCGAACCGGGATTGTTTGGCGCGGCCTGCCGACAGGATTCAGAAAATCCATAGGTTTGGGTCGCTTTCGGATGGCATCCGCCCCCCCTCTCCGATGATCAGCAGTTCCCCTTCCGGGGTCGCCCCCTGGCGCGTTCCGGCGGCTCACTTGGCGCTTGACCTCAAGGGGGCTTGAGGCCCTAGCCTTCCGGCACGCGATCACCGACAGGGATTCCAATGCGCGACGAGAGCCTGCCGCCCCGAGGCGCCCGTGTCGGGCGTTTCATCGCCGCCAGCGGCCTGGCCAATCTCGGCGACGGGATCGCCACCATCGCCTGGGCCTGGGTCGCCTCGCTCATCACCCGCGACCCGCTGCTCATCGCCGTGGTGGCCGTGGCGCTGCGCCTGCCCTGGGCGTTGCTGGCCCTGCCCGCGGGCATCGTCACCGACCGGGTCGACCGCCGCCGCCTGATCCTCGCCATGGATCTGGTGCGGGCGCTGGCCTTCGGCGCAGCCGCCATCGCGCTCTGGCTCGCCCTGCCGCTTGATCCGCCGTCCGGGGGCGGGGTCTCGTCGGTTCCCGTCTTCGTCACGCTGCTTCTGGCCGCACTGGTGGTCGGCGGGGCCGAGGTGTTTCGCGACAACGCCGCCCAGACCATGCTGCCCGCGCTGGTGCCGCATGACCGGCTCGAGGCCGCAAACGGGCGGCTGTGGAGCCTTGAGCTGACCGGCAATGCGCTGGTCGGCCCGCCGCTGGGCGCCTTCCTGATCGCGCTGTTCCTGCCGCTGGCCTTCGCCGCCAACGCGCTTTTCTACGCCCTTGCCGGGCTGATCGTGGCCAGCATCGCCGGGCAATTCCGCCCCCGGGGCGCGCAACGCCGGGACTGGCGCGGCGAACTGGCCGAGGGCTTTGCCTTCCTGCAAAATGCGCCTCTCCTGCGGCTCCTCGCCTGGCTGACAGGCTTCTGGAACCTGTTCTTCCAGATGGTGATGATCGCGCTGGTCCTGCATGTGCAGGAGAATCTGGGCCTCTCCTCGACCGGCTACGGGCTGGTGCTGGCGGCGGGGGCGGTCGGCGGGATCCTGGGCGGGCTGGCGGGCGAGCGGATCGTGCGCCGGATCGGCAAGGGCGCGGCGGCGCAATGGACGCTGCTGGCCTCGGTTCCCGCCTTCGCCGCCATCGCCTTGGCGCCCAACCTCATGACGCTGGCGCTGGTCCTCGCGCTTTTCGAATTCTGCGGGCTGGTCTGGAACACGGTCTCGGTCTCGACCCGCCAGCGGATGATCCCCGACGCGCTGCTGGGCCGGGTCAACAGCCTCTACCGCCTGCTGGCCTGGGGGATGATGCCGCTGGGCCTCTTGCTGTCGGGACTGGTGGTGCGGGCGGCCGAGCTGGTCCTCGCCCGCGAGCAGGCGCTGACCGCGCCCTTCTGGGTGGCCTCGGCGGGCGTGATGATCGTGACGCTGGCCGGATGGCGCGGGCTGGGCCGGGGCCTGCGCGGGTGAGCGATCCGTCTGGCGGGCGCGCGGGATTGTTGTAGGCTCGCCCGATGACGCCCGACGCGCCCCTTTTCCTGCACCGCATCCCCGGGCCAGAGCCCGCGCCCGATGCCCCGCTCGTGCCCTATTGGAGCGTCACCAAGACGGTGATCGCCCTCTGCGCCCTGCGGCTGGCCGAGGCGCAACGGGTCGATCTGGATGCGCCGCTGGCGGATATCGGCGCCACCCTGCGCCAGCTGCTGGACCATACCGCGGGCCTGCCGGATTACTTCACCCTGCCCGCCTATCGCGATTCCGTCGCCCGCGATGACGAGCCCTGGCCGGCGGACGATCTGCTGCGGGCAGCACTGGCGCAGGGGCGGCTTTTCGCCCCGGGCGAGGGCTGGGCCTATTCCAACGTCGGCTATCTGCTGGCCCGGCGCGTGATCGAGGAGGCGGCGGGCCTGCCGCTGGACGCAGTGGTGCAGGAGCAGATCTGCGCGCCCCTCGGTCTGCGCAGCCTCCGGCTGGCGACGGGGCGGCAGGATTTCCGCGACCTGCCCTTCCCGGGTGCGCAGCGCTATCACCCGGGCTGGGTTTATCATGGCTGCCTGATCGGCAGCGCCGAGGATGCCGCGAGGCTGATGCACGCGCTGTTCGCGGGCAAGATCCTGAAGCCCGGGTCACTGACCCAGATGACAGCCGCCCGCCCGCTGGGCGGCGCCCTGCCGGGTCGGCCGTGGACGGAATGCGGCTATGGGCTGGGGCTGATGTGCGGCCGGTTCGGAGCGGCCGGGCGGGTTCTGGGCCACAGCGGCGGCGGGCCGTTCAGCCTGGCGGCGGTCTATCATTTCCCCGACCTTCCGCTGCCGGTGACGGTGGCGGCCTTCACCGGCGGCGGCGACGAGGGCCGGGCGGAATTCGCGGCGCAGGACGCCGCGCTCAGGCCGCTGCGCTGAGGCCCCGCCCTCCGGCCCGGGCTTGACTTCGCCGCGCGCTCCGCGCCTTCTCGGTGTCCGTTCCGGCCGAGGCTTTGCATGACCGATCCGATCCGCCCCTCCCGCCTGCCGCTGATCGACATCGCCCGCGGCGTGGCGCTGATCGGCATGGCGGTGTTCCATTTCACCTTCGATCTGGAATTCTTCGGCCTGGTCGAGCCGGGCACCATCGTCTCGCTGCCCTGGCGGACCTTCGCCCGGCTCGTCGCCGGCAGTTTCGTCTTCCTCGCGGGGGTGAGCCTGGTGCTGGCGGCGCGGGGCGGGATGCGCTGGCCGGCCTTCTGGCGCGACACCGGCAAGGTGGCGGCGGCGGCGCTGCTGGTCAGCGTGGTGACCTATTTCTCTCTGGGCGAGGCCTGGGTCTTTTTCGGCATCCTGCATGTCATCGCCGTCAGCCGGGTGCTGGGCCTGCCCGCGCTGCGCCTGCCGGTCTGGGCGCTGGCGGTGCTGGGGGCGCTGGTCTGGGCGCTGCCGTATCTGGTGCAATTCCCGGCCTTCGACAGCCGCTGGCTGGCCTGGATCGGCTTTGCCGCGCTGCAGCCGGTGAGCATGGATCTGGAGCCGATCTTCCCCTGGTTCGGGCCCTTCCTGCTGGGCATGGCCTTTGCCAAGCTGGCGCTGGTCGGGCGGCGGCCGGGCGGCGATGGCGGGCCACTGGGCCGGGCGCTGGCCTGGGCCGGGCGGCATTCGCTGGTCATCTACCTGCTGCATCAGCCGGTGTTGATGGGGCTGCTGTTCGTGGTGACCCAACTCTTGTGACGCGGGGCCGGCCTAGCGCCCGCCGACATCCTCGGGCGCCACGGCGACCGACTTGATCACCGCGTGACAGGCGACCCCCGGTCCCAGCCCCAGAGCCTCGGCCGAGCGGCGGGTGACCCGGGCCAGCAACCGCCCCGCCCCGGTATCGACCGAGACCATCGCCCCCGGCCCCTCGCCGCCCCGGACCTCGTGCACCACGCCCGGCAGGATGTTCAGCGCCGACAGGCCTTCGGGCCGCCCGCGCGACAGGATCACGTCATGCGCTGCGATACGCACCCGCAGGCGGCTGCCTTCGGCCTGACCGACCCGCGGCAGGAAAAGGGGATGCCCCCCGGCCTGCAACTCGCTCAAACCGTCGGCGTGGTGGCGCAGCACCACCGCCTCGAGGATCGCGCCCGCGGAACGCGCACCCACAGGCGTCACCGCCGGATCGGCCAGAACCTCGGCCGCCGGCCCCTGCCGCACGACGCGGCCCTTTTCCAGCACCACGACGGTGGTCGCCAGCCGCGCCACTTCGGCGGCGGAATGGCTGACGTAGAGGATCGGCACCTCGGCCCGCAGGCGCTCGAAATAGGGCAGGATCTCGGCCTTGCGCGCCTCGTCCAGCGCGGCCAGCGGCTCGTCCGCCAGGATCAGCCCCGGCGAGGCCAGCAACGCCCGGCCGATGGCCACGCGCTGCTTTTCCCCACCCGACAAATCCCCCGGCCGCCGGTCCAGAAGCGCGCCGATGCCCAGCATCTCGGCCACCCGGCCCAGATCCTCGCGCCGTGCGCCCCTCGGCGCGAACCAGCGGCCGTAGAGCAGGTTCTGGCGGACCGAGAGGTGCGGGAAAAGCCGTCCCTCCTGAAACACATAGCCCAGGCGGCGGCGATGGGTCGGCAGGAAGATCCCCGCCGCGCTGTCGAACAGCACCTGATCGCCCACCGCGATCCGCCCCGCCTGCGGCCGCAACAGCCCGGCCACGGCATTGACCAGCGTGGTCTTGCCGCTGCCCGAGCGCCCGAAAAGAACCGTGATGCCCGGCGGCGCCTCGAAGGCGGCGTCCAGCAGGAAATCCCCCTGCCGATGGCTCACGCGGACCGAAACGCTCATGCCCCGCCCACCCGTTTCTGCACCCGCCGCGCCAGCAGTTCCGAGGCCAGCAGCGCCCCCATCGCCAGCACGACCGAGACCGCCACCAGCCGCAGGGCCGACCCCTCGCCCCCCGGCACCTGCAGGAAGGTGTAGATGGCCGAGGCCAGGGTCTGCGTCTGGCCGGGGATGTTGGAGACGAAGGTGATCGTGGCCCCGAACTCGCCCAGCGCCTTGGCGAAGGCCAGCACCGCCCCGGCCAGCACCCCGGGCAGGATCAGCGGCAGCGTCACCGTCAGGAACACCCAGACCCGCGAGGCGCCGAGGGTCGCCGCCGCCTCTTCCAGCTTCGGATCGACCGCCTCGAACGACAGGCGGATGGCCCGCACCATCAGCGGGAAACCCATCACCGCCGCAGCCAGTGCCGCCCCGGTCCAGCGGAAGGCGAAGACGATGCCGAGGGGCTGCAACAGCCCCCCCACCGGCCCCCGCACGCCGAAGGTGATAAGCAGCAGATAGCCGGTGACCACCGGCGGCAGGATCAGCGGCAGATGCACCAGACCGTTGACCAGCGCCTTGCCGGGAAAGGCCCGCCGCGCCAGCAGATGCGCCACGGCGATGCCGAAGGGCAGAGAGACCAGCGTGGCCCAGAAAGCGACTTTCAGCGACAGGGCGATTGCCTGCCATTCCGCGGGGCCGAGCCAGTCCATGCCGTCAGGGTCCGATCGTTCTTACGGGGTGGTGAAACCGTGCCGCGCGAAGATCGCCTGCGCCTCGTCACTTTGCAACCAGTCGAGGAAGGCCGCGGCGGTCGAGGCTTCGGCCGCAGCGGCGGTCACCGCGGCGGGATACAGGATCGGCGCATGGCTTTCGGCCGGGAAGGTATAGACGACGCTCGCCTCCGCCTCGGCCGCGGCGTCGGTGGCATAGACGATGCCGTAAGGCGCCTCGCCCGTCGCCACCAGCGCCAGCGCCGCCCGCACGTTGTCGGCCTGGGCCACCCGCGGCTCGACCGCCGCCCATTGTCCGAGGAAGCTGAGCGCCGCCTTGCCATAGACGCCCGCGGGCACCGCATCGACCAGCGCCATGGCCAGCCTCCCCTCGCCCAGCAGCGCGGCGATGTCGGGCGTGCCCTCCAGCGGTGCGGCCGCACCATGCGCGATCAGCACCAGGCTGTTGCCCAGCAGATCGACCCGCGTCGCGCCGTCGATCAGATCCTCACCCGCCAGTGTCTCCATCCAGTCGGTCGAGGCCGAGATGAACAGATCCGCCGGCGCCCCGGCCTGGATCTGCCGCGCCAGCGCCGAGGATCCGGCGAAGACCAGCACCGCGCGGTCGCCGGTCGCGCCCTCGTAGACCTGCGCCGCCTCGCCCAGCGCGTCCGACAGGCTGGCCGCCGCGAAGACGTTGAAATCGGTGGCGACGGCGGGCGTGGCCAGAACGGCGCCCAGGATCAGGGCGGAGAGGTGGCGAATCATCGGAGGTCCCTCAAGCAATATGTTCGTCGAAACATATCGCAAGCAGAACCCGCCGCCGCAAGCGTTATTTCCCGTCAGGCATATCGCGCAGGAACCCGGCCAGTGCGGCGATCTCCGCCCCGGCGGCCTCGGCGGCGATCTCCTCGATGCGGCGATAGCCCGCCAGCACCGCCTCGCCCATCGCCGTCAGCTGTGCCCCGCCGCCGCTGGCCCCACCCCGCGCCGACTGGACCAGGGGCTCGCGGAAAGCCGCGTTCATCTCCTCGACCAGCGACCAGGCGCGCTTGTAGCTCATGCCCATGGCCCGCCCGGCAGCCGAGATCGAGCCGGTCTCGCGGATCTGCTGGAGAAGATCGGCCTTGCCCGGGCCCAGCATGGCATCGGTGCCAAAGAGCAGTCGCAGGCGCAAACGGGTGGGGACGGGATCGGCAGGCATACCCCTGCATGCCAGCCGCGCCGGTTCCTGGCAAGCACCGGGCCGCGGCATCCCGGAGCGTAGGCGAATCGCGCACCGACTCCGGCGCCCTTCGCCGAGGGCCGCTTTCCTGATCACGGACCCCGCGACTGCCCGAAAATCGCGCATCGGCCCCACTTTTCGCCGCGCCGCAGCGACGAGAATGCGGCCGCAGCAAGCCCACGATTGCCGCCGCCGCCCCGAAGCGCGACACTGAGCTTGTGGAGGTGAGAACACCTTCGAACGAACCTCTTCCCGCAGTTTGGGAAACCTTGCACGGCCGCTGACAGGTCAGCTCCTCCCGCAGGATCCGTCAGCGGCTGTTTTTCCTTTCTCCACCGTTTCGCGCGAGTCTCTCCCGGCCCGATGCCCGGAAAGGACCCGCCATGCCCCGCCGATTCGCCGCCCTCCTCGCCCTGGTGCTGAGCCATCCGGCCGCTGCCCAGGAACCGGAGCTGGCCGAGCTGACCTTCGGCTTCATCAAGCTCACCGACATGGTCCCGCTCGCCATCGCGCTGGAGCGCGGCTATTTCGCCGAGGAAGGGCTGGAGATCACGCTGGAAGCGCAGGCCAATTGGCGGGTGCTGCGCGACGGCGTGCTGTCGGGCACGTTGCAGGGCGCGCAGATGCTGGCCGCGCAACCCCTTGCTGCCGGAATCGGCTATGGATCCGAGGCGCAGATCGTCACCCCCTTCTCGATGGACCTCAATGGCAATGGCATCACCGTCTCGACCGAGGTCTGGGAACGGATGCGCCCGCATGTCCCCTCCCTGCCCGACGGCCGCCCGCAACACCCGATCGGCGCCGAGGCGCTGGCCCCGGTTGTGCAGGCCTTCCGCGCCCAGGGCCGCCGCTTCGAGATGGGCATGGTCTATCCCTTCTCGACCCATAATTACGAATTGCGCTACTGGCTTGCGGCGGGCGGGCTGCATCCGGGCCTCTACGCGCCCGAGGATCCCAGTGGCCAGATCGGCGCCGATGTGTTCCTCTCGGTCACCCCGCCACCGCAGATGCCCGCGACGATGGCCGCGGGCGCGATCCACGGCTATTGCGTCGGCGAACCCTGGAACCAGGCGGCGGTGCAACGCGGCATCGGCGTCTCGGTCATCACCGATTACGAGATCTGGCCGAACAACCCCGAAAAGGTCTTCGCCCTGCGCGCCGATTTCGTCGAGGCCTATCCCAACACCACCCGCGCCATCGTCCGCGCCCTGATCCGGGCCGCCATGTGGCTCGACGCCGACGACAACGCCAACCGCGCCGAGGCGGCCGAGATCCTCAGCCGCCCGGCCTATGTCGGCGCCGAGGCCGGGATCATCGCCGCCTCGATGACCGGGACCTTCGAATACGAGCCGGGCGATGTGCGCGCGGTGCCCGATTTCAACGTCTTCTTCCGCTACGACGCGACCTATCCCTATTATTCGGACGCCATCTGGTACCTGACCCAGATGCGCCGCTGGGGCCAAATCGCCGAGGCCCGCGACGACACCTGGTATCACGAGGTCGCGGCACGAGTGTACCGGCCCGACATCTACCTCGACGCCGCACAAAGCCTGATCGACGACGGACTCGCCGCGGCCGCGGACTTCCCCTTCGGCAGCGACGGCTACCGCGAGCCGGTCACGCTGCTGGACGGCATTCCCTACGACGGCCGCAGTCCCAACGCCTATATCGACCGCCTGCCGCTGGGCTTGACGGGAACCACGCGCCTGATCAACGGCGAAGTGGTGCCCGAGTGACCGGGCGCGTGGCCACCGGGAATAGGCCGGGGGGATGCGCTCATGCAGAGAGGTGTTTCGCCCTCGTTGCCCGCTGCCGCGGGCGCCTCGGGCGACCAACGGCGCGGCGTGCCGCCGCGCCGAAACAGGAAGGGGGGCCGTCTGCCCCCCTCTTGGCCTGCGGCCAATTCACCCCCCGAGGATATTTGAGGCGCAAAGATGAAGATTAAGAGGGCGTTAAGCCGCCTTCTTTGCGCTTCAAATATCCTCGGGGGTCCGGGGGCAGAAGGCCCCCGGGGCCTCCACAGGCTCAA
>NZ_JAUCCQ010000112.1:0-13203 GCF_034676075.1 Pararhodobacter sp. | reverse complement strand
GGCGAGGGCTGCAACGCCGTGGTGATGCCGATCCGTTCCGTCCGTCGCGCCGGGCGTCGGGTGGCGCCCCTGAGCCGCAAGGTGGTTTACGATTTCGACCTGTTGTCCAAGGCTCGCAATGCCGCGGTGGCCGACACAAGGCTCGAAGACCTGACGCTTGTGGTGTTCGACACCGAGACGACGGGCCTCAGCCCCTCGTCCGACGCGGTGGTGCAGATCGCCGCCGTCCGACTGGTCAACGGCAAGCGGGTGGAAAGCGAGGTCTTCGACACGCTGGTCGATCCGGGCCGCCCGATCCCGCCCGCCTCGACCGATGTGCACGGGATCACCGATTCCATGGTCGTCGGCGCCCCGGATATCGCCGAGGCCGGGCGGCGGTTCCACAAATTCGCCGAGGGCGCGGTGCTGGTCGCCCATAACGCGCCCTTCGACATGGAATTCCTGCGCCGGCAGGAGGGGGCGATCGGCAAGGTCTTCGACCATCCCATTCTGGACACGGTGCTGCTGTCGGCGGTGGTCTATGGCCAGCTCGAACAGCATTCGCTCGATGCGCTGACCGCGCGGCTGGGGATCACCATCCCCGAGGAAGCCCGCCACACCGCCATCGGCGACACCATCGCCACGGCCGATGCCTTCCTCAAGCTGGTGCCGATGCTGAAGGCGCGGGGGCTCGAGACCTTCGGCCAGGTGGTGGCCGAGGTCCGAAAGCACGGGCGGCTCCTGAAGGATCTGAACGGCTAGCCCGGCAGCGCCTTGCGCAGCGCGTCCGAGGCGGCGATGGTCCCGGCCTCGGCAAAGCCCTCGTGATTGCGCTCGATCTCGTTCGGGGCATAGAGGTAGTTCACCATAAGCCCGTGCGATTGCCGCAGGCCATTTTCCGACAGATCCCCCAGCGGGTTCAGCCGTTCCAGCCGCGCGCCATTGCCCAGATGGAAGCGCGCTACCGGATCGACCGGCCTTCCGCGCCGGTCGCGGGCCTTGAGGAAATAGAGCGCGGCGGCGGGGATCAGCGCAGCCTTGGCCCGGGCCGCGGTCTCTGGCGCCTGATGCCAGAGGGGCTGGTCGAGGACCGTCAGCGCCTCCCTCAGGGGCGCGGACAACAGGCCCTGATCGCCCGCCTTGCGCTCGGCCGCCAGCCAGCGGGCGAAGCCGGGCGCGGGCGAGAGGGTGACGAAGTTGCGGATGCCGGGCAGGGCCTCGCGCAGCACCTCCACCACCTGTTTGATGAGGAAATTGCCGAAGGACACGCCCGCCAGCCCGCGCTGGGTGTTCGAGATCGAATAGAAGACCGCGGTCGTCGCCTCCTCGGCCGGGATCGGCTGGCGGGAAAGATCCAGCAGCGGGCCGACGGCGCCCGGTATCTCGCGCGTCAGCGCCACCTCGACGAAGATCAGGGGTTCATCCACCAGTTGTGGGTGGAAGAAGGCAAAGCAGCGCCGGTCCGTGGGTTGCAGGCGGTTGCGGAGGTCGTCCCAGTTCTGGATCTGGTGCACGGCCTCGTAGCGGATGATCTTTTCCAAGATGCTGGCCGGGGTGTTCCAGTCGATCTGCCGGAGCGTCAGGAAGCCGCGGTTGAACCACGAGCCGAAGAGATGGGCGAAATCCTCGTCCACCGGGCGCAGGGCCGGGGACTCGGGCAGGGCGCCCAGCAGATCCTCGCGCATGCCGACCAGCGCCGCGGTGCCACCGGGCGCCAGGTTGATGCGCCGGAAGAGCTCCTGCCGCCGGGGTTCCGCGGCGGCGTGCAGGACGTTCAGCGCCCCGGGTTCCTGAGCCTGAAGCGCGGCGACGGCCCGGGTGACGCCCTCGGCATCCGGGCCATAGCGCTCGGCCAGCAGCAGCAGGAAGGCGCGGCGTTCGGCCATCGGCGCGGCGGCATAGGCGCGGACCAGCGAACGGGCCAGCGCCACGCCCGAAGCCTCGCCCCGCCGCGACAGCAGCAGATCGGCCAATTGCACCAGATCCGGCGCGCTGACCGGCCCCTCGGGCGTCCGCCATCCCATCAGCGCCCGGCCGCGTTCGCTCATCGCGTCCAGAAGGTCGCCCAGGAAAGCTGGGCGTTCGGGCAGAAAGACCTTGATCACGGTAAGCCTCTGACATCGGGCACCGTCTGGGGCGGTGCGGGTGGTTCGGGCCGTCGCCGACGCAACGCGAGGCCCGGGGTTTCTTGACAAGTCGCCGACGCGACCTTGTTTCAAGGTTGCCTCTTTGGCCGGTTCGGTCAAGGATGGGTCCATAAAAAAGGGAGGTCCTATAATGTTCCATTCGTACCGGCTTTCGGCCGCCATCTTTGCTGTTGCCATGGGGGTCACCCTTCCGGCGGCGGCGCAGACTCAGCTTTCCATCGCAACCGGCGGCACCGGCGGGGTCTATTACCCGATGGGCGGCGGCCTGGCCGAGATCATCAACAACCGCATCGACGGCTATTCGGCGACCGCCGAAGTCACCGGCGCCTCGGTCGAGAACATGGGTCTGATCGCCACGGGCGATGCGGATCTGGCCATTGCACTGGCCGATACGGTCGAGCAGGCCTATTCCGGCACCGGCCGGTTCGAGGGCCAGCAACTGCCGATGGTGCGGGGCCTGGCCTCGATGTACGCCAACATGGTGCAGATCGTGGCGCTGGACAGCTCGGGCGTGACCTCGCTGTCGGATCTGCGCGGGCGCCGGGTATCGGTCGGCGCGCCGGGATCGGGCACCGAAGTGAACGCCGAGCAGATCCTCACTGCCAATGGCATCAGCTATGATGACATCGACGAACAGCGGCTGAACTTCAACGAGACCGCCGATGCGCTGGCCAATGGCGATATCGACGTCGGATTCTGGTCGGTCGGCGCGCCGACCTCGTCGATCCTGAACCTCGCCACCACGCAGGCGATCCATGTGATCCCGCTGACCGAGGACGAGATGACCGCGGCCATCGGCGCCAACCCGGTCTTCGCCCGCACCCAGCTGGCGGGTGGCACCTATACCGGCGTGGACGAAGCCGTCGCCGTGGTCGGCGTGCCGAACGTGCTGGTCGTGTCCGCCGAGATGGACGACGACCTGGCCTATGCGATCACCAAGGCCATGTTCGACAACATCGCCGACCTGCAAGCCGTCCATCCGGCCGCGAACGAGACCACGGTCGAGTTCACGCTGAACGCGACGCCGGTGCCGCTGCACCCCGGCGCGATCCGCTATTTCGAGGAGATCGGCGCCACCATCCCGGACCGCCTGCGTCCGTGAGCCGTGGATCCCGAGGGCGGCCCGTCGTGGCCGCCCTTCTTCTCTGCCTCGTGCCCGGTCTCGCCCCGGCCGCCGAGATCCGTGTGAGCCTTGCCGACAGCGGCGAGGTTCTGGCCCGGCTGCCCATCGAGGACGGCGGGCGCTGGAGTGTGCTCTGGCACCATTCGGTCGATGGCTACGAGGTCGAGGACATCTACGAGGACCAGGGCGGCACCATGGTGCTGGTCCGCTCGCATCTGCCCGATTTCGGCGCGGGGCTTGGGCATATCCCGGGCCGCGGGCGCCAGACCTCGGACGGGCAGGGCGGCTACTGGATCGAGGATATCGACGAGCCGGTGCCCGGCAACGCCTATATCCTGCGCCCCGGGCGCGCCGCGGTGAACCACCGGCTGCGCACCGAGGCTGACGAAATCTCGCTGACCGCGCTCGCCGAACACCGGCGGGTCCGCATCGCCCTTATCCCCGACCCCTGACATCCCGGAGCCGGACCATGGCCGACACGCTGGAAGAGATCACCCGCCCGGCGCTGCCCCAGCGCCCCTCGATCCTGCGCCTGATCACCGTCATCGGTGTGGCGCTCTCGCTGTTCCAGCTCTGGGCGGCGGGGGTGCAGCCCCTGGGGCTGTTCTTCCAGCGGCCCATCCATCTGGGCTTCATCCTGGTCCTGTGTTTCCTGATCCATCCGGTCTTCGGCCCCCACCGGCCGCGCGGCGTGCTGGGCTGGGCCATCGACGCGCCGCTGATCGCGGGCGGCGTGCTGGTCGGCTTCTGGGTGCCGATGAACATCGACACCATCGCCAACGCCATCTTCCCGCGCTCCATCGACGTGACGGTCGGCGTGATCACCGTGCTGCTGGTGCTGGAGGCGGCGCGGCGCGCGGTGGGGCTGGGGATGACGGTGATCGCGGCCTTCTTCCTGGCCTATGCCTTTGCCGGACGGCGCGGCGCGCTGCCCTGGGCGGGCGACTGGTTGCCGGGGATCCTGAACCACCGCGGCTATTCCTTCGACCGGGTGGCCAGCCAGATGACGCTGGGGGCCGAGGGGATCTTCGGCCTGCCGCTGGGCGTCGCCGCCACCTTCATCTTCGTCTTCGTCCTGTTCGGCGCGGTGCTGGAAGTGACCGGCGCGGGCAAGTTCTTCATCGACCTCGCCTATGCCACCACCGGCCGCCAGCGGGGCGGCCCGGCCAAGGCGGCGGTCGTGGCCTCGGCCGGGATGGGCTCGATCTCGGGCTCGGCCATCGCCAATGTGGTGACCACGGGAGCCTTCACCATCCCCTTGATGAAGCGCCTCGGCTACCGCCCGGCGCAGGCAGGTGGGATCGAGGCCGCGGCCTCGACTGGCGGGCAGATCATGCCGCCCCTGATGGGGGCGGGGGCGTTCCTGATGAGCGAGTTCACCCAGGTTCCCTATATCGAGATCGTCATGGTCTCGATCTTCCCGGCGATCCTTTATTTCGGGGCGATCTACCTCTTGGTGCATATCGCCGCGGTGAAGCTGGGCATGCAGGGGATGCCAGCGAGCGAATTGCCCCGGGTCCGCACCGTGCTGGCCGAGGGCTGGCATTTCCTCCTGCCGCTGGTGGCGCTGGTGGCGCTGCTGGTCGCCGGGTATTCGCCGATGCGGGTCGGCTTCTACGCCACGCTGTCGATTGCCGCCGCGGCCATCGCCCGGGCGCTGTGGACCTATGTGGCGAACGGCCCGACCTGGGCCGAGATGAAGCGGTTGCTCTGGTCCGGCCTGCGGCAGACCATCGAGGCGCTGGAACTCGGCGCGCGCAATGCGGTGACGGTGTCGGTCGCCTGTGCGGTGGCGGGGATCATCGTCGGTGTGGTGGGGCTGACCGGCCTCGGCCTCAAGTTCAGCGCCATGATGCTGGCCCTGAGCCAGGGGAACCTGCTGATCGCGCTGTTCCTCGTGGTCATCGCCAGCCTGATCCTGGGCATGGGGCTGCCGGTGACCGCGGCCTATATCGTGCTGATCATCCTGGTCGGTCCGGCGCTGCACAACGAATTCGGCGTGCCGCTGCTGATCGCCCATCTGGTGGTCTTCTGGTACTCGCAGGATTCGAACGTCACACCGCCTGTGGCCCTGGCAGGTTTCGCGGGGGCCGCGATCGCCGGGTCGAAACCGATGGAGACCAGCCTGCAGGCGTGGAAATTCGCCAAGGGCCTCTATCTGATCCCGCTGTTCATGGTCTACAACGAGCCGATCATCATGGGCGGCCCGGTGCCGCTGGTGATCTGGAACGGGTTCATCGTCATCGTCGCGCTGGTCGCCTTCGCCGCGGTGCTGGAGGGGTTCCTCTGGGGGCCGATGCCGCTTTGGATGCGGGTGGCGCTGGTTCCGGCCATCGTCGGGGTCTTCTGGCCGTCGATTGCCGTCGAGGCGGTGGGCACGGCGGTGATCGTCGTCCTGCTGGCGATGAACAGACAGGCATCGCGCCGCGCGCTGACGCCTGCCTGAGCCGCGCGGCCGGTCGGGGCTTGGAGCCAGCGGCAGAGGCGCCTAGTGTGCCGCGCGACTCGCTCCGACCCCGAAAGGCCCGCCCATGCCGCTGATGTCCCGCCTGAAACGCTTCGGGATCGACCCATATCTGATGCTTCTCTTCGCGACGGTGCTGGCCGCGGCGCTGGTGCCCGCGCATGACCGGGTGGCCGAGGTGCTGGACGGCGTCTCCTATTGGGCGGTGGCGCTGCTGTTCTTCCTCTACGGCGCCAAGCTCTCGACCGCCTCGATCATCGCCGGGGTGACCAATTGGCGGCTGCAACTGGGCGTGCTGGCCACGACCTTTCTGGTCTTCCCGCTGCTGGGGATCGGCATGGCGGCGGTGACGGCGCCGCTGCTGGGTGCCGCTTTCGCCGCGGGGTTGATCTATGTCGGCTGCCTGCCGTCGACGATCCAGAGCGCGGTGGCCTTCACGGCGCTGGCCCGGGGCAACGTGGCGGGGGCGGTCTGCGCCGCCTCGATCTCGAACCTGATCGGCGTGGTGCTGGCGCCGCTGCTGGTCTCTCTCCTGATGACGACCGAGGGGCCGGTCAGCATCAACCCCGATGCGGTCTGGAAGATCGCGCAGCAGATCCTGTTGCCCTTCTTCATCGGCCAATTGGCGCGGCCGCTGCTGATCGGCTTTCTTGACCGCTACAAATCCTCGGTCACGCTCTATGACCGCGGGGTGATCCTGCTGATCGTCTATGTGGCCTTCAGCGCCGGTGTCAGCGGCGGAACCTTCGCCAGTGCCGGGCCCTGGGTGCTGGCGGCGCTGGCCGGGGTGATGGCGCTGATGCTGGCGCTGGCCTTCGGGGCGACGATGCTTCTGGGCCGGGGGGCGAGGCTGGACCGCGCCGACCGGGCGACGCTTCTGTTCTGCGGATCGACCAAGTCGCTGGCGACGGGGCTGCCGATGGCGGGGATCCTGTTCGTCGGGCAGGATGTGGCGGCGATCCTCTTGCCGCTGATGCTCTATCACCTGATCCAGCTGGTGACCTGCGCGCTGATCTCGCAGCGCATGGCGGCGGCACCCGAAGGCGCCGCCGCCTGAGGCCTCAGGCCAGCGCCGGTGCCCCGCGTCCGTGCCACCAGAGCAGCAACGCCGTGGCGCCGATCGCGGGCAGGGCGACCATCGGCCAGCTGGTGACGATCAGCACCGCCAGCACCAGCCGCAGCGCCATCTCGGGCAGGGACAGCGCCCGGCGGTCGAATTGCGCCAGCACGCTGCCCAAGAGGTACAGCGCCAGCGCGATCCGGGCGCAGAGCCAGGCCAGCGTCGGCCCGTGGATGCCCCCGTCATAGCCCGGCAGCAGCGCGCCGGTGGCCGAGTTCGGGTCGATCAGCGCGGGCTGGATCAGCAAAAGCTCGGGGTAGAAGGCAAAGACGAAGGGGATCACGAACATAACGATCCCAGAGCGCACCGCCGAGATCCCGGTCATCATCGGATCGGCCTTGGTGATCGAGGCCGCGGCGAAAGCGGCGATGGCCACCGGCGGCGTGATGGCCGAGGCCACGGCGAAGTAGAAGATGAACATATGCGCCGTGAACTTGGCGATGCCGAGCCCCGCCAGCAGCGGCCCCATCAGAAGCGCCACGTTGAGATAGGCGGGCACCGTCGGCATCCCCATGCCCAAGAGGATCGCCAGCAGCATCGTCACCAGCAGTGCCGCGAACAGGAACACCCGGTTATGGCCGATGCTGCCGCCGAAATCGGCCAGCAGATAGGTCGCGTCGCGGGCGATATAGCTCGAGAGCCCGGTGAGGTTCAGGCAGAAGTCGATGACCGAGACGGCGAGGAACATCAGGTACAGCGTCGCGACCAGCACGCCCGCTTCGGAGAGGGCGGTGACCAGTTTCCTCGGCTGGCGGCGGATCTCGGGGTCGATGAAGAACAGGACCATGAGCAGCGCCGCCGCCCACCAGCCGGCGGACCCCGCGTCCCCCGCCGAGTTGCGCACCAGTTCGAAGAACCAGGGCAGATGCTCGATGCGGCAATTGTTGCCGCTCCAGCTGGCGACGGTGCCGAAAAGGGCGGTGATCGGGCCGCAGCCGATGGCGTCCTTGGGTGTGATCAGCAGGAACAGGATCAGCCCGACCGGGGCGAAGATCATCACCAGATTGGCATAGTCGCGGCGGGTGAGGCGCATGTCGTCGGTCACCTCGCCCTGGGCCTGGATGCCCTGCTTGCGGGCCTGGAACACGACGCTGATGAAGAGCGCGCCGAAGTAGGCCACCGCGGGGATCACCGCGGCGATGATCACCTGCGAATAGGGCACGGCGGTCATCGTCGCCAGCACGAAGGCGGCGACACCCATCACCGGCGGCATGATCTGCCCGCCGGACGAGGCCGCGGCCTCGACCCCGCCGGCGAAGACCTTGCTGAAGCCCCGGCGCAGCATCATCGGGATGGTCAGCACGCCCGTGGACAGCACATTGACCACCGGCCCGCCCGAGATCGTGCCAAAGAGCGCGCTTGAGACGATGGCAGCATGCGCGGGCCCGCCCCTGAGGCGCCGGGTGGCGAGGAAGGCGAGCTTGATCAGCGCCTGCCCTCCGGCCGAGACACCAAACAGGTTGCCCAGCACGATATAGGGAAAGACCGTGTTCAGCAGGATGTTCATGAACTGGCCCAGAAGCCCCTGGGCGTTGTTGACCAGCACGTCCTTGACGTTGGGCCGCCCGTCCCAGAGCGTCCGCGGCTCGCCCCCCAGCAGGGTGACCAGATAGCGGTTGTGATCGGGGCCCGAGAAGTACCAGACCGCGATGGTGATCATCGTATAGGCGGTGATGGCGATGGCGACGGCGACCAGCGGCAGGCCCCAGACGCGGACGTTATAGGCCAGGAAGGTACTGACGCCGAGGCCGACGACCAGGAAGATCCAGACACCGAGGTTCTGCACGCATTCGGGATCCTCGACCGAGGTCGGCACCGGCAGGCCCATCATCGTGGCGAATTCGACCTCGCGCTCCAGCGCCCGGGCGATGAGGCGGGCGCGTTCGCCGGTGACCTGGTCGATCAGGCAGACGCTGTCGATCTCGATCAGGTAGGAGAGGGCGACGGTGAAGGCCATGACCAGCAGCGCCGCGTCCATGAAGAGGCCGAAGGCCCTGAGCCGCGCGCCGCGGTCGCGGTAATGGCGCCATTGCGAATGGCGGGACACGACGATGATCATCATGACGATGAAGGCCAGCGGGAACAGGTATTCGTAGCTGAAGCGCCGGATCGGCAGGCCCTCGACCCCGGTCACGGCATTCACCAGCTGCTGGAGCCCGGGAATGGCGGGCATGCTGTTGAGCATGCCCAGGCACACCAGCAGGAAGCCCAGGATCAGGGCCAGCCGCATCCCCAGATCGCGGGGCGGGGCGGCGGTTTCGTCAGTCGGGTCGGCCATCGCGCGATCCTCAAGGAGATGGGAAGTTCCCCGGCGGCGTCAGGCACCGCCGGGGCAGGGCAGCGGAAGGAGGCGCGCTTACTCGGGGCGCGCGCAATCGGGCACGGTATAGCCGTGATCCTCCCAGGCGCGGATCGCGCCGGGGTGATAACGCAGCTGGTTGTTGCCGCAAAAGCCCGAGCGCACCGGGTCCAGATCGCCATGGTTGGCGCTGGGGGCCTGCGGCGCCGAGGCGCGCAGTTCGTCCAGCGTCTCGATATGCGCCGAGGTCAGGTCATAGGCGAGCTGTTCGTCCATCGCGGCGTTCACCACGGTGGCGAAGGCCGTGCCCATGCCGCGCAGGATCCCGTCGTCCGATCCCAGCAGATGCACGTGATCGTCATAGCCGAAATCGGCGAAATTCCATTCGATCGGGATATTGCCCGGCACCTGGAAGACGCGGCGGAAGGCCTCGCTCTCGAAGATGTCCTGCGGGACCGAGATGATGTTCACATCGCCCGCCGCCTGCATCAGGATGATCCGGTCTGACGGGTGGTTGGTCGGAAAGACGAAAGCATCGACCGAGCCGTCGGTCATCATCGCGTTGATCTGGCCCCAATTGGCCTGGAAGCCGGTGTAATCGGGGCCGTCCTCCATCCCGGTGGCCAGCGTTACCGCCTGCCGGGCATTGGTCAGCGCCGCGCCCCGGGGCGGGCCGTTGAAGACCGTGTGCCCGCGCAGATCCTCCCAGCTTTCGATGCCGCTGCTGGTCAGGGTGTAGACGTTGAAGGCGCCCGCGTTGAAGGGATAGAGCGCGCGGAGCCTTGAGGCGACCTCGGCCCCGTTCTCGACCGAGGAATAGGGGCCCATGCCGCGCGACAGCATGAAGGGCAGGATCATCGGCGATTCCGAGATGTCCATGCGCCCCTCGGCCACGTCGAGGACGGTGTTGGTCAGCGTCTGGCCATCGGCCACCTGCAAGGAGGCGACGCCGCGCTGCCCGGCGACCCGGGCCAGGTGATGGGTGGTGACATGCACCATGCTGCCGGGGCTGGCGGTGGCCATGGTCAGGTTGACCTGGGCACTGGCGGCGCCCGCCGCCAGCGTGGCGACCAGCGCCAGCGCCGTCGATTTCAGGAACGAATGCGTCATTCTCTCTCTCCCTTGATGGTAACCGCCGCCGCACCCCTCCTCAGGCACGGCGGCGGGGTCCTGCGATCAGGTAATGCTCTGGTTCTTCACGATGTCCTTCCAGGGCCGCGCCTTGCGGCCCAGGTATTTCACGACCCTTTCGGGGTCGGCTTCGGCCACGGTATAGAGGCCGGTCGCCACGCCCCGCCGCCCGATCTTGGCGCTGATCCCGGCCAGGTCGCGGCGCGACTTGGTGATCCGCTGGTCGCAGCGGCGGAACCAGGCGTGGAGATGGGCGTACATCTCGGCCCGGACCCCGGCGTGATCGGGGCTCTCGCCCAGGTCGTGCTGTTCCTCGGGATCCTTCTCCAGATCGAAAAGCATCGGCCGGAAGCCGCCCTCGAAATGCATCAGCTTCCAGCGCTTGGTCGTCGCCATGAAGCAGCGTGCATCCTCGACCGAGACGCCCAGCCGCCCCCTGAGCGGCGTCGCCGAATAATCGTATTCGCAGATCGCGATCTCGCGCGGCTGCTCGGTCCGCTCGCCATGCAGGATCGGCAGCAGCGAATGACCCTCGGCGATATGGCCGATATCCTCGGGGTCGCCCCCGGCCACGGCGTAGAAGGTCGGCACCACGTCGATCTGCTCGACCAGCGCGTCCGAGACGGTGCCGCGCGTGCCATCGGCCTCGGGCGAGGGGT
Organism: Pararhodobacter sp.; assembly: GCF_034676075.1. GTDB lineage: Bacteria > Pseudomonadota > Alphaproteobacteria > Rhodobacterales > Rhodobacteraceae > Pararhodobacter. The sequence continues at coordinate 2,281 of NZ_JAUCCQ010000112.1, read as the reverse complement.
CGTAGACGATCAGCGGCACCCGGGTCGAAGGATCGAAGAAGAAACTCTTCTCGCCCAGCCAGTGATCGCCCAGGAAGTCGCCATGGTCCGAGGTCAGCACGATCATCGTGTCCGCCATCCGCCCGGTCCGCTCCAGCCAGTCGAGCAGCACGCCGATCTGGTCGTCGATCTGCTTGACGAGGCCCATATAGGCGCCCAGTACCGCCTCGCGCGCCTCGGTCCGGGCGAAGGTCAGGCTCACCGGATTGGTCATCGCCGCCTTCAGGACCGGATGGGCGGCGTCGAATTCGGCCTGCGTCCGGTTCACCGGCAGGAAATCGGCGGGCCCATACATCCCGGCATAGGGCTCGGGCACGATATAGGGCCAATGCGGCTTGATCAGGCTCAGATGGCAGCACCAGGGCCCTTCGGCCTGCTCCATGAAGGCCATGCCGCGGCGCATCATATAGGGGGTCTCGCTGTCCTCTTCGGCGATATTGGCGGGGCGGGTGTTGTTCTCGATGAACCAGCCCGACAGGACATTGCCCTCGGCGTCGATCGCCGAATTGGCGTGGTCGTGCCAGGGGTTGTCGCCGCCATAGCCCTTGGCCCGCAGATAGGCGTTATAGGCCTGCGCCCCGTTCGGATCGTAAAGCCCGTCCGGCCCCTCGGGCCGCATGCCGTCGTCGCGTTCCCAGACATCGAAGCCGCATTCCGCCACCCGCTCGCCGATGGTCGTGCCGCGGCTCAGTCCCAGCCGTTCCATCCCCTCGGTATCGGCGGCCATATGCGTCTTGCCGACCAGCCAGCAGCTCATCCCCGCCTTGCGCAGATGGTCGCCCATCGTCGGCTCGCCGACCCTGAGCGGGATGTTGTTCCAGCCCGCGCCATGGCTGTTCACATAGCGGCCCGTATAGGTCGACATGCGCGAGGCGCCGCAGATCGGCGCCTGTATATAGGCCCGGTCGAAGCGCACGCCCATCGCGGCCAGCCGGTCGATATGCGGCGTCTGCAGATGCGGATGGTCATAGCAGGACAGGTAATCCCGCCTCAGCTGGTCGAACATGATGAACAGAACGTTTTTGGCTCTCGCCATCCGCAGCGCCTCCCGTCGTCGAGGCAGCCGCCCGCCTCACGCGCCGCGCACCCCTCTCTCCCAGGGCCCAGACTGCGGCGCGGGGCGGAGTTTGGGAAATAGAAATTCCCGCCGCATCATATCGGGATCGTTATGGGTAAAGCTCGCGCGCCTTCTGGCGGAACAGATCGAACAGCGCCCGCACCATCGGCGAATGCCGCGTGCCGGACCGATAGGTCACGCCGACCGAGCCGACCAACTCGTCAACATTGACGTCGAGGCGGACGAATTCGCCGCTCTCCAGCTCGGGTCGGACGATGCTGAGCGACAGGCAGGCGATGCCATCCGTCAGCCGCACCATCGAGCGCGAGAATTCGTAGGACGAGGATTCCAGCAGCCGCCGGAACCGCGGCCGCCCGTGCTTCATCAGGAATTTGTCGATCTCGGACCAGATGATCGCTTTGGCCTCGGGCCCGATCACCAGATATTCGTCGATATCGTCCAGCGTCAGCCCGCGCCGCCCGGCCAGCGGATGCCCGGCCCGGGCGCTGAAGATGATCGGTTCGGAAAAGAGCTGCTCATAGGACAGGCCACCCAGGGCCTTGGGATCCAGCAGCCGCCCGACGGCGAAGTCGATCTCGCCCTCATGCAGTCGCCCCACCGCTTCGGAATAAGAGCGCGCCTCGGTCACCACATGCACCTCGGGATAGGCCTCCAGGAAGGCGCAGACCGCCTGCACGCCCAGCAGACGGGTGATGGCCGGCGCCATCGCCACCCGCACCACCTGCCGTTCGGGCACGCCCCGGGCCCGGGCGATACCCTCGTCGATCATCGACATCGGCCCGGCCACGCTTTGATAGAAATCGAGCCCCGCGGGCGTCAGCATCATTCCCTGCGGCGTGCGGTGAAAGAGCGGCTTGCCCAGATCCGCCTCCAGCTCGCTCAGGCTGCGCGAGAGGGCGGGCTGCACGGTATGCAGCGCCTCGGCGGCCCGCGTCATCGACTTGGTGCGGGCGATCTCCAGAAAATGCCGCAGATGGCGCAGCCTGACCCGATGATCCATGCTCCCTCCCAGCGGTTCGGCCATGCGCTTTTGCTATGCGCAAGCCCCGGGCGCCGAAGTCTACAGACCCCGCCCGGCGCCGCAACCCGCCGCCTTCATCTTTGTTCTCCAAATATCCTCGGGGGTTTCCAAAGGGGGTGGAAAACCCCCTTTGGCGGGGGGCG
>NZ_JAUCCQ010000111.1:0-13359 GCF_034676075.1 Pararhodobacter sp. | reverse complement strand
GAAGGGCATCGGCCAGGGCGTGACCAAGTTCCGCCTGCGCGACTGGGGGCTGAGCCGCCAACGCTATTGGGGCTGTCCGATTCCGGTGATCCATTGCGACACCTGCGGCGTGGTGCCCGAGAAGAAGGAAAACCTGCCGGTCCGCCTGCCCGATGACGTGACCTTCGACAAGCCCGGCAACCCGCTGGACCGCCACCCGACCTGGCGCGATTGCACCTGCCCGGCCTGCGGCGCGCCCGCCAAGCGCGAAACCGACACGATGGACACCTTCGTCGATTCGTCGTGGTATTTCGCGCGCTTCACGGCGCCCCATGCCTCGACCCCCACGGATATGGCCGAGGCCGAGTACTGGATGAACGTCGACCAGTATATCGGCGGCATCGAACACGCGATCCTGCACCTGTTGTATTCGCGCTTCTTCGCCCGGGCGATGAACAAGACCGGCCATCTGCCGGTCAAGTCGATCGAGCCGTTCAACGCCCTCTTCACGCAGGGGATGGTCACGCATGCCATCTTCCAGACCCGCGACGCGCAGGGCCGCCCGGTCTATCACTTCCCCGAGGAAGTGGAACTGCGGGACGGCAAGGGCTTCCTGAAAGACGGGCGCGAGGTCGAGATCGTGCCCTCGGCCAAGATGTCGAAATCGAAGCGCAACGTGGTCGATCCCATCGCCATCATCGAGCAGTTCGGCGCCGATACCGCGCGCTGGTTCGTGATGTCGGACAGCCCGCCCGAGCGCGACGTGGAATGGACCGCCGCCGGCGCCGAGGCGACGCACAAGCACCTCGGCCGCGTCTGGTCGCTGGGCGAACGAATCGCCGCGATGGAGGCCGCCGCCCCCGGCGAGGGCGACGATGACCTGCTGCGGGCCACGCATCGGGCCATCGACGACGTGACGCGGATGATCGAAGGCTTCGCCTTCAACAAGGCCATCGCCAAGCTCTATGAATTCACCAACACGCTGAGCCGTTCGAAGGCCTCGGGCGCGGTGCAGAAGCAAGCGGCGCGGGTGCTGGCGCAGCTGATGTCGCCGATGACGCCCCACCTGGCCGAGGATCTGTGGCATCGCCTCGGCGGGGCGGGGCTGGTGATGCTGGCTCCCTGGCCCAAGGCGGACCCGGCGCTGCTGGTCGACGACATGGTCACCTTGGCCGTCCAGTTCAACGGCAAGCGCCGGACCGAGATCACCGTGCCCAAGGACGCCAGCAAGGAAGAGGTTGAAAAAGCCGCGCTGGCCGACGAAGCTGTCATTCGCGGGCTGGCAGGTGCCACGCCCAAGAAGGTGATCGTGGTGCCGGGGCGGATCGTGAATGTGGTGGTCTGAGACCAAGGGCTTGAACCGGCGGGGCTTCCTGATGGCAGGGGGCCTTGTCGCGCTGGCCGGTTGCGGCTTCAGCCCGGTCTATGGCGAAGGCGGCGCGGGCCGGGTGCTGCAAAACGCGGTGCGCGCCGACGATCCCGTCAGCCGCGCCGATTTCCAGTTCCTGCACGCCTTCGAGGAACGGCTGGGCCGTCCGGCCGCCCCGCGATTCGCGCTGGCCTACCGGATCGCGACGCGTGAGGACGGCGGCGGCACGGTGAAGAACTTCGGCGACACGCGGATCCAGGTCTTCGGCACGCTGCATTTCACCCTGACCGAGATCGCCACCGGCGCCACGCTGGCCGAAGGTCAGGTCGAGGGCAACACCGTCTATTCCACGACCGGCACGCAATTCGCCAGCTCCACCGCCGCCGAGGATGCCGAACTGCGGCTGATGCGGATGCTGGCCGACTCGCTGGTGACGCGGCTTTACACCGAGCCGGGCCTTCCCGCGGCATGAAACTCTCGCCCCGCGATGCGGCGGGTTTTCTGAACCGCCCCGATCCCAGGGTCCCGGGACTGCTGATCTACGGCGCCGATGCGATGCGGGTCAGCGAACGGCGAGTGACGGTGGTCAGCGCCCATGTCGGGCCCAATGCCGATACCGAAATGCGGCTGACGCGGATGCCCGGCAGCGATCTGCGCCGCGACGCCGCCGCCGCGGTCGATGCGCTGAAGGCGCAGGGCTTCTTCCCCGGCCCGCGCGCCGTGGTGGTGGATGACGCGACCGATACCGCCGCCGACTCGCTGAAGGCGGCGCTGGCCGAATGGGCCGAGGGCGATGCCATGCTGGTGGTGACGGCGGGCGCGCTGACCCCGGGATCGAAGCTGCGCAAGCTCTTCGAGGGGGACAAGCGGGCGCTCTGCCTCGCCGTCTACGACGATCCCCCGGGCCGGGCCGAGATCGAGGGGATGCTCAGGGCCGAGGGGCTGGGCGATGTCCCGCCGCAGACGCTGGGCGATCTGGTGGCGTTGGGGCAGGTGCTGGAGCCCGGCGATTTCCGCCAGACCCTGACCCGCATCGCGCTGTACAAGCTGGACGATCCGCAGCCGCTAACCCCGGCCGAGGTGGCGCTGCTGGCCCCGCAAAGCAGCGAGGCGGACGTTGACGACATCATCGAGGCTTTGGCCGAGGGGCGCGTCGCCGACCTCGCGCCGATCCTGTCGCGGCTGGCGGCGCAGGGGGTGACGCCGGTCACGATCTGCATCGCCGCCACCCGCCACATGCGCCTGTTGCACGCGCTGCTCAGCGCGCCGGGCGGGCCCTCGCAGGGGATCGGCACGCTGAAGCCGCCGGTCTTCGGCCCCCGCCGCGACAAGCTGCTCCGGCAGGCGCAGCGCTGGACCCTGCCCCGGGTCGAGGAAGCGCTGAAGGATCTGACCACGACCGACCTCACGCTGCGCTCCACCACAAGGGCGCCCTTGCAGGCGGTGGCCGAACGCGCGCTTCTCAGGCTGGCGCGGATGGCGGCGCGGCGGTGAGCCATCTGCGGCTGTCGGGCGCGCGCCCCGAGGTCCAGCGCGCGGCGCTCCTTGGGATCGTGCGGGACAGCCCGGTCCTGATGCGGACCCTGCAGCGGGCCCGGGACATGGCGCTGCCCGATTGGTGGCTGGTCTCGGGCGCGATCTACGGCCAGGTCTGGAACGCCCTGACGGATCGGCCCGAGATGCACGGGGTCAAGGACATCGACCTTTTCTATTACGATCCTGACACCAGCTACGCGGCCGAGGACCGCCAGATCCGCCGCGCCGCCGCCCTCTTCCCGCCCGCCCCGCCGGTCGAACTGCGCAATCAGGCGCGCGTGCCGCTCTGGTATCCGGCGCATTTCGGCAGGCCTTACCCGGCGATCCAGACCTCGGCCGAAGCCATCGACCTCTTCGCCTGCACCACGCATTGCGTCGGCCTCAGGCTGGAGGCGGACGACAGCCTGACCCTGTACGCGCCCTATGGGCTGGAGCCGATCTTCGCCTTCCGGCTGGAACCCAATCTGAAACTCGACAACCGCGTCGCGCATGCGGCCAAGGCCGAAAGACAGCAACGTCACTGGCCGGAACTGACGGTAATTCCCTGGCCCTAGCTTGCCTGCGGGCGGGGCGCGTGTCTTGATGCGGCCGACGCCAAGGGAGGACAGAGAATGACCCAATACACGCTGATCGGTGCTGCCAGCACCCGCGCCGGCCGCGCGCTGTGGATGCTGGAAGAGCTGGGCGTGCCCTATGAGCATGTCGGCGTGAAGCCGCATGCCGAGGAAGTCACCCGCCACTACCCGCGCGGCAAGGTTCCGGTCCTGCTGGTCGATGGCGAGCCGCTGACCGATTCCACGGCGATCATCCAGTATCTGGCCGATGCGCATGGCCGCTTCACCGCCGCCGCCGGGACGCTGGACCGGGCGCGGCAGGATGCGATGCTGCACCTGATCCTGGACGAATTCGACGCGGTGCTCTGGACCTCGGCCCGGCACAGCTTCATCCTGCCCGCCGAGCGCCGGGTGCCCGAGGTGAAGGAGTCGCTGCGCTGGGAATTCTCGGTCAACCAGGCCTCGCTGGTGCGGCGCATGGGCGACCGGCCCTATGTCACCGGCGACGAATTCACCGTGGCCGATCTGGTGCTGGCGCATTGCCTGATCTGGGCGCGGGCGGCGAAGTTCGAGATCACCGAACCGGCGCTGCAGGACTATGCCAAGCGCATCGCCGAGCGCCCGGCCTTCCAGCGGGTGTTCATGAAGGGCTGAGCCCGCCTCAATAGTCGCGTTCGTAGAACAGGCCGACGCCGGAGCCGCCCGAGGTATCGGCGCGGCCCCGCAGCGTGACATTGGGCATCAGGTCCAGATTGATCGTCACCTGGCCCTGCCCGGTCGAATCGACGCTGACATCGGTATAGACCCGGTCGCCGATATGCCGCCCGGCCCTGAGCTGGGTATTGCCCGCGTCATTCACCGTGAAATCGAGATCGTCGAGGCCCATCGCCTCACGCGTGCGGGACAGGATGGAATTGTCCGCCCGGCCCGTCAGCGTGGCCACCGACATCGCCAGCTGCGCCGCCTGAAACGGGCTGAGCGAGGTCAGCGAGCGGCGGAAGATCAGCCGCGCCATCACCTCGTCCTCGGGCAGTTCCGGCACCGAGGAGAAGCTGATTTCGGGGCTGTCCGCCTGCCCCGACAGCGTGACCGAGGTCAGCACGCCGTCGCTTTCGGTGGTGGCGGTCAGGCGTATGAAGGGCATGAAGCTGCCGACCATGCTGGCCGACCCGTCGGTCAGGGTGAAGCGGTTGCCCAGCAGGTCAAGTCGGCCGCGGATCAGGGTGAAATTCCCGGCGGGCACCACGGTCCGGGTGTTGCCGCCCAGGGTCAGCGTGCCCCCCAGTTCCGCGTCCAGCCCCCGGCCGCGCACGAAGACCCGCCCCGGCGCGTTGAGCCTCAGGTCCAGCCTGAGCGGCACCGGCGCCGCGCCGACCCGGGTGCCGGTGGCGATACCGGCGTTGATGCGGGTCTGGCGGCTGGCGGCATCCTCGGCGACATGGGTCAGGCCCTGCAGGCCGATCCCGGCCCGGCCGAGGGGCGAGTTGGGGATGCGGATCTCGGCCTCGTTGACCGTCACGTCGCCCGAGACCAGCGCCCCGGCGCTGAGCGGGCCGTTCAGCCGGAAGGTGCCCGAGACACGGGCATCGAAAAGCCGCGGCTGCTGCACCATCAGGTCGTCTACCCGGATGCTGAGATCGGCGCTGCGCCCCCGGTCCAGCCGGATCCCGCCCGAGATCGTCGCCCGTCCGCCGGACAGCGAATTGCCCGACAGCGCGATATCGGCGCTGGCGCCGTTCAGCCGGGCGCTGGCCTCGATATCCTGGAAGGCGACGCCGACCGCGGGCAGCGAATAGCGCCCGCCCCCCAGGCTGGCCGTGAGCCGCAGCGCCTCGAGCCCCGGACGGCCGTTCATCGACCCGTCGAAACGCACCACGCCCGAGACGCTGGCAGGCTCCAGCATCGGGTTCAGGAGCACGCTGTCGGCCTGGCCGTTGAAGGCCAGCGCCACGGTGAAATCGTCGTTGATCCGCCCGCTGGTGGTGGCGTTCAGCCCCGAGGGCCCCGCCAGCCGCAGATCGACGCCATAGGCCGTGGCCCCCGCGCCGCGCGTCACCTCGCCGCCCAGCGTCACTCGTCCGCCGATGCCCGGCACCAGACGGCCGATGTTCTCGATCGCGGCGTCAATGGCGAAGCGGGCGGCGCCGGTGGCCTGCTGCACGCCGCTCACCGTGGCGCGCAGCCCGTCCGCGGTCAGCTGCACCGTGTCGATGGCGATGGCGCCTGACTCCGTGGCGGTGGCCCGGGCCAGCAGCGACAGGCCGCCGCCGATCAGCGCATCGACCTGGGCGATGCCGGTGGCGAGCGGGCCCTCCCCCTCGACCGCCAGCGCGTAGCGGGTGGTCCCGGCGGCGCCGTTCATCTCGGCCCGGCCGCTGATCGCGCCCCGCCCGCCCGGGGTCAGCGCCGCCATGTCGAGCCTGAGCATCCTGAGCGTCACGTCGGGGGCCGTGGCGGAATAGGCGCCTTCGGCCTCCATCTCCAGCCGCGGACCCTGCAGCGAGGCCTGGACCACCTGGGTCACGCCATCGGCAATGACCAGATCGGCCAGCAGCCGGTTGGTGCCGGTGAAGATCCCGCCAAGGATCCCCGCCGCGGGCAGGTCGGCCAGCGCCAGATCCGAGACGGTGCCGTCCAGCTGGACCCGCGTGGCGCTGGCGGTGGTCGACAGCCGCGCATCGAGCGCCGCCTGCCCGGCATAGCCCGCCCCCAGCCGCGACAGGTCCGAGGCTGCGAGCCGCGCGCTGACATCGGCGGCGCCGGGTTCCAGCGAGCCCTCGGCCGACAGTTGCAGCGTGCCCGCCGTCAGGCTGAGAGAGCGCAGCGTCGTACCCGTGGTATCGCGACGGATCGACAGCTCGATCCCGGCCTGCCCCGCCAGCAGCGCATCGGCCTCGGCGATACCGACCGAGAGGTCGCGCGTGGTCAGGTTGGACGTCAGATCCAGCGCCCCGGTCAGCGGGTTGACGCTGCCCTGCATGTTGGCCAGCGCATGCCCGCCCAGGGGCCGCCCGGCCAGCGCGCTGAAGGCCGACAGATCCGGCGCCTCGAATTCGACATAGCCGTCGAAATCCAGCCCGGTAAGCTGGCCATAGGCGGTGAGCGAGACGGTCTGCCCCTCGAAGGCGAGGCCGGTCAGTTCGACCGGGCTGTCGGCGCCGGGCCAGTTCAGGCTGGCAAGGCCGAAGAAGCTGCTGCCGATGGCCTGTTGCAGGGCGGGATCGGTGGCGTCGACGCCCTGCGCCTGGAACTCGAAGACGCCCTCGAAAAGCGGCACCTGCGCATCACCGGGCAGGGGCGCCTGTTCGGTCGCATTGAGCCGCCCGCGCCCGTCGAGCGTGGCCGTGGCGATGGTCAGGTCGGTCAGGTCCAGCCGGTCCATCTCGGCCCGGACCTGCCAGTCGCGCGACTGGCTTTCATCATAGGCGATGGTCAGATTGGCGCTGCGCAGATGCCCCGCGCCCGAGGTGCCGGGCAAGAGCACCGGCTCGCCATCCTCGCGCGAGATGCCGGCGGTCAGCTGCACCATGCGCGGCACGCCCTGGGCGCTGAAGGCGGCGCTGCCGTTCACCCGCATCGCACGGGTGGAGATGGTCAGTTCCGGCAGGTCGATCTCGCCCTCGTCCGAGCGGGTGCCGGTGGCGCGCAGCCGGGAGCTTGCGCCGAAGAACGGGTGCAGGTCGGCGACCAGCAGCGGCCGCAGATCGCCCTCGATATCCAGCGAAAAGCCACCGCCCGACAGAACGCCGGTTTCCGGCGAGTCGTCGACCACGGCGAAACGCCCGGTCACGCGCTCCTCGCCATCGGTCGAGAGGGTGATGTCGGCGCCGAAGGTGCTGATCGGCCCCTCGCCCTGAACCCGCATGCCCAATGCCGGACGTTCGGGGATGTTGAGCAGCGTGGCGACGATCCCGTCGCCGCCCTCGGTCAGTTCCAGATCCAGCGTCAGGTTGCGGCTCTGGTTGTCGAAATCGCCGGCAAAGCGGAAGGCGCCTTCCTGTCCGTCGGTGCGATGGGCGTCGAACCGGGCCACGCCCTGCCCGCCCTGCAATTGCGCCGAGCCGGTCAGCGTGAACTCGGCCACCTGCCCGATCACCGGCGGTTCCAGATGCACCAGATCCGCGCGCACCTCGCCGATCAGCAGCGCCACCGGCAGCTCCGGCAGCGAGAAATCCTCGCGCGCGGTGGGGCTGGGCAGGTTGTTGTCGGCAGGGGCGGTATTCGGCAGGCGGGCAATGTCGATGCGCCCGGCGCTGAGTTCGTTGATCTCGACCCGGCGGTTGAGCAGCGCCGAGCGGTTCCAGTCGATCACCACATCGCTGAGCGTGATCCAGACGCCCTGATCGTCGGCGATGGAAATCTCGCGCACCGTGGCGCGCGACGACAGCGCGCCCTCGAAGCCGCGGATCCGAACGTCGCGCCCGGCATCGGACAGCAGGTCCTGCAGCGTGCCCGCCAGGATGCCGACATCCTCGCTGGTGTCCTGCGCCGCCATCGGCAGGGGAGCGGCGATCAGCGTCAGCAGCGCCAAGAGCCCGGCAAGGACCCAGCGATGACGGCGGAGGGGGCGCTCCGCAGCCCGGGAGAAAGCGCGCCGTTTCCGCATCAGAACGCCTGGCCGATGCCGAGATAGATCTGCAGATTGTTGCCGGTGACCCCCGCGTTGCGGCGCACCGGCACCGCCAGATCCAGCCTGAGCGGGCCGATCGGCGTGGCGTAGCGGATGCCGAAGCCCGCGCCCGCGTGCCAGGCGGTGGCGCCGGTGAACACCTCGGACGAGACGGCGCCCGCATCGGCAAAGCCCACGACCTGCCAGCTTTCGTTGATCCGCACCCGGACCTCGCCCGAGAGCGCGGCAAAACCCCGTCCGCCCGAGGGCGGCGGCCCGGCGACGCCCAGTGACTGATAGGGCAGACCGCGCACGCTGCCGCCGCCGCCGGAATAGAACAGGAAGCCCCGCGGCGTTGCGTCGATATCGGGGCCGATGACGGCACCCAATTGCCCGCGCCCGGCCAGCACGACCCGGTTCTCGCTGCCGAGCCCGGCATAGATCCGGCCGTCAAACCGCAGCCGCAGCCCGCTGTCCGCCCCGGCGAAACCGAAATAGGGCATCGCCTCGGCCCAGAGGTAATGGCCGCGCGTGGCGTCGAGCGCCTCGTCGCGGGTGTCATGGGTCACGGCGACCGGCAGGCCCAGGGTGCCGAAATTGCGGTCGACGCCCGAGAATGCCGCGCTTTCGAAGCGCAGCACCGCCCCGGCGCTGACCCGGAAAGACTCGCCGAAGCGGCGCAGCAGCTGGGCGGAGGCCTCGTAGGCGTCGGCCTTGTAGTCGCGCTCATTCATGCGGACGGCGTTGAGGCCGAGTTCGAGGTCGGTGTCGCGGTTGAAGGTCGCGGGCCGGGTGTAACGCGCATCAAGCGTGAAGCCGATGCCGCCGACCCGGGCGCCGATCCCGTCGATGGCCGCCTCAAGCCGCAGCCGCTCCGCCCCGCGCAGAAGGTTGCGGTGCAGCCAGAAACCACTGAGCCGCACGCCGGATTCGCTGTCCACCTCGACCCCGAAACCGAGGCGGCGCGGCAGGGCCTCGTCCACCCGCGCGGTCACGTCGATGGTGCCGTCGGGATTGGCCTGCTCGGCGGTTTCCAGCACCACGGAGGAGAAGGTGCCGGTCTGGCGCAGCCGCGTCTCGGCCTGAGTGATGGCCTCGGGCGTGTGCAACTCGCCGTGGTCGAGCCCGGCGATATCGACGATGCGGTCGCCGCGCGTGCGTTCGTTCCCGGCGGGAATGACGCTGCCCACGTGTAGCTGCGGCCCCGGTGCCAGCGACAGCCGCACATCGAGGCGCTGCGCGGCATGGTTGGCCACCACCTGCTGGCCGGTCGGCTCGATCAGCGCATAGCCTTGGTCGCGCCAGGCATCCATCGCCGCCCCCAGCGCCGCGCGCACGACCGTCGAGCGCGCCGGCTGCCCGGTGGCGAATTCGGCGGGCAAGTCGGTGCCCGCGGCCAGCGGCGCGATGGACAGGGTGCCGAAGGTGAATTCGGGGCCAAGCTCGATGTTGATGACGATGCGGTCGATCCGCGACGGGTTCGAGAGGGGCGAGATATCCGCAGCCTCGCGCCCGTCGACCAGCACATGGATCACCGGGGCGTAATAGGCTTCCTCATAGAGCAGGTTGATGAGCCGCCCGTATTCCGCCCGCGCCGCCGCCATCAGGTCGAGAGGCGCGGTCCGCTCGGCCGCCTGCGCGGTCATCAGGAGCGAGCTGGCTTCCAGCGTCTCGCGCAGCATGTCCGAGGCGCCGGGCGCGTTCAATTCCAGCGATTCCAGGGCCTTGACCGGCGCGGCCAGCGGGATAAGCGCGACCAGCGCAGCGGTCAACAGGCGCGACAGCCGACGGGCCACAGCCCGGGTTCCCGGAGTCCCCGGTCCCCCGGCGGCGCCCGGGTTTCCCCGCCGTCCTGCCGTCGCGTTGCCCACGCGCTGTCCTCTTGTCGTACCGCCTTTTTTCAAGATGTGGCACAAAGCCCCCCAGCGGACAACACCCGATTGCCCCGCCTTGGCGGCCCGGCGCCTGCCGTGGCGGAAAGGCGCCTTGCCGGATTCGCCAGCCAGACGCTTGACAGAAAGGGCGCCGAGGTTCAGTTCACCCGTGAACATGTGAAGGAAGCTGCGATGGCCGACTCGACCGTCCCTCAGCCCGCAATCGGCACCCCGCCCCTGCAACCGGCGCAGGCGGTGGTTCAGACCCAGTATCTGGTGATCCTGTCGATTGCTGTGTGCCATTTTATCAACGATGTGATGCAGTCGGTGCTCTCGGCAAGCTATCCGCTGCTTCATGACGAATTCTCGTTGAGCTTCACACAAATCGGCCTGATGTCGCTGGCCTTCATGGGCACGGCCTCGGTCCTGCAGCCGCTGGTCGGCACGATCACCGACCGCTACCCCTTCGCGCAATCGCTGACGCTGGGCATGGGCTCGACCATGCTGGGCCTCCTACTGCTGGCCAATGCGCCGAGCTACGCCTTCCTGCTGATGGGCGCCTCGCTGATCGGCATCGGCTCGGCCGTGTTCCACCCCGAGGCCAGCCGCGTCGCCCGCGCCGCCGCGGGTCGCAAATTCGGCACCGCGCAGAGCTTCTTCCAGGTCGGCGGCAACGCGGGCCATGCGGCGGGCCCCCTGCTGGCCGCCTTCATCATCGTCCCGCTGGGCCGTCCCTCGATCGCCTGGTTCGCGCTGCTGGCGCTGGTTGGCATGGCGATCCTCAGCCAGGTCGGGCGCTGGCACGCCAACCACCGGCGGATGAAAAAGGCCGCGGCCCCGGCGCGGGAGCACGGGCTGCCGAAGCGGACGGTGGTGATCACCATCGCCATCCTCGCCTTCCTCGTCTTCACCAAGAACGCCTATATCGCCTCGATCAGCTCTTACTACACCTTCTTCCTGATCGAGCGGTTCGAGCTGAGCACGCAGGAAGCGCAGATGATGCTGTTCATCTTCCTCGCCGCCTCGGCCGCGGGGGTGATCTTCGGCGGGCCGATCGGCGACAAGATCGGCACGCGGGCGGTGATCTGGGTGTCGATCCTGGGCGTGCTGCCGTTCACGCTGGCGCTGCCCTATGCCAACCTCTTCTGGACCGGCGTGCTGACCGTCTTCATCGGGCTGATCCTGTCCTCGGCCTTCCCGGCCATCGTCGTCTTCGCGCAAGAGCTGGTGCCGGGCCGGGTCGGGCTGATTGCGGGCGTGTTCTTCGGCCTTTCCTTCGGGATCGGCGGGATCGCGGCGGCGGCGCTGGGTCTGGTGGCGGATGCGACCAGCATCGAGTTCGTCTATCACCTCTGCGCCTTCCTGCCGGCGCTGGGGATCCTGGCGGCCTTCCTGCCCCGGCTGGGGCAGGACCCGGCCTAACCCGCCGCGCGCCGCAGCCAGCGGCGAAAGATCTGCGCGCCGGGCGACAGCGGCTCGGGCCGGGTGACGATGTAGTAGCCCAGCCCCGCCGCGTCGCCCTCGTGCAGGGCGATCAGCTGGCCCGATTGCAGATCGGGCTCGATCAGCGCCAGGGCCTGGATCGACAGGCCCAGCCCGGCGCGCACCGCACTCACCACCATGCCGTTGCTGGCCATCTCGCGCGCGCCGACCGTCTGGAAATCGACGCCGATCACCGCACCCCAGAGCCGCTGCTCGCTGGAGCCGGTGGAAAAGAACCAGTCATGCGCCGTGAGCTTGCCCAGATCCTCCAGGCTTCGCGCCTTGGAATAGCCGGGCGCCGCCACCACCGCGAAGCGGTTCGCGGTCAGCATCTCGGCCTCCACACCCGGCCAGGTGCCGCCGCCGAAGCGGATCGCCAGGTCGATGCCGTCGCGACGCAGGTCCGAGAGCGCGATACTGGGCACCAGCCGCACTTCCACCTCAGGATGCGCGGCCCAGAAGCCGCCGATGCGGGGCATCAGCCAGCTTTCGGCGAAAGAGGGGGTCAGCGCCACCACGACGGGCCGCTGTTCGCGCCTTGCCCGCATCCGCGCCACACCCTCGGCGATCATCGCGAAGCCCTCGCCCAGCGCGGCGGCCAGTTCGTGCCCGGCCTCGGTCAGCGCCATCCCCTGCCCCTCGCGCAGCGCCAGCGGTTCGGCGAAATCCGCCTCCAGCTGGCGCAGGTGCTGCGAGACGGCGGCATGGGTGACGTTGAGCTCCCGCGCGGCGGCCGAGAGGCTGCCGTGACGCGCCAGCGCCTCGAACGCGCGCAGCGAGGCCAGCGAGGGGATCTCCTTCCAATCCATCCCCGGATGTTAGCACAGGTAACAGGCAAGAAACCATCCGAACTTCGGTCGGGGCGGCATTTCTGACAGAGTGGGCGTCAGAAACCGAAAGGAGACTCCCATGTTCGGCATCCTCAACGCCACCTTCCGCGTCGCCACCCGCTCCGATTCCTGGCCGGATGACGAGAAACCCCCGGTCAAACGCGCCAGCCGCCCGCTGCTGCCCTGGTTCGACGAGGCCCCGCGCAATCCGCGCACCGGGCTCCGGCCGGGTGAAAGCTGGACTGACAGGTTCTGATCCGGGTGCCAAAACCCTGCCCGGCCCCGCGTTTTCCCCCTGCAAACCCTGACTCCGGGCTGGCATTGCCGCGGAATGGCCCGAGTGTTATCTCGGCAGCAAATTCAGGGTATGAACAGGAGCCGGGCATGGCCGCGGATTACATCGTCAAGGACATCAAGCTCGCCGATTTCGGCCGCAAAGAGCTGGATATCGCCGAAACCGAAATGCCGGGCCTGATGGCCTGCCGCGAGGAATTCGGCGCGTCGCAGCCGCTGAAGGGCGCCAAGATCGCCGGCTCCCTGCACATGACGATCCAGACCGCCGTGCTGATCGAGACGCTGAAGGCGCTGGGCGCCGATGTGCGCTGGGCGTCGTGCAACATCTTCTCGACCCAGGACCACGCCGCCGCGGCCATCGCCGCCTCCGGCACGCCGGTCTTCGCCATCAAGGGCGAGACGCTGGTCGAATACTGGGAATACACCGACCGCATCTTCCAGTTCGGCGGCGAAGGCGGCACCTGCAACATGATCCTCGACGATGGCGGGGACGCGACGCTCTACATCCTGCTGGGCGCCCGGGTCGAAGCCGGTGAGACGGGCCTGATCGACGTGCCGACCTCGGAAGAGGAAGAGGCGCTATTCGCCCAGATCAAGAAGCGCCTTGCTGCCAGCCCCGGCTGGTTCACCAAGCAACGCGCCGAGATCAAGGGCGTGTCGGAGGAAACCACAACCGGCGTGCACCGCCTCTATGATCTGCACAAGAAGGGCCTGCTGCCCTTCCCGGCGATCAACGTGAACGACTCCGTCACCAAGTCGAAGTTCGACAATAAATATGGCTGCAAGGAATCGCTGGTCGACGGCATCCGCCGCGCCACCGACACGATGATGG
>NZ_JAUCCQ010000110.1:0-13362 GCF_034676075.1 Pararhodobacter sp. | reverse complement strand
CCCCCCTCTTGGCCTGCGGCCAATTCACCCCCCGAGGATATTTGCAGCGCAAAGAAGGCGCGGCCTTTTGGCGGGGATGTGACCGGCGCGATTTCCGGGAACGCTTGGCCGAGGGGGCGGTTTGTTGCTAGGTTGCTGCAACATTCCACAGGAGATTTCATGCGCCTCGTTCTTGCCGCCGCGATTTCGGCCCTTTGCCTGTCCCCCCTTGCCGCCGGGGCCCAATCGGCGCCCTGCGGCGGAAGCTGGTCCAGCTTCATCGCCGGTCTGGAACAGGAGGCGGTGCAATCGGGCATCCCCGCCGATGTCGCCGACCGGTTCTTCGGCCGCCTGCAGCAGAACCAGACGGTGCTGAGCCGCGACCGCGGGCAGGGGTTCTTCCAGCGGCCCTTCATCGACTTCTCGCGCTCGTTGATCAGCCAGAACCGGCTGGACCGGGCGCGGCGCCTGTTGCAGCAGCAGCCGCAGCTGTTCCAGCGCCTGCAACGCGACTATGGGATCAACCCGGGCGTGATGCTGGCCTTCCTGGCCTTCGAGACCGATTTCGGCCAGGTGCAGGGCGACATCAACACCGCCAATGCGCTGGCCACGCTGGCGCATGATTGCCGCCGGCCGGAATTGTTCCGCCCGCAGCTGATCGCCATGGCCGAGCTCTATCGCCGCGGCGATCTGGACCCGGCGACGACGCAGGGCGCCTGGGCGGGCGAGATCGGCATGGTGCAGATGCTGCCGCGCGACATTCTGGCGCTGGGGGTCGATGCCGATGGCAACGGGCATGTGGATGTGCGGGGTTCGCTGCCCGATGCCGTGCTGACCGGGGCCGCGCTGCTGCGCCATCATGGCTGGCGCGCGAACGAGCCCTGGCTGGTCGAGGTGCAGATCCCCTCGAACCTGGATCTGACCCGCACCGGGCTTCGCACGCAGATGAGCGTCAGCGACTGGGCGCGGCTGGGGGTGCAGGCGCGGGGTGTGCCGATGCCTTCGGGCGGGCTCAGGGCCTCGGTGATCCTGCCGCAGGGCCATCGCGGCCCGGCCTTCATGATCTTCGACAATTTCCGGGTTCTGTTTGAGTGGAACCAGTCGTTCACCTATGTCGTGACCGCCGCCTATTTCGCGACGCGGATCGAGGGCGCGCCGGTCTATGAGGCGGGCAACCCGCAGGAGGGGCTGGGCCGCGAGCAGATGATGGAGCTGCAGCGCCGTCTGGCCGCGCGGGGCTTCAACGTCGGCGAGGTGGACGGGATCCTGGGCGCCGGCACCCGCGCCGCGGTGCAGGATGTGCAGGCGCAGGTCGGCCTGCCCGCCGATGGCTGGCCCACCCCCGATCTGCTGCGCCGTCTCTGAGCCCAATTCCCAGCCCCGCCGCGGTTTATGCTTGCGGCGGGGACCAAGCGGTTCGTATGGTTTCTGCCGAAGAAAGACTATTGTCAGGGAGACACCGAACGATGGGACGCCGCGACGAACTGATCGCCAAATATGCCGATGACCTGCGCAACAAATGCGGGATGGAGCCGGACATGGCGCTGCTCACCAAGGTAACGATCGGCTGCGGCCCGTCGATCTATGACGCCGATGCCTCGACCGTGGCGGCCAGCCAGCCGGGCGAGATCGCCACCGTCAAGGAAAAGTATCTGGTCAAGAAGCTTGGCCTGACCGACGGTCCGGCGCTGGACGAGGCGATCGACGCTGTCATCGCCACCTATGGCAAATCCGAGCGCAACAAGTACCGCGCCGTGGTCTATTACATGCTGTGCAAGCATTTCGGCAAAGAGGCGGTTTACGCCTGACCCGCACCCTGCGCGGCATTCGCGACAAATGCCGCGCAGAATGCTTTTGCCTCGGACCATACCGCGTGGCAGGGTGTGTCCATGGGCCAGGATGGTCCGGGACATATCCGTTTCTACGTGTGGTGCGAAGGGCACGTGGGAAGATGGGGGGTTCCGGGAAACCGTGAGCCCCCCATCTCATTTCCCTCAGAGATCGCCGAAGCCGAACCTGTCGTAATCGCGGGCGTAAGCCGCGCGGCAGAGTGCCTGCATCTCGGCGTCGAGGATCGCCTCGAGGCCGGTGTCGGCAGCGTTGCCGGGCGGCGGGGGCGCGGCATGGCCCAGACGACGGGCCAGGGCGGGCAGGTCCTGGGACAGATCCTCTTCCCGCAGGATCAGGTCGGGCTGGATCACCGCGCCATAGCCCTGAAGCTGCGCCGCCTGCGTCGCCCAGAGCGGCCAGGGTTGCAGCCCGGTCTGCCCCTGGATCGAGGCGCGGCAGAAGTTCAGATAGGCCTTGAAGGCGGTGGCGGGATCGGGGCCCGTGCCCAGATCGACGCCATAGAGCCGCGCCAGATGCTCGCGCACCGGGGCGAAATCGCCGCTGTCGCGCACCCGGGCGAAGGCGGCATGGGCGCGGCGCAGCGGATGGCGAACCACGGTGAAGGCCCGGAACCCGGGATGCGCCTGCCGCCAATGGTCGAGCCGCCCTTCGTCGAAACCGGACTCGGGCGCCGCACCGTCGAGCGCAGTCAGCCAGTCGGTCACGACAGCCTCGGGCGCGGCCCTGAGCGGCAGGAACAGCAGCGGCGTCCTGGCACCCGCCTGGATCGCCGGCAGCAACGGGCCGCGCCTTGTCTCGAAATTCGGTGTGCGGCCCAGGTCGAAGCGGTCGATCCGCGCCAGGGCCCGGGCGACCTCGGCCGGGTTGGTGAGCTTTTGCTCCAGCGGCTCCGGGTTCTGCTTCTTCAGCGCGCGCGGCAGGTCGGTGATGCGCGAGGGCACCCCCAGCCAGCGGGCGAGGCCGTTCAGCACATCCAGATCGTTGGCATCGTCATAGCCGATGTAGAACGCCGTCTGGCCGCTGCGCTGCAGGGTGTTCAGGATCTCGACCTGCGTGGCCTGCAGGCGCGAGAGATGCTCCTCGAATTCGGCGGCGACGAAGGGAACCTGCACCTGACGGCGGTGCTTCACATCGCCCAGCTTCCACTGGTTGGTGGCGGCGGCGATCTTGCGCGAGACATAGCTGTCCAGCGGGTTGCGGGTCAGGACGATCTTGGCGCAGGCGGAATCGGCCAGAACATGGTCCCAGATCCGCCGGTCATGGTCATGGAACAGGCGAAAGCCCGGCATCCGCACGCCCTTGCGGACCGCCATCATCAGGCGCCAGGGATTGGCCTCGCGCTCGGCGAAGGTAACGCCCTTGTAGCTTTCGGTGCCGGGGGTGTTGATGAAGCCCGGATTGAAGATCTCGCCATGGCATTCGATCCCCTCGAAAGCGTTGAGGTTCGATTCCAGCAGGTTCGAGCCCGTGCGCATCTCGGCCAGAATCACAAAACAATCGAAAGCCATCACTTCATCCGGTGCGAGGGGTCGGGGGGCAGCGGCGTGGTCGGGAAATCGCCCATCAAGACCGGCTGCATGCCCTGATTGCGCAGTTCCTGCAGGAACGAGCCGAAGCCGGTGAGGTCCACCAGATCGGGCAGCCGCATCAGCCGGGCGGCGGAATGGGGGGCGATCTCGTCAAAGAGGGTGTGCAGGGGTTCGGCCGGGTTCTCGAGGAATTCGGCCATGGTCCAGATGCGGATGCGGGCGCGGGTCTGGGGCGCATGCAGGATCTCGATCATCTCGGATTCGATGCGCTGCAGACGCGCGGCCTCGCGCCGCAGCTGGGCGAAATCCCCGCCCGAGCGGTAGAGCGGCACCGCCCAGGCGCCGGAGATCACCGAGATCTGGGCGTTGGAATCGGTGGCCATGAACCACAGCAAATCGAACTTGCGGCCCTGGGTGTCGCCCGGGCCGAACTGGAAGCACTGACGCTCGCCCCGCGTGGCCCAGAGGAGGTTGGTGAGGAAGGCACGCGGGTTGTAATCCCTGAGCGTCGCGCTGTCGCTGAGCCCGCCCGCGAAATGGCGCTCGCGTCCGGCGAACTGGGCCTTCTGCGGGGCGAAGAGGTGGCCGTGAACCCGGCAATTGGCCACGGCGGAAAGCCAGCCCTCGAAATCCTGGAAGACTTCGGTGAAGCCCTGGAACACCGAATAGGGTTCGGCGGTCTTGCCGTTCTCTCGGTTGGCCACAGGGAAGCGGCTGGCCATGTAGAGGCCCGGCCGCCCCCGGACCCGCTGCTCGGTGGCGCGGGCGAAATGGCGGTCGATGCGGCTGGGTTGGGGTTCCGTGTCGGAGCCCGCCTCGCGCGGGGCGAGGAAATGCTGATAGAGCCGGTCGGCCCCGCGCCAGATCTTGCGGGCCATGAAGCAATCCGAGCGCCTGAGCAGCGTCAGATGGTCGTCGTAGAAGACATGCGGCTTGCCCTGATGGTCGAACTTGCCCAGCGTCAGCGAGCGGCTTTCGATCCGCCGCGCGTGCAGCCGCACCAGGGTCTGGAAATAGCTCTCATCCGGGATCCAGACCTGCCTGAAATAGCGGTCATAGAGCGGGCGCATCGGGTCCTTGAGGATCGCCTCCAGCGTTTCGCGCGTCAGGCACCACCATTGGCTGCCCATGTGTGGCACGATCCCGTCGGGGATATCCCGTTTCACGTGAAGCAACCGCTGGGCATCGACCAGCCGGTCGAAGACCCATTTGTTGCGCTTGAAGCCGACCAGGAACCAGAGGGTGAAGCGTTCCTCGTTCAGCCCGCCCTTGGTCCAGTTCACATCCGACACATTGACCGATTCGATGAAATCGGTGTCGGGATGGCGGTCGAGCCAGGCCTGCAGCTCGGCCACCGGCCTGAGCGGCAGGCAGGCGCCGGACATCGCATAGACCCGCTCCACCCCCGGGAAATCCCTGAGCAGCAGCTCGGCGGCCGATTGCATGGCGGCGACCAGCGACCAGGTGCCCCAGTCGCAGCGGTGCCGCTTGCAGAAGCGCACCTGCGGCAGGTCGGCCAGCGCCTGCACCAGCCCCTCGCGCTGGCTGGCCGGGGTGCGGGCATCGACATGGATAACCACGGGACTGCCGGTGGCGGCGGCGAATCGCGCCACCTGCGCCGCGCGGTCCAGCGCCGTATGCACCAGCATGATGAAGCCCAGCCGCGCGCTCACGCCCAGTTCCCTTTCGACATCAGCCCCATGATCTCGAGCTGTCGCCAGTTGATGAAGCGTTCCGACCATTTGGTCCAGAGGTCGGTGCGATCGGCGATCCCGGCGGCATAGGCCTGATATTCGCGGCTTTCGGCGTAATGCTGGCCGCGGGCCATCTCGTCGCGGACCTTGTCGCTGAGCGTGGCCAGGAATTTGGTGTGCAGCAGGCAGCCCGAGGCCTTCTCGCCGCCCAAGGTGTCATAGGTCAGGTTCAGCCCGCGTGGCAGCAGCATATGGGTGGAACTGACATAGACGAAGCTGCGGTGCCATTTGACCAGCGGGATCTTGTTCAGCGCGGGCGCGGCCCGGGGTTGGTCGGCGAAATAGCCCCGCGCCCGAGGACCGCCCTGGATCCAGAGGTTGCGGAAACGGTGGTTGCGGGTGATCGCGTAATTGCCGCTGTCGAACCAGCCGGCGATTTCCAGCGGGTTCTGGCCCTCGAGACAGGGCTGATCGCCGACCGGCCCCTTGGGATAGACATCCAGCAAGAGCGTGCCGAAGCTGCGCAGCCCGGCGTCGTCCAGCCAGTCGGTCAGCGCCCTGAGCGGGCGCGTGTCGCAATGGGGATAGAGGAAGAATTCGTCCACATCGACGGTCAGCGCCCAATGGCCATGCCCATGGCGCCGCAAGAGCCCGTTGATCCAGTCCATGCCGAAGCGCGAGGCCTTGTAGCTGGCCTCGGCCCGCCAGACGGAGGCGTCGGGCTGTTCCGCAAGATATTCGGCCGAGCCATCGTCCGAGCCGTTATCGACAAAGAGGAAATGCTCCACGCCCAGCGCGCGGTAGTATTTCAGGAAATAGGCCAGGCGCGGTTTTTCGTTCCTCAGCGTGGCGAAAAGCAGGATGGCGTTCCTGCCGATCTGATTGGTGCGATCGGCCAGCGGCTGCAGCTCACGCCCCTTCAGCCGGGCGCGGATTTTCCAGCGCCGGCGCATCAGCCGCAGCCGATATGAGGTGAGGATGCCCAATTGCCTGTCCCTTTGGGGTTTCTTCCAAAACTACCGGAGTGCGAATCGGCTGGAAACCGAAAACTTCAGCGCCGTCTCAGCCCCAGCGGCCGCGCGACATCAGGCCCTCGGCCTCCAGCGCGCGCCAGCCGCGATAGGGCGTCGAATAGGGTGTCCACAGGTCCGGCGCGGCAATCAGCGCGTCGTAATAGGGATCGAACACCCCGGGATCGCCGAAATGCTGGCGGCGGGTCTTTTCCTCGGCCGATCTGGCGCCGATGCCGGGCAGGAATTTCGTGTGCAGCAGCACGCCCGACAATTTCTCGCCCCCGTCGGTTTCATAAACCCGGTTCAGCGGGCGCGGCAGCAGCACATGCGTCGAATTGAGATAGGCATAGCGCCAATGCCATTTGACCAGCGGGATCTTGGCCAGGGTCGGCCCGCGTTCCGGCTGATCGGCGAAAAAGGCGCGCGACCGGGGCCCGCCCTGGATCCACAGCGCCTTGGTATCCGGTTTGCGGGTGATCGTGTAATTGGCGCTGTCGTACCAGGCCAGAACCTCGACCGGGTCCTGCCCGGGGCGATAGGCGACCTGATCGAGCGGCCCTTTGGGATAGAGGTCCAGCATCAGCGCGCCGAAGGCCACCTCGCCCTCGTCCTCGAGGAACTCGCAAAGCGCGGGCAACGGGCGGGTGTCGTGATGGGGATAGACCAGAAGCTCGTCGGCATCGACACTGAGGCACCAATGCCCCCGCCCGTGGCGCGACAAGAGCCCCTGCATCCAGTCGACCCCGAAGCGGGACGCCCGGTAGCTGGCGCTGGTGTGCCACAGCGACACATCCGGCTGATCGGCGAGATAATCGCGGCTGCCGTCGTCGCTGTCGTTATCGACCACCAGGAAATGCCGCACGCCCAGCGCCCGGTAATGGGCCAGGAAATGCGGCAGGCGCTGGATCTCGTTCCTGAGCGTGGTGAAGGCCAGCACGTCGCCTTTGGCGATCGCCTCGGTCCGGTCCACCAGCGCGGTCAGCTCACGCCGTTTGCGCAGGGCCCGGGCCAGCCGCAGCTGACGCCTGCGGCGCCAGAGGTAATCGAGCCACCATTTGCGTGTCCGGCGCATCCCGCCCCTGCCCTGCCGCTGACCTCAGCCTAGGCCAGCCGCCCTTCGGCGTCGAGCGGCCAGAACGGGTTGTGCGCCAGTTCCCAGACATGCCCGTCAGGATCGGCGAAATAGCCGGAATAGCCGCCCCAGAACACCGCCTCGGGCGTCTTCAAGGCCGTGGCCCCGGCGGCCAGCGCCTGCGCGAAAGCGGCATCCACCGCCTCGCGGCTGTCGAAGTTCTGCGCCAGCGTCATGGCCCCGGTGCCCAGCGCCGCGCCTTTCCTGCCCTGATCCTCGGCCAGCGGGTCAAGGCCGAAGAGGCCCATCTTCATGCCGCCGAGGTCGTAGAAGATCACCCCGGGATTGGTCTCCTGCGGCTCCCAGCCCAGCGCGGCATAGAAGGCGCGGGCGCGCTCCAGATCGGCCACGCCCAGCGTGACCAGGGTAATGCGTTGCGAATTCAAAGCTCTGTCTCCGTCAGATGGGTGTCCCCGGCGGTCTCGCCCAGCCGGAACGCCTGCGCCCGCGCGCCGAGGGGGGTGAAGAGTTCGGGGCCGGTGCCGGTCAGGAAGGCCTGCACCCCCATGGCGCAGAGCGCGTCGTAAAGCGCCGCGCGCCGCCCGTCGTCGAGATGCGCCGCCACCTCGTCCAGCAGCAGGAAGGGCGCGTGGCCGCGGTCGGCGTGCAGGGCCCGGGCATGAGCCAGCAGGGTGGAGATCAGCAGCGCCTTCTGCTCGCCGGTCGAACATTGCGCCGCCACCCGCCCCCGTGCCGCCCAGAGCGCGGCAAGGTCGGCGCGATGCGGCCCGACCAGCGTGCGCCCGGCCGACAGATCGCGGCGCCGGTTCTCGGCCAGCGCCGTGGCCAGATCCTCGGGGCTGTCATCTGCGAGCGTGAGGTCAGGCTGCGGGAAAGGGCTGTCCGGGTCCTGCGCAGCGGCGAGGCGGTCCAGCGTCGCCAGCCGCGCCTCGGTCACCCGGGCGCCCGCCTCGGCCATCTGCGCCTCGAGCGCGGCGTACCAGCGGGCGTCGGTCACCCCCTCGCGCAGCAGGCGGTTTCGTTCGCGCATCGCCTTGTCATAGGCCAGCGAGGCCTCGGCATGGTCGGGCTGGAAACCCAGCACCAGCCGGTCCAGAAAGCGCCGCCGTCCCTCGGCCCCCTCGATCCAGAGCCGGTCCATGGCGGGCGTCAGCCACAGCATCGGCGCCAGCCGCCCCAGTGCCGATTGCGCCGCCGCCTTGCCATCGATGCGCACGCTGCGCGGCTGGCCGGGGGCGGCGGCGGTCTCGATCTCGTGTCCGGTGCCCTGAAGGTCGATCTCGGCCTCGATCTTCCAGCCCAGACCGGCGGGCTGCGCGCCCAGTTCCTCGGGCGCGGCCCGGCGCAGGCCGCGGCCGGGCGACAGCAGCGAGATGGCCTCCAGCAGGTTGGTCTTGCCCGCGCCGTTGTCGCCATAGAGCACCACCACCCGGCCATCGAAACCCAGCTCCGCCCGCGGATGCGAGCGAAAGCGCGACAGGGTCAGGCGGACAAGGCTGAGCGACATGAGGCAGGGTTACGGAACATCGCGTCCCGCCGCAACGGCCAAGGGAATGCGCGGCGCGGCGCCCTGGCGGGGATATGGGAGCGGGGCGCTTCCAGGTTGCAGCAAATTTTGCGGAAATTTTCCGGAATTGCAGAAGATTGCGGCATAGAGCGGTTCGGGACGCTTGGTATGATGGTGCGGTTCCCAGTACTGCTTCATGATTCGAGGCACCATGTATCCGTGTACCCGTCGCCTGCTCGTTCTCCTGTGCCTGCTTCTTGCCCTTGCCCGGCCCGCGACAGCCGAGGGGCTTTTCACCACACCCCCCGCCACGCTGCGCTCCGGTGCGGCGGATCGCGCCCCGCCCTTCCTGGCAACCAGCCGCGCCCGCGACGTGATCCTCGACCAGGCCTATCTGGCCGAGACCATCGCCCCCCTCGGCATGGACCAGCAATCCGGGCGGCTGAACCAGGTACCGCAGCCGACCCGCGTTCGGATCGAACTGTTCCCCGGCATCGTATTGGATTTCCAGCGCAATTCGATCTCCGAGGCTTTCGGCGGCGGCTATGTCTGGACCGGCACCGCACAGACCCCGCTGGAGGCGCTGGCCAATCTGGTGATCCGCGACGGCA
Organism: Pararhodobacter sp.; assembly: GCF_034676075.1. GTDB lineage: Bacteria > Pseudomonadota > Alphaproteobacteria > Rhodobacterales > Rhodobacteraceae > Pararhodobacter. Next base: position 4,085 of record NZ_JAUCCQ010000110.1, on the reverse strand, counting down.
TGGTCACCGGCCATGTCGAGATCGGCGGCAGCGAGCCCCGCAGCTACCGCATCGACCCGATCGCCCCGGGCGGCCTCCACCGCATCACCGAACTGGACGGCGCGGGCTTCCCTGGCGAGGGGCACCCGCCGCATGACGGGGATCAGGGCGCGCTGCACGACGCCCCGGGCCTGCCGGACCTGCGGGCGCCCCCGGATACGGTCACCACCATCGACGTGCTGGTGGCCTATACCACCGCCGCGGCCACAGGCATCGAAAGCGCGGCCAATCTGGCGATTTCGCTGGCCAATACCGGCTTCACCACCAGCAATGTGCTGATCCAGTACCGGCTGGTGGGCCTCGTGCAGGTGCAGAACTACGCCGAGACCGACATGGAGACCATGCTGGACGATCTGCGGCTGGGCACCCAGCCCGGCCTGCAGACCGTCCATGCCGAACGCGAGGCGCGCGGCGCCGATCTGGTGTCGCTGCTGGTTTCGACCTCGGGCCAGTATTGCGGCATCGGCTACCTGCCCGACGTGCCCAGCGCCTGGACGACGCATCTGGCCTATTCGGTGACGGCGGTTAACTGCATCTCGAACCATACGTTCGCGCATGAGCTGGGCCATAACGCCGGGGTCAACCACGACCGCTATGTGGTCAGCCCGACACCGCCCGATTCCGCGGATCAATACAGCTATGTCGATGTGCCCTCGCGGTTCCGCACGATCATGGCCTATGCCAACCGTTGTTCGGATCAGGGCATCAGCTGCACCCGGATCAACCAGTTCTCGAACCCCGAGGTCAGCTATAACGGCCGGGCGACCGGCATCCTCGCGGGCAATCCGGGCGCGGCCGATGCGGCGCGCTGGTTCAACGCGGTGCGCGAGGCGGTCGCCGCCTACCGGCCCGAGGTCGGCAGCGGCGGCGGCCCGGTCAACGACAATTTCGCCAACCGCACGCTGATCGCGGCGTCGGGCATCTTTGCCGGAACGAATGTCAATGCCACCGCCGAGGCCGGGCAGCCGACCCTCGTGACCGGCGCGACCAACATCGTCTGGTGGCGCCATACCCCCACCGTCAACGGACAGATGAGCGTCAGTACCTGCGGCAGCAGCTTCGACACGGTGCTGGCGGTGTTCACCGGCGCGGCGCTCGACGCGCTGACTCCGGTCGCCCAGAGTGACGATTTCTGCGGGCTCGACGCCGGCGTCACCCTCCCGGTGCTGGCCGGAACCGAGTATCAGATCGCCGTCGCAGGCAAACGTGATGCCAGCGGCACCATCGCCCTTACGCTGGCCGTGGTCCCGTCGGCGCCCGCCGCGACGACGACGGCGCTGATCTCGCCCGGCAGTGGCGCGCAGGTGCCGCAGGGCAATCCCGTGCTGTTCCAGGCCGCGGTGAGCGCACCGCAGGGCATCGTCAACGGGATGGTCAGCTTCCGCCGCGACGGGACCGAATTCGCCCAGAGCGCGCTGGATGCACAGGGGCAGGCCCGCGCCAGCCTCGCCACCCTGCCGCTCGGCACTCACCAGATCACCGCGCATTTCCTGGGCAGCGCCGGGTTCACCGCCTCGACCTCCGCCGCCCGGGTGCTGAGCATCGTGCCGCGGGTGGTGATCCGGCCCGCGAACGACGATTTCACCAGCCGCCTTGCCATCGCCACCCCCGGCACTCTCACCGGCACGACGGTTGACGCCACGGCCGAGGCCGGACAGCCGACCATCCGCGACACCGCCGCCGCCAACGCCATCTGGTGGCGCTTCACCCCGGCCAGCAGCGGCCGGCTGACCATCAACACCTGCGGCAGCGATTTCGACACGATTCTGGCGGTTTTCACCGGAGCGGCGGTCAACGCGCTGGCGCTGATCGACGACGATGACGATTTCTGCGGATTGCAGTCACAGGTCGATTTCGTCGCGACGGCCGGGGTCGAATACCAGATCGCCGTGGCGGGTTATGAGGGGGCAGAGGGGCATGTCACCCTGACCCTGACGCTGCAGGCGGCCCAGGTCGCCACCACCACCACGCTGACGGTGCCATTGCTCGGTTATTTCCATGAGCCGACACCATTCACCGCCGTGGTCAGCGGGCCGGGCGGCACGCCGACCGGCAGCATCAGCTTCCGCAGCGACGGGGTGGAATTCGCCACCGGCACGCTGGACATCAGCGGCCGGGCCAGCATCGAGGCCGCCAGCCTGCCGATCGGCAGCAGCGCCATCACCGCGGTCTATGGCGGCGATGGCGTCTTCACCGGCTCGACCTCGGCCGCGCAGCCGCTGACGATCATCAGCCGGCCGCAGATCGTGGCGGGCGGCCACCACAGCTGCGCGCGCACCACCGACCGGTCGCTCTTTTGCTGGGGCGACAACGTCAGCGGCCAGGTCGGCAATGCCTCGAACGAGGATCAGCTGAACCCGCAGCCGATCCCGGTCTATTCCAGCGATGTGGCGCTGGGGGAGTTCCACACCTGCGCCCTGCGCGAGAACGGGCGGCCCTATTGCTGGGGCCGCAACAACGCCGGGCAGGTGGGCGACGGCACCACGCAGGGCCGCTGGCGCCCGGTCTCGGTCCCCGGGCTGCGACGGGTGACGCAGGTCGTGGCCGGGGCCGAGCACAGCTGCGCGCTGCACAGCAACGGCACCGTCTCGTGCTGGGGGGCCAATGGCGCAGGACAGCTGGGCGACCGGAGCTTCACCGACCGCCTGACGCCGGTCAGCGTGATCGGCCTGCGCCGCGTCACCGCCCTGACCGCGGGTGGCAACCATACCTGCGCGCTGCGCGACACAGGCATGGTGCTGTGCTGGGGGGCCAACGAATCGGGCCAGCTGGGCGACGGGACCACCACGAACCGCAGCCAGCCGACCATTGTGATCCCCTTCGGCCGGGTGCGCCAGATCTCGGCCGGGGGCAGCCACACCTGCGCCCTGAACAATTCCTACAACGTCTTCTGCTGGGGCTCGAACAGCGCCGGTCAGGTGGGTGACGGGTCCTTCACCGACCGCCCGCAGGCGGTGCGCGTGCTGCGCCTGCCGGTGCAGAGCATCGCCCAGGTCAGCACCGGGGGCCTGCACAGCTGCGCGCTGACCGTCGATGGCACCGGCTTTTGCTGGGGCAGCAACACCGCCGGTCAACTGGGCGACGGCACGACGCGGAGCCGCTGGCGGCCGGTCATGTTCGCCGGGCCGGAGACGGCGATGGATCAGCTGACGGCGGGCGGCCTGCACAGCTGCGGCATCATCAACAGCACCGGCAATGCGCTGTGCTGGGGGGCGAACGGGTCAGGGCAGCTGGGCAATGGCTCGACCGAGGCGAGCGCCTGGCCCGGCTATGTCGTCGCCGGGCAGAACTGAAACGCGAAGACCCGTGGCGCGCGGGCGCCACGGGTCCTTTCAGACCGGACGGGAGGGCCCGGATCAGCCGTTCTCGCGCAGGATCGCCCCGGCAAGGTAGAGCGAGCCGCAGATCAGCACCCGGGCCTGCGGCACCTCGGCGACGATGGCCTCAAGCGCCGATAGCACCGAGTCCGCCGTCTGCGCGCTGAGACCCGCGGCGGTGGCGGCTTCGGCCGTAGCCTCGGCGCTCAGCGTATTGGGCTCGCCCGGGATCGACACGGCATAGAGGCCATCGGCATGCCCGGCCAGCGGACGCATGAAGGCCTTCACGTCCTTGGTGTTGAGCATGCCGCAGATGATCCGCGTCGGCCGCTGCGGCAGACGGTCCAGCGTGGCGGCGATGGCCTGACCCGCGGCCGGATTGTGCCCGCCGTCGAGCCAGAGCTCGACCTCGGGCGCGTGGTCGACCAGCGGCCCCTGACGCAGGCGCTGCATGCGGGCGGGCCAGAAGGCCTCGGTCACCGCGGCCTCGCAGGCGTCGGCATCAAAACCGAGGTGCCGCAGCGCGGCCAGCGCGGCGCCGGCATTCTCGACCTGATGCGGTCCGGGCAGGTTGGGCAGCGGCAGATCCAGAAGCCCGTTCTCGTCCTGGAAAACCAGCCGCGCGGCATCCTCGAAGGCGAACCAATGCTGGCCGGCGACGATCAGCGGCGCGCCGAGGCGCTCGGCCTTGCTTTCGATCACCGCCAGCGCGTCTTCGGCCTGGGGACC
>NZ_JAUCCQ010000109.1:0-13391 GCF_034676075.1 Pararhodobacter sp. | reverse complement strand
TCTGACCCCTTCTTTGCGCCTCAAATATCCCGGGGGGTCCGGGGGGCTGGCCCCCCGGTTCCCCGCCTGCCACCGGAGCCCGCGATGCCCCGCTACGCCTTTCGCCTCGAGTATCTCGGCGCCCCGTTCAACGGCTGGCAGCGCCAGGACGGCCAACCCTCGGTCCAGCAAGCGGTGGAGGAGGCTCTGGCCCGCCTCGAACCGCAGGAACCCCGCCTCGCCGCCGCTGGGCGCACCGACACGGGCGTTCATGCCACCGGGCAGGTCGCGCATGCCGATCTGATCCGCGACTGGGCGCCCGAGCGGCTGATGGAGGCCGTGAACCATCACCTCAAGCCCCTTCCCGTCGCGATCACCGCCTGCGCGCGGGTGTCCGAGGATTTCCACGCCCGCTTCTCGGCCATCGAGCGGCGCTATACCTTCCGGCTGGTGGCCCGCCGGGCGCCGGTGGTGCAGGACCGGGGCCTTGTCTGGCAGGTGCGCCACCGGCTCGACCTCGGCGCCATGCAGGAGGCAGCGCAGGCGCTGATCGGCACCCATGATTTCACCACTTTCCGCGCCAGCCTCTGCCAGGCGAAATCGCCGGTGAAATCGCTGGACGAGATCCGCATCGAGGAACACCCCTATCCCGCGGGCCAGGAATTCCGCCTGCATCTGCGCGCCCGCAGCTTCCTGCACAACCAGGTGCGCTCCATCGTCGGCACGCTGGAGCGGATCGGCGCCGGGGCCTGGCCGCCCGGCCGGATGGCCGAGGCGCTGGCAGCCCGCGACCGCGCCGCCTGCGGCCCGGTCTGCCCGCCGCAGGGCCTGACCCTGACCGGCGTCGGCTACCCCGAAGACCCCTTCACCGCCTGACGCGCTCAGAACGAGCGCGGCAGGCCGAGGACATGCTCGGCGACATAGGACAAGATCAGGTTGGTCGAGATCGGCGCCACCTGATAGAGCCGCGTCTCGCGGAACTTGCGCTCGATGTCGTATTCGCAGGCAAAGCCGAAGCCGCCGTGGAATTGCAGGCAGGCATTCGCCGCCTCCCAGCTGGCCTTGGCAGCGAGGTATTTCGCCATGTTCGCCTCGGTCCCGCAGGGCTGGCCCGCGTCATAGAGCGCGCAGGCCCGGTGGCGCATCAGGTTCGCCGCCTCGATCTCGATGAAGGCCTCGGCGATGGGGAATTGCACGCCCTGGTTCTGGCCGATGGGCCGGCCGAAGACCGTCCGCTCCGAGACATAGCGCGTCACCCGGTCGGTGAACCAATAGCCGTCGCCGATGCATTCCGCCGCGATCAGCGCCCGTTCGGCATTGAGCCCGGTCAGGATATAGCGGAACCCCTGCCCCTCCTCCCCGATCAGGTTCTCGGCCGGAAGTTCCAGATTGTCGAAGAACAGCTCGTTGGTCTCGTGGTTGACCATGTTGGGGATCGGCCGGACCTCCATGCCCGAGCCCATCGCCGCCTTGATGTCGACGAGGAAGATCGACAGCCCCTCGGATTTCTTCGCCACCTCGGCCAATGGCGTGGTGCGCGCCAGCAGGATCATCAGGTCGGAATGCTGCACCCGGCTGATCCAGACCTTCTGCCCGTTGACCACATAGCGGTCGCCCTTGCGGACCGCCGTGGTCTTCAACTGAGTGGTATCGGTGCCGGTGGTGGGTTCCGTGACCCCCATGCTTTGCAGGCGCAGCTCGCCCGAGGCGATCTTCGGCAGATAGCGGCGGCGCTGCTCCTCGGAGCCGTGCCGGATCAGGGTGTTCATGTTGTACATCTGCCCGTGGCAGGCGCCGGAATTGCCGCCCGAGCGGTTGATTTCCTCCATGATGACCGAGGCTTCGGTCAGCCCCAGCCCCGAGCCGCCGTATTCCTCGGGGATCAGTGCCGCCATCCAGCCCGCCCGGGTCAGCGCCTCGACAAACGCCTCGGGATAGGCGCGCTCGGCGTCGATCCGGCGGTGGTATTCGTCGGGAAATTGCGAACAAAGCGCCCGCACCGCGTCGCGGATTTCCTGATGGTCGGTTGATCGGGACAGGGTCATCGCGGGCTCCGGTTGCAAGACGGACCAGATGTGCCAGACCGATCCCCCCAGGACAATCGTCAAGGGCGCGGGACGCGCGGGATCACCCGCCCGCGAACTCCCGGCGCAGGGCCTCGGTGGCCGCGCCCAGCCCCGGCACCGGACCCGGCGCGAAATCCGCGCCCCGCCCCGCCGGTCGCGGCATCGAGACCGCGCGCCCGTCGGCCAGCGTCACCGGCATCAGCCGCAGCGCCGGGTGCACCTCCAGATCCGCCAGCGTGCTGTAGCGGCTCCAGGCAATGCCCGCGGCGTCGAGTCGGGCGATGGCCTCGGCCGTAGTCAGCGCGGCGAAACCGGGCTCGACCTCGGCATCGAGCCGGGCGCGGTTCTCGACCCGCAGCGCATTGCTGGCATAGGCCGGGTCTTGGGCCAGATCGGGCCTCTCCAGCACCCCCTTGCAAAGCCGCGCCCATTCGGCGTTGGTCTGGGTCGCCACGATCAGGCTGCCATCGGCGCAGGCGAAGGGCCGGTAGGGATAGATCGAGGCATGCGAAAGCCCGTGCCGCCCGGTGTCGCGCCCGCCATAGGTCCGATGCAGCAAGGGCACGCTCATCCATTCGGCCATGCCGTCGAACATGGCAATCTCGATCTGCGCGCCGCGCCCGGTCTGACCCCGTGCGATCAGCGCCTCCAGAACCGCGGCATGGGCATTCATCCCCGTGGCAATATCCGCTGCCGACACCCCGATCTTCGAGGGCGTCTCGGGCGTGCCGGTCACCGCGCAAATCCCGCTTTCGGCCTGGACCAGCATGTCATAGGCCCGCATCCCGGCATAGGGCGTGTCCTGCCCGTAGCCATTGATCGAGACGGCGATGAGGCGCGGATAATCGCGGGCGATGACCTCGGGCGACGGGCCCATCCGGGCCAGCGCCCCGGGGACGAGGTTCTGCACCAGCACATCGGCGCGGGCCAGAAGCGCGCGCAGAAGTGCCAGATCGGCCTCGGCCTTGAGATCCAGCACCGCGCTTTCCTTGCCCCGGTTGAGCCAGGCGAAATAGGCGGAGGTTCCCAGCACCGCCGCATCGTAATGCCGCGCGGTCTCGCCGCCCGCGCGCTCGATCTTGATGACCCGGGCGCCCGCATCGGCCAGCCGCACGGTGCAAAGCGGCGCCGCCACCGCCTGTTCGAGGGCCACGACCAGAAGGCCCGCCAGCGGCTTGCCGGACATCGCGCGGGGGATCGGGTCGGTCTGGTCAGGCATGCAGGTGCTCCTCCGCTCGGCCGGCCGGAGCGTGGCGATGCCCGCCCGGCGTCCTCCCTGCCCGGTTGTGCGACACCGGCAGGCTGGCGGCAAGGAAAAGGCGGCGGCGATCAGCCGAGGCGCCGCCCCTCCCATTCCCACCTGAGCAGGGCGTATTGCAGGGTGTTCTCATAGACCGGCTGGCCCTCGGCGTCGTTGCGAAACGAGATGTACTCCAGGAACAGCCCCTCCCGCCGCATGCCCAGCCGTTCGCAAAGCCGCTGCGAGGACAGGTTGTGATCCTCGACATAGGCATAGAGCCGCCGCGCCCCGACCGCGTCGAAGAGATGCGCGAAAAGCGCCTGTGCCGCTTCGACGGCATAGCCCTGCCCCGCGACCGCCGGGTTGAAGTTCCAGCCGACCGAGACCGTGTCCTCCTCGGGATGCGCGAAAAGATCGCCGATCAGCGCGTCGGTATCCTTCAGGCAGACGGCGATCTGCGCATCGTCCTTGCTGCGCGCCCGGGCCTCGGCCTGCGCCGCATCGAGGTCTTTCTGGGTCAACGACAGGAAGCAGCTCGCCACCGGGGCCTGCAGATAGGCGAACAGGCCCTCGGCATCCCCCTCGCGGAAGTTTCGCAGGCGGAGGCGTTCGGTTTCAAGGGGTTGCATGGCTCATATCTCCGACAAAGTGCCTTAGTGATGGGTCGCGGCAGTCGCGGGGCGATGCCCGGCCAGGGCGAAGAACACCACCACCGCCAGCGCCGTGACGATCCCGGCCGAGGTGCTCAGCAAAACGGCATGGGTCTGGGTGAAGGCGGCTTTCCCCGCCTCGATCAGCGCCGCGCCCTCAGCGCCGCCCAGCCGCCCCGCCACGATATAGGCGTCGCCGATGGTGCGGCTGGCCTCGGCCGCGAGGCTCGCGGGGATCGAGGCGGGCAGCTCCATGGCGCGGCTGAAGACGCCCGACATGAAGACCCCGAAGAAGGTGATGCCCAGCCCGGTGCCCAGCTCATAACCCGTGGCCTCCAGCGACCCGGCAGCGCCGCCCTTGCTGGCCTCCACAGCGCCCATGATGGCGATGGACGAGGCGGTCAGGCCGATGCTCAGCGTCAGCCCCAGCACCGCCAGCGCCACCGGCACCGCAAGGCCCGGCTCGTGGAAATCGCTCTGCGCCAGCATCAGCAGCGAGGCCGCGGCGATCAGCAGCGACAGGCTCGCCACAAGGCGCAGGCCGAAGCGGTTGGACAGGAACCCCGCGACCGGCCCGCCGATGGCCGCCGCCGCCATGATCGGCACCATGAAGAGGCCCGCCTGCAGCGGCGTCTTGTCCAGCACGTATTGCAGCTCTTGCGCCAGCGTCAGTTCCACCCCCGCCAGCGCCCCCGCGGCGACCATCGCCATCAGCAGACCCGCCAGGATCGCCGGACGCGACAGCAGCGACAGGTCCAGCATCGGCTCGGCCGAGCGCAGCTGCTGACGCGCGAAAAGGGTCAGCGTGGCGATGCCGAAAACCAGCACCAGCCCGGCGACGGACCAGGGTTGCTTGCCGCCGAAACCGGCCTTGACGGCATAGACCGCAGTGATCATGCCAAGGATGAGCAGCAGCGCCTGACCGATGCGCCACTGGCCCGGCGTCGTGGCCTCGACGCGCGGCAGGAGGAACCAGCAGGCCGGAGCCACGACCAGCATGACCGGCACGTTGATCAGGAACACCGACCCCCACCAGAAATGCTCAAGCAGCGCGCCGCCGACCAGCGGCCCCACCGCCGCGCCCGCCGACCCCACCGTGCCCCAAAGGCCCAGCGCGATCGCGCGTTCGCCCGCATCCTCGAAGGTCTTGCGGATCAGGCCCAGCACGCAGGGCATGATCATCGAGCCGCCCAGCGCCAGGCACACCCGCGCCGCGATCAGCGCGCCCGCGCTTTGCGCGAAGGCCGCCCAGACCGAGGCCGCGGCGAAGATCACGAGGCCGGTCAACAGGATGCGGCGGTTGCCGACCCGGTCGGACAGCGTGCCCATCGGCACCAGCAGCCCCGCCATCAGCAAGGGATAGATGTCGATGATCCACAGCACCTCGGTGCCCGAGGCATTCAGCGCCTGCGTCAGCCGTGGCACCGCGACATGCAGGATGGTCATGTCCAGCACCACCGGCAGGAAGGCCAGCATCACCGCCAGCAGCACCAGCCAGCGTTTCGGATCGGGGGTCGGAGAGGACATGGATCACCTGACAACATGATTGCAGGCGCCGATATAAATACATACGTATGGAATTCAATCCGATTGTGAGGCGACATGGGACGGACACCGACAATCAGCCGTGAGGCCCTGCTGGATCTGGCCGACGAGATCGTGCGCCAGGGCGGCGGCGGCGCGCTGACCATCGGCGCGCTGGCGCAGGCGGCCGGGATCTCGAAGGGAGGCGTGCAATATTCCTTCGCCAGCAAGGATGCCCTCGTGCGGGCCCTGATCGACCGCTGGACCGACAGGTTCGACGCCCTGCTCGGCGATCCGGCGCCTGCGGACCCGGTCGACTTCGCGCTGCGCTACATCAAGGCGACGCGCGTCTCGCAACAGGCGATGAACGCCAAGATGGCGGCGCTGCTGGTCAGCTATCTGGAGGATCCGGCCAATCTGCAGGCCACCCGCGACTGGTATCACGCGACCTTCGCCCGCCTCACCGGCGACAGCCCCGAGGCCCAGGCCGCCCGCGTGGCCTTTCTGGCGGTCGAGGGCCTGTTCCTGATGCGGATCAACGGCATAGACGCAGAGGGCGGCTGGACCCGGCTTCTGGACGATGTGGAAGCAATCCTGCGGCGGCTGGGCAGGCCCTGAGGGATCTGGCCAGCTGCCGCCTGTCGGGCTCAGCCGATGGCAAGTTCGGCGATCCGCCCGTCCCTGAGCCCGAAGGTGAAGGTCAGCACCGCCGGGCTTCCCGGGAAATCGCCGGTGACCCGGGCGCGGACCCATGTCTTGCCGCCCGCCTCGGTGACCTCCAGCGGCACGGCCTCGTGGCGGTACTTGGCCTTGGCGGCCAGCCACCAGTCGCGGATCGCCGGGCCGCCCTGATGGCGCTGCCCTTCGTCATGGACGATGGCCTCGGGGGCGAAGGCTGCGGCGAAGGCCGCGCCATCCTCGGGCGCGCGGGCGGTGAAATAGGTGCTGACGGCGGCGGGAAGCTTCATGGGATGTCCTTTCATGTCTGGGTCTCCCGCAAGATAGGTCTGGATCTCAATGCCGATAATCGGGATAAATCGGTATGCTTTGATGCCGAAAACGGGATTATGATGGAGACCGGGCTGAAAGGGCTTGAGGCGGTGCTGGCCATCGCCCGGCGGGGTTCCTTCCGGGCGGCGGCGCTGGACCTCGGCATGTCGACCACGGCGCTGTCGCATGCCATCGGGCGGCTCGAGGCCAGCCTCGGCGTGCGGCTTTTCAACCGGACGACGCGCAGCGTGTCGCTCAGTGACGCCGGGCAGGCCTTTGTCGAGCGTATCGGCCCCGCCCTGGCCGAGATCCGCGGCGCGATGGAGAGCGCGCAATCGCTGCGCAGCACCCCCTCGGGCCTGTTGCGGATCAACGCCTCGGTCCAGGCCGGGCGCGAGATCGCGCCGCTGGTGGTGGATTTCCTGCGCCGCTATCCTGAGATGCAGGTCGATCTGGTGACCGAAGGCCGCCTGGTCGATATCGTCGCCGAGGGGTTCGATCTGGGCATCCGCCCTGCCGATCTGGTGCCGCGCGACATGATCGCCCTGCCGCTGGGGAGGCCGCAACGCTATGCGGTCGTGGCCTCACCCGACTGGGTTGCCCGCCACCCCCTGCCCCGAACCCCCGCCGATCTGCGCCCCGACGACTGCCTGCGCGTGCGCCTGCCGAACGGCGCCCTCTTCCCCTGGCAATTCCAGCGCCGGGGCGAGGCGGTGCAGGTCGAGGCCAGGGGACGCCTGACGCTGGACGAACCCGCCATCGCCCGCACCGCGGTGCTGCAAGGCGCCGGGATCGGCTTTTTCATCGAACAAGACGTGGCCGCAGATATCGCCGCCGGCCGCCTGATCCGCCTGCTCGAGGACTGGACACCGCCCCGTCCCGGCTTCAGCCTTTACTACCCCGGCAGGCGGCACCCGACGGCCGGTTTCACCGCCTTCCTGACACTGGTGCGCGAGGCCGCGACGCGCGGCGCCGCTCAACGCGGATAATGCATCGTGTTGTGAAAGCGTGAGGGCGTGGCCAGCGGGTTGCGATAGCCATGCGGCTGGTCGGCGTTGAAGCGCAGCGCCTGACCGCAATCGACCCGCTGCCATTCCCCCTCCAGCAGGATCTCCACCACGCCCTCGACGACGAAGACATCCTCGATCACCCCGGCGCCATGCGCGGCCGACAGATGCTGCCAATGCGGGGCGAGGTCATGCAGGAAGACCTCGGATCCGGTCTTCGGATCGAAGGGAAAGAGCGTGCGGAAGGAGGGGCCATCCCGGACCGGCGCCTGCCCCTCGGACGGCCCTCGGGCCGAGGGCGTTGCGGCCGGGCCGATCAGGGCCGTCAACGGCAGTTGCAGCCCCTTGCAGAGCTTCCACAGCACCGCCAGCGTCGGGCTGCTCTCGCCGCGCTCGATCTGGCCCAGCATCGCCTTGCTGACCCCGGTCAGCTCGGCCGCCTGCGACAGGCTCAGCCCCGCCTGCCCCCGCGCCTTGCGCAGATTGGCCCCGACCAGATCGCCGCCGCGTGTTTCTGTCATCTCTCGGCGGCCTCCGCAGCTTTCCATCTTGTGCGTTATAGCGCACGAGCGTAAAGGGGATCGACCGCAATAACGCACGCTTCCTGCTTAGAGGCCGCCTTGCTCCCGTTCAAGCTTTCGCATGTCGCGGCCGGCTTCATCGCCGTCCTGGTGGGCTATACCAGCTCGGTCGCCATCATCTTTCAGGCCATCGACCGGCTGGGCGCGACCGATGCCCAGGCCAACAGCTGGATGCTGGTGCTGGGGCTGGGCATGGGGCTGTCGACCTTGGTCCTGTCGCTGGGCAACCGGATGCCGGTGCTGACGGCCTGGTCGACCCCGGGCGCGGCGCTGATCGCGCTGAGCAGCGGCCTCACCCTGCCCCAGGCCACCGGCGCCTTCATCCTCTGCGCGCTGCTCCTGATCGCCACCGGCCTCAGCGGCTGGTTCGACAAGCTCACACGGCTGATCCCCGACAGCCTGGCCAATGCGATGCTGGCGGGGATCCTGTTTTCCTTCGGCATGAAGATCTTCGACCCGCTCGGCACCGACAGAACGCTGGTGCTGCTGATGGGCGCCGCCTATCTCGCGCTCAAACGCCTGGCGCCGCGCTACGCGATTGCCGGGGTGTTCTTCGCGGGCCTGGCCTATGTGGCGGCGACGGGGGGGTTCGAGGGCGTCAGCCTGCCGGTCGCCCTCGCCCGGCCGGAATTCGTCATGCCCGAATTCTCGCTGCCCGCGCTGATCGGGCTGGGGCTGCCGATGTTCCTGGTGACCATGAGTTCGCAGAACATGCCGGGCGTGGTGACGCTGCGCGCCGACGGCTACACGCCCGACATCGGCCGGGCCATCACCGTGACCGGGCTCTTCAGCCTGGTGCTGGCCCCCTTCGGCGGCTACGCCTTCAACCTTGCTGCCATCACCGCGGCGATCTGCACCGGGCCGGACGCCGATGACAATCCCCGCACCCGCTACAAGGCCGCGCTGTTTGCTGGCAGCTTCTATGTCGTCATCGGGTTGATGGGGGCCACGGTGATCGGCCTGTTCCTCATCCTCCCCGGGGCGCTGGTCCTGACCATCGCCGCGCTGGCGCTGCTGGGCTCCATCGGCAACAGCCTGTCGGCGGCGATGGCCCCGAAGAACGAGCGCGAGGCCGCCCTCCTCACCTTCATGACCACGGCGAGCGGTTTCAGCCTTTACGGGATCGGCGCGCCGTTCTGGGCGCTGCTGCTGGGGCTGGTGGTCCGGTTCACCCTGCGCCGGGCGCGCTGACCGCCGCGCGCCGGGGCCCGCCGTTCATCATCCAGACCCCGGCGATCGCCGCGCAGAGACCCAGCACCACCGGCAGCGAGAGCCGCTCGCCCAGCACCGCCACCCCCAGCAGCACCCCGATTCCCGCCCGCAGGTAACTCTGGCTGGCAACGCCCAGCGGCCCCAATGTCCGCACCAGCCGGAAATAGACCAGCAGCGCCATCCCGGTGCAGGAGACCGCGAGCATCAGCGTCGCCGCGAGCGCCATGGGGCTTGGCCTGAGGCTCAAGGGAGCCTCGACCACGAAGGCCAGCGGCACCAGCACCAGCGTCGCCCAGATCATCGTCCCCAGCGCCGTCTGCAAGGCCCCGACCCGCGCGAAATTGCGCCCATAAAGCGCCGCCCCCGCGTAGAGCATCGCACCCACGAGGCAGGCCAGCTGCCCGGCCACCGACTCGCCCAGCCCCGCCAGCGCCTCGACCCCCACGATCAGCACCACGCCGCCCAGCCCCAGCAGCGCCCCGGCCAGCTTGCGCCCGCCAAGCGCCTCGCGCGTGAAGAGCGCGGCGAAGAGGAAGACGAAGATCGGCGAGGTCGAATTCAGCACGCTCGCCAGACCGGCCTCGACATGCTGCTGCCCCCAGGCCAGCACCGTCCAGGCGCCGATACTGTTGAAGAAGGCCTGAAGCCCCAGCTTGCCCCAAAGCCGCCAACCGCGCGGCAGGTGCTCGCCACGGATCCACAGGACCAGTCCGAGAAACAGCGCCGCCCCCGCGACCCGCAGCGCGATCAGCGTGACCGGCGGGATCTCGGCCACCGCCACTTTGGTAAAGATATAGGACGACCCCCAGAGCAGCGCCAGAAACCCCAGCAGGGCGTAATCGAGGGTCTTGTCCTGGCTCTGCATCGGGGGCTTCCTGTGATGTCGGCCCGGTGTTACCCCGCCCGCCTCCCCCGTTGCTTCCATCCAGACCGAAGTGTCGCCGCAGGGAGCCCCCGCGCCGCAAAAAACAAAAGGCGCCCCGACAGGGCGCCCTCGCATCAGCCTCGACCCGGATCCCGGGGCAGCTGCCCCCTCCGGCCTAGCCGCTCAATGCGTCCAGACCTGCTTGCGGTTGGTCGCGAAATTCTCGCCATAGCCCTGGGCGCGGATGTTGGCCGCCCGCTCTTTCGGGGCCTGCACCACATAGTCGATGCCATTGGCGCGGGCATAGGCCTCGGCCTCGGCCTGGGTCGCGAAGCGCAGCCGCACCTGCGACTGCGTGTCGCCCGAGCCGGTCCAGCCCATCAGCGGGTCCTTCTCGCGCGCTTCGGCCGGGGCGAAATCGAGAATCCACTGCTTGGTGCGGGCCATGCCCGATTGCATGGCGTTGCGGGCGGGACGATAGATACGGGCGCGCATGGAAGACTCCGTCTGACTTGCCGCCTTATCCGAAATTCGGCCCCCCCTGACAAGGCTTTCCGGCAAGGCTTTGCGCCGCTTTCCGCGCCTGCGAGGCCCCGGCAGCGCCACCGCCCCTTGCAGAAGAACAAAATAGGCACAATTCTAGGCACGAAGCCAAAGGTCCGCCCGATGCACAACAACCGCCCCGATGTCCTGAACGAAATGCCGATGATGGCCGCCCCCCGGCGCGAAAAGCTGGAGGGGGGCAAGCAATTCGTGCTGAAGACGCCCTTCCAGCCCGCAGGCGACCAGCCCACGGCCATCGCCGAACTGGCGGGCGGTCTCAGGGAGGGCGAGCGCAACCAGGTGCTGCTGGGGGCGACGGGCACCGGCAAGACCTTCACCATGGCCAAGATCATCGAGGAGACGCAGCGCCCGGCGATCATCCTGGCGCCGAACAAGACGCTGGCCGCGCAATTATACGGCGAATTCAAGGGCTTCTTCCCCGACAATGCGGTCGAGTATTTCGTCAGCTACTACGATTACTACCAGCCCGAGGCCTATGTCGCCCGGACCGACACCTATATCGAGAAGGAATCCCAGATCAACGAGGCCATCGACCGGATGCGCCACTCGGCGACCCGGGCGCTGCTTGAGCGCGACGATGTGATCATCGTCGCCTCGGTCAGCTGCATCTACGGCATCGGCTCGGTCGAGACCTATTCGGCCATGACCCAGGATCTGAAGGTCGGCCAGCTTTACGACCCGCGCAGCTTCATCGCCGAGCTGGTGGCGCAGCAATACCGGCGCAACGACGCAGGCTTCCAGCGCGGCTCGTTCCGGGTGCGCGGCGATGTTGTCGAGGTCTGGCCCGCCCACCTCGACGACCGCGCCTGGCGCTTCAGCTTCTTCGGCGAAGAGCTTGAGGCGATTACCGAATTCGACCCCCTGACCGGCAAGAAGACCGACAGTTTCGAACAGATCCGCATCTATGCCAACAGCCATTACGTGACGCCCCGGCCGACGCTGCAACAGGCGATCAAGGGCATCAAGGAAGAGCTGTTCCACCGGCTGAAGCAGCTCAACGCCGAGGGGAAACTGCTGGAAGCTCAGCGGCTGGAGCAGCGGACCAATTTCGACCTGGAGATGCTGGAAGCCACCGGCGTCTGCAACGGGATCGAGAACTATTCGCGCTATCTCACGGGGCGCGCGCCGGGTGAGCCGCCGCCCACCCTCTTCGAATTCATTCCCGACCAGGCCATTGTTTTCGCCGACGAATCCCACGTCACCGTGCCGCAGATCGGCGGCATGTACCGGGGCGACTTCCGGCGCAAATCGGTGCTGGCCGATCACGGGTTCCGGCTGCCGTCCTGCATGGACAACCGCCCCCTGAAGTTCGAGGAATGGGACGCGATGCGCCCGCAATCGGTCTTCGTCTCGGCCACCCCCGCCGCCTGGGAGATGGATCAGGCCGGCGGTGTCTTCGCCGAACAGGTGATCCGGCCCACCGGCCTTCTGGACCCCGTGGTCGAAATCCGCCCTGTTTCCATGCAGGTAGACGACCTTCTTGACGAAATCCGCAAGGTCGCGGCCGAGGGGCTGCGGGTGCTGGTCACCACGCTGACCAAGCGCATGGCCGAGGATCTGACCGAATATCTGCACGAACAGGGCATCCGCGTCCGTTACATGCATTCCGACATCGACACGATTGAAAGGATTGAGATTCTCCGCGATCTGCGGCTTGGCGCCTTCGACGTGCTGATCGGCATCAACCTGCTGCGCGAGGGGCTCGACATCCCCGAATGCGGGCTGGTGGCGATCCTGGATGCTGACAAGGAAGGCTTCCTGCGGTCCGAGACCTCGCTGATCCAGACGATCGGCCGCGCCGCGCGCAACGCCGATGGCCGGGTCATCATGTACGCGGACAAGATCACCGGCTCCATGCAGCGCGCGATGGACGAGACCAACCGCCGCCGCGCCAAACAGATCGCCTATAACGAAGAACACGGCATAACCCCTCAGACTGTCAGGAAAAACGTCGATGACGTCCTGAGCGGCCTGTGGCAGGGTGACACCGATCAGTCGCGCGTCACCACCAAGGTGTCGAAGCCTATGGTCGGCGCCAACCTCGCCGCCCATCTCGACGCGATGCGCACCGAGATGCGCAAGGCGGCCGAGAACCTGGAATTCGAGGAAGCCGCGCGGCTGCGGGACGAGATCAAGCGGCTGGAAGCGGTCGAACTCGCCATCGCCGACGACCCGCTGGCCCGCCAATCCGCCGTCGAGGAGGCGGTCGAGGAAGCCGTCAAGACCCGCGGCCGCTCCACCGCGGGCAAGGCCGGGTCCAATGCCAAGCAGGCGGCGAAAAGCAAGGGCCGGCGGCGGTAAGGCCTATTGTCTGACATCGACAAACCCACCGCCCTCGTCCTCGGCGCCGCGGTCTGGCCCGGGGGTGAGCCCTCTCCGACGCTGGCGCGGCGGACAGCGCATGCCATCGGGCTTTACCATGCGGGGCATGTCGGACGGATCATGGGGTGCGGCGGGCTGGGCACTCATCCGCCGACGGAAGCGGCGCTCATTGCCCGGCTTTGCCGAGAGGCGGGCATCCCCGAGGACCGGATCCTGGAAGAGGACCGCTCCACCTCGACACGGGAAAATCTGATCAACGCCAAAGTCTTGCTGCCCGAGGCTGCGCGGGTGGTGATCGTCACCGACCCTTATCATGCGCCTCGCGCCCGGCTCATCGCCTGGCAGATCGGCCTCAGGGCCGGCACCTCCAGCCCCGGCTGGGACCAGATCG
>NZ_JAUCCQ010000108.1:0-13431 GCF_034676075.1 Pararhodobacter sp. | reverse complement strand
GGGTGGGCGGCGCGTCCGGGCCCGTACTCGACAACACCCGTAGGGTGCGTGCTCGCACGCACCGTGCCCCGACCGCCTACGCACCCACCCCCGCCATCCGCCGCACATAACCCCGGATCCCTTCAGGCCAGTCCTCGACCCGCGCCGCGAAGGCTTCCAGATCGCCCGCATACAGCGCCCGGCTGGCCTCCTCGAACCCCGGCAGATCCCCCGCTAAGGCGTTCATCGCCCGCCAGCAGGCGTCCCGCCGTTCGGCCGCGCCGCCCTCGGCCGCGCGCGCCGCCTCGACCAGCCGCCGGATCGTCGCCGAGGCGCCGCCCGGTTGCGATCCGAGCCAATCCCAGTGCCGTTTCAGCAGCGTGACCTCCCGCGCCACCACCCCCAGCTTCGGCCGTCCGCGCCGGGGCGGGGGCGGCGCGACCCAGTCGCGCGGGTCAAGGTCGACGACCCGCCCGGTCCGGTCATCGAAGACCAGCGCCCCCTTGGCCAGTGCCACGGGCGCGACCTGCGCCAGAGGCCCCTCGGCCACGGTCTCGAGCCCCAGAAAGGCGGTGCATGCATCATCCTGTTCCATGGCGCCATGAACACCAGTCCGGATCGCTTGTCAATATTACCCGGGTAATATTGCGCGGGGCGCGGAGCTCTGCTATCAGCCGCTCCAAAGGAGTCGCGTCATGAACCGTCAGGACCGTAAAGCCGCCGTCTCGTCCTATCGCGAGGCCAGACCGCAAGCCGGGATCTATGCCCTCCACGCGGGCGGACATCTCTGGATCGCCGCCGCGCCCCGGCTCGACACGGTCGAGAACCGGCTGCGGTTCACGCTGGGGCAGGGCGCCCATCCCAATGCCGGGCTGCAGGAAGCGTCGGCGGCGGGCTACCGGTTCGAGATCCTCGAACGCCTCGACCCCGAGACCGAGGCGCTGAGCCAGCCCCGGATCCTGAAGGAACGCCTGGCCTTCTGGCTGGAGCAGACCGGCGGCCTGCCGCTCTAGCGCCCGGTAGGATGGGCAATATTGCCCATCCTACGCCGCCATGGACGGCGGGGCAGGGCGCGGCTAGTCTGACCCGAAACAGCCGGGACCCGCCCATGCGCCTGATCCGCCTCGAGACTTTCCACGACGAATTCGTCTGCTTCGTCAAGGCGACGGCCGAGGATGGCGCCATCGGCTGGGGCCAGACCGCGACCTATAACGCCGATCTCACCGCCCGGGTCTTCCAGCGGCAGATCACCCCCTGGGCCCTGGGCCAGGATTCGGCCGACATCGCCGCGCTGGTCGCCCGGATCGAACGGGCGGAGCACAAATTCCCCGGCTCCTATCGCAACCGGGCGCTGGCGGGGCTCGACACGGCGCTGTGGGACATGGCCGGGCGGCGGGCGGGCAAGCCGGTGGCGGCGCTGATCGGCGGCAGCGCCGGGCCGGTGCGCGCCTATGCCAGTTCCATGCGCCGCGACCTGACCGCCGACGAGGAGGCTGAGCGCCTGAAGCGGATCTGCGCCGAGCAGGGTTTCACCGCCGCCAAGTTCCGCATCGCCGCCGAGATGGGCGAGGACCGCGACCAATGGGAGGGCCGGACCGAGGCGATCATCCCCGCCGTCACCCGGGCGCTGCCCGGCATCGAGCGGCTGGTCGACGCCAATTCCGGCTTCTCCGTGCCCCGCGCCATCGCCGTCGGCCGCATGCTGGAGGATCACGGCATCAGCCATTACGAGGAGCCGGTGCCGTGGTGGGACCTCGACGCCACCGCCGCCGTGTCCGAGGCGCTGGACATCGACGTGGCGGGCGGTGAGCAGGAGGTCGAGGTCACCACCTTCGCCCGCATGATTCGCGATCGGGCGGTCGATGTCGTGCAGCCCGATATCCTCTATCTGGGCGGGCTGGCGAAGACCCTGCATGTGGCGCGCCTCGCGGCGGCCGAGGGGCTGCCGGTCACGCCCCATGCCGCCAATCTGGGGCTGGTGACGCTGGCGACGATGCATCTGATGCGGGCCATCCCGAATGCGGGCAAATACCTCGAATTCTCGATCGAGGGGGCGGATTACTACCCCTGGCAACGGGGCCTCTTCACCACCGACCCGTTCCGGGTCGAGGCGGGGCAGCTCAGCGTCCCCGACCTGCCCGGCTGGGGGACGGAACCCCATCCCGACTGGCTGTCCCGCGCCGATTGGCAAAGCTCGGACGCGGCCGAGGCCACGGCCTATGCCCGGCTTTACCATGCGACGCTCGACGCGCGCCTCTGACCCCGGCGCAGGCCTGCAAACCAAGCATTGACGGCTCCCCGAAACCTGCTCATATGCCCGCCATGACCGAGCTCGACAGAATCCGCAACTTCTCCATCGTGGCGCATATCGACCACGGCAAATCCACGCTTGCCGACCGGCTGATCCAGCTGACCGGCACCGTGGCGCAACGCGACATGAAGGAGCAGATCCTCGACTCGATGGATATCGAGCGCGAGCGCGGCATCACCATCAAGGCCAACACCGTCCGCATCGAATACCCGGCCAAGGACGGCAAGACCTATGTGCTGAACCTGATCGATACGCCCGGCCACGTCGACTTCGCCTATGAAGTCTCGCGCTCGATGCGCGCGGTCGAGGGCTCGCTTCTGGTTGTCGATGCCTCGCAGGGCGTCGAGGCGCAGACGCTGGCCAACGTCTATCAGGCGATCGACGCGGGCCACGAGATCGTGCCGGTCCTGAACAAGATCGACCTTCCGGCGGCCGAGCCCGAGCGGGTGAAGGAACAGATCGAGGATGTGATCGGCCTTGACGCCCATGACGCGGTGCTGATCTCGGCCAAATCCGGCCTCGGCATCCCCGAGGTGCTGGAAGCCATCGTCACCCGTCTGCCGCCGCCCAAGGGCGACCGCAATGCGCCCCTGAAGGCGATGCTGGTCGACAGCTGGTACGACCCCTATCTGGGCGTGGTCGTCATGATCCGCGTGATGGATGGCGTGATCCGCAAGGGCGACCGGATCAAGATGATGCAGACCGGCGCGATCTACGGGGTCGACAAGCTGGCGGTGCTGAAGCCGCAGATGGTCGATATCGAGGAACTCGGCCCGGGCGAGATCGGCATCTGGACCGGCTCGATCAAGCAGGTCCGCGACACCCGCGTCGGCGACACGATCACCACCGAGAAAAAGGGCTGCGAAGCCCCGCTGCCCGGCTTCAAGCCCGCCCAGCCGGTGGTCTTCTGCGGCCTCTTCCCGGTCGATGCCAATGATTTCGAGGATTTGCGCGACGCCATCGAGAAGCTGCAGCTCAACGACGCCAGCTTCAGCAGCGAGATGGAGACCTCGGCCGCGCTGGGCTTCGGCTTCCGCTGCGGCTTCCTCGGGCTTTTGCATCTCGAGGTGATCCGCGACCGGCTGGAACGCGAATACGACCTCGACCTGATCACCACGGCGCCGTCGGTGGTCTACAAGATCTTCATGCGCGACGGCACTATGCAGGAATTGCACAACCCTGCCGACATGCCCGACCTGACCCATGTCGACCATATCGAGGAGCCGCGGATCAAGGCCACCATCATGGTGCCCGACGATTACCTCGGCGACGTGCTGAAGCTGTGCCAGGACCGCCGCGGGGTTCAGTTGAACCTGACCTATGCCGGCAACCGGGCGATGGTGGAATACGACCTGCCGCTGAACGAGGTGGTCTTCGACTTCTACGACCGGCTGAAGTCGATCACCAAGGGCTATGCCAGCTTCGACTACCAGCTGACCGGCTATGCCGAGGATTACCTGGTCAAGATGTCGATCCTGGTCAATGACGAGCCGGTCGATGCCTTGTCCATGATGGTCCACCGCGACCGGGCCGAGATGCGCGGCCGGGCGATGGTGGAGAAGCTCAAGGACCTGATCCCGCGCCACATGTTCAAGATCCCGATCCAGGCGGCCATCGGCGGCCGGGTGATCGCCCGCGAGACGCTGTCGGCGATGCGCAAGGACGTGACGGCCAAATGCTACGGCGGTGACGCCACCCGCAAGCGCAAGCTTCTGGACAAGCAGAAGGCCGGCAAGAAGAAGATGCGCCAGTTCGGGAAAGTGGAGATCCCGCAGTCGGCGTTCATCTCGGCGTTGAAGATGGACAGCTGAGGCTGTCCTTCGTCATGGCGGGTGAGGGTAAGCGGGTTTCGTCGGAAACCCGCGGCCGCACCCGGTGAGGTGAGAGCGATGGCGGTGCGCGCTCCGTAGGGTGCGTGCTTGCACGCACCGTTCCCCAGCCCGAATCCGCACCGAAGGTGCGTGCAAGCACGCACCCTACAGGAGGCCGAGGCGGCGGTCGCGGTGGACCGAGGAGAACGGCCAGTCCTCGGGCGATGCGGCGAGGCCGTGCTTGACAGGATTGATCCTGCAATACTCGACATGCGCCCGATAATCCGCCCCGTCGCGGATATGGTGTTCCCAGAAGCGGCGTTGCCAGATCGCCCTCTCGTTCCGGGCAAGGTGCGAATGCCGCCGAGGGCCCGGTGACAATCCCATCGAGAAGCGGGATTTGATCAACCGCCACCGCTCCGAATACTCGCAATCCCCCTCGGGCAGCGTCCAGACGCAATGCAGATGGTCCGGCAGCACCACGAAGGCGTCGATGGTGAAGGGGCGTTCGCGCTGGGTCACGGCGACCGCCTGGCGCAGGCGCTCGACCTCATCCGTCAGCAGCGCGCTGCCCGGTTGATCGAGGCGGACGGTGAAGAAGATCGTGGCACCGGGAACGCGGGGGCGGAGATACGAGGACATGCCCCCTATCAGCGCGAAAACCGGTGAGAGAAGGGTTAACGTAGGGTGCGTGCTTGCACGCACCTCCGGCAGGATCGGTGCGGGCGAGCACGCACCCAACGTCACTCTGCCGCGCGGCGGATCGGCTCGCCCTCGTCCGGCACGGTTCCCGCTTCCTCGATCTCGGGCAGGCCCTCGCGGGACAGCAGCACCGCCACCGGCCTTGCGGCGGGGATATGCGAGCAGACGATCATCGCCGCGACCATGATCGGCACGGCCAGGAACATCCCGGCGATGCCCCAGAGCGCGCCCCAGAAGGCCAGCGAGATGATGATGCCGAAGGACGAGACCCTGAGCGCCCGGCCCATCAGCATCGGGTCGATGACCGAGCCCAGAACGAACTGGATCATCCCCGCCAGCACGAACACCAGAAGCGCCGTCGCCGGTTCCGTCACCTGGATCAGCGCCACCAGACCCAGCAGGATCGTGGCGATGATCGAGCCCACCGAGGGGATGTAGTTCAGAACGAAGGTCAGGATCGCCATGGGTCCGGCGAAATCGAGGCGGAACCCCTCCATCAGCAGATAGACCGCCAGCGCAGTGGCCAGCGAGACGCCGGTCTTCACCAAGAGGTAATGGTTCACCCGCCGGACGATGGAATGGATGATGCGGCCGACGCGCTTGGCCTGGGCCTTGTCGTGCAGCAGGTTCTCCAGCTTGGTGTTGAACCAAAGCCGCTCGGCGAAAAGGAAACCGACGAAGAGGATGACCAGCGTCGTTGCCGACAGCAGGTTCGAGGCCTGGCCCGCCAGCGTGCTGATATAGGTCGAGACCTGGATCGAGCGGATCGAGGTTTCCACCATCTGCTCGGCCTCGGGCGAGATCCAGGCGGCGAGCCGCGCCATGGCGGCGATGGCCTGGTCGGTATAGCCCAGCGTCGTCGTCACCACCGTGTTGATCTGGCTGATGATGATGCCCGTGAGGGTCAGCAGGATCACCGCGATCATGGCGAAGGCCCCGACCGAGGCCAGCCAGTTGGTGATCTTCCACGACCCGATCCTGAGCCGCGAGAAGGCGGTGATCGCATCCGCCGTCAGCGAGAAGAGGATGATGGCGATGACCAGCGAGATCAGGATGAACCGCGCCTGCACCAGCAGGAACAGGATCATCGAAAAGGCGATGATCCCCAGGAACCAGGTCTGCAGCCGGTAACGATCGACCAGCGACAGGCGGTTGGCGGGTTGCGGCTCGGCGGCGGCGTGTTCGATCTCGTGCGGGGTCATCGGTGCCAGAAAAAGGGGGTTTGGCCAAGACTAGGACGCCCCGACCCGGGTTACAATGGCCGAGGTCCGCCGATCACCGCCCCGTGCGGTCCGCCAGCGCCGCCAGCGCCGGAACGAGGTCGCCATAGCCGGTCAGGCGGCGCTCATAGGCAAGGTTGAGGCGGGCGGCGCAGTCGGCGGCCTTGGCGTCGAGCGCCGGGTCATCGAGCTGCGCCAGATAGACCAGCTTTTCGTAATTGCCGAACATCATGGCGATCAGCTCGGGGTGGCGGTCAAAGCCCATCGGCCGCCAGACGAAGGCCTCGAATTGCTTGACCAGAAAATCGGTGAGGTAGAAGGCGGTGAATTCCGTCTCGGCCCTTGCGGCGAAATCGGCGTTGCCGGCGAAGAAGGAATAGCAATGCGGGCCTTCGACCATCGGTACGCCCAACGCCGCGCAGCGGGCCTGCAGCAGGCCGCCGGTGCCGCAATCGGCATAGACCACCAGGATCTGGTCGTAGGCATCGCGGTATTTCTCGACCGCCGCCTCGACCGCATCGGGGATCCGGTCGGGCCAGAGGTGCAGGTTGGCGGGCAGGCAATGCAGGTCCAGATGGTCCCAGCCATTGGCCGCCTTGATCGCCAAGATCTCATGCGCGAGCGCCCCGCAGGCCAGGGCCAGCAGGCGCCCCTCGCGCGGCGCTTCCATCCCCTCGGTCGTCAGATCGCGGTCCGAGGGGCGCTCCATCTCAGCTGGCCCGGCCTTGCGCGCGCTCGATCACCGGGCGCAGGCGCTGTTCCACGACCTCATCCGTCAGGGGACCGGCGTGGCGCATGAGGATATTGCCCTCGCCATCGACGACGAAGGTCTCGGGCAGGCCGACAACGCCCCAGTCGAGGCCCATACGGGCCCGGGGATCGGCGCCGATCGCGGCATAGGGATTGCCCAGTTCATCGAGGAAATCCATCGCCCGGTCGGGTTCGTCACGGTAGTTCACGCCCAGCACCGTCAGCCCCTCATGGGCCAGCCCCTCGACCACCGGCGCCTCGGCCCGGCAGGGCGGGCACCACGAGGCCCAGAAATTGACCAGCGTCACTTCGCCGGTGCGCAGCATGTCGTCGGTGAAGAGCGGCAGCTCTTCCAGCTGCGCCAGTTCCACCGCCGGGGCCTGATGCCCGGCCCGGGCCGAGGGCAGGTCGTTGCGGTCCTCGCGGAAATTGCCGACGGCGACGAAGGCGACGAAACCGGCCAGGAGGACGGGCGGCAGCAGCAGGAGGGGGTTGATCTTCATCTCAGCCTCGGGTCGTTCGGGTTTCGAGGGCGGCCAGCTCGCGCCTGACACGGCGCGCGCGGGCCCAGCTCCACAGGATCAGCGCCGCGATCAGGCCCAGCGATACGGCATAGGCGAGCGTCACTTCGGCGGCATAGGGGCCAAGGTCGGGCATCAGGCGCGGGCCCTTTCACGGGTCATGAGGGCGCGGGCGCGGCGGGCGCGGATCTCGGTCCGCGTCCCGGCCAGGACCAGCGCCAGAAACAGCAGGCCGAAGCCCGCCATGCACAGATAGAGCGGCGCCTTGTAGGCCCAGTCCATCCGCGTCCCGGGCGCCACGCTGAGCGAGGCCCCCTGATGCAGGCCCTGGTTCCAGAAGAGCGCGGCATAGCGCGAGAGCGCGGCAAAGACCGAGCCGACCAGACAGAGGATGGCGGTGAGGTCGGCGGCGGTGTCGGCGTCCTCGATCGCGGACCAGAGCGCGATATAGCCGAGGTAGAAGAGGAACAGGATCAGGAACGAGGTCAGCCTCGGGTCCCATTCCCACCACGTGCCCCACATCGGCTGGCCCCAGATGGCGCCGGTGATCAGCGCGATCAGCGTCATGGTGGCGCCGATGGGACCGGCGGCCTTGGCGGCCAGCGCGCTGACATGGTGGCGCCGGACCAGCCAGATCAGCGAGGCGATGAGCATCATGGCCCAGGCATTGATCGCCATCAGTGCGGCGGGGACATGCAGGAAGATGATCTTGACCGTGGCACCCTGGCGGTAATCGGCCTCGGTGAAGAAAAAGCCCCAGACCAGCCCGGTGGCGATCAGCCCGGCCGCGAGCAGCGCGCTCACGGGCATCAGCCAGCCCGAGAGCCGCATGAACTTGACCGGATTGGCGTATTCCCAGAGCGATGCCATGCAGGTTTCCTAATGTGTCCGGGGGCGGGGCTCAAGCCACACGGGCGTGATCCTAGCGCAGATTGATGCGCAGCGCGAAGGCTGCGGCGAAGGGTAGCAGGGCCGCGGATCCGGCGGTGATCCCGGCGGTCAGCAGCAGCGCGGTCGAGCCGTCGAGCCCCTGTGCCGCCCGGCTCACTGCCTGGGCGCCGAAGACCAGGGTGGGGACGTAAAGCGGCAGCACCAGCAGAGACATGAGGAGCCCGCCGCGCTTCAGTCCGACGGTCAGCGCCGCGCCGAAAGCGCCGATGACGCTCAAGGCCGGGGTGCCCAGCAGCAGGGACAGGACCAGCGGGGCGAAGGCGGGCCCCGGCAGGTTCAGCAGGATGCCCAGCACCGGCGCGGCCAGCGCCAAGGGCAGGCCGGTCGTCAGCCAATGGGCCAGCGCCTTCACCGCGACCACCCCCTCCAGCGGGATGGGCGAGGTCGCCAGCAGGTCGAGCGAGCCGTCCTCATGATCCAGCGCGAACAGCCGGTCCAGCGACAGGAGGCACGCGAGCAGCGCGCCCACCCAGAGGATGCCGGGCGCGATCAGCGCCAGCGTCCCGGTATCGGGGCCGACGCCCAGCGGCACCAGCACGGCAAGGATCAGGAAGAACCCCAGCCCCAGCCCGAAGCCGCCGCCGGCCCGGATCGCCAGCCTCAGGTCACGGATCAGGAGCGCGATCACAGGAAGGCCTCATCGAAACCGAGGTCCGGCGGCAGCTCGGCCCTATAGGGCGCGAGGTCCAGCACCCTTGCCTCGGGCAGGCCGAGGTCGATATGCGTGGCCAGCAGCGCCGCCCCGCCCGCGGCCAGATGATCGCGCACCACGCCCGCGAAGAGCGCGACCGAAGCCGCGTCCAGCGACACCGTCGGCTCGTCCAGCACCCAGAGCCAGCGCCCGGTCACCAGAAGCCGCGCCAGCCCCAGCCGCCGCTTCTGCCCGGCCGAAAGATGCTGCGCCTGCCGCTCGGCCAGATCCCTGAGGTTCATGGACTCCAGCGCCCCGGCGATGTCCCTCTGCCCATGGATCGCCGCCCAGAAACTGAGGTTCTCGGCCACGGTGAGGGTGGATTTCAGCCCGTCGGCATGGGCGGCATAGGCCATCTCTTCGGGCGGGCAGGAAATCTCGCCTTTCAGCGCCGGCTGCAACCCGGCCAGCGTCCTCAGCAGCGTGGTTTTCCCCGACCCGTTCGGCCCGCGCAACACCAGCGCCTCGCCGCTTGCGACGGCAAAGCTCAGCCCCTCGATCAAGGGCAGCCCGCCCCGGGCGCAGGCCAGATCCGTTACGCGCAATTCCATGAAACCCGCATAGCCGAAGCGCCTGACCCCGCCAAGCCAAACCGCGCCCCTGCTTCATTCTGCCCCAAATACGCACGGGGGATTTTCAAGGGGGGAGCGTGCTCCCCCCTTGAAGCGGGGGTGCGGGGGCGGCAACCCCCGCCACTGTCAGACGTTGAGCAGCAGATGCTCCCGCTCCCAGGGCGAGATGACCTGCTGGAATTCCTTGTATTCGTCGCGCTTGACCGAGGCATAGAGCGCCACGAACTCCGGCCCCAGCACCTCGGTCATCGCCGTGTCCTCGACCAGCAGGTCGATGGCGTCGCCGAGCGTCAGCGGCAGCTCGTCCTCGCCCATATAGGCGTTGATCCGGCATTCCGGCCGGGGATCGAGCTTCTCCTTGAGCCCCAGATAGCCGCAGGCGAGCGAAGCCGCGATCCCGAGATAGGGGTTGCAATCCATCCCGGCCAGCCGGTTCTCGACCCGCCGCGCCTCGGGGCCTGAGATCGGCACGCGCAGCCCGGTGGTGCGGTTGTCGCGGCCCCATTCCAGGTTGATGGGGGCGGCGAAGTCGGGGACGTAGCGGCGGTACGAGTTCACATAGGGCGCGAGCAGAGCCACCGCGGCGGGCAGGTGGTTCTGCATCCCGGCAATGAAATGCAGGAAGGCCGGCGTCTCGCTGCCATCCTCGGCCGAGAAGATGTTCTTGCCGGTCTTCAGGTCCACCACCGAATGATGGATATGCATGGCCGAGCCCGGCTCGCCCTCGATGGGCTTTGCCATGAAGGTGGCAAAGCAATCGTGGCGCAGCGCCGCCTCGCGGATCATCCGCTTGAAGAAGAAGATGTGGTCGGCCAGATCGACCGGGTTGCCATGGGCGAGGTTGATCTCGACCTGACCGGCGCCGCCTTCCTGCAGGATGCCGTCGATCTCCAGCCCCATTGCCTCGGCGTAATCGTAGATGTCGTCGATGACCTTGCCGTATTCATCGACCGCCGACATCGAATAGGCCTGTTTCGCCGCCGCCTTGCGGCCCGAGCGGCCCATCGGCGGGCTGATCGGCATGTTGGGATCGGTGTTGCGCTCGACGAAATAGAATTCCATCTCGGGCGCGACCACGGGCTTCCAGCCCTCGGCCGCATAGAGGTCGAGCACGCGTTTCAGCACGTTCCTCGGTGCGGTCGGCACCGGGGCCCCGGTCTGGGTCATCGCGTCATGGATGATCTGCAGCGTGATATCGGCGGTCCAGGGCGCGGCGGTGGCGGTCGAGAAATCCGGCACCAGCGTCATGTCCGGTTCCTTGTACTCATCCTCGCCGCCCGGGGCATTGGCCCATTCGCCGGTGATGGTCTGCAGGAAGATCGAGGTCGGCAGATAGAAATGCGTCTGCTTGTCGAATTTGAAGGCGGGCATCGCCTTGCCCCGCGCCACGCCGGCGATATCGGGCAGGATGCATTCGATCTCGTCCAGGCGGCGCCCGGCGAGGAAATCACGGGCCGCCTCGGGAATCTTGGTGGTCCAGTTGGTCATGGGTCAGTCCTGTGGAAATCCGTCATTTGACGGTCTGTTGCCGCTCCGCATGGGCGGCCTTGAAAAAGTCGCTGAGCTGACGGGCGATGACGGCGCTGTCGGGTCCCGCGCCCAGACGGGCCCGCGCCGCGTCAAGGAGCGGGTCGGGCACCACCCCGCGCCCGCGCGCATCGATCAGTTCGCCGACGAAGCCATCGCCGAATTCGGGATGGGGCTGCACCGAATAGCCGGTCTTGCCATAGGCCAGCCCTGCGTATTGGCAGAAGGGCGAGGTGGCCACGACCCGGGCACCGGGCGGAAGCGCCGTCACCTGGTCCTGATGCCAGGCGTTCAGCTTGACCGTCTCGCCGCCGAAATCGTACTCGGTCGGGCCGACGGCCCAGCCGCCCTGGTATTTCTCGACCGTGCCGCCCAGGGCCCGGGCCATGATCTGATGGCCAAAGCAGATGCCCGCCACCGGGATGTCACGGGCGATGGCGTCGCGGATGAACTGCTCCAGCGGCTTGATGAACGGGTGATCCTCGTAGACGCCATGGCGCGAGCCGGTGATCAGCCAGCCGTCGCAGTCGGTGACCGAGGCGGGAAACTCCATCCCGTTGACCCGCCAGCGGGCGAAGGTGAAGCCTTGTCCCGCCAGCAGAGTCTCGAACATGTCGGGATAGGTGCCGTAGGATTCCAGCCCCTGGGGGGCGTCGCCGGTTTGCAGAATGCCGATCTTCATGGTTTCCTCAAACGGTGTCGAGATAGAGATCGAGCACTTCCGTCGGCGTCATCTCCGCCATGTAGCGAAGTTCCTGACGCTTGGTACGGATGAGGTTCTCGATGAGTTGCGGCGCGAAGATGCGCTTCATCTCGGGGCTGCTTTCGAATGTGTCGATCGCATCCTGCCACGTTGTCGGCATCTGCGGAAGATCGAGTTCATAGGCATTGCCGCTAATGGGCGCGGGCGGGGTGAGCCCGTCCTCGATCCCGATGAGCGCGGCACCCAGGACACCGGCCATCATCAGATAGGGGTTGATGTCGCCCCCCGCCACGCGGTGTTCGATCCGCCGTGCCTTGAGGTTGCCCGAGGGGATGCGCACCGCTGCCGTGCGGTTCTCATAGGCCCAGGCGATGCCGGTCGGCGCATGCGCGCCGGGCTCGAAGCGGTCGTAGCTGTTGTAATGGGGCGCCAGCAGCAGCGTGGTGCCGGGCATCGCCTTGAGGCACCCGGCGACCGCCTGATGCAGCAGGGGCGAGCCGCCATGCGTGCCGTCGTCGAACAGGTTCTTGCCCGCCCCGTCGGTGACGGAGAAATGCATGTGCATGCCGTTGCCCGGCCAATCCTCGTAGGGTTTGGCCATGAAGCTGGCGGCAAAGCCGTGGCGGCGGGCGAGGCCGCGGACCAGCATCTTGAAGAACCAGGTATCGTCGGCGATCTTCAGCACATCGGCCGAATGAAGCAGGTTGACTTCGAACTGGCCGGGCCCGGCCTCGGAAATCGCCGTGTCGGCGTCGATGTCCATAACCTCGCAGCAATCATAGAGATCGGTGAAGAAGCGGTCGAACGCGTCGAGCGCCCTGAGCGCCAGCGTATCGGCGCCGGGCCTGCGCTTGCCCGAGCGGGGCGAGGGCGGCACGCGCAGCTCGCGGCCCGAATCGTCGATCAGGTAGAATTCGAGTTCGGTGGCGCAGACCGGGAACATGCCGCGCTCGTGGAATTTCTCGACCACCCGGGCCAGCGCGTGGCGGGGATCGCCGGCAAAGGGGCTGCCGTCCTCGTGGAACATCCAGATCGGCAGCAGCGCGGTCGGCGCCTCGAGCCAGGGCATCGGCAGGAAGCCGCGTTCCGTGGGTTTCAGCACGCCATCGGCATCGCCGGAGTCGAAGACCAGCGGGCTGTCCTCGATATCCTCGCCCCAGATGTCGAGGTTCATGACCGAGAAGGGAAAGCGCGTGCCCTCCTCGACGATCTTGTCGGCGAAGCGCACCGGGATGCGTTTGCCCCGTGCCTGACCGTTGAGGTCGGCGGCGGCAACACGGATGGTTCGGACGTCGGGGTGATGGCGGAGCCAATCACGCATGATTCACCTGATATATTGCGGACGGAACCGGAAGCGGGCCCGCGCAGCGCGCGGGAGATGCCGGTTGAGCCGCCGGTTGACCGCACCGAAAAGGCCGATCACTGCCAGGGTCATCAGGATGAAATAGAGTCCGACGATAGGGTAGGCGATGAAAGGGTTGAAGGTCTGTGCGGCGAAGTAACTGGCGTAGTAGAGGGCGTCGCCCATCTGCTGCCAGGCGGGAAAGGCCGAGAAGAACACCAGCGTCGTGGCGTGCAACAGGAAGATGGCCTCGTTGGTATAGCTGGGCCAGGCGAGGCGCAGCATGGTGGGCCAGACCACCCGCCGGAACTTGGCGAAGCCGGTCAGGCCATAGGCATCCGCGGCCTCAAG
>NZ_JAUCCQ010000107.1:0-13588 GCF_034676075.1 Pararhodobacter sp. | reverse complement strand
GCCGTGCTGACCGACATCCTGGGCGACGAGGATCACCTCGGCGACATGGACTTCAAGGTCGCGGGCACCGAGAACGGCATCACCTCGCTGCAAATGGACATCAAGGTTTCGGGGATCACCTTCGAGATCATGGAGAAAGCCCTGGCGCAAGCCAAGGACGGCCGGATGCACATCCTGGGCGAGATGGCGAAATCGCTGACCTCGGCCAATGCCTTCAGCCAGTACGCGCCGAAGATCGAGACGATGACCATCCCGACCGACAAGATCCGTGAAGTGATCGGCTCGGGCGGCAAGGTGATCCGCGAGATCGTCGAAGTCTCGGGCGCCAAGGTCGACATCAACGACGATGGCACCATCAAGATCGCCTCGAACGATCAGGCGGCGATCAAGAAGGCCTATGACATGATCTATTCGATCGTGGCAGAGCCGGAAGTCGGCCAGATCTACACCGGCACCGTGGTGAAGATCGTCGATTTCGGCGCCTTCGTGAACTTCTTCGGCAAGCGCGACGGTCTGGTCCATGTGTCCCAGATCGCCAACAAGCGCCTGAACCACCCGTCCGACCTGCTGAAGGAAGGCCAGGAGGTGAAGGTCAAGCTGCTGGGCTTCGACGATCGCGGCAAGGTCCGTCTGGCCATGAAGATGGTCGACCAGGAAACCGGCGAAGAGATCGCCGAGAAGAAAGACGACAGCGCCGAGTGATCGGTTTAGGCTGCCCCCCGGTGTTACGCCGGGGGGCAGTCGATTTGCGCCGGAGTCGTGCCGTGAGCAGCCGCGTATCCATCGTTACCGTGACCTACAACAGCAGCCGGGTGCTGCCCGACATGCTGGCATCGACGCCGACAGACACGCCGGTTATCCTTGTCGACAATGCCTCCAACGACCGCACGGCGTTGCGGGAGCTCGCGGATCGGCCCAAAGTCACTTTGATCGAGTGCCCGGTGAACATCGGCTTCGGACCAGCCTGCAATCGCGGCGCGGAAGGCGTGGAAACCGAATTCCTGCTGTTCCTGAACCCTGACACGCGCCTCGCCCCCGATGCGCTGGACCAGCTGATTGCCGCCGCCGACGCCCATCCCGAAGCGGTTGCCTTCAACCCCAGGTTCGAGGATGACGCTGGCCACCCTGCCTTCAAGCGCAGCTGCCACCTGTTGCCCCGTCGCCGCTGGATGCCGAAGGGCACCCCGGACAGGGACCGCACCCTGATTGTGCTGTCGGGCGCGGCGCTGATGGTGCGGCGTTCGGCCTTCGAGGCCATCGGCGGGTTCGATCCGGCGATTTTTCTGTTCTTTGAAGACGACGACCTGTCGTTGAGGCTGAGCAGGCTGGGTAGCCTGCGCTTGGTTCGCGCCGCCCTGGTCACGCATAGCGGAGGCGCCGGATCCGCCCCCGATCCGCGGATCGAGGCGTTCAAGTCTTGGCATTTCGGCTGGTCCCGGATCTATGCGTCGCGCAAGCATGGCCGGACGGGCGCCTATGCAAAGACGCTGGTGCGCGCGATCCCGCGCTGCCTGTCGCCGCTCGCCCTTTTGTCACCTGGGCCACGGGCAGAGCGCTGGGGGTATCTCTGCGGGGTCACGGCCGCGCAGTTCGGTCGTCCCCATCTCGGAGCCCTGCGATGAAGTTCCTGAAACGCGAACGCCGCACGGCCATGCTCTGGGTCGCCGAACGCTTGGGCCTCTCAACCGAGGTGTTTTATCCGCATGGCGTCGAGGTTCATGTGCCGAAGGGCTCAGATCTTTCGATGCGCTACAATCTTTTCCGCAAGGTGCCGTATGAGGTTGGCGAGGCGGCCCTGATCCGAAAACACCTGCGCCCCGGGATGGCAGTGATCGAGTTGGGCGGCTGCGTCGGCGTCATCTCGGCCGTCACGCGCTCGGTGATCGGGCCCAAGGCACGGCAGATCGTGGTCGAAGCCGAGGCGGCGCTGGTCCCGGTCTGCCAGGCCAATGCCGCGCGGGCCGCGGTGCCGGGCGCGGCCACGGCGCTGCATGCGGCGGTGGATTATTCCGGCGCTCCCTTCGTGCGTTTCGCCTCTGGCCACAACGCTCATGTCGGCCGTGTCGCCCAGCCGGGCGAGACGGGTCGCAACGTGCCGACGATCACGCTCTCTGCGCTTCTGGCGGATTTCCCGACCGAGGGCGCGGCGGCGCTGATCTGCGACGTCGAGGGCGCCGAGCTGGCGCTCTGCCGGAACGAGGAGGAGGCGCTGCGCCGCTTTTCAGTCATCGTGATGGAGTTGCATCCGGCCGTCTATCCGGCAGGCGAGGCGGATCAGGCCGCGCTGGTGAAGGACCTCGCGGCGGCCGGGTTCACGGCCATCGAGACCATCGGCGACGTGACCTGCTTCCGGCAAGGCTGAGGCCCCGGGATCATCCCGGGGCCTTTTCCGTCAGGTAATGCCGCCCGTCAGAGCAGCGCCTCTGCGATCTGAACCGCGTTGAGCGCGGCGCCTTTCAGCAGCTGGTCGCCGACCACGAACAGCGCCAGCGAGTTGCCCGAGGGGTCGCCCAGATCCTCGCGGATGCGGCCAACCAGGACGGCGTCCTGGCCCGAGGCCTCGACCGGCATCGGGAAATGGTTGCCGACACGGTCATCGACCAGCCGCAGACCGGGGGCCACGCCCAAGAGCTGGCGCGCGCGCTCGACCGAGACGGGGGAGTCGAACTCGATGCTCACCGCCATGCCATGCGCGCGCAGCACCGGCACGCGGATGCAGGTGATGCCGACCGGCAGGTCGGGGCGACCGAGGATGCGGCGGGTTTCGGCCACGACTTTCTCTTCCTCGCCGTTGTAGCCGGTGTCGGGATCGACGGCCGCGTTATGCGAGAAGAAGTTGAAGGCATAGGGATGTGGCAGGACCTTGGGCGTGAAGGGCTGGCCCTCCAGATAGGCGGCGGTCGCCTGGCGCAGTTCCTCCATCGCCGCCGCGCCCGCGCCCGAGGCCGCCTGATAGGTCGCGACATTGAGCCGCCGGATGCGGGACTCCTGCGCCAGCGGCGCCAGCGCAACGGTCAGGATCGCCGCCACGCAATTGGGGTTGGCGATGATGCCGGTATGCGCGGCCATGGCGGCGGCGTTGACCTCGGGCACCACCAGCGGCACCTCGGGCGCCATGCGGAAGGCCGAGGAATTGTCAACGACGATGGCCCCGGCGGCCACGGCGATCGGGCCATATTTGCGCGAGATCGAGGCGCCCGCCGAGAAGAGCGCGAGGTCGACGCCCTGGAAGCTGTGCTCGGTCAGCTCCTGCACCACGACATCGCGGCCGCGGAACGACAGCCGCGTGCCCGCCGAGCGGGCCGAGGCGAGGAGTCGCAGCTCGGCCACCGGGAAGTCGCGGCTGGTCAGGCTTTCCAGGAGTTCAACGCCCACCGCGCCGGTCGCGCCGACGATGGCGACGACGGGGTGGGCCGGCAGGCGGCGGTTCAGCACGGGGGCGGGGGCATCAAGGACTTCGATCGACATCGTCTTCTCCAAGAGAGGACGGGGACCGTTTTCCGTATCGCGCCCCGTCCGGTTTCCGGCGGGGCTTTCGGGGTTCAGTTCGGCCGACCGACCGCGCACACCCGAAGGACCCCCGCCGGAGCGGTGGTTTTCATAGTGCGCTTGAGGGTCGATGCGAAGAACATGGCGCGGCAGGTAGCACCCGCCGCGCCGCAAATCAAGGGGCTTGCTGGGGGCGCCCCGGGGTCGGGTAGGATGGGCACTATTGCCCATCCTACGGGGCCCCGCTCAGAAGGGCAGCGGCGCGCCGTTGACGGTGACGGTGCCGCCGGGCTGCAGCACCACCTCGGATTGCAGGTGATCGTCGCCGACCGGGCGGCTCAGCCCGTTCATCATCATGCGGACGAAGAACAGCTGGTCCTGCGGCACCAGGCCCATGCCCTGCAACCGGGTGAGCAGCCGCTCGCCGCCCACCAGGTCGAACAGGAACCGCCCGTCGGCGTTGGGCCGCGCCTGGCCGATCTGGCCCATCAGCCCGCCGATCAGCGCCACCGCGCCCGAGCCGGTCAGCGCCGAATCGCCGACCTGCAGCCTGAGGTCGTTCAGCGCCACGCTGGACACGTCGAAGGGCGGCGCGTCGCCCTCGCCGAAATCGGGGCCGATTTCGCGCGTGAGCCGCCCCTGGGCGCCCAGATCCAGCGTGACGGTCGCCCGCTCGCCCGCGAACTGGCCCGCACCGACCATGGCCAGCAGTTCGGCCGAGGGTGCCACGTCTTCAAGCGAGATCATGTAGCGCATCGCCTGATCGCCCGGCGTCACCACCAGCGGCAGGCCGAAGGCCATGCTCATCCCCGCCAGCGTCACCGAGCCCGGGATCGGGCCGTAATTGCCCGACATCGACAGCGCCTCGGCAGCGCCGGAGATGTCGACACGGCCGTTCGCCGCCTCGATCACCATCTCGCTGCTGCCACCCTGGGTCTGCATGTTGATCGCCATGCCCTCGACCATCTGGCGCGAGGTCTGGGCCGAGGCGCCCGAGGTGAATTCCAGCCGGGCCGAGAAGCCGCTGTCGAAGGCCCGGCGCAGCGCGCCATCCTCGTCCGACAGCATGTCCAGTTCGGTGCCGGTGAACCGTACCGCGGGCGTGGCCAGCGTACCCATCTGGCTGACGGTCGCCCCTTCGGTCGCGGGATCGGGATAGGTCACGTCATAGCTGACACTGGTCGCCCGCAGCGACAGTTCCGCCGCCCCTTCGCGCGCCGCACGCAGGCTGGCGTCCAGCGCCTGGAACTGGACCGAGACGCTGAGCGGGTCGGCCACCGAGCTGCCCTTGCCACCGGGCAGGGTCACGCTGCCCGGCACCTGCACCAGCGACAGGGTCGGGAAATCCAGGTCCAGCGCGGCGTTGGTCTCGGTCAGGTTGCCGGTGATCGTGCCATCATGGGTGACGGTGAAATGCCGCGTCAGCCCGCCTGCGAACAGGATCGCCAGATCCACCTGCGTCGAGGGCGCCAGCGTGATCATCTCGCCCTGGGGTTCGACCCTGAGCGTGTCCATGCTGATGATCAGGTCATTGGGGTTGGCCGTCGGGAAGATCCGCAGCCCGCTGACGGTCACCGAGGCATCGCCGCCGCTCATGCCGGTGCTGGTCATGGTGAGCCCGGCGCCCGCGGCCATGCTTTGCAGATTGGCCCAGGCTTCGGGGGCGGTCAGGGCGAAGGCCGCGCCCGGCTGGATCGCCGCCAGGCACAGCGCCATCGCCGTCGCGGGCGCCAGAAACCGGGGGGCGGCGCTCCGGGCGGAGGGTCGGAGGGAGATGAACGACATTTCGGGTGAACTCCTTTTCAGCCTTGCGGCGTAACAGGCGCGGATTCTGGCGTGCGCCCCCCGGGCGTCAAGTGAAAAGCCGGTGTACGGGGATGGTCAGGCACGAATCTGCGCGCTACCAAAGGCCGCAAACGGAGGCACAGCATGCAGCATGGCACAGAGCGCGACGCGGCGGTCCGGGGGCGCTCGGTCCTCATCACCGGGGCGAGCCGCGGCATCGGCGCGGCCACTGCGCGCCGTTTTGCCGCGGCCGGGGCCAGGCTGGGGCTGGCCGGGCGCCCCTCGGATGCGCTGGCCGCCATCGCCGAGGAAACGGGCGCCACGCTCATTCCCTGCGACGTGGCCGAGGCCGCTCAGGTCGAGGCCGCTGTGGCGCGGATGGTGGCGCTGCACGGGCGGCTCGATGTGCTGATCAACAACGCCGGGGTCATCGAGCCGATCGCGCTGATCGCCTCGGCCGATGCGGCGGCCTGGGGGCGGCAGATCGACGTCAACCTCAAGGGCGTCTTCCACGGCATGCGCGCGGCACTGCCGGTGATGCAGAAACAGGGCGGCGGCACGATCCTGACCGTGGGATCGGGCGCGGCCTATAACGTGCTCGAGGGCTGGTCGGGCTATTGCGCCTCGAAGGCCGGAGCGATCATGCTGACCCGCGCCGCGCATCTGGAGGCGGGCTCGCGGGTGCGGGTGCTGTCGCTCTCGCCCGGGACGGTGGCGACGGACATGCAGCGGGCGATCAGGGGCTCGGGCATGAACGCGGTCAGCCAGCTGGACTGGCAGACCCATATCCCTGCCGAATGGCCGGCCGAGGCGCTGCTCTGGATGTGCACCGCCGACGCCGACGCCTTCCGCGGCGCCGAGGTTTCCCTGCGCGACGAGGGCATCCGCGCCCGGCTGGGGCTTGCGCGATGATCCGGCGCGAGGATGCGGGCGCGCTGACCATCCTGACGCTGGACCGGCCGGACAAGGCCAATTCGCTGACCCGGGCGATGATGGAACAGCTGGTGTCCGACTTGCGCGACGCCGGTGCAACGCAGCAGGCGGTGATCCTGACCGGCGCGGGCAAGGTCTTTTCCGCGGGCGCCGATCTGGACGAGGCGCGGGCGGGGCTGGCCACGGACGGGATCTGGGAGGAATTGTCCGGCACCATGGCCGCGCTCCCCTGCCTGACCATTGCCGCGCTCAACGGCACGCTGGCGGGCGGGGCTTTCGGCATGGCGCTGGCCTGCGACATCCGGCTGGCGGTGCCCGGCGTGAAATTCTTCTATCCGGTGATGAAGCTGGGCTTCCTGCCGCAGCCCTCGGACCCGGCGCGGCTGGCGGCGCTGATCGGCCCCGGACGGGCACGGATGATCCTGATGGGCGGCGCCCGGGTCGAGGCGCCCGAGGCGCTGGCCTGGGGCCTCGTCGACCGCCTGGTCGAGCCCGAGGCGCTGATGGACGCAGCCCGGGCCCTGACCCAGGACGCCTGCGCTGCGCCCGCGGGTCATGCCGGGCGGATCAAGGCGCTGATCCCGCGCGCTTGGTCGCACTAGCCTTCCGCCCGCCCCGACCCTAGATTGGCCGCATGCGGATCCTGCGCGCCCTGTTCCTGACCTTCCTGGTCGCCACCCTGATCTCGGGCTCGGTGACCATGGCCTCTGCCCGCCATCAGGCGCGGGCGGTGGGCGAGGTGGTGATCTGCACGGGCTATGGGCTGACCACGATCTCGATCGACGAGAACGGCGATCCGGTCAGCGGCGCGGTCATCCTCTGCCCCGACTGCCTGCCCGCCCTGGCGGCGCTGACCGATACCGTGGTCCGCGCGCCCGAGGCGCCGGGCCGGTTGAGCCCGGTGCGCTACGCCCTGCCCCGCATCCCGACGCCCGCGCCGCCCGCGCCGGTCCACAGCCTGACCCGCGGCCCTCCCGTCCCGGTCTGAACTCCCTTCCCTTTCAGACCCTCAAAGACAGGACAGACCATGTTCCGCATTCTACTTCTTGCCGCCCCGGCGGCCCTTCTCTCCCTGCCCGCGCTGGCCTGCGACGGGTTCTCCGTCGAGGGCGGCTATGTCCGCAGCTCGACCGCGATGTCGACCTCGGGCGCCGGGTTCATGACGCTGGTGAACCAGGGGACCAGCGATTGCCGCCTGGTCGGCGCCCGCACCGAGGCCGCGGCCCGGGCCGAGCTGCACACCCACCAGATCGACGCCAATGGCGTGGCCCGGATGATGGAGGTCGAGGAAGGCTTCGCCATCCCCGCCGGCGGCACCCATGCGCTGGAACGCGGCGCCGACCATCTGATGCTGATGGGCCTGACCGCGCCGCTGACCCAGGGGCAGACGGTGGCCGTTACCTTCGTCTTCGAAGACGGCAGCGAGGCCTCGGCCGAGCTGCCGGTGGACAACGAGCGGATGCCGGGCGCGATGGGCGGTGCCATGGGCGGCATGGGGCACAGCCACGGGAATTGAGGGGTTTCACCCTCGGTTCCCTCGGGCAACCAGGGCGGGGGGCTGCTCGCCCCCCGCACCCCCTCGCCAAAGGGGGTTTTCCACCCCCTTTGGAAACCCCCGAGGATATTTTCAGAACAAAGATGATCGGGGCCGGGTTGAGCGCTGGCCCCGGCTTGCCCACATTGAACGAGTCATGGCGCTGTTCGGGAAACCTTCGCTGGATCTGCGCGCGCGTCGGCGACGGCGGGTGGAGCGCGGGATATTGGCGCTGGTGGCGCTGTGTTCGCTGCTCTGGACCGGCTGGTGGCTGCGGGATCTGGCGGCGATGCCGGTTTTCGAGCCCTTGGTGGCGCGGGCGGAATCGCAGCTGGCCGTGGCCTATGACCGGGCGCTGGCCCGCGAGGCGACGCCCGAGGCGCTGATCGCCCGGCTGGAGGCGCGGCTGGACGAGGATCCCCGCGACTGGGTGGTGATCGAGGCGCTGGTCGAACTGGCCGCGGCGCAAGGGATCGCCCTGCCCGAGCCGCTGCTGGACCGGCGCGCGGCGCTCGATGCCGAGGACAATGGCTGGATCGCCAGCGGCATCGATTGCCTGGCCTGCAGCTGGGATCTGCGCGATTGCACGCTGTCGGGCGCGCTGGCCTGCGGCATTGCCGTCAATGTCACCGTGCTGGGCGATCTGGTGGCGCTGACCCGCGAGGGGGCGCATTACGCCGCCGGGGAGCCGGTCGATCAAGTCGATGTCGGCATCGCCTTTGTCGGCATCGCCGCGACCGGGCTCGTGGTCTTCACCGGCGGCACCTCCTATGCGGTGAAGGTGGGCTCGGGCCTTCTGCGCGTCGCGCATCGGATGGGGCGGCTCGCGCCCGATATGATCGCACCCTTCCGCCGCGCCGTGGCCTTCGGCATCGACTGGGCGCGGCTGCCCGCGGTGCGCTCGGCCGACGAGCTGGCCGGGCTGGCGCGGCCCGCGGTGATCCGTCCCGCGGTCGAGGTGGCGCAGGATCTGGGGCGGCTGAACGCCCGGCTCGGCACGCGGCAGGCGCTGCATCTGATGGGCGGGCTGGATACGCCCGCCGATGCCGCGCGGGTCGCCCGGGCCTCGGAGGCGCTGGGGCCGCGGACGCTGGGCGCCTGGGAGATGCTGGGCAAGTCGCGGTTCCTCAGGCTGGGCCTGCGGTTCTCGGACGAGGTGCTGGCGGCGATGGTCGGGATCTTCTCGCTGATGACCTCGGCGCTGGCGCTGCTGGCGCCCCTGGTGGCGCGGCTGGGCCGGGGCGTGGGGCGGCTAGCCCTCAGGGGTGTGCTCCGACTGGTGATCCGCTGAGACTTCCGCGCCGCCCCGGTGCGGGTTAGGCTGCGCGGATCCCAAGGAGCGCCGCCCATGAAAACCCACGCCATCGAGACCGATTTCGGCACCATCGCCGTGCAGGACAATGAGGCCGACGGCCCGGTCCTGCTGCTGGTGCACGGCAATTCCGCCTGCAAGGAGGTCTTCGCGCCCCAATTCGCCGCCCCCGCACTGCAGGGCCTGCGGCTGGTGGCCCCCGACCTGCCCGGCCACGGCCATTCGACCGACGCGCCGGTGCCCGAGGCCGCCTATACCTTCGGCGGCTATGCGGCGATGCTGGAGGCGGTGCAGGCGGCGCTGGGGATCCGGGCGCCCTGGGTCTTCGGCTGGTCGCTGGGCGGGCATGCGGCGCTGGAGATGATCGGCCGGGGCACGCCGGTGGCGGGGCTGATGATCAGCGGCACGCCGCCGGTCGCCCCCTCGGTCGAAAGCTTCATGGCGGCCTTCAACATCGACCCGGCGGCCGAGAACCTGACTGCCAAGCGCAATTTCACCGACGCGGATGCGATGGCCTATGCGCTGCACACCGGCGGCATCGGCGGCGAGGTGGACCCGCATCTGCTGGCCATGGTCCGGCGCACCGACGGGCGGGCGCGGGAGATCATGTTCACCTCGGCCATGACCCAGGGTTTCATCGACGAGCGCGCCGTGGTCGCGGGGCTGGACGCGCCCTTCGCCGTGGCGAACGGGGCGGAAGATGTCTTCCTGCAGCACGGCTATTTCGACGGGCTGGAGGCGCCGACGCTGTGGCGGCACGGGATGCTCAGGGTCGATGGGGCGGGCCACGCGCCCTTCCGGCAGACGCCCCGGGCCTTCAACGCCCTGCTGGCCGAGTTCGTGGGCGCCTGAGCGCATTGCCAAGCGGCGCCCCCGACCCTAGGTGAGGGGCGTCAAACCGGAGATCCGCCATGCCCGCCCCCATCCCCGTGACCCTGCTGACCGGCTTCCTCGGCTCGGGCAAGACCACGCTTCTGAACGCGCTGCTCAAGGATCCGGGCATGGACCGCGCGGCGGTCGTCATCAACGAATTCGGCGAGATCGGGCTGGATCACGACCTGATCGAAAGCTCGACCGAGACGATGGTGCTGATGGCCTCGGGCTGCCTGTGCTGCACCGTCCGAGGCGATCTGGCCGAGACGCTGAACGACCTGCGCGAACGGCGGGACGCGGGCGAAATCGATTTCGACCGGGTGGTGATCGAGACGACCGGCATCGCCGATCCCGCGCCCATCGTGCAGACCCTGGTGATGGATGGCGACCTGTCCTATGACTTCGCGCTGGACGGGGTGCTGGTGACGGCGGATGCGGCGACCGGGGCGCGGACGCTGGACCAGAATTTCGAGGCGGTGCAGCAGGTGGCGATGGCCGACCGGCTGATCCTGACCAAGACCGATCTGGTGACGGCGGCGCAACTGGCCACCTTCGAACAGCGGCTGGCCGCGATCAACCCCGGCGCGCCGCGGCACCGGGCCGAGCACGGGCGGATCGACCCGGCGCTGCTGTTCGGGCTGTCGCCGACGCAGGAGAGCAGCGCGCAGCAGGCGCTGGCCTGGGTCGCGGCGGCGCCGAAGAAGGCCAGCCTGCCGCCCTTGTCGGGGCTGAAGCAGACCGTCCCGGCCGGGCAGTCGCACGGGCTTTTCGCCAGCGGCGCCGGCCAGCGGCCCAGCCATGACGGCCGCGTCACCTCGCAATCCATCGAGATCAACGAGCCGATCTCGCCCATCGTTTTCGACCTCTGGCTCGAAAGCCTGATGAACTCGGCCGCGGCCGACATCCTGCGGCTGAAGGGCGTGGTGCATGTCGAGGGGATGAAGCATCCCTTCGCCCTGCATGGCGTGCAGCATATCTTCCACCCGCCGGTGCCGCTGTCGCATTGGCCCGAGGGCGACCGCACCACGCGCATTGTCGTGATTGGACGCGATCTGCCGCCGGGCTATCTGTCGGACAGTCTGGCCTTCCTGCGGTCGAAGCCGCCGGTCACCGAACACCGGATCTGATCCGGGATCCCGCACCGGGTTCCTGAGTCGGCCTCGCGCCAACCGCCACCCCGGAGCGCCCCGGTTTTGCGCAAGCGTCACCGAAACCGGCCAGAATCCGGGCGATTCGGCGCGCGACCCGGTGTCGCAGCGCGCAGGATTTTGACCGGACCTTGCGCCCGATCATGGTGAGGAGGGGCGCCCGGGTCAGGAATCGGCGCAGCGTCGTTCCGACGAGTTCGTTCAGGCGAGGAGGAAAAAATGTCCAACGAGTATCAGTCCACCGGCGGCTTTGGTCCGCAGATCAGCTTCTGGTGCCACATCTGGCAATCGCAGGTGGAACAGAGCTTTCGCCTCTGGGGCTATTGGGCGCAGTTCATGCCGCGCGACAGCGCCGCGAAACTCGCGGCCGAGGCCGAGGCGCTGAAACCCGTGGTCCGCACCACGCCGTCGCGCGCCCGCCCAACCACGCCGAAAACCGCCAGATCGGCGCCGAAGCCGAACGAAGTAACGCCCGCCGCCCGCCCGGTCCTGGCCCTTGCGGCCGAGACGCCCGCTCCCCGGACCACCCCGGCCAAGAAGGCGCCCCGCACCCCGGTCGAGGGCAAGGCCAAACCCGCCCCCGGCAAGCCCGTGGTGCATTGAGCCCGGCGCGGCCTAGTCGGCCGTGAGCCGCATGAGCCGCCCGTCGACATCGTCCTCGATGAGCCAGACAGCGCCATCGGGGGCCACGGCGACATCGCGGATCCGCGCTTCCATGTAATAGCGCGCGGTTTCGTTCGGGACGCCGTTCTCGAACTGCACCACGACCAGCGCCTGGCTGGCCAGCCCGCCGATCAGCGCCGCGCCCTCCCACTCGGGGAACATGGCGCCGCTGTAGAAGCTGAGCCCGGCGGGGGCGATCACCGGCGTCCACCAGAGCGCGGGCGCGTGCAGATCGGGGCGGGTGACGTGATCGGGAATGTCCGAGCCGCCGTAGTTGCGGCCGTTCGAGACCAGCGGCCAGCCGTAATTCCCGCCGCGTTCGATCAGGTTCATCTCATCCCCGCCGCGCGGGCCCATCTCATGCTCCCAGAGCCGCCCGTCGGGGGCGAAGGCCAGCCCATAGGGGTTGCGGTGCCCGGTGGTCCAGGTCAGCGCCCGCACCCCGCCCTCGCCCGCCATCGGATTGTCGGCGGGAGTGCTGCCATCGAGATGCAGGCGCAGGATCTTGCCGCGCGGATCGTCGGGATCGGGCAGGCGGTCATGCTCGGTCCGGTCGCCCACGGCCAGGAACAGGTACTCGCCGGAGGGATCGAAGGCGATCTGCGCCCCGGGATGGCCGCCGCCGCCGGGCGGGTCCTGCCGCCAGAGCTCGGTCACCTCCTCCAGCGCGGGCGCATCGGTGAGCCGCGCGCGCACCAGCGTCAGCGCGTTCCCGTTCCGGCCGGGCGCGGTATAGGTCAGATAGACCAGACCCGAGGTGTCGAAATCCGGCGCCAGCGCCACGTCCAGAAGCCCGTTCTGGCCCTGCGCATGCGGTTCGGGCGCATTGACGACCTCGGTCAGGTCGCCCTGCTGCGTGACCAGGAACAGGCCGCCGGGGCGCTGCGTCACCAGCATCCGCCCGTCCGGCAGAAAGGCCATGGCCCAGGGCGATTCCAGCCGCGCGACCTCGGTCACCGAGAAGGGCGGGGTGGCATCCGGCCGTTCGCCGATCTGGCGGTTCTGGGCCTGGGCGGGCTGGGCGAGAAGAGCAAGCGCAAAGAGCAGGGGAAGAGCCATCAGGAGGGTCCGTCATTGAGGGCGGGCGATCGGGCGGTTCCCCCCAAAGATAGGGATTTCCGCGGCCGAAAGAACCGGGGCGCGCTGACATTCGCGTCAGCCACCCTTGAAGGCACGCGAATCCCGGCGTCCGGCCGGGTGAATCGCGCGCAAGACCCTTGACCTTGGCGCCGCACCGGCCACCATTCCCGCATCCCTTTCGAACGCCCGGATTGCCGTGACCTATCGCTTCAGCCTGCTGCTCGCCGCCGCCCTCTCGGCCTCTCCCGCCCTTGCCAACCCCACCGACAGCGCCGAGACCAGCGCCTTCTACGGCTCGGCCCGCAACTGGATGATCGAGGCGCTCAGCGTCGACGGGGTCTTCACCGGCTGCCGGGCGACGATCCCCCTGCAGGCGGCCGGGCCGCTGCTGCTGGAACGCAGCTATATGGGCTATGGCGATTGGGCGATGTTCCTGCCGACCTCGCAGGCGCCGAGCCCGGTCTATGGCCACCAGCTGCCCGCCCGGTTCGGCGTGGACCAGCAGGAAGTGCCGACCGAGGTGCGGATCTATCCCGGCGGCTGGGCCGCAATGC
Source organism: Pararhodobacter sp. (assembly GCF_034676075.1). Taxonomy (GTDB): domain Bacteria; phylum Pseudomonadota; class Alphaproteobacteria; order Rhodobacterales; family Rhodobacteraceae; genus Pararhodobacter. The sequence continues at coordinate 217 of NZ_JAUCCQ010000107.1, read as the reverse complement.
CGGTCGACGAGGCGATGCTGCAGCAGATCATGGACGGCAACATCCTGACCGCCGAGCTGCAGGGCGAGGACCCGCGGCAATGGATCCTGAACGGATCGACCGCGGCGCTGGATCTGGCCCAGGAATGCTACGAACGACAGGGAACCGCCTGGCGCTGACCCGGGGCGAGGGGTTTCGCCCTCGTTGCCCGCTGCCGCGGACGCCTCGGGCGACCAGG
>NZ_JAUCCQ010000106.1:0-13909 GCF_034676075.1 Pararhodobacter sp. | reverse complement strand
TTCCGCCCCCTCCCCCGGCGCCCCGCCCGGGGCGGAGGAAATCGCGGTTCCCCCGGCACGGGAAAGCGTCTAGATTGCCGCGACTTGGAGCTTTGGAAGGGGCGCGCGTGACGCGGCTGGATCGCTATATTCTGGCGCAACTCCTGTGGGTGTTCGGCTTTTTCTCGCTGGTGCTGGTCTCGGTCTACTGGGTGAACCGGGCCGTGCGGCTCTTCGATCAGCTGATCTCGGACGGCCAGCCGATGTCGGTGTTCCTGGAGTTCACCGCGCTCAGCCTGCCGATGCTGATCCGCACCGTGCTGCCGATCTCGGCTTTCGTGGCGGCGACCTATGTGACGCTGGGCCTGTCGCGCAACAGCGAGATGTCGGTCTTGCAGGCAGCCGGGATCTCGCCCTTCCGCATCGCCCGGCCGGTCGTGGTCTTCGGGCTGATCGTCACCGCTTTCCTGACGCTGCTCATGCATTTCCTGATCCCCGAGGCTCGGGCGGAACTGGCCCGCCGCCAGGTCGAGGTGGCGCAGAACCTGACCGCCAGCCTGTTGCAGGACGGCGTCTTCCAGCATCCGGCCGAGGGAATCACCTTCTTCATCAACGAGATCACCGAGGACGGCACGATGCGCGGCATCTATCTGTCCGACGCCCGCAGCCAGTTGCAGCGCATCGACTACACCGCCCGCACCGCCCTCATCGTCCCCGAGGCGACGGGGCCGAAGCTGGTGATGATCGACGGCCAGGCGCAGGTCCATGACCAGCGCAGCGGGCGGCTCTCGGTCACCGGGTTTGGCGATTTCACTTATGACCTCAGCTCGATGGCCGGGCCCGCCGGGCGCGGCCGGTCGGTGCAGGAGCTGACCTCCTCCGAACTCATGTCCCCCACCCCCGCCCTGCTGGCCGAGACGCGGGCCACCGAGGCGCAGTTCCGCTTCGAGCTGGTTTCGCGCTTCGTCGACGGGTTCGCGGCGGTGGCGGCGGCGCTGATCGGCTTTTCGGCGCTGATGGCGGGCGGGTTCAGCCGCCTCGGCTTCTGGAAGGAGATCGTGCTGGCGGTGGTCCTGATGGCGCTGGTGCAATCGCTGACCAATACGCTGGCGGGCCCGGCGATGCGGCAGGCGAGCCTCGCCTGGCTGGGGGCGATCCCGCTGGCGCTGGCGGTGGCGGCGTCCATGGGCCTGATCGGCTGGGCGACCCGGCGACGGCGGGTGAAGCCATGACGCTGGGCCTTTACCTCGTCCGCCGCCTGGCGCTGAGCTTCGTGCTGATCGGCGCGGTCTTCTTCGGCATGCTGCTGCTTTTCGAAGTGGTCGAGATGATGCGCCGCTTCGGCGGCAGCGAGACGCCGATGCGCGAGATCGTCTGGCTGTCGATGCTGCGCGTGCCCGCGACCTTCTACCAGATCCTGCCGCTGCTGGTGATCCTGTCCTCGATGGCGCTGTTTCTGGGTCTGGCGCGGTCCTCGGAACTGGTGGTGATCCGCTCGGCCGGGCGCAGCGCCATGCGGATGCTGCGCGAGCCCTTCCTGGCCACGCTCCTTTTCGGGGCGCTGACGGTTGCGGCGCTGAACCCGCTGGCGGCGGCGGCGACGCGGGCCTATCAGGCGCGGCTGGCCGCCCTGCAAAGCCCCGATCAGCAGGCGCAGATCAGCCTCGAGGGCTCGGCCCTCTGGATGCGGCAGGGCGACGAGCGCGGCCAGACGGTGATCCGCGCCCAATCGGTCGAGCCTGACGGGCTGGGTTTCCGCGATGTCTCGTTCCTGCTGTTCGAGCGTGACACCGGCGTGCCCTTGATCCGTATCGAGGCCGAGAGCGCGCGGCTGGTGCCGGGGCGCTGGCTCTTGACTGATGCCAAGCGCTGGGACCTTTCGGCCGACAACCCTGAACGGGATGCCCAGACCTATCTCTCGCTGGAGATGGAAAGCGACCTGACCGGCGAGCGGATCCGCGAGAGTTTCTCGCGCGCGGGCACGCTCAGCGTCTGGGACCTGCCGGGCTTCATCCGGGCGCTGGATCGGGCGGGGCTGTCGTCGCGCCCGCATCGGGCGCAATTCCAGGCGGAGCTGGCGCTGCCGATGCTGATGGCGGCGATGCTGATGGTCGGGGCGGTGTTGTGTTTCAGGCACTCGCGGGCGGGCGGCGCGGGCCTGCGCATCCTGCTGACCGTTCTGGCCGGTTTTGCCCTGTTCTTTCTGCGGAATTTCGCGCAGGTTCTGGGGGAGAATGGCCAAATACCGTTGTCCTTGGCGATTTGGACACCACCGATAGCTTCCATGCTGCTTGCGCTTGGGGTATTGCTTCATCTGGAGGACGGATAGGGACAGGCATGGCGCAGATCAGGCAAGCCCTGAGCAGGATCGCGGAGGCGACCCGGTCGCATCTGACCGCGGCCGGTCTCGGCCTGCTTGTCACTCTTCCCCTGCCTGCGCTGGCGCAGACGCAGCCGGCCACGCTGATGGCCGATCAGGTCTTCGTCGACAGCGCCGGGCGGCTGGTGGCCCAGGGCGCGGTCGAGATCTGGCACGGGTCGATTCGCCTGACCGCGCAGCGCGTGTCCTTCGATCAGCGCCAGGACTGGCTGGACATCGCCGGGCCGATCACCCTCAGCAACGGCCCCGACCAGGTGGTGCTGGCGGATGCTGCCCAGCTCGCGCCCTCGCTCAGGGCCGGGATCATCACCGGCGCGCGGGTGGTGCTGGAACAGCAGATGCAGATCTCGGCCGCCCGGATCGAGCGCGGCACCAATGGCATCAGCCAGATGGATGCGGTCATCGCCTCGAGCTGCCCGGTCTGCGCTTCGAATCCAACGCCACTATGGGAAATCCGCGCCCAGCGCGTGCGCCATGACGAGGCCAACGGCCGGCTGGAATTCGAACGCGCGCAATTCCGCTTTGCGGGCGTGCCGGTCTTCTACGCGCCGCGCCTCGACCTGCCCGCGCCGGGCGTGACGCGGGCGCGGGGCCTGCTGCGTCCCGAGGTCAGCCTCGACAGCCGGCTGGGCCTGTCGATCGGCCTGCCCTATTTCATGCCGCTGGGCGACAGCCAGGACCTGACGCTGACGCCGCGCGCCTCGACCAATGGCATGGTCTCGCTGGGGTTCCGCTGGCGCATGGCGCGGCAGAACGGCGGGATCGAGCTGGGCGGGCAGATCTCGCACGACAATATCGTCACCGACCCCTTGCGGGGCTATGGCTATGTCCGGGCGCTTTTCTCGCTCGGCAACCACTGGACGCTGACCGCCGATCTGCTGGCGGCCTCGGATCTGGCCTATCTGGAAACCTACAACATCGCCGACGAAGCGCGGATGCACGGCCATACAACGCTGGAGCGGATCACCCGCGACCAGGCGGTGCGGCTGCGGCTGCTGGGTTTCTATTCGCGGCGCCCGGCGGATGTGAACGACCGGCTGCCCAATGCGGTGACCGAGGCCTCGCTGCGTCAGCATCACGGCATCGGCGGCGGCGACCTGACGGCCGATCTGGGCGCGCGGGCTTTCTGGCGGCAATCCTCGACGGACGGGATCGCCGGGCGCGACGTGGCGCGGGCGCATCTGGCGCTGGGCTGGCGGCGCAGCGTGATCATGGCGGGCGGCATCGTCGCCACCGGTGCGCTCGAGGGGCGCATCGACCATGTGCGGGTCTCGGACGATTCGGCCTATCCCGATCCGGTAAACCGCCGCGTGCTGCAAGGCATGGTCGAGCTTCGCTGGCCCCTGGCCCGGATCTCGGACAGCGGGGTGCGGCATGTGATCGAACCCGTCGTGCAGGTGATCGGCGCCCTGCGCCGGGGCGGCGCGCTGCCCAACGACGACCACACGATGCCGGAACTGGACGCCGGCAACCTCTTTGCCCTGACCCGCTATTCGGGTGAGGACGCGCCCGATGACGGCAGCCGTATCAACGCGGGCCTGCGCTGGGCCCGCCACGATCCGAGCGGCTGGACCTCGGAGACGCTCATCGGCCGCATCTGGCGCCGCGAGACGCTGGCGGGCTTCGATCCGCTGCACGAACAACCCCTGGGCGGCGCCAGCTCGGACTGGCTGCTGGCCGGACGGCTCAGCAACAGCGACGGGCTCAGCCTGACCGGGCGCCTGCTGCTCGATCCCTCCGACGCCGGCCTGCGCCGGGCCGAGACCAACCTCGCCTGGCACTGGGACCGGACGCGGCTGTCGACGACCTATCTGTACCTGCCCGCCAGCAGCTTCGAGGACCGCATCGTCGATCTGGCCGAGTGGTCGGTCGACGTGACCCGCCGGTTCGACAGCGGCTGGGCCACCACCGTCGGCTGGGATTACGATTTCGGGCAGAACATCTTTGCCGCCGCCCGCACCGGCCTTACCTTCAGCAACGAATGCCTGTCCCTCGACATGACGCTCGCGCGGCATTTCGTGACGGCGACGAACCCCTCGGCCTCGACCCGCTTCGACCTCAGGATCGAGCTTCTGGGGATCGGCGGACGCGCGCCCAGCACCGGCGGCCGCACCTGCCGGACCTGAGCCGCCCCCTTTTCATCCGCCTTCCGACCCGCTAGGCCGGAGGCACGGCACGACGAACAGAAAGACCTCTGCGATGCGAGCTTCGCTTTTCCGCCCTGCCCTCCTCCTCGCGGCCCTGGCGCTGGGATCGGCCCTGACCGCCCCCCTGACGGCGCTGCCCGCGCAGGCGCAATCGCCCTTCGCGGCGGCGCTCTACGTCAATGACGACCCGATCACCAATTACGACATCACCCAGAAGATGCGGTTTCTGGAATTCATCGGCGCCCAGGGTGACAACCCGCGCGAGCGCGCCATCGAGCGCCTGATCGAGGACCGGCTGCAATTGCAGGAGGCCTCGCGGCTGGGCGGGCGCCTGACGCCCGATCAGGTCGCCGCCGGGATGAACGAATTCGCCGCCCGCGCCAATATCACCGCCGACGAGATGATCCAGCGGATGGCCCAGGCCGGGATCGACCGTGAGACCTTCGAGAGCTTCATCCGCTCGGGCCTGCTGTGGCGCGAACTGGTGGTGGCGGTCTATGGCCGGACCATCACCATTTCCGACGCCCAGATCGACCAGGCGCTGTCGGTCGAAGGGGTGCAGCCCTCGACGGAGGTGCTGATCTCGGAAATCTTCCTGCCCACCGATCCGCAATTTGCCGAACAGGTGCAGCGGATCATTCCCCAGGTGCAGCGCATCCGCACCGAGACCGAATTCGCCAATGCCGCGCGTCAGGTCTCGGCCGCGCCCTCGGCCGCCACGGGCGGCCGGGTGGACCGCTGGATCGACCTGGGCGGCCTGCCGCCGGAACTGGCCAGTGCCCTCACCGACGCGGCACCCGGTACGGTGATCGGCCCGATGGAGATGCCCGGCGCCTATGCCTTCTTCCAGCTGCGCGCGCGCCGCGATTCCCGCGCCGTCTCGGCCGAGGCGACGGCGCTCGATTACCGCATGGCCATGCTGCCCGGCGGCCGCAGCGAGACCAACCTCGCCCGCGTCGCCCGGATCCGCGAGATGACCGACAGCTGCGTCGATTTCGACGCCCGCGTCCTGCGTGAGGCGCCCGAACTGCCGACCGATGCCGTCCAGCACGTGACCCAGCCGCTGACCGCGCTCAGCAGCGCCGTGCGGACCGAGCTTGAGCGGCTCAACCCCGGCCAGATCAGCGCCAATCTGGTGCAGGACAACGCGCTTATGGTGCTGATGCTCTGCTCCCGGTCGGTCTCGGGCGAAAACATGCCCGCCCGGCCGCAGATCCGCGAGAGCCTGATCAACCGGGCGCTGGAAGGTCAGGCGATGGTCTATCTGCAGCGGCTGCGGGCCGAGGCCGACATCCGGTATCCGTGATGCCCGCGCCCCTCGCCGTCACCTCGGGCGATCCCTCGGGGATCGGGCCGGAACTGGCAGCCCGCATCGCCCGCGATGGCACCCCGGCGCCGATGGTGTGGATCGGCGACCCGCGCCACCTGCCGGAGGGCACGCGCTGGCTGGCGGTCGAGAGCCCGGCCCAGCCGGTGCCCGAGGGCGTGCTGGCCGTGCTGCCCCTGCCCTTTGCCGCGCCCGCCCAGCCCGGCCGCCCCGATCCGGCCAATGCCGCGGGCACCATTGCGGCCATCGAGCGGGCCGTGGCGCTGGTACGCACGGGCGAGTGCTCGGCCGTGGTCACCGCGCCCATCAACAAGAAGGCGCTGAAGGACGGCGCCGGTTTCGCCTTCCCCGGCCATACCGAATTCCTCGCCCATCTGGCGGGCGGGGCCGAGGTGGTGATGATGCTCGCCTGCCCCGAGCTGCGGGTGGTGCCGATCACCATCCACATCCCGCTGGCCGAGGTTCCCCGGACCCTGACGCCCGCGCTGCTGTCGCGCTCGATCGAGATCACCCATGCCGCGCTCAAACGCGATTTCGGGCTGGCCGAGCCGCGCCTCGCGCTGGCCGGACTGAACCCGCATGCAGGCGAAGGCGGCGCCATGGGGCGCGAGGAGCTGGAGTTCATCGCCCCCCTGATCCGCCGCTATCAGGAAGCCGGCATGCAGATCACCGGCCCCCTGCCCGCCGATACGATGTTCCATCCGGCGGCCCGGGCGCGCTATGACGCGGCGCTGTGCATGTACCACGATCAGGCGCTGATCCCGATCAAGACCATCGACTTCGCGGGCGGGGTCAATGTGACGCTGGGCCTGCCCTTCGTGCGCACCTCGCCCGATCACGGCACGGCCTATGACATCGCGGGGCAAGGCATCGCCGATCCGGCCTCGATGCGGGCGGCGATGGTCATGGCCTGGGACATGGCGCTGGCCCGGTCCTGACCGGGGCCCCCACGCTCCTCGCCGCCCACCCGTAGGGTGCGTGCTCGCACGCACCGCCCCCCATCCCCCTTGCCATGTGCCGCGTTTTGCCGCATCCGGTCGGCATGGCCCAGATCGACAATCTTCCCCCCCTGCGCGAGGTGATCGCGGCGCATGGTCTCGACGCCCGCAAGGCGCTGGGGCAGAACTTCCTGCTGGATCTGAACCTGACGTCGCGCATCGCCCGGGCGGCGGGGGATCTGAGCGGCTCGGATGTGCTGGAAGTGGGCCCCGGCCCCGGCGGCCTGACGCGCGGGCTGCTGGCCGAGGGTGCGCGCCGCGTGCTGGCCATCGAGAAGGACGCCCGCTGCCTGCCCGCCCTGGCCGAGATCGCCGCGGCCTATCCCGGCAGGCTGGAGGTGATCGGCGGCGACGCGCTGGAGGTCGACCCCCTTCAGCACCTGACCCCGCCGATCAAGGTGGTGGCGAACCTTCCCTACAATGTCGGCACCGAATTGCTGGTGCGCTGGCTGACCCCGCCCGTCTGGCCGCCGGTCTGGTCGACCCTGACGCTGATGTTCCAGAAGGAAGTGGCCGAGCGCATCGTCGCCCGCCCCGGCAGCAAGGCCTACGGTCGCCTCGCGCTTCTGGCGCAATGGCGGACCGAGGCGCGGATCGTGCTGACCCTGCCGCCCAGCGCCTTCACCCCGCCGCCCAAGATCGACTCGGCGGTGGTGCATCTGACCGCCCTGCCCGAACCGCGTTTCCCCGCCCCCGCGAAGACCCTGGAACGGGTCGTCGCCGCCGCTTTCAACCAGCGGCGCAAGATGCTCCGGGCGGCGCTGAAGGGCCTCGATCCGCAGATCGAGGCGCGGCTCGAACGGCTGGGAATCGCACCCACCGCACGCGCCGAAGAGATCGATCTCGAGGCCTTCTGCGCGCTGGCCCGCGACTTCGGCTGATTATCCTAAAAATTTAAGCAAATTCAGGGCGTCACCCGGACAGGCCCTGCGATTGGCCCGGAAACCGGGGACGGTTTGTTCTCGATCCGGCACAGATTGCCCGCGGATCTGCCTTTCCGCCGCCACATTCGGCGCCCCTCGCGCCGCATTTCAGCCATCGCCCCGCGCTACCACGTCCTGTGATTGAAGCCGCGTCAGCGCGGCGGTTAAGGGGTAGAATGATGCACGCCAAGACGGGACTGCCACGGCAATCGCCGCAAGCCCGCGCGCCGCGCCAGTGTCTGCGGCGCGGGTTTCTGGGTTTCGCCCGGGCCGAGGACGGCACGATGGCGGTCTTCAGCCTCTTTGTCTTCGTGGCGATGATCCTGTTCGGCGGGCTTGCCGTCGACATGATGCGCTATGAGAACGAGCGCATCCGCCTGCAGGGCACAGCCGACCGCGCCGTGCTGGCGGCGACCATGCTGCGCGAGAACGTCTCGGGCGCGACGCCCGAACAGATCCTGCGGGCCTATTTCGCCGCCGATGGCTATTCCGAACTGCTGGGCAACAATTTCAGCATCGTCGACGACCCCCAGGAAGGCCGCATCGTCACCGCCTTCCCGCGGGCCCGGATCCCCTCGGCCTTCATGAGCCTGGCGGGCATCGAGAGCCTGGACATGATCACCCCGTCGCGGGCGGCCGAGACCTTCCAGGGCGGGCCGGATGTGGAACTGGTCATGGTGCTGGACGTCTCGGGCTCGATGAGCGGCCAGGGCAAGATCGACGCCATGCGCGACGCCGCGGTCGAGCTGACCACCAGCCTGCTGAACGACGCCGAGGAAGTGGGCGATGTCGGCATCACGCTGGTGCCCTATGACACCTGGGTGCTGCCGCCGGCGGGTTTCCTCAACCATTTCTCGAACGCGGCGGGCAGCGGCGCCTGCAACGACTGGCTTTTGTGGACGCAGATCGTCGGCTCGCTGGACCTGCGCACCAACCGCGCCAATTGCAACACCGCCAGCTGGCGCACGGTTCGCCCCTATGTCAGCGACCCCGATCTGGCCACCCGCTACATCAACGACCTGCGCGCCTCGGGCAGCACGTCGATCGACCTCGGCATCCGCTACGGCGCGCTGTTCTTCGATCCGACCATCCGCCCCGCCATCAGCGAGCTGATCGCCAATCACGAGATCAACCCGGCCTTCGAGGGGCGCCCCTATGACTGGGACGCGCCCAATGTGGTCCGCGCCCTGATCCTGTTGACCGACGGGCAGAACTGCTGCGGCGAGCGCTACCCGGAACTGGTGCAGAACCTCAACGCCGAAAGCGTGTGCGACGCGCTCAAGGACCAGGGCGTGCTGATCTATGCCATCGCCTACCAGGCCCCGAGCAGCGGCGCCGCCCTGATGCAGAATTGCGCCTCGTCGCCCAGCCATTACTTCAACACCTCCGCCGACGGCATCATCGATGTGTTCCGCGGCATAACCGCCTCGATCCAGACCCAGGCGCTGAGGTTGACGCTGTGAGCCCGCGTCGCCCCCTCCTGCGGCGCTTCGCGCGCAGCCAGACCGGCAGTGCCACGATCGAATTCGTGCTCACCGTGCCGCTGGTGCTGATGTTCCTGTTCTCGGCCGTCGACTTCGGCACCGTCATGCTGCGCCAGGTCTTCCTGGACCGCTCGGTCGACATCGCGGTGCGCCAGGTCCGGCTGGGCAATATCACCGGTTCGCAGTTCAGCCGGTTCCGGGACATGATTTGCGAGAATTCCTTCATGATCCAGGATTGCCAGAACGCCATCGCCATCGAACTCCGCCCGGTCGACACGCAGAACTGGTCGGGCCTCAGCGATCCCGCGCAATGCATCAACCGCGAACTCGAACTCTCGCCGGTCCTCAGCTTCGCGCCCTCGGCCGGGCTGCAGCAGCTGATGCTGATCCGGGTCTGCGCGGTGGTCGATCCGTTCCTCAGCCTGACCGGGCTGGTGCTGGGCATGCCGACCGACAGCTCGGGCGGCTACCACATCATCTCGCATGCCGCTTTCGCCAATGAACCCGCGTGAGGTCCCCATGAGCGTCTCCGATGCCGTTTCCCGCGTCCTGGCGATGCCGCGCGCCCTGGCAGAGCACCTGGTGGCCCGGACCCGTGCCTTCCGGGGGGCGAACCAGGGCTCGGTCTCGGTCGAGCTGATCCTCACCCTGCCGCTGCTCCTCTGGGCGCTGGCGGCGACGGTGGTGTTCTATGATGGCTACAAGACCCGCTATCACGCCCAGATGGCCGCCCAGACGGTCGCCGACATCATGTCGCGCGAGACCGACCTCTTCACCGCGAATTACATCGAGGGGCTGAACGACGTCTTCGATTTCCTGATCGATTCGCGCTTTCCGACCCGGCTGCGCGTCTCCTCGGTGATCTGGGACAGCGCCAACGAACGCAACCGGCTGCAATGGTCCTATGCCACGCGCGACCTCTCATCGCTGCCCGAGGACACGTTCGAGCTGTTGCAGGCGGGCGACCTGGAAACCCTGATGGCCGAATTCGGCGACGACAGCAGCTTCACCTTCGCCGGGTCCGGCGCGCAGATGCCGGTCTCGGACCTGGCCGACCGCATCCCGCCGGTACTGCCGGGCGAGGCCTTGCTGCTGGTCGAGGCCTTCGCGCTCTGGGAACCCTTCGCGCAGGTCGGCGTCGGTCAGCTGCGTTTCACCCCGGTGGTCGTGGTCCGCCCGCGCTTCGCGCCCTGGATCAATTTCGAGGGGCATGAGCCCGTCTACCCGGAAGCCGATTACGAAATCGCCTGGACCGGCAGCGGCAACGAGGGCCTGCCCGATCCGACCGATCCGACGCCCGAGCCCACCAACCCGCCGGTGGCGAACCGGACCTATTCCTTCGACAACGGCGTCACCAGCGGCCTGTCGCGCACCACCATCACCGCGGGTGGCCCCTCGGGCTCGTATCTGGGCCCCTTCGGCACCGAGACCTGGGCCACGCCCGTCACCCTCGCCGTCGATCTGCAGGCGGACCGTGCCACCGCCAATATCGCCTTCGACCTGCTGATCCTCGACACCTGGGACGGCTACGCCAACCAGTATATCCTGCCGCGCGGCGATACGTTCACCATCATGATGGATGGGGTGCCGCTGTCGGTCGATCCCTTCATCAACTTCTCGCAGGCGCCCTACAACAATGCCCGCGTCAGCACCGGATACATCGGCAATTCCACCTATCGGGTGTCGATGACGCTGGTCCGGACCGGCAGCAGCTTTGCCGGCGGCGGGGCCAACGACCAGCTCTGGCGGGTCACGCTGACCATCGACAACGCGCCCCGGACCTTCTCGCTGGGGTTCTCGGCCGGGGTGGACAGCGCGATCAGCGATGAAAGCTGGGGGCTCGACAACCTGTCGATCACCGCCTCGAACGTCGGGGCAGGCACGCCGCCGCCGTTTGTCGCCAATGCCGCGAACCTGCTCACGGCCGATCCGCACAACCGCTTCCGCCGCTATTCGGGCTGCCCGGAATACCGCATCGCCGCCCCCTGGCTGACGATGACCCGGGCCGATCTGACCACCGGCATCACCATGCAGCGCCAGGCCAGCGGCGGCACCTCGCTGTCGTCCTGCCCGAACACCGGCGGCTGGGGCTATGCCAATGCCTCGCCCTCGCTGGTGCTGAACTACGATAACCAGAACGTCACCACGACCTATAACGGCCTTCAGATCCGCCTAAACGACGGCAACAACGGCTATACCTGCGACACGACGCTGATCGTCCGTGACCCGAACGGGCAATGGTTCTTCAACGACGATTACAATGGCTGGAACGCGGGCGTCCGGATGACCAACCCGCCCAGCGGCCAGTACGTCATCTTCATCGGCACCTATAACCGCGGCAGCTGCAACACCAACCTGACCATCGACCGCTGGACGCGCTGAAGACGGCGCCGGGCGGCCCGTCCCCTCAGCGGGAGGGGCCGCCCGCGCCCGCGGCCTTGAGCACCATGTCGACGTAGATATCCTCGACCCGCGGCAGGCTGAGGCGCCCGCCCTCGCGAAACCAGGTGTTCACGCCGGTCAGCATGGCGATCAGCGCCATGGCCGCCAGCTTGGTATCGGGCAGCGCGAAACACCCTTCCGCCTGCCCGTCCCTCAGGATCTGCTCCAGTTCGGTCTCGTAGCGGCGGCGCAGCGCCTCGATGCGGGCGAAGTTTTCGGGCGTGAGGTTGCGCAGCTCCATATAGGCGATGAAGACCGCATCGGCCCGGGCGGCGTGGAACCGGATGTGGAACCGCGCGAAATGGTCGAGCCGGGCGCGGGCGTCGCCTTGCGGCGCCTCGGCCGCCCAGGCGGCCAGCAAAGCCTCCAGGTGATCTGCCATCAGATCCGCCAGCAGGCTCTGCTTGTCGGCGGTATAGAGATAGAGCGCCCCGGCCTGCACGCCCACCTCGGCGGCGATCTGGCGCATCGACACCGCCGCATAGCCGTCGCGGGCGAAAAGCCGCAACGCCGCCTCGCGCAGGCGCGGGCCGGTGATCTCGGAACGGGAGCCGGGTTTGCGGGCCATGCGCCATTGTCACTGAACGCCCGTTCAATTCAACCCCGGATCGCCCTGCCCCTGCCCCGGCCGCCCCGGCCGCATTGCGCCTTCACAGCGACCGGCCCGCTTGCTAGGTTGGCGCACCCCAAGGCCGAGGCCCCGATGCTCCGTTTCGCCCCCGTCGCCCTTTCCGCGCTGCTGCTCGCCGGCTGCGGCACCGTCGCGCCCGAGGCGCCGGCGCTGCTGCCCCTGGACGAGATCGCCGCCCGGACCGCAGGCGCGGCCGATTCCACCCGCGGCGAGGCCGCCTCGCGCGAGCTGGCCGGGCGGGCCTCGGCGCTGCAGGCGCGGGCCGCGGCGCTGCGGCGGGGCGGGGTCGAGAGCCAGGAACGCGCCGATCTCCTGCGCCGGGCCGAGGAACTCAAGCGCAACGAGCGCTGAGCGCGCGCATCCGCGCATTGCGCCCGGCCCCCCGGCAGGCTAATTCAGCAGCGATACCGCCCGGCGCCGGGCGGAAGGATCATGTCGGAGCGCTGTATGTCCACCCCTCTTCGTCTTGGCATCGCCGGTCTCGGCACGGTTGGCATTGGCGTCGTCAAGATCGTCCAGACCCATGCCGCGCTGCTCGCCCGCCGCGCCGGTCGCCCGGTCGAGATCGTCGCCGTCAGCGCCAATTCGCGGTCGAAGAACCGGGGCGCCGATATCTCGGCCTATGGCTGGGAGGATGATCCCGTCCAGCTGGCGCGGCGCGAGGATGTCGATGTCGTGGTCGAACTGATCGGCGGCGAGAATGGCGTGGCCAAGGCGCTGGTCGAGACGGCGCTGAAGACCGGCAAGGACGTGGTCACCGCCAACAAGGCGCTCTTGGCCAAGCACGGCACCGCCCTGGCGCGCCTGGCCGAGGAGAAGGGCCGTTCCCTGCGGTTCGAGGCGGCGGTGGCGGGCGGGATCCCGGTCATCAAGGCCCTGACCGAAGGGCTGGCGGGCAACCAGATCAAGCGCGTCATGGGCGTGATGAACGGCACCTGCAACTACATCCTCACCCGGATGGAATCGGCGGGCCTGCCCTATGACGCGGTGTTCGAGGAAGCCCGCAAGCTGGGCTATCTTGAGGCCGACCCCAATCTCGACGTCGGCGGCATCGACGCGGGCCACAAGCTGAGCCTGCTCAGCGCCATCGCCTTCGGCACCGAGGTGGATTTCGACAATGTGGTGCTGCAGGGCATCGGTTCGGTCTCGACCGCCGATATCCGGCTGGCGCGCGACATGGGCTATTCCATCAAGCTGCTGGGCGTGGCGCAGATGACCGGCCGCGGGCTGGAGCAGCGCATGACGCCTTGCCTGGTGCCAGAGACGCATCCGCTGGGCCAGTTGCAGGGCGGCACCAACATGGTGGTGATCGAGGGCGACATGGTCGGCCAGATCGTGCTGCGCGGCGCGGGTGCGGGCGAAGGCCCGACCGCCAGCGCCGTGATGGGCGACGTGATCGACATCGCCCGCGGCTTCCGCCTGCCGGTCTTCGGCCAGCCGGCCGCGGATCTGGTCGCAGCCCCCCCCGCCGCGGTCAGCGCGGGCGCGCCCTGGTATCTGCGCATGACGCTTCTGGACAAGCCCGGCGCGCTGGCCAAGATCGCCACGGTTCTGGGCGAGAGCGGCATCTCCATCGCCCGCATGCGCCAGTATTCGCA
>NZ_JAUCCQ010000105.1:0-13926 GCF_034676075.1 Pararhodobacter sp. | reverse complement strand
CTGTGCGGCATCGTCGTGGTCGGCGCGGTGACCGAGGGGCCGGTCAGCGACTGGCGGGCCGTGGTCCTGGAGGACGCGAGCCTCAGGGCCGCCAGCCCCACCGATTGGGCGCGCGCCGCCATCGCGGCGATGCAGCGCCACGGGGCCGAGCGGCTGGTGGCCGAGGTCAATCAGGGCGGCAATCTGGTGGCCGAGGTGCTGCGGCAGGTGGATCCGCTGGTGCCGGTGACCGCGGCGCATGCGGTCAAGGGCAAGGGCGCCCGGGCCGAACCCGCCGCTGCGCTCTACGAACAGGGGCGGGTCGCGCATCTGCCGGGCCTCGGCGCGCTGGAGGAACAGATGGCGCTGATGACCGCGCAGGGCTTCAAGGGCACCGGCAGCCCCGACCGGGTGGATGCGCTGGTCTGGGCCTTGCACGAGCTGATCCTGGGCCCGGCGCGGTCGCATCGAAGCCCGCGCGCGCGGGTGCTGTGAGGGGGGCCTACGGGCCCCTTTTTTCATGCCCGTTGCGGCCCCCCGGGGCAGCGAACGGTGGCTCCAGCCGATGTTCGGATTTCCCCGCGATAACCCGTCTCAAGGCCGCGGCGCCGGGTTCGTCCCGGCCCCGCGCGACAATGGAGGCAGAGCCATGTTCGACATCTTTCGCAAGCCCGCTGCCGAGACTGCGCCCGACACTGCGCCCGAGGCCAAGGCCTCGGCTGTGGGGCCGCTGACGGCGGGCGCGCCCTCGGGTGGCTTCGGCAAGATCGCGGCGCTGCAACCGGCCAGCCAGTTGCGCTGGACGGCGCGCGACAGCGTGTCGCTGACCCGAGCCGGGTTTCAGGGCAATCCGGTCGGCTTCCGCGTGGTGCGGATGATCTCCGAGGCCGCGGCGGCGCTGCCGCTGGTCCTGCAGGATCAGGACCAGCGCTATGACGCGCATCCGCTCCTGGCGCTGCTGGGCCGGCCGAACCCGGCGCAGGGCCGGGCCGAGTTCCTGGAGGCGGTCTATGCCCAGCTGCTCCTCTCCGGCAACGCCTATGTCGAGGCGGTCGCCACGCCCGAGGGTGGGGTGCCGGGCGAGCTGCATGTGCTGCGCTCGGACCGGATGTCGGTGGTGCCGGGGGCGGATGGCTGGCCCGCGGGCTACGATTACGCGGTGAACGGCCGCAAGCATCGGTTCACCATGACCGAGGGCGCGGCGCCGATCTGCCATGTCCGCGCCTTCCATCCGCTGGACGACCATTACGGCCTCTCGCCCATCGAGGCGGCGGCGACGGCGGTCGATGTGCATAACAGCGCGTCCCGCTGGTCGAAGGCGCTTCTGGACAATGCCGCGCGGCCCTCGGGCGCCATCGTCTACCGGGGCGCGGACGGGCAGGGGCAGATGTCGAACGACCAGTTCGAGCGGTTGCAGGCCGAGATGGAGATGCACCATCAGGGCGCGCGCAACGCCGGGCGGCCGATGCTGCTGGAGGGCGGGCTGGACTGGAAGCCGATGGGTTTCAGCCCCTCCGACATGGAGTTCCACCAGACCAAGGAGGCCGCAGCGCGGGAGATCGCATTGGCCTTCGGGGTGCCGCCCATGCTGCTGGGGATCCCCGGCGACGCGACCTATGCCAATTATCAGGAGGCCAATCGCGGCTTCTACCGGCTGACCGTGCTGCCGCTGGCGGCCAAGGTCAGCGCGGCGCTGGCGCATTGGCTCTCGGGCTATCTGGGGGCCGAGCTGCAGCTGAGGCCCGACCTCGACCAGGTGCCGGCGCTGGCGGCCGAGCGCGAGGCGGTCTGGCGCCGGGTGGCCGAGGCGGATTTCCTGACCGAGGCCGAGAAGCGCGCCATGCTGGGCCTGCCGCCCCGGTCGGAATGAGGGGGGCTGCGGTGATGGCCAGCCCCCAGCGCAAGACGGTCGGCGGATCGCGCTTTCTCTACGACAGTTTCGACCTCGCCCAGGCCCGGATCGACGCGCAGGAGCGCGTGGACGAGGAGCGCCGCGCCGGCCTCGACTACCGGCTGGGCCGCATCGAGGAGGCGCTGGAGCGGCTGGAGAAACGGCTCTGGCTGGCGGTCTATGGCGTGGCCTCGGGCGTGGTGGTGCATGGCGCGCTGGCCTTTCTGGCGACGCAGTTCTGAGGAGGGTTCATGCAGGGTCTTGAGACGAAGTTTCACCCGCCCGGGGTGCCCGGCGTGGTGCTGGGCGAGGGTTCGGTGATCGCGGGCTATGCCTCGGTCTTCGGGGTGCGCGACCGGGGCGGCGATGTGGTCATGCCGGGCGCCTATGCGGCCTCGCTCGCGCGGATGGCGGCGTCGGGGGGCCGGGTGCGGATGCTCTGGCAGCACGATCAGGGCCAGCCCATCGGCGTCTGGGACGAGGTGGCCGAGGATGCCCAGGGCCTGCGCGTCAAGGGGCGCCTGCTGACCGAGGTCGAGAAGGGGCGCGAGGCGGCGGCGCTGATGGCGGCCGGGGCGGTGGACGGGTTGAGCATCGGCTACCGCACGATCCGCGCGGAAAAGCTGCCCGAGGGCGGGCGCAAGCTGATCGAGCTGGAGCTGTGGGAGGTGTCGCTGGTGACCTTCCCGATGCTGCCCATTGCCCGGGCCTCGGCCAAGTCGGGCGGGCTGCTGCTGGATGTCGCGCAGGGCCTTCAGGCGGCGCGGGCCGCGCTCGGCGGTCACTGACGGAACCATGCGCGGGGTCAGGGGCCCGGCGCATAGGGGCGGGTTGCCTGTCGGGAGCCCGCGCAACGGCAACCACGAAAGGATGGATGCGATGACGAGCGAGTTTCCCGGCCGGCTTCGCGCGGGCGAGGAAAAGAGCGCGGCGCCCGGTGACGAGGCGGCTGTGCTGAGGGCGGCGCTGGACGGGTTCGTGACCGAGATCAAGACCTTCCGCGCCGATGTGATGGGCAATCTGAAAGAACAGGACGAGCGACTGACCATGCTGGACCGCAAATTCACCACCAAGACGGCGCGCCCGGTGCTGGCGCAGGCCGACGCGGGCGAGGGCCTGCATCTGAAGGCCTTCGACGCCTATCTGCGTCAGGGCGACGACGACGGGCTGCGCGGCCTGACGCTGGAGGGCAAGGGCCTGACCACCTCGGTCAATGCCGAGGGCGGCTATCTGGTCGATCCGCAGACCTCGGACCGGATCCATGCGGTGCTGGACGCCGCGGCCTCGATCCGCGCCATCGCCAATGTCGTGCAGGTCGAGGCGGGCTCGTTCGACGTGCTCGTGGACCACGGCGATGTGGGCTCGGGCTGGGAGAATGAGGCCTCGACCCTCACCGAAACCGGGACCGCGGCCATCGACCGCATCTCGATCAAGCTGCATGAACTCTCGGCGATGCCCAAGGCCTCGCAGCGGCTGCTGGAAGACAGCGCCTTCGACGTCGAGGGCTGGCTGGCCGAGCGCATCGCCACCAAATTCGCCCGGGCCGAGGCTGCGGCCTTCATCTCCGGCACCGGCACCGACCAGCCGCGCGGGTTCCTCGACCACGACATCGTGGCCAATGGGACCGAGACCTGGGGCGAGCTGGGCTATGTCGCGACCGGCGCTGCGGGCGATTTCGCCGCCACCAACCCGGCCGATGCTATCGTCGACCTGGTCTATGCGCTGGACGCGGGCTACCGCGCCAACGCCTGCTTCGTGATGAATTCGAAGACCGCGGGCGCTGTGCGCAAGATGAAGGACGCGGACGGCCGTTTCCTGTGGTCGGACGGGCTGGCGGCGGGGGAACCGGCGCGGCTGATGGGCTATCCGGTGCTGATCGCCGAGGACATGCCCGACATCGCCGCCAACGCCCATGCCGTGGCCTTCGGCGATTTCCGCGCGGGCTACACGATTGCCGAGCGCCCGGACCTGCGCGTCCTGCGCGATCCCTTCAGCGCCAAGCCCCATGTCCTTTTCTACGCGACCAAGCGGGTGGGCGGCGATGTGACCGATTTCTCGGCGATCAAGCTCCTGAAATTCGCCGCCTCGTAAGCGGCGCGGGATTGGCCCGGTCCCGGGTTCCGGGGCCGGACCGATGGCGGCGCAGACGCGCGGGGACGGCAGAAGGCCGACACCCCGCATCGTCCGGCTGCTCCCCCTCCGTGCGAGCGCTGCGGGGGCGCGTCTGCGCCGATCAACCGGAACAGGGATTTTCAGGAGGCGAGCATGGACCTGATAGAGACCAGCATCGTCGCGGATGGCGTCCTGCCGGTCGCGGCCTTCCGGGCGCATCTGCGGCTGGGCACCGGCTTTGCCGACGACACCACGGGCGATGCGCTGCTGATCCAGTATCTGCGCGCCGCCATCGCCGCCATCGAGGCGCGGACCGGCAAGGTGCTGATCGCGCGCGATTTCCGCCTGATCCTGCCGCGCTGGCGCTGGCCGGATGTGCAGGCCCTGCCGGTGGCGCCGGTCTCGATCGTGACCGCCGTCAGGCTGGTCGATGCCGGGGGCAGCGCAGAAACCGCCGATCCGGGCAGCTGGCGGCTGGCGGTCGATACCCACCGCCCGGTGCTGCTGGCCACCGGGGCGGTGTTGCCGGGAGTGCCCGCGAACGGCCGGGTCGAGGTCGATTTCACCGCCGGTTTCGGCGCGGGCTGGGACGCGGTGCCCGACGATCTGCGCCAGGCTGTGCTGCTCTTGGCCGCGCAATTCTATGAGGGCCGAACCGGGGCCGAACCGATCCCCGGCCCGGTGGCGGCGCTGCTGGCGCGCTGGATGGCGCTCAGGGTGACGGCCGGGGGGCATCGCTGATGGCCTATGCCGCGACCCGGCCGATGGTGCTGGAAGAAGCGCTCGCCAGCCCCGACGGGGCAGGCGGCTACACGACAGGCTGGACGATGCTGGGCACGCTCTGGTGCGAGCTGCGCGCGGGCGCGGGTTCCGAACGCCGGGGGCTCATCGCGCCCGAGGGACGGATGCTGTTCCGCATCTTCCTGCGCGCCGCCCCCCAGGGCAGCCCGCAGCGCCCCCGTCCCGGCCAGCGCCTGACGGAGGGCGCGCGCGTCTTCACCATCCTCGCCGTCAGCGAGGCCGATGCGGCAGGCGCCTGGCTGGTCTGCCACGCCCGAGAGGAGGTTCCGGCATGAGCTATCAGGCCACCGCCGCGCTGCAGGTCGCGCTCTATGACCTGCTCACGGGCGACGCGACGCTCGCCGGTCTTCTGCCCGGTGGCATCTTCGACGCGCCGCCGCCCGGCACGCCGCAGGGTACCTATGGCGTGATCGGCGAGGAAGAGGCGATCGACCGCTCGGACGGGACCGGCGCGGGCGCCGAGCATCGCCTGCTGGTGCAGGTCGTCTCGGATGCGAGCGGTTTCGCCACCGCCAAGGCCGCCGCCGCCCGGATCGCCGAGATCCTGCCCGGCACGCAGCCGGCGCTCGCCACCGGCCGGGTCGTGGCGATCTGGTTCCACCAGGCGCAGGCCCGCCGGGCCGAGGGCAATGCCTTCCGCCGCATCGACCTGCGCTTCCGGGCGCGGATCGAGATCTGACAATCTTTCAAAGGAGTGGCCGGGATGGCTGTGCAAAGCGGCAAGGATCTTCTGATCAAGATGGACATGACCGGCGCCGGTCTGTTCGAGACCATCGCGGGCCTTCGCGCCACGCGGATCAGCTTCAACGCCGAGACGGTCGATGTGACCAGCCTCGACAGTCTGGGCGGCTGGCGCGAGCTGCTGGCAGGGGCCGGGGTCAAGGCGGCGTCGATCTCGGGCTCGGGCGTGTTCCGGGACGAGGCGACGGACGAACGGGCCCGCGCTGTCTTCTTCAACGGCGAGATCCCCGAGTTTCAGGTGGTGATCCCGGATTTCGGCACCGTCGAGGGACCGTTCCAGATCACCGCCATCGAATACGCGGGCAGCTACAACGGCGAGGCCACGTTCGAGATGTCGATGGCCTCGGCCGGCGCGCTCGACTTCGTGGCGGCGACGCCGCTGGCCCCCGATCCCGAGGATTACATGGGCGACGGCGGCGACCAGCCGCCGGAAATGCCCGATCCCGGTGAGCCCGTCTGATGGTCAATCCCATGGCGGGGGAAGTGGCGCTGGTGCTCGATGGCGAGCGGCGGGTGCTGAAGCTGACGCTGGGGGCGCTGGCGGAACTGGAGGAGGCGCTGGGCGCCGAGTCGCTGGTGGCGCTGGTCGAACGGTTCGAGACCGGCGGCTTCCGGGCCCGCGACGTGATGGCGCTGCTGTTGGCGGGGCTGCACGGCGGCGGGCATCCGCTGCCCGCCTCGGCCCTTCTGAGCGCCGAAATCGAGGGCGGCGCGGTCGAGGCCGCGCGCGTGGCGGGCCTGTTGCTGGCGCGGGCCTTCAACCCGGCGGGGGCCGCGGCGTGACGGGCCTCGACTGGCCGGGGCTGATGCGGGCGGGGCTGCATGGCCTCGGCCTCAGGCCCGCCGAGTTCTGGGCCCTCACCCCGGCCGAACTGATGATCATGCTGGGCCGCGACGAGGCGGCCCGGCCCGGTTTCACCCGCGCAAGGCTCGATGCCTTGCTGAAACGCTTCCCGGATCAGGGAAGGAAGGGAGCGGAGAATGGCGACGCTGGAGGAACTGAACGCGCAGCTGGCCGAGCTGGAAGCGCAGATCGGCGCGACCTCGGACCAGGTGGCGGCCTTCGATTCCGGTCTCGGCGACATGGGGCGCAACCTGATCGAGACGAATCGTGAGATGGCGGGCCTGTCGCGCTCCTTGAGATCGGGGCTGAGGCGGGCCTTCGACGGTGTGGTCTTCGATGGCCAGCGGTTGTCCGACGCGATGCGCGGCCTCGGCCGCTCGATCAGCGAGGCGATCTATTCCGCGGCCATGCGCCCGGTGCAATCGGCGCTGGGCGGCGCGCTGTCCACCGCCATCGGCGGGCTGGCCAACAGCCTCTTGCCCTTCGCCCATGGCGCGTCCTTCAGCCAGGGCCGGGTCATGCCCTTCGCGCAAGGCGGGGTCGTCTCCTCGCCGGTGGCCTTCCCGATGCGGGGCGGCACCGGCCTGATGGGCGAGGCCGGGCCCGAGGCGATCCTGCCCTTGGCCCGGGGGGCTGACGGCAGGCTGGGGGTGCGCGGTGCGGGCGGCCGGGCGACCAATGTGGTGATCAACGTCACCACCCCGGACGTCGCCGGATTCCAGCGCAGCCAGAGCCAGATCGCCGCGCAGATGCAGCGCCTGCTGGCCCAGGGTCAGCGCAATTATTGAGCGGGGACAAGACCATGGCCTTCCACGAGATCCGTTTCCCCGCCACTCTGAGCTTCGGCTCCCTGGGCGGGCCCGAGCGCCGGACTGAGATCGTCACCCTGGCGAACGGGTTCGAGGAGCGCAACACGCCCTGGGCGCAGGCGCGGCGGCGCTATGACGCGGGGCTGGGGCTCAGGTCGCTCGACGATGTCGAGGTGCTGATCGCCTTTTTCGAGGCCCGGCAGGGGCGCCTGCACGGCTTTCGCTGGAAGGATTGGGCCGATTTCAAGACCGGTCGAGCCTCGCGCGCGATCACGCCGCTGGACCAGTCGCTGGGCTATGGCGACGGCGTGACGCGCGATTTCCAGCTGACGAAGACCTATCGCTCGGGTGATTGGGCCGCCACGCGGGTGCTGACGAAGCCCGTGACCGGAACGCTCAGGGTTGCCATCGGCGGCACCGAACAGCCCGAGGGGCTGGCCTGGCAGGTCGATCCCGCGACCGGCATCGTCAGTTTCGACGCGCCGCCCGGGGTGGGGGCCGAGGTGACGATGGGCTGCGAGTTCGACGTGCCGGTGCGTTTCGATACCGACCTCGTGCAGGTCTCCGTCGCCTCGTTCCAGGCGGGCGACGTGCCGAAAGTCCCGGTGATCGAGGTGCGGCAATGAGCGAACTGACCACCACCCGCGCCCGGGCCTGGGCGCTCAGGCGCGCGGATGGCGCGGTCCTGGGTTTCACCGACCACGACCGCGATCTTGCCTTCGACGGGATCGCCTTTCGTGCGGGAACCGGCATGACCGCCAGCGCCATCGTCCAGGGCACTGGTCTGTCGGTGGACAATACCGAGGCGACCGGCGCGCTCTCCGATGCGGCGCTGACCGAGGGCGATATTCTGGCCGGTCTCTACGACGGGGCCGAGCTGACGATCTGGGAGGTCGACTGGACCGATCCCGCTTGGCGCCGCATCCTGTTTCGCGGGTCGCTGGGCGAGATCACGCGGCTGGACCGGGCCTTCAAGGCGGAATTGCGCGGCTTGACCGAGCCCCTGTCCAAAGCGGGCGGGCGGGTCTTCGGCGCGCTCTGCCCGGCGGTTCTGGGGGATGCCGGCTGCACCTTCAACCTGTCCCAACCCGGCTTCGCGGCCGAGGTTCCGCTTCTGGCCTTGGCCGAGGGCGGGGCGGTGCTGGAGATCGCCGAATTGCCCGAATTCGCCGCCGATTGGTTCGTCGATGGCGCGGCGCGGTTCCTGGATGGCGCCGCCGCGGGCATGGTCGTGCCGGTCCGGCGCGAGAAGGCACTGCCCGGGCGGCGGCGCTTCTACCTCTGGTCCGCCCCCGGGTTCGAACCGGCGCCGGGCGATACGCTCAGGATCGAGGCGGGCTGCGACAAGCGCTTCCAGACCTGCCGGTTGAAGTTCCTCAACCAGCAGAATTTCCAGGGTTTCCCGCATATCCCCTCGGAGGACTGGCTGCAGGCCATGCCGCGTATCGACGGGCCGAACACCGGCGGGAGCCTCACCCATGGCTGACGCCCGCGCGGCGCTGGTGGCCGAGGCGCGGCGCTGGGTCGGCACGCCCTACCGGCATCAGGCCTCGGTCCTGGGCGCGGGCTGCGATTGCCTAGGGCTGATCCGCGGCCTCTGGCGCGCCCGGCACGGGACCGAGCCCGAAGCGCTGCCGCCCTATGGCCCCGACTGGGCCGAGGCGGACGGGGTTGAGGCCCTCTGGCAGGGCCTGTCCCGCCACCTGCGTCCGGCCCCCGGCGAACCCGCGCCCGGCGACGTGCTGCTTTTTCGGATGCGGGCGCGCTCGGTGGCGAAACATCTGGGCGTGCTGACCGCGATCGGGCCGGATGCCCGTTTCGTCCATGCCTATTGCGGCCACGGGGTTGTCGAAAGCCCGCTGAGCCAGCCCTGGGCGCGCCGCATCGTGGCGCGCTTCGAGATGACGTGACCTGAAAGGAGCCCTCGGATGGCGACCCTCCTCCTGTCCGCCGCCGGTGCGGCAATCGGTGCGAATTTCGGCGGCGCGGTGCTGGGCCTCTCGGGTCTGGTCATCGGCCGCGCGATTGGCGCCACCGTCGGCCGCCTGATCGACCAGCGGCTTCTGGGCCTGGGATCCGGCAGCGTCGACACCGGGCGCATCCAGCGCCTGCAGATCACCGGCGCCGGTGAGGGCGTGGCCTTGCCGCGTGTCTGGGGCCGGGTGCGCACCGCCGGTCACGTGATCTGGGCCTCGCGCTTCGAGGAGATCCCGGGCCGCTCGCGCCGCACCAAGGGCGGGCTCGGCCCAAGAGTGACCGAGCAGTCGCGCTATACCGTCAGCGTGGCCATCGCGCTGGCCGAGGGGCAGATCACCGGCATCGGCCGGATCTGGGCCTATGGCGACGAGATCGCGCCCTCGGACCTGAACCTGCGGCTCTATACCGGGACCATGGACCAGCTGCCCGATCCCAAGATCGAGGCGGTCGAGGGCGAGGGCGTGGCGCCCGCCTACCGCGGCACCGCCTATGTGGTGATCGAGGATCTGGACCTCGGCCCCTATGGCAACCGGCTGCCGAATCTCGCGTTCGAGGTGATCCGCGGGGCCGAGGCCGAGGGCGTCAGCACGCTGCAACAGGCCATCGAGGGCGTCGCCTGGCTGCCCGGCGCCGGGGAATACGCGCTGGCCACCGAGAAAGTGCTGCTGTCGGGGAACGGCGTGCCGGTCTTCGCCGAGGAATTCTCGATCATCGAGGCCGCGAACGACCGGCAGGCCAACGCGCATTCCCCCTCGGGCGAGGCGGATTTCGTCACCGCGCTGAAGGCGCTGGAGAATGAGCTTCCGAACGCCAAATCCTCGCTCCTGATCGCGTCCTGGTTCGGTAACGATCTGCGCTGCGGCGCCTGCACGCTCAGGCCCAAGGTCGAGGGGCACGACCGCACCGGCAGCAACCAGCCCTGGACCGTGGCGGGGCTGGACCGGGCCTCGGCCGCCGTGGTGCCGATGCTGGGCGGCAAGCCGGTCTATGGCGGCACGCCCTCCGACACCTCGATCCTGCAGGCCATCGCGGCGCTGAACGCGGGCGGGCAGCGGGTCGTCTTCTATCCCTTCATCCTGATGGAGCAGCTGGCGGGCAATGGCCTGCCCGACCCCTGGTCCGAGGCCGGGGACCAGCCGGCGCTGCCCTGGCGCGGCCGGATCACCACCCAGAAGGCCCAGGGCCAGCCCGGCACCACCGACCGCACCGCCGCCGCCGCGGCCGAGGTCGCGGCTTTCTTCGGCACCGCCTCGGCCGCGGATTTCACCGTGGCACCCGGCAGCGTCAGCTACTCCGGCCCGGCGGAATGGTCCTATCGCCGTTTCATCCTGCATTACGCGGCACTCTGCGCGGCCTCGGACGGGGTGGACGCCTTCTGCATCGGCTCGGAAATGCGCAGCCTGTTGCAGATCCGGGGCGCGGGCGACAGCTTCCCCGCCGTCGCCGCCATGGTCGATTTGCTGCACGAGGTCCGGGCGATCCTCGGCCCCTCGGTCACGCTGACCTATGCCGCCGATTGGTCGGAATACGCGGGCTATGACGCGGGCGAGGGGAACCGCTATTTCCACCTCGACCCGCTCTGGTCCGACGACGAGCTGAACGTCATCGGCATCGACAATTACATGCCGCTCGCCGATTGGCGCGAGGGCGAGGCGCATGCCGACTGGCAGGCGGGCTGGCGCGATATCTACGATCCCGACTACCTCAAGGCCAATATCGCCGGGGGCGAGGGGTTCGACTGGTATTACGCCAGCCAGCCCGAACGCGACGCCCAGGTCCGCACGCCGATCACCGACGAGGGCGAATCCGAGCCCTGGATCTGGCGCGTCAAGGATCTGCGCGCCTGGTGGGAGAACGCGCATACCGAGCGCCACGCGGGCGTCAAACAGCCCGAGTCGACCGAATGGGAGCCGCGCTCGAAACCCGTGTGGTTCACGGAATACGGCTGCGCGGCGATCGACAAGGGCGCGAACCAGCCCAATGTCTTCCTCGATCCGAAATCCTCGGAATCGCACGCGCCCCATTACTCGACCGGGGTGCGCGACGACCTGATGCAGATGCAATATCTGCGCGCCATGCAGGCCTATTGGACGGATCCCGCCAACAACCCGGCCTCGGACCTTTACGAGGGGCGGATGGTCGATTGGTCGCGCAGCCATGCCTGGGCCTGGGACGCGCGGCCCTGGCCCTGGTTCCCGGCCCGCACCGACCTGTGGTCCGACGGCGACAACTGGCTGCGCGGGCATTGGCTGACCGGGCGGGCCTCGGCCCAGCCGCTCGATGCCGTGGTGGCCGAGATCTGCCAGCGCGCGGGCATCGCCGATGCCGATGTCTCGGGCCTTTACGGGGTGGTGCGCGGCTATGCCGTGGCCTCGACCGCGACTGGCCGCGCGGCGCTGCAACCCCTGATGCTGGCCCATGGGTTCGAGGCGGTGGAACGGGACGGCCGCCTTGTCTTCCGCATGCGCACCGGGCGCGAGCCGGTGGCGCTGGACCCCGGCCGACTGGTCGCGCGCGACAGCGGCGATCTGGAGGTGTCGCGCGCCTCCGAGCCCCAGACGGCGGGCCGCCTGCGCCTGACCTATATCGAGGCCGAGGGCGGGTTCGAGACCCGCAGCGCCGAGGCAGTGCATCCCGACACCCCCGCCGGGGACGCGGCCGAGACCGAGATGCCGCTGTCGCTGACCCGGGGCGAGGCCCGCACCGCCGTCAAGCGCTGGCTGACCGAGGCAAGGATCGCCCGCGACACCGCGCGCTTCGGCCAGCCGATGTCCTCGACCTTGGCGGTGGGCGATGTGGTGACGCTGGAGCAGGGCGGCGGCACGCGGCATTACCGGATCGACCGCATGGACCTGACCGGCGAGCGCGCCATCGAGGCGGTGCGCATCGAGCCCGGCCTCTACCGGCACCGCGACGCCTCGACCGACCTACCCGCCGCCGGGGCCTATGAGGCCGCGGTGCCGGTGGTGCCGATCTGGATGGACCTGCCGCTGATGCGCGGGGACGAGGTGCCGCATGCGCCGCATCTGGCGGTCTTCGGCCTGCCCTGGCCGGGCGCCGTCGCCGCCTATGACGCGCCCGCCGCCAGTGGCAGCTTCGCGCTGAACACCCTGATCGGCCTCAGGGCCAGCGTCGGACAGACCATGACGCCCCTGTTCAGCGCCTCGCCCGCGCTGATCCAGCACGGGGCGGGGATGCAGGTCGCCTTCCCGGGCTCGGTCGCGCCAGCCTCGGTCAGCGACGAGGAATTGCTCGACGGTGCCAATCTCGCTGCCATCGGCACCGGCGCGGGGTGGGAGCTGTTCCAGTACCGCGCGGCGACGCTGGTCGAGCCGGGGATCTGGCGGCTGCATGATCTCTTGCGCGGCCAGTTCGGCACCGAACCGATGATGCCCGGGGCCTGGCCGCCCGGCGCGGTGGTGGTGCTGATGGACGGGGCGCCCGCGCAGGTCGATCTGGCGGCCTCGGCCCGGGGGGTCGCGCGGCGCTGGCGCATCGGCCCTGCGGCGCTGGCCTATGACGATCCGGTCTATCTCGAGACGACCGAGGCCTTCGCGGGCAACGGTTTGCGGCCCTATGCGCCGGTCCATCTGAGCGCGACATGGCCGGGGACGGGCGATCTGGTCCTCGCCTGGTTCCGCCGCACCCGGCTGGGCGGCGACGGCTGGGACGCGCCCGAGGTGCCGCTGAGCGAGGAGGCCGAACTCTACCGACTGCGGGTCCGGCATCTGGGGGTGATCGTCCGCGAAACCGACCTGACCGCGCCCGGCTGGACCTATACCGCCGCGCAGCAGGTGGCGGACGGCATCACCGGGTCCTTCAGCATCGAGGTTGCGCAGGTCTCGGCCAGTTTCGGCCCCGGCCTCTATGCGGCGCTTGAGGTGGCGGGCTGATGCGGCCCGTCACCCTCACCGACCTCTCCGCCGCCGCGCGGGTGCTGCTGGCGCTGCCCGAGGGACGGCGCGCGGCGGGGATGGCGGCGCTTATCGCCCGGGCCGAGGCCGCCGACCGACACCGCCAGACCACCGGCCGCCTGCACCCGGCCTATGGCAACGGGACGCTCCTGGCGGCGGCACTGGCCCATCCCGCCGCCGATCCCGCAAGACCGGGCGCGCCCGAGTATCTGGCCTGCCTCGCGCTGGCTGCGGGGGCGCTTGTCGGCCATGCGCCGCTTTCCTGACCGCCGACCACTGGAAATCCGGGGTGGTTTCGCTATGTTTCGGGGATCAACACCGGAGATGCGCCATGCCCGAGTCCCGCGCCAAGCTTGCCCCGTTCGATCCCGTCTGGCAGCGCATCTGCGAAGAGGCGAACGCCGTTGTCCGCGACGAACCCCTGCTGGGCGGCGTCATGCACAACAATCTGCTGCATCACGCGACCATGGAACGGGCGCTGGCCTATCGCTTCGCGCTGAAGCTGTCCTCGGCCGAGATCAGCGAACAGATCCTGCGCGAGATCGCCGAAGAGGCCTATGAGACCTCGCCCTGGCTGGGCGAGGCGGCGCGCGCCGATCTGATGGCGGTCTATGACCGCGACCCGGCCTGCCACCGCTTCCTGCAGCCGGTGATGTATTTCAAGGGCTATCAGGCGGTGCAGGCCTACCGCGTCGGCCATTGGCTGTGGGAGACCGGGCGCCGCGACATGGCGCTCTTCGTGCAGATGCGGATCTCCGAGATGTTCGGCGTCGACATTCACCCCGCCGCCCGCTTCGGCAAGGGGATCATGATCGACCACGCCCATTCCATCGTCATCGGCGAAACCGCGGTGGTGGG
>NZ_JAUCCQ010000104.1:0-13952 GCF_034676075.1 Pararhodobacter sp. | reverse complement strand
CGGCCATTCCGGGCGCTCCGCCCTCATCGACTTCGTCGCCCGCAAACCCTGAGCCATCTTCGTTCTGCAAATATCCTCGGGAGGATTTTCAAGGAGGGTGGAAAACCCTCCTTGAAGCAGGGGGCGCGGGGGGCGGCAGCCCCCCGCCTTTTCCGTCAACTGCGGGTGACAGTCCCCGAGCTCTGCGTCACGCCCGCATGATGATGCAGGTCGTGGACCCCGTGGCGTAGATCTTGCCATCCTCGACGCCGGTGATCACCGCCTCCGCCACGGCGGTCGAGCGGCCGGCGTGCTGGACCCGGGCCCGGCATTCGACCAGCACCCCGGGCTTCAGCGCGCGGGTCAGGTTCACCTTGTATTCGAGCGTGGTATAGACCGAGCCCTTTTCCAGCACCGTCGCCACCGCGCAGCCGAGCGCGCTGTCGAGGATCGTGCCGTACCAGCCGCCATGCACGCCGCCCATCGGGTTGGAATGCTTGAACTCGGCCGAACCGCGGAAGGCCACTTCGCCCTTCGCCGCTTCATGCAGGCGGAAGTTCATCACCTCGGCGATGGGGGCGCCCGGCAGGGTGCCGTCGCGGATCGCCTCGATGAACTCGAGGCCGGTCATCCCCGCCATGGTGGCGCGGTCGGGGATCTCGTCGGGGGAACGGGCGACAAATTGTTCGGGCATCGGGGCCTCCCTCAAGCTGCGGCAAAGCTAGGCAGGTCCCGGCGTCGGGGCCAGCCCTGAGGTCCGGCCCCGACGCAACGTCACGCGGTTACTGCCCGGCGGGCGCGGGATTGGCGTCCAGCCAGGCGCGCATGAAGGCGATCTCGGCCTCCTGCGCCGCGATCACCGCTTCGGCCATGGCGCGGATCTGGGGGTCCTGGCCGTGTTCCAGCACCACGCGGGCCATGTCCACGGCGCCCTGATGGTGCGGGATCATGCCCAGCACGAAATCGCGGTCGGCGTCGCCGGTGAGGGGGACATCCATCTCGGCATGCATGCGGGCATTGATCTCGGCATAGGCTTCGGCCGCGGCCGCGGCCGTCGTTGTGCCATGCGTCATGCCGTGGCCGGAATGGTCGGTGCTCTGCGCCAGTGCCGGCAGGGTCATGAGGGCGAGAGCGGCGGCGGTCAGGGTCATGCGCATGGGGGATCCTCCGGTTCAAATGCCCGGCGAGAGAACTGGATTCCCCCTGCTGGAAGGCAAATCACGCTGCAGTGAGTTCAGCCCTGCCGGGCCTCGGCCAGCGCTTCGGGCAGGACCCGGGCGAAGGCCGCGAGCTGGGCCTCGGGCCCGGCCGAGACGCGGATGCATCGGTCATGGGGCGCCACAAACGGCATGCGGATGAAGACCCCGCGTTTCACCACCCCGGCCAGCACCTTGCGGGCGAAATCGCCGTCCCGCCCGCAGTCGATGGTGACGAAATTCGTCGCCGAGGGCAGGGCGCGCAGCCCGTTGTCGGCGGCGATGGCGTTGAGGCGGGCGCGGGCCGCGCCCACCTGAGCGATGGTCTGCGCCAGATGCCCCTCGTCCGCCAGCGCCGCCAGCGCACCGATCTGCGCCGCGCGGTTCATGCCGAAATGGTTGCGCACCTTGTCGAAGGCGGCGATCAGCCCGGGCGCCCCCACCGCATAGCCGACCCGCGCCCCCGCCAGCCCATAGCCTTTGGAGAAGGTGCGGAAGCGGATCACCCGCTCGTCGTCGGGGTCGATTTCGGGCGCGGTGCCTTCTGGGGCGAATTCGACATAGGCCTCGTCCAGCGCCAAAAGCGTGCCCGCGGGCACCTGTTCGATGGCGCCGCGGATCACCTCGGCCCCGTGCCAGCTGCCCATCGGGTTGTCGGGATTGGCGAGGTAGGCGAGCTTCGCCTCGACCTCGCGCGCGCGGTGCATCAGCGCCGTCGGATCCTCGTGATCGCCCAGATAGGGCACCTTGTGCAGCACGCCGCCGAAGCCCGCGACATGGTAGTTGAAGGTGGGATAGGCGCCTTCCGAGGTCACCACCGCATCGCCCGGCTCGACCAGCAGCCGGACGAGATAGCCCAGAAGCCCGTCGATCCCCTCGCCGACGATGATATGCGCGGGCGTCACACCCAGTTTCGCCGCAAGCGCCTGTTTCAGGTCGTGGTTCTCGGGGTCGCCGTACATCCATTGCTCGCCCGAGGCGCGGGCCATCGCCTCGATCGCCCGGGGCGAGGGGCCGAAGCCGTTCTCGTTGGCGCCGAGCCGGGCCTCAAAGGCGCCGCCGCGAGCGCGTTCCTGCGTCTCGGGGCCGACGAAGGGCACGGTGGCGGGCAGGGTATCGACCAGGCGGGTGTAGCGGGGGCTCATCGGGTGGCTTCCTTGGCGTCCTGGAGCCAGGTCCAGATCCGGAGGGGGGTGAGAGGCATGTCGACATGACGCACGCCCCGGTCCCAGAGGGCATCGAGCGCGGCGTTGGAGAGGGCCGAGAGCGCGCCGACGGTGCCGGCCTCGCCGCAGCCCTTCATGCCGATCGGGTTGTTCTTGGACGGCGTCGGTTCGCTCACGAAGCGGATGAAGGGCACGTCCGCGGCGCGTGGCATGGCGTAATCCATCAGCGAGCCGGTCAGCAGCTGGCCGTCGTCGTCAAAGCGCAGATCCTCGGTCACCGCCTGACCGAAGCCCTGCACCACGCCGCCATGCACCTGACCCTCGGCCAGCTGCGGATGCATCAGCACGCCGAGGTCATCGACAGCGAGGTATCGGTCCAGCCTGAGCGCGCCGGTTTCGGGGTCGATCTCGACCTCGCACAGATGCGCGCCGTTGGGGAAGCTGCGCCCGGCCAGTTGCGTGCGTTTCTCGTGGCGCAGAAGGTCCTTGCGGCCCTTCTGGCGGGCGAGGTCGGCGGCTTCCATCAGCGTCAGGCGCCGGTTCGAGCCGGGAGCCGAGAAGATGCCTTCGTCGAAGGTGAAGGGCGCGGCCTCGATTTCCGCCTCCAGGAAGGCGGTGAAGGCGGCGACCATCTGCTCGACCGTGCCGAGCGTCGCCGCCGATTGCACGGTGACCGAACGCGAGCCGCCGGTGCCGCCGCCCCGGGTGATCAGGTCGCTGTCGCCCTGCACCACCTCGATCCCGTCGAAGGGCAGGCCGGTCAGATCGGCGAGGTACTGGGCATAGACCGTCTCATGCCCCTGACCGTTCGACTGGGTGCCGACATAAAGCCGGGCGCCGGTTTCGGTCAGCTCGACCACCGCGGCCTCGCTGTCCTCGCCCAGGATGGATTCGATGTAATAGCTGAGGCCCATGCCGCGCAGCAGGCCCTTGGCCTCGCTTTCGGCCCGGCGCTGCGCGAAGCCCGCGACATCGCCCAGCGTCCCGGCCCGGGCCAGCACCCGGCCGAACGAGCCCACGTCATAGGTCATCTCGCCCGGGGTGCGGTAGGGGAAGGCGCCCTCGGGGATGAAATTGCGCTGGCGGATCTTCAGCGGCGAGAGGCCCAGCTCGCGCGCCGCCATGTCCATGGTGCGTTCAAGGAGGGTGATCGCCTCGGGCCTTCCGGCGCCGCGATAGGCATCGACCGGCGTGGTGTTCGTATAGATCCCCTGCACGTCGAGCGTGGCGCAGGGGATGTCATAGACCCCGGTCAGCACCTTCGAGAACATCTCGCACTGGATGTTCTGGCCGAATTGCGAGTTGTAGGCACCGAGGTTCGAGCGGTTCTGCACCCGGTAGGCCAGGATCTTGTGATCGGCGTCGAAGGCCAGTTCCGCCAGGCTTTCCAGATCCCGGGCGCCGTTGTCGGCCAGCATCGCCTCGCTGCGGTCGGAAAGCCAGGCGACCGGCAGACCCAGAGCGATGGCGGCCTGCGCCAGCGCGTATTGTTCGGGGTATTGCATGGACTTCATGCCGAACCCGCCGCCCACATCGGGGGTGGTGACATGCACCTGCTCGGGCCTGAGGTTCAGGAACTTGGCCAGTTCCCGCTTGTGGCCCCAGACGCCCTGTCCATTATAGGCGAAATGCAGCCGCTCGCCGTCCCAATGGGCGAAGGCGGCGCGGGGTTCCATGCTGACGGTGGTGACGCGGTTCTGGCGCACCGACAGGCGGGTGACATGGGCGGCCTTGGCAAAGGCCGCCTCGACCGCCTCGGCATCGCCCAGATGCCAGTCGACGGGCAGGTTGTCGGGAACCTCGGCATGGACGGCGGGACCGCCGGGGAAAAGGTTCAGATGCGCGGGCTTCTCGTCGTAGTCGAGGACAATGGCCTCGACCGCGTCCTGGGCCTGGGCTTGCGTCTCGGCCAGGACGATGGCCACCGGCTCGCCCATGTGGCGCATGACGCCATCGGCCAGCGCCGGGCGATGGGTGGCGCGGCCCGGGCGGCCCAGCCGGTCCTTGGCCAGCACCGCCCAGAGGCTGGCGGTGATGCCCGCGGCTTTCAGATCCTCGGCCGTCAGGATGGCGTGGACGCCGGGCAGGGCCATGGCGTCGGCGGTATCCAGCCCGGTGATCACCCCATGCGCGACCGGCGCGCGCAGGAAGGCCGCGCTGAGCGTGCCCTCGGGCAGGATGTCGGACAGGTAGCGGCCGGTCCCGGTCAGAAACCTCAGATCCTCGCGCCGCAAGACGCCTTGCGCTTTGCCGAAAGCCCGCATGTTACCCCCTTGATGGTCAGGGCGGAGATTACCCGCCGGGGCCGCGAGGGCAAGGGGAGGCGCTCAGGCGCCGAGGTCGAGCACCAGATGATGCCGCGCCGCGCCGAAGCCGTTGAAGCGGGTGGCGATGGCGGCGGAATAGGCGCCCATGCCCTGGACCAGCAGGTAATCGCCCTCGGCCAGATCCTCGGGCAGCGCGGGCTCGCCCGGCAGCCGGTCGAGCGAGTCGCAGGTCGGGCCGAAGACGATGCGCGGCCGGGGGGCGCCGGTGCGGCGATGCCCCTCGGGCGAGAGGGCGCAAAGCCGGTCGGGCGTGCCGATGCTGGGCAGTTCCGCGAAGGCGCCATAGATCCCGTCATTCAGGAACACCGGCCCGTCATCGCGCAGCGCCTTCACCCGCGCGGCCAACGCCATGGCATCGGCGACCATGGCCCGGCCGGGTTCGCAAACCAGCGTCGGGGCGTCCGGGCCGAAGACCTCGGCCGTGGTGCGGGCGATGGTGGCGAAGATCGCGTCCAGCGGCGGGGCATCGGTGTGGTGACGGCGCGAGGGGAAGCCGCCGCCGGTGTTCAGCCGGGACAGCCGGATCGGCCCGGCGATGCGGCGGGCGGCGCGGATATAAGCCTCCCAGGCGGCGGGGTCCTGGCATTGTGTGCCGGGGTGGAAGGTCAGCGCGGGGGCGAACCCGGCTTTCGTCACACGGTCGAGGAGGGCCGCCGCCAGCCCCTCCTCCGCGCCGAATTTGGCGCCGAAATCATAGGCGGCGCCCGCCACCGGCAGTTTGAAGCGCACGGCGATTTCGGTCTGCATGCCACGGGCGCGGCGGGGCGGGACCAGCGCGATCAGCTTGTCGAGTTCGCTGTGGGAATCGACCGAATAGCTGGCCACGTCCTGCGCCACGGCCAGCGCGATCTCGGCCCGGGCCCGCACCGGGTTGTTGTAATGCAGCGCCGCGCCGGGGATCAGGCGGCGGACCAGGGCGATTTCCTCGGGCGAGGCGACGTCGAAACCGGTGATCCCGGCGGCGGCGAGATTGGCGAGGATCGTCTCGTCCGGGTTGGCCTTCACCGCATAGGTGACGAGGCCGGGAAACCCCGACAGGAACCGCCGCGCCTGCGCCTGCAGCGCGGCGGGCGAGAGGAAGAGGACCGGATCCTCGGGCTGATGCGCCCGCAGGTAATCGACCGGATCGGACCAGAGGCTGTCGGCAAATCCCATGGCGTGTCCTTTCGCGCCGCTGCTCGATGGGGCCGGTTCAGGCCGGCTCTGCTTTCAGGATGCCGCGAAATGATGCGTCCTGAAGCCAGCATTTCGGTTGATCTGCGCCATGGCTTCGTTAATTTGACGAGGGTTTCGTCATTTTGCGGGGTGGCCATGGACGAGCTGGACCGGGCGCTGGTGTCGCTGCTCATCGCCGATGCGCGTCAGCCGCTGGCGACGCTGGCCCGCAAGCTGAAGGTCGCGCGCAGCACCGTGCAATCACGGCTGGAGCGGCTGGAGGCTTCGGGCATCGTACAGGGCTATACCGTGCGGCTGGCGCAGCCGGCGGAACGGCCCTTGATCCGCGCCTCGGTGCTGGTCTCGATCGAGCCGCGCAACCAGACCAACATCCTGGCGCGGCTCAAGGCGATGGCGGAGGTCGAGCGCGCCTTCACCACCTCGGGCCGGGTCGATCTGCTGTTGCAGGTGGCGGCGCCGACCACCGAGCAGCTGGACGCGGTGCTGGATGCGATCGGGGCGATGCCGGGGGTGCGGTCGTCGGAAAGCCTGATCCACCTGAGCGTCAAGATCGACCGCGGCGCCTGATCAATACTCGCCGCTCCAATAGCCGCGTCCGTCCTGCGGGTCGATGTAGATCGTGACCGGGCTGCCGGGCGGCGGCAGGCTGGCGACGGGGCGGGGGACCGAGGTGCCGGTCAGACCGCTTTCGTCGCTCCAGAGAAGCCGGGCCTTGCCGCTGGCTTTCTTGCCCCAGGGGCGGATCTCGGTGACGCTGGCGCCGCGCGCCTCGCCCGCCTCGACCGCCCGGCGGCGCGAGGCGACCTGCCCGCGGGCCTTGCCGAGCAAGAGGAGCCCCAGCCACAGGATGGTGGCGCCGATCAGCCCGAGGATGCTGCCCAGCCAGCGACTTAAGCCGGGTTCGAGTTCGGACACGGCGGGATTGCTGGCGAGATAGCGCAGCTCGACCCCGGACCGGCCCCGGGATTCATGGTAGAACCCCTGGGAGACGTGGAAGACTGCGGAATGCAGGTGCCCGGCCTCGTCCCGGAAACTGACGTCCAGGTAATGGCGGTAGCTGATCCCGCCGTCGCGCCGCCGGGCCGAGGTCGTATAGGCGTTGTCGATCTGCGCGGTTGTGGTGACGCCGCCGCGGTCGAGCCGATGGTCCTTGAAGAGGTGCCACAGCCCGACCGACCCCATGGTCAGCCCGACCACCAGCAGCAGGAGGCCGGGCCAGAAGACCGGGCGTTCCAGATAGAGCGCGCTGGTCGGAACCGGGCGGGGGGCGGGGGCTTCGGACATGGCGTGAACCGGGAAAAGGCAAGGATCAAATCAGGCCGGATGATGCGGGAAATGCGGTTCCGATCAAGCCGGGATCGCGGCTTTCACGCGCTGTTGCGCCGGGCGGGACCGCGGCCTTTGCCACGGCGGGCCCGCCCGGGGCGGGGCCGGGTCAGTAATCCCCTTCCCACCAGCCGCGCCCGCTGCGCGGATCGACATAGACCGCGACCGGCTCGCCGATGTCGGGCAAGGCCTCGGTCGTGACCTGACCCGAGCGGCCGCGGGTGGTGCCCGCCTCCCAGCCGAAGGTCCAGCGGTTGGACTTGGCCTTGCCGATGCGCTTGTGGTCGGTGACTGTCGCCATCCGCCGCTCGCCCTCCTGCGCGGCCCGGCGCTGGGCGCCCGCTCCGCGCAGCAGCACCAGCAGCGAGATCAGCAGCGCGACGCCGAAGCCGATGGCGATGTAGCCGACGATCTTGCCGGTGCGGCCGGTCTGGCCAAGGACCAGCTCGATCGTCGTCGGATGGGAGCGGGCATAGCGGACCGGCAGAGTGGAGCCGGTGCGGTTCGCCTCGTAAAGCCCGGCGCTGACCGAGCGGTTGACCTCGACCGGGGCACCATCGGGGCCGGTGAAGCGGATCACCAGGTTGTAGTTGCGCGAGGTGGAGCCGTTCGAGCGCCGGGTAACGCTGGTCGAGCGGTCGATGACGACGCCTGTCGTGTCGACGCCCTCGTTGGCCAGCAGCGCGGCCTCGCGCAGTTCATAAACGCTGAAGGCGGCCGTGAGGCCGCCCATGATCAGGAAAACGAAGGCGAGGACAAAGCTCGCGCGTTTGGTATAGATTTTTCGGGAAAGGGTCGGGCGGTCCATGAAAGGCTCCTGAAAACGGGCCAATATCGCGCCCGTCTCCGAAGTGATATCCGCCGCCCGCCGAAAATCAATCGGTGGCGAGGGCCCGTGCCGCGGCCTCGACCGCGCCCGGCCCGTGGTCGATCCCCAGCGCCTTCATCCCGGTATCCATGACCGCCAGCGCCCCCAGCGTCATATGCGCGTTGACGTGGCCCATATGGGCGATGCGGAAATAGGCGTCCCCTGCGGGATCGCCGGGTTCCGCCATGCCCAGGCCGATGCCCAGCGTGACGCCCGCCTGATGTTCGCACCAGTGCCGCAGCCGCGTGCCGTCCTTGCCCGAGAGCCGGGCGGCGGTGACCGAATGGCCGCGCCGGGCCGGGTCCTGGATGTTCAGGCGAAAGGCGCCGCCCTGGCCCCAGGCCTCGGCCGCGGTCCAGACGGCGCGGGCCAGCGCGCTGTGGCGGGCCCAGACATTCTCCAGCCCTTCCTCGTGGATCATCGACAGCGCTTCGCGCAGGCCGAAGAGGTGATGGGTGGGCGCCGTGCCGTACCAGTTTTCATAGAAGAACTGGGCGGTGTTGCGGGGCGTCCAGTCCCAATAGGGCGTGCGCAGGTCCGAGTGTTTGCCGACCTCCTTCGCCTTGTCCGAGAAGAAGACGAAGCCCAGGCCGGGCGGGGTCATCAGCCCCTTCTGGCTGGCGGCGATCATCACGTCGACGCCCCAGTCGTCCATGCGGAACTCGTCGCACGCCAGCGAGGCGATGCAATCGACCATCAGGAGGCCCGGGTGGCCGAGGTCGTCCATGAGCTTTCTGACCGCCGCCACGTCGTTCAGCGCGCTGGTCGCGGTATCGAGATGGGTGACCATCACGGCGCGGGCATCGGGGGCGGCTTTCAGTGCGGCCTCGGCCCGGGCCAGGTCGATGGGTTCGCGGCCGAAATCGGTGATCAGCGGCTCCACGCCCAGCTGGCGGGCGTGTTCGGCCCAGCCATGGCCGAAGCGCCCGGTGGCCAGCACCACCGCCTTGTCGCCACGGCGGAAGACGTTGGTATTGGCGGCCTCCCATGTCCCGTGGCCGTTGCCGATATAGATGGCGAGGTTCTGCTCGGTGCAGGCGACCTTCTTCAGATCGGCGCGCAGCGGCGCGACCATGTCCACCAGCGAGCCCTCGTAGATATTGGGCGCGGCGCGGTGCATGGCGTTGAGCACGCGGTCGGGCATGACCGAGGGGCCGGGGATGGCCAGATAGGGACGGCCATTGGCGAGCGACATGCCGGGAACTCCTGAACCTGTGTAGTGTGTCGCCGGACATTAGGCACGGGGGCGGGGGCTGTGCAAGGGGCGGCGGCGGACCTATATCCGGGGCTGATGGAGAGAATGCCGATGCCCGATCCGATCCTTTCGCCCGATGCCCGCTGCGCCCCGGTTCCCGGGCGCGGATTCCTGCGCGTCACCGGGCCCGACCGCGAGAAATTCCTGCAAGGTTTGGTCACGCAGGACATGGGCCGGGTGATCCGCGAGGGCATCGGCTATGGGGCGATGCTGACGCCGCAGGGCAAGCTGCTGGCCGATTTCCTGCTGGTGGCGGAACCCGAGGCGGTGCTGATCGACGTGGCCGAGGATCTGGCCGAGGATCTGGCCCGGCGGCTGGTGATGTTCAAGCTGCGCTCGAAGGCCGCGGTGGAGCGGGTCGAGGGCGTGGTCACCCGCGGGATCGGGCCGATGCCCGAGGGCGCGCTGGCCGATCCGCGCGACCCGGCGCTGGGCTGGCGGCTTTACGGCGTGGCACTGGAACAGGGCGCGCCGGTCGATTGGGAGGCGCTGCGGATCGCGGCGCTGGTGCCCGAGACCGGGGCCGAGCTGGTGCCGGGCGACAGTTTCGTGCTGGAACTGGGGTTCGAGCGGCTCAACGGCGTCGATTTCCGCAAGGGCTGTTATGTCGGGCAGGAGGTCACGGCGCGGATGCACCACAAGACCACGCTGCGCCGGCAGTTGATGGTCCTGTCGGTCGCCGAGCCGGTGCCGGTGGGAACGCCCGTCCTGATGGAGGACGGACGCGAGGCCGGGGTCCTCTATACCCAGGCCGGGGGCCGGGGGCTTGCGCTGATGCGGGTCGACCGGGCCGAGGGGGCGTTGAGCGTGAGCGGGCAGCCGGTGACGGTGGTTTCGGCGTGACGGGTGGTCGGCAGGTGGGGTGAAACCCCACCCTACAGGACGACCGTGCCCCGGGGGCGATGCCTGGCAGGGCAGGGGGCTGAGGTCGGATGGTGGGATGAAATCCCACCCTACGCGGCGGTGGTCCCGGGGGTAGGGTGGGATTTTATCCCACCGTCCCGCACCGCAGACAGGGCGTTTTCAATCCGCCGTGCCGACCGCCAGCAGTGCGACGCCGACGCGGCGGCCTTCGGACAGCAGGATGTTATAGGTCCGGCAGGCGGCGGGCGAGGCCATGGGCTCGGCGGCGATCCCGGCCTCTTCCAGCGTCTCGCGGAAGCCCTTCGGCAGATGGGCGATCTCGGCCCCGGTGCCGACGAAGAGCACGTCGAGCTGACCGGCCAGCGGCAGCAGCGTCGCGGTATCCTCGAACCCGCCCCAGGCCACCACCTGCCCGGGTACGATCACCACCGGCGCCGGATGCGCCACCCCGCCAATGCGGAAGAAATCGGCACCATAGCCCTCGATGGGCTGGGCGGTGCCGAAGTCGATCTCGGTCAGCCTCATTTCGAGGACGAGGTGGCGAATTGCGTGCCCGCCTTGTCGCCGCCCTTGCCCCAGTCGCGCTTGACGCCCAGCAGCTTGACGATGACCGCGGCGACATAGATCGACGACCAGGTGCCGACGAAGATGCCCCAGATCATGGCGAAGACGAAGCCGCGGATCACGTCGCCACCCAATACGAAGAGGGCGATGAGCGCGATCAACGTGGTGAACGAGGTCATCAAGGTCCGCGTCAGCGTCTCGTTCAAGGACAGGTTCATCACGTCCAGAACCTCGCGCTGCTTGTACTTGATGAGGTTCTCGCGCATCCGGTCGAACACCACCACCGTGTCGTTCAGCGAATAGCCGACGATGGTCAGCAGCGCGGCGATGATCGCGAGGTCAAAGCGCAGCTGCAAGATGACGAAGACGCCGATCGTCAGGATCAGGTCGTGGATCAGCGCGGCCACCGCCCCCAGCGCGAACTGCCATTCGAACCGCAGCCAGATGTAGATCAGCACCGCCCCCAGCGCCGCCAGGACGGCGAGGACCGCTTCCTGCACCAGCTCGCCCGAGACCTTGGGACCGACCGATTCCACCGAGGCGAAGGTCAGCGTGGGATCGACGCCCTGCAGCGCGCTCTGGACCTGGGCCAGAACGGCAGGCGAGACGGCCTCGCCATCTTCCGGCGCCTGGATGCGCATGCTGGTGACATGCTGGTCGGCGCGGAAGCTCGGGTCATAGACCTCGGTGATGGCGATGTCGCCCAGACCCAGCGGCGCCAGCGCCTCGCGGTAGGCGCCGACATCGACGGGCTGGGTGGCTTCCGTGCGGATCGTGGTGCCGCCGCGGAAGTCGATCCCGAAGTTCAGGCCGATGGCGAAGAAGACGGCGATGGAGGCGGCGATCAACACCATGGACAGGCCGAAGGTGTATTTCCACGGCCCCATGAAGTTGATGTCGGTATCGTCGGGAACGATTTTCAGCCGATACATTCTGTGTCGCTCCTCAGAGGTTCAGCGTCTTGGGACGGCGGCGTTGGAACCACCAGACGATGATCAGCCGCGTGACGAAGATCGCCGAGAAGACCGAGGTGACGATGCCCAGGCCCAGGGTGATGGCGAAGCCCCGCACCGGGCCCGAGCCCAGCGCATAGAGGATCGCCGCGGTCATGAAGGTGGTGATGTTGGCATCGAGGATCGCCGACATGGCGCGTTCGTAGCCCAGCTCGATGGCCCGGGCGGGCCCGCGCGCGGTGCGCAATTCCTCGCGGATCCGTTCGAAAATCAGCACGTTGGCGTCCACTGCCATGCCGATGGTCAGCACGATCCCGGCGATGCCGGGCAGGGTCAGCGTGCCGCCGATCAGCGACAGGATGGCGAAGATCATCGCCACGTTCATCAGCAGCGCGACATTGGCGATCCAGCCGTAGAAGCCATAGCTCAGCCCCATGTAGAGGAGCACCGCCGCCATGGCGACGACCGCGGCGACCTTGCCGGCATCGACGCTGTCCTGGCCCAGCTCCGGGCCGATGGTGCGCTGTTCCAGCACCTGGATCGAGGCGGGCAGGGCGCCCGCGCGCAGCAGGATCGCCAGCTGGGTCGATTCCTCGATGGTGAAACGGCCGGTGATGATGCCCGACCCGCCGGGAATGGCGCTCTGGATCACCGGGGCCGAGATGACCTCGTTGTCCAGCACGATGGCGAAGGGGTTGCCGATGTTCTCGGCCGTGTAGAGGCCGAAGGCCCGGGCGCCCGCCGGGTTGAAGCGGAAGCTCACCGCCGGGCGGCCGTTCTGGTCGAAGGTCGGCTGCGCGTCGGTCAGTTGCTCGCCCGAGACGACGGCGGTCTGTTCGAGGACGTAATAGACGCCCTGTTCGTTCATCGCCGGATAGACCACCTGGCGCGGCCCCGGGGTTTCGCTGCCGTTCGAGGTGGTGCGCACGACCGGATGGAAGGTCAGCCGCGCGGTGCGGCCGATGAGGTCCAGCACCTCGTCCGCCGAGCCCACGCCCGGCACCTGGATCAGCACGCGGTCGGCGCCCTGGCGCAGGATGGTCGGCTCTCGCGTGCCGGCCTCGTCGACGCGGCGGCGGATGATCTCCAGCGACTGGCGCATGGTGCGGTCATCGGTCGCCAGACGCTCGGCTTCCGAGAGGGTGACGATGATCTGGCCGTTGTCCTCGTGGATGTCGAGGTCCTGTTGGCCGATCCCGGTCAGGGTCTGCATCGGCTGCGAGAGGGTGCGCACGACTTCCAGCGCCCGCGCCATCCCCTCGGCATTGCCGATGGCGACGCGCAGCACGCCCGGATCGTCCGACGGCATGCGGCGGACGCCGCCCACCGTGGCGCGCTCGGCCCGGAGCAGGTCGCGGACCTCGGGCCAGAGGGCGTCGATGCGGTCGGCATAGACATCCGAGACACGGACCTCGACCAAGAGATGCGCCCCGCCCCGCAGGTCGAGGCCCAGGTTGATCGTGTCCGAGGGCAGCCAGTCGGGCCAGAGCGCCCGCTCGGCCTGAAGCTCGGGCGTATCGTTCCCCGCGGCGATCTGGGCCACGGCGTCGTTATGGCGCTCGACACGGTCGTAAAACAGGTTGGGCGCGGAGAACACCACGGCGGCGAGGCAGATCAGGATGACCAGCGCGCGCTTCCAGAGCGAGAATTGCAGCATGGGGGAACCTTGCGTGGAGGTCCGCCCGCAGCCACGCCGCGGGCCGGATCCGGTGCGGCGGGCTTAGTCGGCCGTGGCGGGCTCGGTCTTCGACAGGACGCTGGTGACGGTCGAGCGGACGACGCGGACCTTGACGCCCTCGGCGATCTCCACCTCGATCTCGCCGTCTTCCTTGACCTTCGAGACCTTGCCGATCAGGCCGCCCGCGGTGACGACCTGATCGCCCCGGCGCAGGCCTTCGACCATCGCACGGTGCTCCTTCATCTTTTTCTGCTGCGGGCGGATCAGCAGCATCCACATGATCAGGAAGATCAGCGCGAAGGGAATGATCTGCGTGGCGAGACCGGCAGCGCCGGCACCGCCGGCGGTCTGCGCGAAAGCGGGGGTGATGAACATGAGGCTCCTCAGGTGGGGACGGGACCGGAGAGGCCCGTCAGATCTGGCGCGCACCCTATATGGGGGCCGGTGCGAGTTCAAGCGAGAGGGGAGGGGGCAGAAACCGCCCCGTTTCGGCGGTTTTTCGCGGTACAGGCCGGGTCTGGCGGGAGGCCGGCCTAAGAGACGGCAAAGAGGGGGGGGGGGGGGGGGGGGGGGGGGGGGGGGGGGGGGGGGGGGGGGGGG
>NZ_JAUCCQ010000103.1:0-14422 GCF_034676075.1 Pararhodobacter sp. | reverse complement strand
AGGCCGAAGAGGAGGCCGCCGCTGCCGAGGCTGCCCGCAAGGCCGAAGAGGAGGCTGCCGCCGCCGAGGCCGCCCGCAGGGCCGAAGAGGAGGCCGCCGCCGCCGAGGCTGCCCGCAAGGCCGAAGAGGAGGCCGCCGCTGCCGAGGCTGCCCGCAAGGCCGAAGAGGAGGCTGCCGCCGCCGAGGCCGACCGCAAGGCCGAAGAGGAGGCCGCTGCCGCCAAAAGGAAGGGCGACGGCAAGAAATGAGCCCGGTCCTGGTTTCAGCGCCGGAGGCTTTCCCGGTCGATCTTGCGGCGCTGAAACTGCATTGCGCTGTGGACAGCAGCGATTGGGACGCTCTCCTGATCGCGCTGCGCGATGCGGCAATCGGGCATCTGGACGGTTGGAACGGTGTTCTGGGGCGTGCGATCATGCCCCAGACCTGGGCCATCGAGGCAGGGTGCGCGGGCGCGGTGCTGCTGCCCATGCCGGATGTCACCTCGGCCGAAGTCGATTATGGCGACGGCGCAGTTGCTCTTGATGTCGTCGCCGGTGATGCTGGCCCGACTGTCGAGGTCAACGCCGCTGGCACAATCACATTCGACTGCGCGCTCACGGCGTCGAAGCTGCCGGTCGCGGTGGTGATCATCAAGATGATGGTGCAGCACTGGTTCGCCCATCGGGGTGTTGTCGGCCCGGGCACCGCGTCGTCGGAAATCCCGATGACGGCCGATTCGCTGATCCAATCCCTTCGCTGGAGGCGCTTCTGATGGATGCCGGGCGCCTTCTTGAGCGCGTCAGCTTTGACCTGGTGGTCGGGACGCCTGACGGGTCGGGGGGAGAGGTGCGCGCCTGGTCCCAGCAGTTCACCTGCTGGGCCGAGTTCATCTATTCTCGCGGCTCTGAGGCTGTCGATGCAGCCCGCCTGCAGGGCCGGGCAATATACAAGGTCAAGGTGCTGGCCAGTACCGAGACGAAAGCCATCACGACCGACTGGCGGCTGCGCACGGTGCGCAGAGGGCTGCCTTCGGGCGTGGGCGCCGATACCCTTCCGGGGAATCGGTTCAACATCCGTGAGGCGGATGCGATCACCGATCCGGCTTGGGTGTATCTGGTCGTGGAACTTGGGGCGGCGGTCTGATGGCCAGCCCGTCGAAGGAGCTTCAGACCGCGGTCTATAACGCGCTGGTCGCGAATGCCGGGGTCACGGCGATTGTCGGAGACCGGATCTTCGACGGGCGCCAGAAAGAAGAATTCCAGTCCTGGGTCACCTTCGGTCCGAGCGATTACACGCTGCAGGATATGGATTGCATCGCCTGGCGAATTGACAGCCTGCAAATCGACTGCTGGGTTCGTGACGCTAGGCTGAGCCCGGCGCGCGAGCTGGCCGATGCGGTCAAGTCGGCGTTGCACCTGGCGAACCTCAGCCTTGACGTTCATGCACTGGCAGTTCTGCGGGTCACAGCCGTCCGGGCTTTCATGGATGCAGACGGCATCACAGGGCACGGCGTCGTCACGATCGAGGCCGAGATCGAGGAACGCTGATGGCGGTAGAGGGGTATGACCGCCTGGTGCAGCGCTGGTCGCGCATCCCGCAGTTGGTGCAGGAAAACGTGCGCTTGGCCATGGAGAAGCTGGCCGACGAGATCGTCAAGGAAATGAGGGCAGCGGCCCCGAAAAAGAAGGGAACCCTGGCGGCGTCGATCGGCTGGACATGGGGCGACGCCCCGGCGGGCTCCATGGTCCTTGGCACGTTCAACGGCAGCGCCTATGGCGCCATGCAATTGACGATCTACGCGGGCGGTGGCGATGCCCACCACGCGCGGTTTCAGGAGTTCGGCACGGTACATATGCCTGCGAACCCGTTCTTCTATCCCGTCTGGAGGAAGAAAAAGCGCGGGTTCAGGCGGCGGATGGCGAACGCCGTGAAAGCCGCGCTCGACGCCGCCTAATCTCTCCGCGCTGGCCGTTGGACCGAGGCGCAGACGGCAAGCATGCTTTCGACATACCGCTCGAATGCGCGCTCGATCCCGACGAGATCCCTCAGCGCGGCCTGGCTTTCGTCCGTGTTCACGGCTGACGACAGGTCTCGCGAGGAGGAGGGACGCAACTCGCCCAGCCTCCCGGCCAGATCATAGGCCGTGTTGACCATTTCGATGCAGTCGCGGTGCGCGTCGGCAAGCGCGGGTCCGCCAGTCAGGGCCGCAGAAACGGCGAGTGCCTTCCACATGGGGGACTCCATGAAAATCAAGATCCTTCGGGATTACGACCATCGGCTGAAACCGACAGCCATTCAAGCATTCCGGGCCGGGTCCACGGTGAACGTGCCCCGGAATACCGCCGAGGCGCTGATCGCGGCCGGGGCGGCGCAACCCCTCTCGAAACCCAAGCAGAAGGACGCCAGCCATGGCTGCACCTGAGACCTCCAATAAGCTGCTCGTCTATCTGGGCGACGGCGCCGAAACCGAGACTTTCTCTCACCCTTGCGGCGCGAACGCCGCCACGGTCACGCTGACCAACAGCACCGGCGAAACCGAGGTTCTGGACTGCGACGATCCCACCGAAGGCAACGCCACCATCGTGCGCTGGGTGACGACGCAGGACACCGCCCTCAGCGTACCCGGCGTGGTGGCCAAGTCGAGCTTTGCGACCTGGCGCGAATGGTCAGACGGCCAGACGATCAAGAACATCCGCGTCATGTTCGACGAAAGCGGGGCAAATGGTGGCGGATACTGGACCCTGCCGGCCATTCTCACGACCTTCGATCTGGGCCGCCAGGGCAAGGCTGTGATCAACTTCACGGCCAGCATCGTCGCTGCCGGGCCGCGCGTCTGGACCCCCGCCAGCTGATGGATGCGCTCATTCAAGAATGGGGCGGGGTCGAGCGCGCATTCGCGCTCGACTTCGGCCTTGTCTGCGACCTCGAAGAGGCC
Organism: Pararhodobacter sp.; assembly: GCF_034676075.1. Taxonomy (GTDB): domain Bacteria; phylum Pseudomonadota; class Alphaproteobacteria; order Rhodobacterales; family Rhodobacteraceae; genus Pararhodobacter. The sequence goes on along the minus strand of NZ_JAUCCQ010000103.1, from coordinate 11,508 downwards.
TGCGGAGAGAAGGGAGTTGGGGGCATCTATGTTCGCCTGGCGACCCATCAATACCACGCTCGCGAGGTGTACCAGACCATCCGCCATGGCCTGATCGGTGGCGGCATGTCCCGGCCCGATGTCGAGCGCCTGATGAAGACCCGGTTCAACGAGATCCCGCTCGCCGATTCTGTCGCGCTGGCAGTCGATCTGCTGACGGCGCTCAATACCGGCGTGAAGGATGACCGTACGCGCCCGGCGTCGGGCGATGTCGATGAACCCTACGACCTGGGCAAGATCTTCGCGAGCTTCGCGCAGGTTGGCGTCACGCCGCAACAGGTCCGGGCGATGGGTTATTCCGACTTCTGCAACCTCATGCGCGCGGTGGGCGGCGACAAGGCGCAGCCGCCGACCGAAGACGAATTCGCCGACATGATCCGCCGCCACGGCGAGGTGCATGATGGCTGAAACCGCCGAAGATCAGCTGACCGTCCGCCTGGCCGCGTCGCTCGGCCAGCTGGAGCAGACCATGCGGCGCGGGCTTGGGATCACCAAGACCTCGACCGATGGCATGCAGGCGTCAGCTGATCGGATGCGGCAGAACATGCAACGGAATGCCAACGCAGCCGCGCAGGCCATGACCGAGGCGCAGCAGCGGATCGGTCGGGCGACCGGCGCGATCTCCGACAGCTTCCGCCCGGCTGCCGCTTCGGCAAGCGCCTTCGAAGAAGCGCTTTCGATGCGCGACGCGGTGAGCCGCCTGCAGGCCTCCATGGATCCGCTGCATGCCGCGACGATGCGGTATCAATCGGCGGTGACGCTGGTCGAGACGGCGGTCGAGCGCGGCACCATCAAGCAGACGCATGCCAACATGGTTCTGCGGCTTGCGAAGGCGCAGTATGACGCCACAACCGCCTCGATCCGTGCGATGGGCGCCGCGCAGGTCGGCGCCGCGGGCGGCATGACCCGGATGCTGAACATTTCTGGTCAGGGCCGGTTTGTGCTGCAGAACACTGCGGCCCAGTTTGCTGACATCGCTGTGCAGGCAGAAATGGGGACGTCCTGGGTCCGTATTCTGTCCCAGCAGGTGCCGCAGATCCTTGGCGGCTTCGGTGCCCTGGGTGGGGTCCTGGGTGTGGTCGCGCCCCTTCTGGGGGTCGTGGCCGGGGTCGGCCTGCCTGTGGCGGCCATGCTCTACGCTATCGGTGGCGACGCCGAAGAGACCGCCGAGAAGGTCAAGACCTTCGTCGAGAAACTGGAGCTTGCGACGGCGGCGCTGAACCGGGCGCGGGACGCCGCCCAGCTTGTCGCTGCTGGCGGACTGGACCAGCTGCGCGAGCGGTATGGTCAGGTGACGGTCGCCGTGGTCGAGCTTGCGCAGGCTCTGGCAGAAATCGAGCGCCGCGCTGCGCTGACCAGCATTTCCACGGCCTTGAACGATACCACTTTCGTCGACGGTCTGCGCCAGCAGATCGACGGCATTTTTGGGGTCGTCGGTAGCGCGGTCACTGGCGCGTTTTCCGGCGAGGTCGAGGCGATGCGGCAGGGCATCCGCGACCTGGAATCGGAAATCAACTCATTGACAGCCGCGGACCAGATTGTCCCGGTTTCGATGCTGCAAAACCTCGCTCTGATGCGCGAGGAGCTGGCGGCGGCCGAGGGGCGGATGGCCGACCTCGGCACGCTGGCCTCGCAGATCCGGTTTGATCCCGCGCTGCTGGGCGACATTGCCCAGCTGCAAACCGACCTGACGGCGGCCGTGCAGGCGGGCGACATGAGCGCCATTGCCGAGTCGGCGAAGCAACTCCGTGAAGCGCTGGAGGCGACCGGGCAGGAGATTGACCAGAACGTGCTCGACAACCTGACACGGGTCGAGAATGTCGCGCGTCAGGCCGTGGCGGTGCTGGAGCAGGGGCAGGATGCCGCACATGGGATGGGCAACGCCTTGGGCGGTGCTGCCGGGCAAGCGGCGCAATTGGTGGACAACCTGCGCGAGGCGGCTTCAACGTTGGCCGCGATCACCGGCGCCGTCGCCTCGCTGGGTATCTCGAATATCGGCGATCGCGCCCGGGTCGCGGCGCTGGAGGCGGGGCAGAGCCAGATCCGGGCGAATGGTGCAGCGCGTCTGGCCGAGGAGCGCGCCCGTCTTGGCCCGGCCCTCGGGTCGAGCGAGGGCATCGTGCGCGCCGCCGCGCAGCAGGAGCTGCAGGCGTTCACCGATGCGTTGAATGAGCAGATCGCCTTGGCCGAGCGCATCGACAGCCTGACCGACACCGGCCGTGGCGGCGGTGGCCGAGGAAGCCGGTCGCGGGACAATCGAGCGCTCGGCGTCGCCGAACTGGAAGGTCTGCAGCAGCGGATCAACCTGCTTGGGCGCACGGACGCCGAGGTTGCCCGGCTGGAGGCCCGCTATCGCCTGCTCAACGAGGCACGGCAGCGTGGTCTTGACCTCGATGCGACGCAGGCCGGGTCCAGCGAGACGGTGCGTCAGCAGATCGAGCGGCAGGTCGAAGCCATCGGGAGGCTGACCGAGCAGTATCAGCAAGCTGAAGAGCGCGCGCGTTTCTTCGAGGACATTCAGGGTGACGTCAAGGACGGCATTCTGGATGCCATCGTCTCGGGCGAAGATCTGGCGGGGACGCTGGAAAACGTTGCCCGGGCCTTCGCGCGGGCGGCGCTGGAAGCGGCGCTTTTCGGCAGCGGGCCGCTTGCGGGAATTTTCGGTGGAGGCGGCGGCAAGAGCGGCGGGGGCGGGATCATGTCGGCCCTGCGCGGTTTGCTGAGCTTCGACGGAGGCGGAGATACGGGCAACGCGCCGCGGTCTGGCGGCCTGGATGGCAAGGGCGGTTTCCTGGCCATCATGCACCCGAGGGAGCGCGTGACGGATCTGACGCGGGCAGACAGCGGCGGCGGGGGAGGGCGCATCGAGCTGCTGGTTCGTGCGGCCGAGGGTGTGACGGTCGAGCAAGTCGGGCAGATCGCCGCTGGCGTCTCGCTGCGCATGGTGCAGGGAGGCCTGGCGCAACAGCGGGGCGCGCTGCCGCAGCAGGTCCGCGATATGGACAATCGGGGCGTTTAATGGACCGGATCGTCATCACCCTGGCGCCCGCCGTTTTCAAGATCACCGGCGTCAACTGGACTATCGACTGGCGCGAACAAGACGCTGGAAATGGAACTGGTGGATACCCCAACGTCAACATTGGCCGTCTTCCCCGGTGGGTAGGTACGGTGCCGCTCTTTGTTGCTCGCGCTCAAATCGGCGCCATGAGGGCGCAAGTTCTGAGCGGCCGAGGTCGCCTGGCGGTCTTTCGCATGCCGATGTGCGATCCGGCTGTCTCGGTTGGCCCGTCAACCGTCGGGTCCACTTGGTCGGATGGGGTGACCTTTGGCGATGGAACGGGCTGGAGTAGCCCACCCGTGGTGCCGTGCCCGGCTGGCGCTGCGGCGGGTGCGGTGGAGATCGTGGTCAATGAGGCCGACGCGCCGTCTTCAATAAAAGTGGGTCAGATCCTGTCGCACGCCGACTGGCCCTTCGTGGTCACGTGGCGCATGGACGAGGGTGGCGGCCTGGTGCGGCTTGGGATCGAGATGCCGTTGCGCCGTGCGATCCCGGCGGGCGACCCGGTGAGTTTAGTTGCCTATGGGCTTTTCGAGTTGTCGGGATCCTCGCCGCGCATCGGTTACGATTGGCAACTTGCCGTAAAAGATGAGCTTTCCCTTCAGGAGTGGCTGCGGTGAGCGTGCTGCCCGAGGGCTTCGACCCGCGCGCGCAGATTGTGGGGATCATTGATCTTGTGTCGATCGCGGCGCCGTCCGGTCTGGCGCGGTTCATGGTCGGGCAAGAGGGCGTGTTCCGCGACCGCGACGGGAACGCCTGGTACGGCTCGCAACTCATCGGCGCCAGTGCCCTCGCCTGGAGCCGCGACGGCAAAGCGCCGGCTGGCAGCCTCACCCTGTCCTATTTTCAGGACCCGACCGCGCCCGACCTGATCGAGCAATTGCGCGAGGGCGGCGATCTGGAGATCCGCGGTGCGCCGGTTCGGTTCTACATCCAGCCTGTCAATGACCACACTGAACTCTACGCACCCCGGTTTGCGCCGATCCTCATTGCCACGCGCGCGGCCGGTCCGGTCACGGTCGAGATTGTCAACGACCTGCAGCGTAGTCTGTCGCTGGCGATCGAGGGGCCGGTCGCGCTGCGCCGTTCGTCCCGGGGGCTGAATTACACCGTCGCCGATCATGCGCGCCTGATCGGGTCGCCCAATCCATCCCTCGAATACATGCCGCAGATCGCGCGGCCGGAAGAAAAACTCTTCGGATGACACCCCTTTTTGCCGCGATGCACCGCTGGGCGGTGCGCCCCCACGAGTGGGGGGCCTTTGACTGCATGCTGATGCTGGCCGATTGGGTGGCCGAAGTGCGCGGCTTCGACGCCGCCGCCGATCTGCGCGGCACCTATGGCAGCCCCGAGTGGTGCCCGCTCGCCCGCCGCCTGCGCGCCGATCCCGAGCCGATCTTGCGCGAAGCATTCGCATGCCTGCCGGTCACCGAAAGCCCGGCGCCGGGCGACATTGCCCTGGTCCAGATGCGCGGCGCGCCGTTTCTGTTCGGCGCCGTGCGCGTCGATGCCCGGAACTGGGCCATCAAGCCCGAGGCGTCGCAGTTACTGGTCACGCGGGCGGTAGTGCCTGTCGTCGCATGGGGGGTAGGCTATGCGCCGTAGCCTCAGGATCCTGGCGCTGCTGGCCACGACCGCGCTGACGCCCGCACCGGCGCAGGCCGGACCGATCCCTCTCTTCCTTCAGGGGCTGGGGGCGGCGCTTGGGATCGGCGGCACGAATGCCGCCGTCGCCATCGCCTTGTCGGGCGCGGCCTCGGCCGGGTTTGCGGTGGGCAGCTTCCTGTTCGGCACGGCACTGGGGCGGCTTGCGCTGTCGATCGGGCTGTCAGCGATTTCCTCGGCGCTGACGCCCAAGCCGAATATTCCGAGCCCATCCGACCGCCTGGTCAATTTTGCGCAGGACGTGGCGCCGATGGAAGTTGCCGTGGGGAGGGTCCGCAAGGGAGGCCCCTATGGCGTGACTACCTTCACCGATGGCCGGCGGCATTACACGGTCCTGCTGGCTGCGCATGAGATCGACGGGGTAGAAGCCTGGTATATTGACGACCGCCTGGTCGAGGTCTCGGCCGGGCTGGTCACGACCACGCCCTACGATTCCTCCGCCGTTTCGCTGCGGCCCTATCTCGGCGCGGCGGGGCAGGCGGCGGACCCCGAACTGGTCGCCGGCATCCCCGAATGGACCAGCGCGCATGACATGGCGGGGCTTGCCTATGTCGCTGCCTGGGCAAAGCGGGTCAAGGATAGCCGCTTCTCGGATGTCTATGGCAATTCGGCCCCGACCGGCCCGGTGATCACGCCGGTCTTGCGCGGGGCCAAGGTCTATGATCCGCGGCTCGATGCCACGGTTTACAGCACCAATGCCGCGCTGGTCTGGGCCTGGATTACCACCGAGCGGCTGGGCCAGTCGGTGGATTGGGCTGATGTCGCGAACGAGGCTGACGCTAGCGACGTGTTGCTCACCAACCGGCAGGGCAACCAGCAGCGCAAATGGACGCTGAACGGCAGCTTTACCGACAACACGGATTACGAAACCCTGCGGGCGCAGATCATCGCGGCCTGCGACGGCTACATGTGGGAACGCCCGGACGGCTCGCTTGGGCTGCGGGTCGGCCGCTGGATCGAGCCGACGATCACCCTGACCGAGGACGATCTTCTGAGCCTGTCAATCGGGGTCGAGGATTGGGGGCAGGCCCCGGTCACCGAGTTTGTCGCAAAATACGTAGAGCCGGACTTCGACTGGCGCGAGGCCCAGAGCGCCACGCTTGTCGTGGATCCCGAGGCCGTGCCGGTGCGGCAGGAGCCGGCGCTCTATTTCGTGGACAGCCACAATCAAGCCTGCCGGGTTCTGAAACGCATCGCGACTACCACTCGGCCGAAATACAGCGTGCGGGCGCAGATCGGCCCGATTGGGTACGAGTTGCTGGACGGCCACCGCTTCGTGCGGATCCTCGCCCACGGCTTCGATTTTGTGTGCGAGATCGGGCGCCTGTCGCGGGGCGCGGACGTGATCACCTTCCAGATCGAAGGAGTTTCGGCGGAGGAAGCCGATTTCGCCTTTGATGCGGGCACCGAAGAGGGCGAGCGCCCGGCGCGGAACGAGACGACCAGCGACGACACGGTGCCGGCCGTGACCGGGTTGACCGGCACCGCGATAGACGGCCCCGGGATCCTCTGGGAATGGGATGCGGTCGCGCCCGAGCTGAAGGTCGAGTGGCAATACCGGCTGTCGGGGGACACCGCCTGGCAGCCCGCGCTGACCCTCTCGGACGCCGAGCCGCTGATCACGCAAACCGGACTGATCGACGGCGCCAGCTATGAGGCGCGCGTGCGCAGTGTCACGGCGGCCCGGCGCTACAGCGTTTGGTCGTCGGCGGTCACGGTGACCGCGGTCGCCAATGCTACGCCGCCCGCCGCGCTGACCTCCTTCGCGGCGGCCTATGCGGGCGGGACGGTCACGCTGGACTGGCACACAGCGAATGACCCGCTGCACGCCGCGGTGCGGATCCTCCGCGCCGATTATGCCCCCGCCTATGCCGGACCCTTCGACATCGCCGATGGGTCGGTCATCGCCACGGTCTTCGGCGTCCCGAACACCGACCAATCCGAAACCGACAGCGGCTTGGCGCCGGGCGTCTACGCCTGGTGGGCGGTGCCGGTCAATTCGAGCGGCATCGCCGGTGTGGCGTCTGGCCCTGAAACCATCGAAATCACGTGAGGTAGACCATGGCCTTTCCTACCGCGCGAGACGCGCTCTATGGCAATCCGCCCGCGGCCGATCACCGGCCCGATAAGGCGGTATTTCGCGACTACCTCGAAAGCCTCGAGGCCATGTTGGCGGCGGGCACGATCAAGGGTTTCGCCGACGCCGTGGCTGGTCTGCCCGGCAGTGGCAACACCATCGGCGACCTGCGCATCGTGCTGGCCGAGCCTGCGGCGGACGGCGGTGTTTATCAATGGGATGGCACAGATTGGGGCCTGATCGCGGCGCTGCCGACCGTTTTCTGGGATGACGCCTATGCGCGGCTGTCGCAGGCCTGGGCCGAGGGCACGCTGCCCGGTGGGCCGGGGACCAAGAGCGCGCTGGAGCATGCCGCCGACGCAGGGGCCGATGCGCTGGCCACCGCTGCGGACCGCGTGCAGACCGGGCTTGACCGGGCCGCCGCTGCGGCATCCGCCACCGCCGCCAGCCTGTCCGAGCAGCAGTCTCAAGCCGCCGCTGTCTTGGCCGGTGCGCCCATCGCCCCGGCGTTTCCGACCGACGACACGGAGACCGCGGCCCTCGCGTCACCGTTCCTGTTCGTTGCGCCCGAGGGGATGCAGTCGTGGACCCACAGCGGCACGTTTGCCTCACTCGTGCAGGGTGATTACGTCTCTCGCGTCGAGTTTGACGATGTGACTGCGCTGTTGGCCTATAACGGCCCGGCATTGCCGGTAAACCTGATCGTCCGCACTCGGGCCGAGGGCCACTCCTATCGTGTTGTTGCCTCGGGCGGTAACCGGATCACAGACGGCGGCGTGCATCTGGAGATCGTCAAGGACATTGCTGATTTGCCCGCTTGGGGTGTGCGTTTTAATGGCACCGACGAAAGTGCGATAGTCCAATCGGCAATCGATGCATCACTGGTGTTCCGGGTCCCGGCCGGGAAAATCCTCGTCGTCAAGAATATTGAGTTGCCGGACGGGTGCGCCCTCGAAATCGACGGCACTTTGAAGCTTCCGGACGGTTGCGTGGACTTTGACCGCCTGCTCTATGGCCACGCAAAGACCGACATCTCGGGGCGCATCGACACCTTCGACGGCAACTCCGGCGGTCAGACCGGCAGCATCGGCACGCACCTGCTGTACCTGACCTCGCCGCAGCGCTGCAAGATCCAGATCGAGCGGGTCAAAGACCATTACATCGCCATCGACGCCCCCATGCCGTCAGTCGATGGCATCCGCAGCGCCTCGTCCGGGGCTGTCTACGTCTATGCTGGCGTTGAGTGTGATATCCCGGTGGTGTCGCTGCGCGGCTGGGGGCGTGAGGGGGTGTGGTTTGAGGATTGCGCGGACTGCGTGTCTTGGATGGGATTTGCCCAGGCCACCGGCAACACGGAGTGGTCAGCACACCAGATGTCGGGGCCGAGAAACAAAATGCTCCGGGGCTCGGCGGACAAATGCGGTGCAAGCGCCTTCGGGTTCGACGTGCCGGATGGTTCCATCTCGAACATTATCGTCACCAATAACCGCGAGAACGCCGGCGTAAATTTTGGGCATCCTGGAAAACCGGCCAGCAGGTCAGTCGCCAGCAATATCGTCGTCGACGGGTCATTTTTGGCTGGGATTTCGGTCTCCGCCGATACCGAAAAATTGAGGCTCGACAACTTCGCGTTGCGCGACTGCGGGGAGCGCGGCCTACAGCAATCGGACGGGTCAACAGGCTTGGTGGCCGCGAACGGCATCGTGTCGCGCGCCGGACGGTGGAACGTTGTGACGAGCGGCGCAGGCTCGCTGCTCACTCTGGCCAATGTGGACAGCGCCGATCTGGACGCTGGGATGGTCCATCTGACAGGGGTAGTCGGCGACTTCGAGGACGGTGAGGAGATCACGGACGGCGTTGAAACGGCCACCGTGCGGCGCGTGCTCCGTAATCTTACGGGTGTACAGGTGCGCCTGCTGCTGTCTGCGGTGAGCGGGTCCTTTGGGGCCGCCAGCACGATCACCGGGGCAACGAGCGGCGCTGCCGGGACGCTGGCCCTGCAATCCACGCCTGTGCAGTACAATGAGGGCGCAGGGTCAAAGATCCTCGACAACACCCGCCAAATTTCCGGCGCAGGGTCTTATGTCGCCCATCCAGATGGGACGGCGGAGTGGGTCGGGGTGATCACGGTTGTTGTTGCGACCGGCGGCGTCGATACTCTGGTCACGGTCAATTTTAACACCGGGATGACCTTTATCTCTGCTCCGATTGTGTTGGCGTCCCCCGCGTCCTTTAACGCGGTCACAGCCCACACCATCAATAAGCTGTACGGATCGGCCACCACATCAGCCATCACCATCCGCCTCAACGCGAGCGTGGCGCAGACCTATGGGATCTCGGTCATTGCGCGCGGGAGATGGCGATAAACGATTCCACGACCGCCCCCGAGATCCCAATGACCCATCACAGGAGAGAGACATGACCGATCCACGCCGCGAGCCGTGGCAACCGGTCCCTGTGCCGGCCAATTGTCCTGATCCCAGCCAGCCAGAGGACCGCATGACTGACGCCGACCGAGACAAGATGCTGGGTGACCTCCATCGGGCGCTGTTGGAGCCCGAGGGGGGCAACCCGCCGCTGCTGGAGCGCTTGCGCGATCTGCATGACGCGCTGCTCGAGGTGCCGGTCGGCTCGGACAAGGAGGCCCGGCCGCTGCTCGCCCGCATCAACGCGGTGGTGCAGCTGCACGAGCGGGCCAGTTGGACCCTGCGCGCAGGCGTCTACCTGGCGACGGCGGGCGGGACGGTGGCGGGGGCGGTCATGGCGATCCGGGGGCTGTGGCGATGAGGGATTTCCTCCTGCGCTCGCGCTGGTCGCGGCTCGACTATTTCTGGTTGGGCGTCGTGCTGGTCGCGCTGCTGGTGCCCCGCCTGCTCTTCCCGGTGATCGGCCGGGTGGAGGGGTTTCTCTGGCCCGCCGCATCGGGCTTTGTCGTGACGCGGATCGAGGCGGACGGCCTGGCCTCGACCCTGATCTGGGGCGAGCTGACGCGCCCGCGCCCGGCCTGCGAGTTCCGCGCCGTGTCCTGGGCGCTCGATGGCAACGGGACCAGCGTGCCGGTCGTGGTCGAGCATCTGCGCGGATCCGTCGCGCGCCCTGCCGGACGCAGCGCGTTCGGGCCGTGGCGTCTGAGCATCACGCCCGAGCAACTGCCGGTCAGCCATGCGGTGGTCTACCACCAATGCCCCTGGCGGCCGTGGCTGACCGAAACCCACCTTTACCCGTAGGAGGCCCCATGCCCGGCTTTTTCGACGCCATCCGCCGCTTGTTCGGCGTCCGCCCTGGCAGGTCCTCGGCCGCTGCCGCCGGGGCCGCCGCCATCATCGCCGCCACCGTCGCCTTCGTCGGCCCGCGCGAGGGGCTGGAGACCGAGGCCTACCTCGACCGGATCGCCTCGCCCCCCGTCTGGACGGTCTGCTACGGCGAGACGCGGGGGGTCCGGCAGGGTGACAGCTATACCCCCGATCAGTGCGCCGCGATGCTGGGCGAGGCGCTGGCCGAGTACCGGCAGGGCCTGATTGCCTGCGTGCCCGGTCTGCCGGATCAGCCGCAGGGCGTGCAGGTGGCGCTGGTCAGCTGGTCCTACAACGTGGGCACCTCGGCCGCCTGCCGCTCGACCCTGGCGCGCCTCGCCAACGCCGGGGATTGGGTCGGCGCCTGCAACCAGCTGCCCCGCTGGAATCGCGCTGGCGGGGTCGAGGTACGGGGCCTGACCAACCGCCGCGCCGCGGAACAGGCGCTGTGTCTGGGCGCGCTGCCGTGATCCGCCTGGCGCTCGACCGCCTCCGCGCCTGGATCTGGCCGCTGGTTGGCGCGGCGCTGCTGGCCTCTCACGCCGCGGCCTTCGGTGCGGCCTGGTCCTGGCGGGGTGACCGGGAGGCCGCGCAGCAGGTCGGGGACCGCGACCGCGTGCAGCGGCAGATCTTCGACGCGGCCGAGGCCCTGTCCCGCACCGAATACGACCTGCGCCTGCGCGAGGATGCGCAGCGCGCCCGATCTCAGGAGCATGACCGTGCCGTCCTTACTGACCCCCGCGCTTGCCTTGTCCCTCAGCCTGACGACCTGCGCGGGCTTCGGTCCCGCTGGGGTGCAGACGGCGCCTCTGCCGACTGAGGCGCGCCAGCCCTGCACGGCCCCGGCCGATCTGCTGGGCGGCGGTGACTGGCGCCTGATCGTTGGCCGCATGGGCGATGCGCTGATCACCTGCGAGGGCAGGCGGGGCCTGGCGGTGCAGGGCTATGACGGGCTGGCGGGGGCGGTGTCGCGCTGAGGCAGGGGATTGCCCCTCTCAAGCGTTCCCTCTACGTTCTCGCCATCATGCGCATGCACCAGCCAAGATTCGACCCCACCGCCGCCCTCTACATCATCTGGGCTAATGGCCCATGGACGACCATGGAGACCGTCGCGGCCGGGTCTTTCGTGGCGATGCGGGCCGCCTGGGCCGCGGTGCAGGGCGAGCGGCCGCAGGACACGCTGACGCTGCAGCACGGCGCCCGGGTGCTGGAGGAGCGGCCGCCGATCGAGTAAGGCGGGCGTTTCCCTCTTTCACTTTTCGTTCCCTGTATGTCTTGGGAAACTTCTGCCGGTATCCGCTGATCTTGCTTGGTATTCGCGAGATTTAGGTTCTGGCGCCTTTGGCGTGGGGGTTCGAGTCCCTTCACCCGCACCA
>NZ_JAUCCQ010000102.1:0-14475 GCF_034676075.1 Pararhodobacter sp. | reverse complement strand
TTCGGCGCGGCGGCACGCCGCGCCGCTGGTCGCCCGAGGCGCCCGCGACAGCGGGCAACGAGGGCGAAACACCTCCCCCTTCACGTCAGGCTCCCTGTCATGCTGCCCCTTGTCTTCCGCGACCCGGGCGGGCATCACCGCCTCGGTGGATGGGAGACTGGCGATGGCCCTGGCGGATTGGACGATCTTTGCAAGCCCCGCGATGATCTGGGTGACGCTCCTGGCTGTGGGTCTGGTGGGCCTCTCCAAGGGCGGGCTCGGCGGGGCCTTCGCGCTGATGGGCGTGCCGGTCATGTCTCTGGTCATGCCGCCCGTGCTGGCCGCGGCTGTCCTGTTGCCGATCCTCCTGATGATGGATGCCGTGAGCCTCTGGATCTGGCGCTCCTACCGCGATTGGGAGGTGCTGAAGACCATGCTGCCCGCGGCGATGATCGGCATCGCGGCGGGCTGGGCCGCGGCGGCGGTGACGTCGGATGCCATGGTGCGGCTGCTGGTCGGTCTGGTGGCGCTGGGATTTGCCGCCCGCTGGGCCTTGGGGCGTTACCTCGGCAGCGCGCCGCGCTACATTCCGGCGATGGGCTGGCTCTGGGGCTCGATCGCCGGTTTCACCTCGTTCGTGGCCCATGCAGGAGGGCCGCTCTTTCAGATCCAGGTCCTGCCGAAGCGGCTGGATCCCAAGCTCTATACCGGCACCTCGGTGATCTTCTTCGCCGTGGTCAATCTGGTGAAGGTCGTGCCCTACGCCGCGCTCGGCCTTTTCGAGGCGCCGGTCCTGTGGTCGGCGCTGCTGATGCTGCCGCTGGCCATCGTCTCGGTCCGGATCGGCGCCGGGATCATCAAGCGCATGGGGCCCGAGGTCTTCTATCCCTTCACCTACACCATGGTGGCCATCGTCGGGGTCAAGCTGATCTGGGACGGGATCACCGGGCTTTTCTGACCGGTCAGAGACCCGCCCGGCGCCGCGCTTCCCGGATCACGGCCACCGCGGCCTCGGGGTGGGTGTGGTGCAGCATATGGCCCGCGCCGGGGATCTCGGTCAGCCGGGCCGAGGGCACTTCGCGGATGAAGCGGCGGGCGTGGACCTCGACCGGGACGGTCTCGTCGGCGTCGCCGTGCAGCAGTTCGATCGGCATCCGCAGGCTGGGGTAACGCGGCTGCATGGCGGTGACATAGGGCAGCAGGCTGTTGACCTGGCGGTTGTTGGTCTCCTGCGACTCGCGGCGCAGGGACAGGCCTGCGCCGATGTGGTCGCCGTAGCCTTCCGGCACCGCCTCGGGGGCAAAGACATTGGCCAGCGCCGCCTCGACCGCGCTTTCGGGGGCGAAGGCCGCGACCAGGGTGCGGGCGGGGCCGCCCAGCACGGTGTCGTTGAGGTTGTACCAGAAGGTCAGGTCACCCTCCCAGGGTTCCGAGGCCCCGGCGAGCAGCACCAGCGCCGCGGTGTCGCGGGGGGCCTGCAGGCCCCAGGCCAGCGCCACGGCGCCGCCATAGGAATGGCCGACCACGATGGGCCGCCGGACGCCCAGCTGCGCCACCGCCTCGCGCAACACCCGGGCCTGCAGCGCCGGGTCGTTGTCGGCCTCGCCCCAGCTGTCGGAATAGCCGAGGCCCGGCCGGTCCACGGCGATGACGCGGAAGTCGCCCTCCAGCCGCTCCACCAGATCGAAGGTGAAGTCCCGCAGATTGCCGTTCGCGCCATGGATCAGCACCACCTCCGGCGCGCTGCCGCGGGAGCGGCCGGTGACCAGCAGGTGGACGCGGTGACCCTCGACCTCGACGAACTGGCCGACGGGGGGGAATTCGGTCATCCACAGTGTCTCGCGCCGGTCGGCGCGGCTGTCGACCAGCGTGGCGCAACCGGCGAGGCCGACGAGGGTGAAAAGGGTGATGGCGATGGCAAGCGGGGAGGGCAGGGGCATCGGGGCTCGGGCAAGGAGGGGGGAGGGCACAGCAAACTGCCCCTGAGCTAGCGCGTGGCGCCAGCCTGTCCAGAGGCCATGCCGAGGGGGGAGACCCCCTCGGCCCTCCCTTCAATGCGCGTTTTCGCCCAGCCGCCCGCTGCGGCCGCCGCGACGCCCGCCGATGCCCATGCGCGGCGCGCCTGCGGCCAGGAGGAGCCCGGTCATCGGGTGATCCTCGGGCCGGTCACGTCCGGCCAGGCGGCTGGCGATCGTCGCGTAATCGACGCTGGGCGGCAGGCTGAGGGCCCAGTCGATCAGGATCGACCGGCACTCGGCCTCGCCGATCCCGGCAATGCGATAGGCTTCGCGGATCAAACCCTTCGGATCATCGGGATCTTGCGCTTCCATCATGCCTCCAACGCAGCAACACCGGGCAAAACCTTGCCCTCCATCCATTCGAGGAAAGCACCGCCCGCCGTCGAAATATAGGTGAAATCGCCCGCCGCGCCAGCACGGTTGAGCGCCGCCACCGTATCGCCACCGCCCGCGACCGAGACGAGCGTGCCGTCACGGGTCAGTTCGGCCGCGGCTTTCGCGGCGGCATTGGTAGCGGTATCAAAGGGTTCGAGCTCGAAAGCGCCGAGCGGGCCGTTCCAGATCAGGGTCCTCGACCCTTTAAAGATGTCGATAATCTGTGCCACGCTGGCCGGGCCGGCGTCCAGAATCATCGCATCCGGCGGGCAGTCGGTGACCACCTCGTGCGGGGCATGGGCCTTGAACTCGCGGGCCACGACCAGATCGACCGGCAGCACCAGACGGCAGCCGATTTCCTCGGCCTTGGCGATGATCGCCCGCGCGGTCTCGGCCAGATCGTGTTCGCACAGCGACTTGCCAACATCCTTGCCCTGCGCGGCGAGGAAGGTGTTGGCCATGCCGCCGCCGATGACCAGCGCATCGACCTTGGTGATCAGGTTGCTCAGGAGGTCCAGCTTGGTCGAGACCTTGGCGCCGCCGACCACGGCCACCACCGGCCGCTGCGGGTTGCCCAGCGCCGCGTCGAGCGCCTGCAGCTCGGCCGCCATCAGGCGCCCGGCGCAGGAGGGCAGGAGTTTGGCGATGCCCTCGGTCGAGGCATGAGCGCGGTGGGCGGCGGAAAAGGCGTCGTTGACATAGACATTGCCCAACGCGGCCAGCGAGGCGGCCATCATCGGGTCGTTCTTTTCCTCGCCCGCGTGAAAGCGCGTGTTCTCGAGCAGCAGCACATCGCCGGGCTCCATCGCGCCCACCGCCTTCTTGGCGGGGCCACCGATGCAATCCTCGGCGAAGGCGACGGGCTGGCCCAGACGGGCTTCCAGCGCCGGGCGCACCTGGGCCAGCGACATCTCGGGGTTGGGCTGGCCCTTGGGGCGGCCGAAATGGGCCATCAGCACGACCTTGCCGCCCGCGGCCGAGATGTCGCGGATCGTCGGCAGCACCGCGTCGATGCGGGTGAAGTCGCTGACCTGGCCATTTTCGAACGGCACGTTGATGTCGACGCGGACCAGCGCCGTCTTGCCGGCGAAATCCATCTCGTCGAGGGTTTTCCAGCCCATGGAATACTCCTTTTCCCTATCCGTCCGAGTGATGCCCGGCCGCCGCGATGGCGTCAACCACGCCGAGGGTCGCAGGCCCGGGCCGCATCGGGCGCAGGCAAAAACGCGCGAAAGGATAAAGGGTTCCGGGGATCGGCGGCTTGCCGCGCGGCGCGATCCGGTCGGTCAGATGCGGATCTTCTGGAAGCCGTCGCGCAGGGCGTTGGACCAGGCCTGCGACATGGCGCGGAAATCCTCGTCCTGGGCCTCGATCCGCTGGCGGCGCGAGACGCGGCAGGCGTCCTTCTCGATCACCGCGAAGTCGAGCGGCATGCCGACCGAGAGGTTCGAGCGCAGGGTCGAATCCATCGACAGAAGCACCGCCTTGCGGGCGTCGTCCAGCGAGGTGTCTGGCGTCACCACCCGGTCGAGGATCGGCTTGCCGTATTTGTGCTCGCCGATCTGCAGATAGGGGGTGTCCTCGGTCGCCTCGATGAAATTGCCCTCGGGATAGATCAGGAACAGCCGCATCGTGCCGCCCTTCCGCTGCCCCGCGACGATCATCGAGGCCGAGGTCGAGACCTTGCTGGCCTCCATCCGCACGTCGATGTCGTGGCGGACCGAGGCGAGCGTGTTGCCGACGATCTCGGCCACTTCGAGCATGGTCTGCGCGGTCATGATCGAGGGCACGCCCTCTTCGGGGTGGTCGATGGCCTCGCGCAGGCGGGCCAGCGTGGTCTGGGTGACGGACAGGCTGCCCGCGGTCAGCAGCGTGACCACGCGCTCGCCCGGATCCTCGAACACGAACATCTTGCGATAGGTGGCGATATTGTCGAGCCCGGCATTGGTGCGGGTGTCCGACAGCAGGACCATCCCCGCCTTGAGCAGCAATCCGACGCAATAGGTCATGGCGGCGAGCCGTCCCCTTGGATCCGCGGCGGGGACGGCCTCCGGCCCCGTCCTGCGGTCAGTTTCGCCTGCGTTTACTGCTGCGTTGCCGCAACCGCAACGGCGATCTCCATGCTTTCGCTGCCGGGGCCGCGGGCGGTGCCGCGGATCGGCGCGGCATGCGTGGCGTCCATGCCGCAGCCGAGGCGGATATAGCGCTCGTCCGGGCAGCAGGCATTGGCGGGGTCGAAGCCGACCCAGCCCAGCCCCTCGATCCAGACCTCGGCCCAGGCATGCGCCGCCTCGTGCGGCTTGCCGTCGCTGTCGGTGAAGAGATAGCCCGAGACATAGCGCGCGGGCAGGTCCCGGAGCCGGGCACAGGCGATGAGCGCATGGGCGTGGTCCTGGCAGACGCCTTCGCCCAGGGCCAGCGCCTCGGCCGCCGTCGTGTGCGCGTCGGTGGCGCCCGGGCGATAGGCGATGGCCTCGGCCACCAGCGCCGAGAGATCATGCGCAAGCCCCAGCGCGGTCGGGCTTTCGGCCTTGGCCGCCAGTTCCTTCAGCGCGGCATCGGGGCGGGTCGGCAGGGTCTCGTCCAGCCAGGCGACCGGCGGGATGATCTCGCGGTTGCCGCGCAGGACGCCGGCCTGGTCGGTGGTCGTCACCTCGCCGGTGACGCGCACCTCGATCCGTTCGACCGGGCCGCGCACGCTCCAGGCCTGGATCATGTCGCCCGCCCCGTCGCGGAACGAGCCGCCCATCACCCCGTCCGACACCGCCACCTGCCAGCGATGGGTGGTCTGGTTCTGGCATTGCGTCGGCAGCAGGCGGTGGCTTTGCACCACGCCGCGCACCGGCTGGTCATAGAGATAGGTGGTCACATGCTCGACGAAGAGCTTCATCGCACGTCTCCGCTGAGATAGGCCTCATGCACGCGGGCGCCCAGATCGGCCACCTCGCCGATGAAGCGGGTGAGGAATTCGTGCAACCCCTCGTCGAAGATCGATTCCGTCGAGGTCTCGTACATCCGCGCCATCATGTTGCGCGCCGATTCCTGCGCCCGGCTTGGGCGGCGGTAATAGCGCGCCAGCCGGTCCAGATGCAGGTTCAGCGCCTCGACACAGGGGCTGAGGCCGCGCGGCGTCTGGGGGTTGAGGATCAGGAAATGGGCGATCTTCTTCGCCGTGATCTCGCCGCCATAGGCCCAGTGGAAGGCGCGGTGCAGCGACATGGCGCGCAAGAGCGTCCGCCATTGGTAATTGTCGAGGCCCGAGCCCACGAAGTCGATATGCGGCAGCAGGACGTAGTATTTCACGTCCAGAAGCCGCGCGGTGCTGTCGGCGCGTTCGAGGTAATAGCCGATGTTCAGGAAATCCCAGCCGTCGTTCCTGAGGTGGGTGGCATCCATCGCGCCGCGAACCATGGCGCAATGGCGCCGGGTCCAGTCGGTCAGGCGGCTCAGCGATTGATCCGAGCGCGGCTCGCGCTCGATCTGCCGCATCTCCTGAAAGGCCGAGTTCAGCGCGTCCCACATCTGCGTGGTCAGCGCGGTGCGGACGATGCGGCCGTTTTCCCGCGCCTGGGTGATGCAGGAGACGACCGAGGAGGGATTCTCGTGGTCGAAGAACAGATGGCTCTCGATGTTGCGCTGCACCGGGTCGCCGTATTTCTTCATGAAGGCGTCGTAGCTGCCGCAGGCATGCAGCAGGGCCTCCCATTCGTTGCGGTAGCCCTGTTCCGAATTGGGCAGCATGGCGATCCGGGCGCCCACATCCAGCAGCCGCGCGGCGGTTTCCGCGCGCTCCATGTAGCGGGCCATCCAGAAGAGGTTGTCGGCGGTTCTGCTCAGCATGTCCGTTCCTCCGCCCCCGTCACTCGGCCAAGACCCAGGTGTCCTTGACCCCGCCGCCCTGCGACGAGTTCACCACCAGCGAGCCCTCGCGCAAAGCCACGCGGGTCAGGCCGCCCGGCACCAGTTCGATCCGCTCGCCCACCAGGCAATAGGGGCGCAGGTCGACGTGGCGGGGCGCGACGCCTTCCTCGACGAAGGAGGGGACGGTCGACAGGGCCAGCGTCGGCTGGGCGATGTAATTGTCGGGATCGGCCTCGATCTTGTGGCGGAAGGTTTCGATCTGCTCCTTGGTCGATTTCGGCCCCACCAGCATGCCGTAGCCGCCCGAGCCATGGACCTCCTTGACCACCAGATCGCCCAGATTCTCCAGCACGTATTTGCATTCATCCGCCTTGGCGCATTGCCAGGTGGGGACGTTCTGCAGGATCGGCTCTTCGCCGAGATAGAAGCGGACCATCTCCGGCACGAAGGTATAGACCGCCTTGTCGTCGGCGACGCCCGCGCCCGGGGCCGAACAGATCGAGACCCCGCCCGAGCGGTAGACATCCATCAGCCCCGGCACGCCCAGCATGCTGTCAGGGCGGAAACACAGCGGATCGAGGAAGGAATCGTCGATCCGGCGATAGATCACATCGACCTTGCGCGGGCCCTCGGTGGTGCGCATCCAGACGAATTCGCCCTCGACGAACAGGTCCTGCCCCTCGACCAGCTCCACGCCCATCATGTCGGCGAGGAAGCTGTGTTCGTAATAGGCGGAGTTGAAATGCCCGGGCGTCAGGATCACCACATTGGGCTCCGATGCCGTGCATTTCTCGGGCGCGACCGAGGCCAGCGTCCGGCGCAGAAGTTCGGGATAGGCCTCGACCGGCTGGATGCGGTTCGCGCTGAACAGCTCGGGGAACATCCGCATCATGATCTCGCGGTTTTCCAGCATGTAGCTGACCCCGGACGGCGTGCGGCAATTGTCCTCCAGCACGAAGAAATCGTCCGGTCCGGTGCGCACCAGGTCGATGCCGACGATATGGCTATAGACATTCTTGGGCGGGCGGATGCCGGCCACGGCCTTTTCATAGGCCTCGTTCAGATAGACCAGCCGGCCGGGGATGCGGCCGGCGCGGATGATCTCGCCCCGGTCATAGACATCGGCGAGGAAGGCGTTGAGCGCGCGGGCGCGCTGCTTGATGCCGCGTTCGAGCCGGTACCATTCCTGGGCGCTGAACACGCGGGGGAACATGTCGAAGGGGATCAGCCGGTCGGGATCGCCGCCTTCGCCATAGACGGCGAAGGTGATGCCGATGCGCCGGAACAGCGCCTCGGCTTCGGCCTGTTTGAGGTTTCGCAATTCGGCGGGCATCTGGTCGACCCAGCCTTGCAACCGCGCATAGGGGGGGCGGACGGCGCCCCTTTCGATCATCTCGTTGAAATAGGTGCTCATGTCACTGTCCCCACTCTGCACGACTTTAGACGATTTGCAGTCGTCGGCAATGGTAAGAGGATTGCTGTTTTTTCGCGGCTTACTTCGCCTCTTGCTCATTTCTCGGGCAGGGGCGCTTCCGATTGCCTGTTGCCCGGGCATCCGCCGCGCCGGCCCCAAAAGGCGCGCGCAGGCCCGCTTCCGGCGCTGCGCGGGGCGCGCGGGGCAGGGGCGGCGGGCGCCGTTCTGACGGGCAAGCGAAAGAAAAAAGACAGAATCGCCCCTTTTCGCGCATTGTCCTGATTGTCACGAATCTGTTTCAGTTGTTCAGTAGCCCGGGCCAGCCGTGACGCTCCAGTTTTCGGGGTGAAGAAGCGGCGGCTTTGCCAACAGGAGGCTTTCATGAAAACGACGACCGTACGGGTGGCGTCGGCCAGCATCGCGGCGATGCTGTCGGCGGCGCCGGCACTCGCGCAGGATATGGCCGCTCTGGTCGAAGGCGCACGCGCGGAAGGGATGCTGACCACCATCGCCCTGCCGCATGATTGGTGCGGCTACGGCGACGTCATCGCGGGCTTCCGCGAGATGTATCCGTTCCTCGAGATCAACGAGCTGAACCCCGATGCCGGCTCGGCCGACGAGCTGGAAGCGATCCGCGCCAACATGAACAACACCGGGCCGCAGGCGCCGGACGTCATCGACGTGGGCCTCGCCTTCGGTCCGGCCGCGCAGGCCGAGGGGCTGATCACGCCCTACATGGTCTCGACCTGGGACACGATCCCGGAAGGCGCGCGTGACGCCGAGGGCCATTGGTACGGCGATTATTACGGCGTCATGTCGTTCATCGTGAACACCGACCTCGTGGACAACATCCCGACCTCGTTCGAGGACCTGCTGAAGCCCGAATACGTGGGGCAGGTGGCGCTGGCGGGCGATCCCCGCGCCTCGAACCAGGCGATCCTCGCGGTGATGGCGGCGGGCATGGCCCGCGGCGCCGAGCCGGGCGCGGCCGCGGCTCAGGCGGGGCTGGAGTTCTTTGCCGAACTCAACGCCTCGGGCAATTTCGTGCCGGTCATCGGCCGCACGGGCACGCTGGCGCAGGGCACCACGCCGATCCTGATCCAGTGGGACTATAACGCGCTCAGCGCCCGCGACACGCTGGCTGGCAACCCGCCGGTCGAGGTGGTCGTGCCCTCGGACGCGGTGCTGGCCGGGGTCTATGTGCAGGCGATCAGCGCCCATGCGCCCCATCCGAACGCCGCGCGGCTGTGGATGGAATACCTCTATTCGGACGAGGGTCAGCTGGGCTGGCTGGCGGGCTATTGCCACCCGATCCGCTTCAACGATCTGGCCGCCCGTGGCGTCATCCCGCAAGAGATGATGGACGCGCTGCCCCCGGCTGAAAGCTACGCCGCCGCCGTCTTCCCGACGCTGGATCAGGTGAACGCCAACCGTGACGCCGTTGTCGCGGGCTGGGATTCGGTCGTCGGCGCCAACGTCGAATAAGCCAAACCCGGGGGTCCGGCCCGCTGCCGGTCCCCCGATCCCCCGGGGAGAAGCCCATGGCGCAACCGCGCGCAAGGATACGCCTGCCGCTGACATGGCTGGGGGTGGTCCCGTTCTTCGTCTTTGTCGGTCTCTTCCTGCTGCTGCCGACGCTCTACATCGTCGTCGGCGCCTTCCGCTCGCCCGAGGGCGGCTTCACCTTCGGCAATATTCTGGCGCTGAACACGCCCACGATCCTGTCGGCCTATTGGGTGTCGATCAAGATCGCCTTCTGGTCGTCGCTGATCGGCTGCGCGGTGGGCTTCGCCATGGCCGCCGCCGTCACCGTGGGGGCAGGGCCGCGCTGGGTTAAGAACCCGCTCCTGACCTTCTCGGGCGTGGCGTCGAACTTCGCGGGCGTGCCGCTCGCCTTCGCCTTCATCGCCACCATCGGCCCGGCGGGGATCATCACCCTCTACCTGCGCCACGAATTCGGCATCAACCTGCGGCTCATGGGCTTCAATCTGCTGAGCACGCTGGGCCTGGTCATCACCTACCTCTTCTTCCAGATCCCGCTGATGATCCTGATCATCACCCCGGCGCTGGAGGGCCTCAAACGCGAGTGGAAGGAAGCGGCCTCGATCCTGGGCGCGACCAGCTTCCAGTATTGGCGCATGGTGGCCTTCCCGATCCTCTTCCCCTCGATCCTTGGCACCATGGCGCTGCTCTTCGCCAACGCCTTCGGCGCCGTTGCCACCGCCATCGCGCTCACCGGGCCCTCGCTGAACATCGCACCGATCCTGCTCTATGCGCAGATCCGGGGTGACGTGCTGGGCTCGCCCAACCTCGGCTATGCGCTGGCCTTCGGCATGATCGTCATCACCGGGCTCGCCAATGCGCTCTACATCGTCCTCCGCGCCCGTTCCGAGAGGTGGCTGAAATGACCCGCCTCTGGTCCTGGGGCGCGCTGCTGATCGGCATCGCCTTCTTCCTCATGCCGCTCTACGGCATGACCGAGTTCTCGCTGAAGATGCGGCGGGGCGAGTATTCCTTCGACGCCTATGCCACGGTGCTGGCCGACCCGCGATTTCAGGCGACCTTCGGCTATTCGGTGCTGATGGCGGTGCTGACCATCCTCTGCGGCGTGCTGCTGGTGGTACCCACCGCCTTCTGGGTGCGGCTGAAACTGCCCGGCCTCCGGCCCTGGGTCGAGTTCATCACCCTGCTGCCGCTGGTCATCCCCTCCATCGTCGTCGTCTTCGGCTATATCCGGCTCTACAACACCTCCAGCTGGCTGCCGCTCACGGGGTCGGTCACCGGCACCAACATCCTGCTGATGTTCGGCTACACGGTGCTGGCGCTGCCCTACATGTACCGCGCCGTCGACACCGGGCTCAGGACCATCGACGTCGCCACCCTGACCGAGGCCGCGCAATCCCTCGGCGCCGGCTGGGTCACGATCCTGGCACGCGTCATCCTGCCCAATGTGCTGGGTGCGGTGCTGTCCGGCGCCTTTCTCACCTTCGCCATCGTCATCGGCGAATTCACCATGGCGGCGCTGCTGGACCGCCCCGCCTTCGGTCCCTACATGCAGCTTCTGGGCGCCAACCGCGCCTACGAGCCCGCGGCGCTGGCGGTGATCGCCTTCGCCATCACCTGGGCCTGCATGGGGCTGATCCAGCTCGTCACCCGATTCTCGAAACACAACAGGGTGGCGCGCTGATGGCCTTCCTCGACCTTTCCCATCTGGAAAAAGCCTTCGGCGCGATGCGCGTGGTGAAGGACTTCAACCTCGGCATCGACAAGGGCGAGTTCGTCTCGTTCCTCGGGCCGTCGGGCTGCGGCAAGACGACCGTGTTGCGCATGGTCGCCGGGTTCGAACGGCCCGACAGCGGCGCCATCACCGTTGACGGCAAGGACATCACCGGGCTGAAACCCAACCAGCGCAGCATCGGCATGGTGTTTCAGGCCTATGCGCTGTTTCCGAACCTGACCGTGGCCGAGAATGTGGGCTTCGGCCTGAAAGTCGCGGGCGTCGCCAAGGCCGAGGCCGCCGAGCGCGTGGCCGAGATGCTGGCCCTGATCGGCCTGCCGGATCTGGGCGCGCGCTATCCGTTCCAGCTGTCGGGCGGCCAGCAGCAGCGCGTGGCGCTGGCCCGGGCGCTGGCCCCCCGGCCGCAGGTGCTGCTCCTGGACGAGCCGCTCTCGGCGCTGGATGCCAAGATCCGCGTCAGCCTTCGCACGGAAATTCGCGAAATTCAGCAACGGCTGGGAATCACGACCATTTTCGTGACCCACGACCAGGAAGAGGCGCTGTCGATCTCAGACCGGATCGTGGTGATGAACGGCGGCATCGCCGAACAGACCGGCCGTCCCTTGGAGATCTACAACCGCCCCCGCACCCGGTTTGTCGCCAATTTCGTCGGCACGCTGGGCATGCTTGAGGGGGTGCTTGAGGATCCGGCAACCGGCCGCGTGTCGCTCGCCGAGGATGAGGTCACGCTGGGCCGCGCCATCGAGCGTCCGGCCGGCGCGGCGATCACCCTGGCGCTCCGGCCCGAGGCGCTGCATCTGGGCGGCGGCCGGGGCGATATCGTGCTGCCCGCCCGCGTGACCGAGGTGCATTTCCTCGGCTCCGTCATCCGCATCCGGGTCGAGACCGGCGGCACCAGCCTGTCGCTCGACACCTTCAACCGCCCCGAAACCCCGCCGCCGCCGCTGGGCTCGCAGACCGAGGTCAGCATCGCCGCCTCCGACGTGATCGTGCTGGACGACGCCTGACCGGGGCCGGACGCGCATTAACGGGCCGTCAAATCTTCGATTCTACCTTGTGGGTCAGGCCGCCCGGTGGCGGACCCGTTGAGGAGTATCGGTATGAGACGTTTCGCGCTCGCGCTTGCCGCGGTCACCTGGGCTTTGCCCGCCACGGCCCAGGATTTCCATCAGGCCCTGCAGACTTATTATGAGACCAGCCTGACCGGCTGGTCGACCGATCCGGTGCTGATCGGCGCGATCCGGGCGCAGAACGCCACCACCAGCGTCTATTCCGCCGATCAGGTCGCCGCGCTCGACCGCAGCTGGCAGGCCGAGATCGGCAATGCCAACCAGCCGACCATCACCCCGATCCTGCACAATCCCGCCGCCGATTTCCTGCGCGGTCAGGTCGATTCCTCGGGCGGCCGCATCACCGAGGTCATCTTGATGGACGGCGCCGGTCTGAACGTGGCCGTGACCGGCATCACCTCGGACATGTGGCAGGGCGATGAGGCCAAGTTCACCGAGACCTACGGCCACGGCCCCGGTTCGGTGCATATCGGCGAGGTCGAATTCGACGAATCGACCGGGCGCTATCAGGGCCAGATCTCGTTCCCGCTGGTCGATCCCGCCAATGGCGAGATGGTCGGCGCCATGACGGTCGGTGTGGACGCCGAACTGATCCAGTAACTCCAGCCCAGGAGGTTTCGCCATGGTCTGGCTTCCCGGACGTCTCCGCCCCCGCTGGCCCGCCCTGCGTGCCTCGCTCTTCGTCAAGGTCACGGGGCTGGTGTTCATGGCCACGGCAGTGGTGGTCAGCGCCAATATGTTCTTCGCCATGCGCGAGACGGATCGCCTGGCGACCGTCGCGCTGCAGGACGAAGCCGCCGCCTCGATCAGCGGCTTTGCCGCCCGGGCCTTGAACGCGGTCCGTTTCGGCGATGCCCCACGCATCGTGCCGCTGATCGAAGAACTGGTGACGATGAGCGACGGTGATGTGACCGCCGTCGTCGTCACCGGGGCGGATGGCAGCGTGCTCGCCTCGACCGGCACCAGCGATCCCGGGGTCATCGAGACCCTGCGCCAGGCGGCCGCCTCCGCCGGCGAGCCCCGCCTGAGCGATCATGGCGCGGGCTTCGATTCCGTCGGTCCGGTCGGGGCCGGCACGCCCGACACCCGCGTCGGCGGGGTTGCGACCCGCTGGGATACCGCCCATGCCCTGAAGCGGGCCCATGTCGGCGATCTGGCCAATATCATCACCGCCATTGTCATCCTGGCGGTGATGATGGCCATCGCCATCGTCATCGTCCGCCGGATGATCTCGCGGCCGATGCAGCAGCTGGCCAACTCGCTCGAGGATCTGGCGCAGGGCCGCTACGACCTGCCGATTGCCGCCCTCGACCGCCATGACGAGATCGGCGATTTCGCCCGCCATGTCTCGGACCTGCGCGACCGGCTGCGGATTGCCCGTGACGATGAGGAGGCACGTGATCGCGACCGCGAGATGCAGATCCGCGTCGTGGCGGCGCTGCGCGACGGGCTGAACGCGCTGTCCCGGCGTGACTTGACCACCGTCATCGACACCGCCTTCGACGACCGCTACGAGCCGCTGCGCGCCGATTACAATGACACCGTGGCAGCGCTGCAGCAGACGCTCAGCTCGGTGATCCTCTCGGCCGGCCAGATCCGTGAGGGCAGCGACGAAATGGCGGGCTCGGCCGACAACCTGTCACAGCGGACCGAAACCCAGGCCGCCACATTGGAAGAAACCGCTGCGGCACTGCAACAGATCAGCGCCCGGGTGACCGAGACGGCAAGCAACGCCCGCAAGGCCGAGCGCATTGCCCGCGGCGCCCAGGAACAGGCGCAGATCAGCGAACCCATCGTCCGCGAGGCGATCGAGGCGATGGCGGCGATCCAGAACCGGTCGTCGCAGATCGCCCAGATCATCACCCTGATCGACGACATCTCTTTCCAGACCAATCTTCTGGCCCTGAACGCCGGGGTCGAGGCCGCCCGGGCCGGCGAATCGGGTCGCGGCTTCGCGGTGGTCGCCACCGAAGTGCGGGCGCTGGCGCAACGCTCCTCGGATGCCGCGCGCGAGATCAAGGAACTGGTCAGCGGCAGCACGCAGCAGGTCGACCACGGGGTCGAGCTGGTGCGCCGTTCCGGCGAGGCCTTGTCGCAATTCTCGGGGCAGGTGGACGATATCGCCGTGCTGATGACCGAGGTCGCGCAGGCTGCCGACGATCAGGCGCATAGCGTGACCGAGATCAATGTGGGCGTCAGCCAGCTCGACACTGTGACCCAGCAGAATGCGGCGATGGTGCAGCAGACGACGGTCGCCATCCACGAATTGCGCCAGCGCTCGACCGCGCTCGCAGATCTGCTGCGCGACTTCCGGCTGGACGGCACCGCGCTGCGATCGAGTGCCACCGCCGAGGCCCCGTCAAGGTCCGCCCCCGCATCCCGATCGGGCCGCCGCGCCGCGGCCTGAAGAGAAGGCGAGGCGGCGATGGTTCCGTGGCGCCCGTAGCTCGTTTGCCGCGGTTCCTTTAGCAGGCCGCTGAAAAACTCCTGCCTCGACGCCGATGGCGGAACATGATTCAC
>NZ_JAUCCQ010000101.1:0-14505 GCF_034676075.1 Pararhodobacter sp. | reverse complement strand
CCCCCGCTCAAGGGGGTTTTCCACCCCCTTGAGAAACCCCCGAGGATATTTGGAGCACAAAGAAGGCGGGTTAACGGAAGGTTAGCGCGCGCTTCCAAGCCGTTGATTTTGTTGCGAGGGATGGTTTGTCCCACGCGTGGGACAGCTTAGGCCCAGTCGGGTTTTCGTTTCTCGATGAAGGCATTGATCCCCTCATCGGTATCCCGGAGCAGCATGTTCTCCACCATCACGTCGCGGGTGTAGTCATAGGCCCGGTCGAGCGGCATCCCGGCCTGTTCGTAAAAGGCCCGCTTGCCGATCCTGACCGCCGCGCCCAGTTTGCCCGCCACCACGTGGGCCAGCTGCATCGTCTCCGCCTCCAGCCGGTCGGGCGGCGCGATGCGGTTGATCAGGCCCAGATCGCGCGCGCGCTCGGCCGGGATGAACTCGCCCGTGGTCAGCATCTCGAACGCCTGCTTGCGGGGGATGTTGCGGCTGAGCGCCACCATCGGGGTCGAGCAGAAGAGGCCGATATTGACGCCGTTGACGCCGAAACGGGTGTCCTCGGCCGCCACCGCCATGTCGCAGCTGGCGACCAGCTGACAGCCCGCCGCCGTGGCGATGCCCTGCACCTGGGCGATGACCGGCTGCGGCATCGCCGGGATCAGCTGCATCAGGGCGCCGCAGCGGGTGAAGAGATCGGCGAAATAGGCGGCGCCCTTGTCGGGAGCGGCGCGGCCCGCCTGCATCTCCTTGAGATCGTGACCGGCGCAGAAGGCCTTGCCCGCGCCCTTCAGCACCACCACCCGCACCCCGGGATCCGCCGCCAGTTCGGTCAGCGTCCCGGTCAGTGCCGCCAGCAGCCCGTCCGACAGCGCATTCAGCGCCGAGGGGCGGTTCATCTCGACCACCGCCACCCGTTCCGCAACGTCACAGC
The DNA here is from genome assembly GCF_034676075.1 of Pararhodobacter sp. Lineage (GTDB taxonomy): Bacteria > Pseudomonadota > Alphaproteobacteria > Rhodobacterales > Rhodobacteraceae > Pararhodobacter. Next base: position 13,589 of record NZ_JAUCCQ010000101.1, on the reverse strand, counting down.
GCACCAAGGCTTCGGTCATCTTGCCCTCCCCGTTCCTTTGGCCTGAGTCTATGCGGGTCAGCAGCGGGAGGAAAGCATGCAGACCCAGATGGACGCGACGTCCCTCAACGCCTTCATGCAGCGCGAGTTTCCGCAGGTCGCCAGCCAGTTCCGCATCGAGCGGGTGGCGCCGATGGAGGCCGATGTGCGCCTGCTGGTCGGCGAGCAGCACCTGAGGCCCGGCGGCACGGTCAGCGGGCCCAGCATGTTCGCCCTGGCCGATCTGGCGATGTATGCGGTGCTGCTGGCGATGATCGGGCCGGTGGCGCTGGCGGTGACGACCAATGCCTCGATCGACTTCATGAGGAAGCCCGAGGCCGGGCGCGACTTGATCGGCCGGGCTCGGCTGCACAAGCTCGGCCGGACGCTGGCGGTGGGCGATGTGCTGATCGTGAACGAGGGGTCCGAGGCGGTGCTGGCGCGGTCCGGCATGACCTATGCGATCCCGCCGCGGCGCTGAAACCAGAAGGACCGCAGCCTGTCGGCTACGGTCCTGAATGGGGATGGTGGGCGATAACGGATTTGAACCGCTGACATCTTCGATGTGAACGAAGCGCTCTACCGCTGAGCTAATCGCCCGCCGTGCGCGGGTCTATAGCGGCTCATGCGGGTGGGCTCAAGGGGGAAGTGTGCGATCTTGTGCAGCTTTTTTCCGCCGCGAAACCGAGAGCCCGGATCCTGCTTTTCCCACTCACGAAACCGTGAACTCATGCTAGGATTCGCCCCGGGGCGCGGCCCCTGGCTCTGGGTGGGAGGACCCGATGAACCTTTCCAAAAGCTTCCTGATCCTTGGTGCATTGTATCTGCTGGTCGGCATGAGTTTCGGCATCTACATGGGCGCGGCCCAGGAATTCGACCTGGCGCCGGTCCATGCGCATATCAACCTTCTGGGCTTCACGCTGATGACGCTCTTCGGCATCGTCTACCGGATCATTCCGGGGCTGGCCGACACGATGCTGGCCAAGGTGCATTTCTGGCTGTTCCAGATCGGCGCCTTCCTGCTGCTGGTGCTGCTTTTCGCGCTGCTGTCGCATATGGGGCCCGAGGCGACGCTGGGCCCGATCATGGGCGTGGTCGAGGTCGTGGTGCTGCTGTCGATCGTGGCGTTCCTGATCAACCTCTGGCAACGCGCCTGACCCCTGCATGAAAAGACCCGCCCCCGGTTGTCCGGGGGCGGGTCATGTCGGCAGGAACGGACCTCAGTGCGCCGTGGCCGACGAAGGAGCGTCGGTGCGGCCCAGGCGGGCGGCGATGGCGGCGGCCTCTTCGGCGGCGGCGTCCCAGTCGATCGGCTCGGGCTGGCGCACCAGCGCGTGTTGCAGAACCTCACGCACATGGCTGACCGGCACGATTTCCAGCCCCGATTTCACGTTGTCGGGGATCTCGGGCAGATCCTTGGCGTTCTCGACCGGGATCAGCACCTTGGTGATGCCGCCCCTGAGCGCCGCCAGCAGCTTCTCCTTCAGGCCGCCGATGGCGCTGGCATTGCCGCGCAGCGTCACCTCGCCGGTCATGGCGATGTCCTTGCGGACCGGGATGCCGGTCAGGACCGAGACGATGGCCGTGACCATGGCCAGACCCGCCGAGGGGCCGTCCTTGGGCGTGGCGCCGTCCGGGACGTGGACGTGGATGTCCATCGTCTCGAACACCGGGGGTTTGACGCCGATCTGCGGGCTGATCGAGCGCACGTAGCTGGACGCCGCGTCGATCGATTCCTTCATCACGTCGCCCAGTTTCCCGGTCGTCTTCATCCGACCCTTGCCCGGCAGCTTCAGCGCTTCGATCTGCAACAGATCGCCGCCGACCTGGGTCCAGGCCAGCCCGGTGACCACGCCGACCTGATCCTCCTTCTCGGCCAGGCCGAAACGGTGGCGCGGCACACCCAGGAAATCGTCCAGGTTGTCGGCCGTCACATCGACATGCGTGGCCTCCTTGCGGACGATCTGGGTGACCGCCTTCCGCGCGATCTTCGACAGCTCACGCTCGAAGTTCCGCACGCCCGCCTCACGGGTGTAGTGCCGCAAGACCGCCGTCAGAGCGTCGTCCGAGACCGAGAGTTCCGACTTCTTCAGCCCGTGGTTCTTGATCGCCTTGGGCAGCAGGTGCCGGCGGGCGATCTCGGCCTTCTCGTCCTCGGTGTAGCCCGAGAGCGGGATGATCTCCATCCGGTCCAGCAGCGGCCCCGGCATGTTGTAGGAGTTGGCCGTGGTGATGAACATCACGTCCGAGAGGTCGTATTCCACCTCCAGGTAATGGTCGACGAAGGTCGCGTTCTGTTCGGGGTCCAGAACCTCCAGCATCGCGGACGCCGGGTCGCCCCGGAAGTCCTGCCCCATCTTGTCGATTTCATCGAGCAGGATCAGCGGGTTGGTGGTCTTGGCCTTTTTCAGCGCCTGGATGATCTTGCCGGGCATCGAGCCGATATAGGTCCGGCGGTGACCGCGGATCTCGGATTCATCGCGCACGCCGCCCAGCGAGATGCGGATGAATTCGCGCCCCGTGGCCTTGGCCACCGACCGCCCCAGCGAGGTCTTGCCCACGCCCGGAGGGCCGACGAGGCACAGGATCGGCCCCTTCAGCTTCGCGGACCGCGATTGCACGGCCAGATACTCGACGATGCGCTCTTTCACCTTGTCGAGGCTGTAGTGATCCTCGTCCAGAACCTTCTGCGCCCGGTTCAGGTCTTTCTTGACGCGGCTCTTCACGCCCCACGGCAGGGCCAGCAGCCAGTCGAGGTAATTGCGCACGACGGTCGCTTCGGCCGACATGGGGCTCATCGACTTCAGCTTCTTCAGCTCGGCCTCCGCCTTGTCGCGGGCCTCCTTGGAGAATTTGGTCGACTTGATGCGGTTCTCCAGCTCGGTCAGCTCGTTCTGGCCGTCCTCGCCTTCGCCCAGCTCCTTCTGAATGGCCTTCATCTGCTCATTCAGATAGTACTCGCGCTGGGTCCGCTCCATCTGGCTTTTCACGCGCGACTTGATCTTGCGCTCGACCTGCAGGACGCTGATTTCGCCCTCCATCAGGCCATAGATCTTCTCCAGCCGCTCGGCCACGTCGAGCGTCTCCAGCAGTTCCTGCTTGCGCGCCACTTCGACGCCCAGATGCCCGGCGGCAAGATCCGCCAGCCGCGCCGGTTCACCGGCATCGGCGATGGCCGAGAGCGCTTCCTCGGGGATGTTGCGCTTGATCTTGGCGTAACGCTCGAAATCGTCGCTGACGGCGCGGGTCAGGGCCTCGACCGCCTCGGGATCGCCCGCGGTCTCATCGAGGATCACCGCCTCGGCCTCGAAATGCTTGTCGTTGTCCAGGAAACGCGTCACGCGCACCCGGCTCTTGCCCTCGACCAGCACCTTGACCGTGCCGTCGGGCAGTTTCAGCAATTGCAGCACATTGGCCAGCACGCCCACGCTGAACATGCCGTCGGCATCGGGATCCTCGGCCGCATGGTCGATCTGGGTGACCAGCAGGATCTGCTTGTCATCGCGCATCACCGTTTCCAGCGCGCGCACCGATTTGTCGCGGCCCACGAACAGCGGCACGATCATGTGCGGGAAAACGACCATGTCGCGCAGCGGCAGCACTGCATAGGCGTTGGTTTGGTTCGTCATACCTGACCTCAACTCGTTTGTGTCGTGCTCCCCCACCCTTCCGGGATCACCCAGGTCTTGGGGGGATACGAGCCCTTTCGACGACATATCTGGTACCAGCCGCCCGGGAATTCAACTCCACCCGGGCAGGGTCTGCCCCCAGTGTGGCACAAGTATGCGCCGATGGGGGCTCTTTTGCGAACTGGTCAACGAACCGTCACCGGCACGTCATACTGCCCAAAGGCGCGTCACCCGTCCCGGCGGCGGCGCCAGCGGTGCATCAGATCGGCGCCCATCGCCTCGCAGCCGACCAGCTCCCACTCGGGCGCGCCTATCTCGGTCACACCCAGCGCCGCCAGCCCGGCCGTGCCATCCGACCCAAAGAGCCGCCCGGCGGTGAAGACCACCAGCTCATCGGCCAGCCCCGCCTGCACCAGCGAGGCCGCAAGCCCGCCGCCCCCCTCGCAAAAGATCCGCGTCAGCCCCCGCTCGCCCAGCCGGCGCAGGGCATCGGCGATGTCGATCCGCCCCAACGCATCGGTCTCGCAGGCGATGAGCTCGGCGCCCCGCGCCGCCCAGGCCATGCGCGCGGGCACCGAGGCCTGCGGCCCGTGCAGCATCCAGACCGGCGCCTCCAGCGCGCTGCGGCCCAGCCGCGAATCCGCCGCCACCCCCAGCCGCGAATCGGCGACGATCCTGACCGGTTGCCGCGCGATCCCCAGATCCCGCACCCGGAGGTCCGGGTCATCGGCCCGCGCCGTGCCGGATCCGACCAGCACCGCATCGTGAGTGGCGCGCATCAGATGCACCCGGCGCCGCGCCTCGGGCCCGGTGATCCAGCGCGAGGCGCCGGTCACCGTGGCGATCCGCGCATCGAGCGTCAGCGCCAGTTTCAGCGTGACCAGCGGCCGCCCCTCGGTCACCCGCATCAGGAACCCCAGATTGGCCCGCCGCGCCGCCGCCTCCTCGACCCCCTCGCTCACCGAGATCCCGGCCGCCCGCAACATCGCATGGCCGCGCCCGGCGACCCGCGAGTCGGGATCGGTCAGCGCCGTCACCACCCGCGCCACACCCGCCGCGATCAGCGCCTCGGCGCAGGGCGGGGTCTTGCCGTGATGGGCGCAGGGTTCGAGCGTCACATAGGCCGTGGCGCCGCGCGCCGCCGTCCCTGCCTGGGCCAGGGCCCGCACCTCGGCATGGGGCCGCCCGCCGGGCTGGGTCCAGCCGCGCCCCAGCACCACACCGTCGCGGACGATGACGCAGCCCACGGCCGGGTTGGGCCAGGTATTCCCTAGCCCCCGCGCCGCCAGCCCCAGCGCCAGACGCATGAACCGCCGGTCGGTGTCGCTCACGCCCTGTGCCATCTTTGCGCTCTAAATATCCTCGGGGGGTGAATTGGCCGTCAGGCCAAGAGGGGGGCAGACGGCCCCCCTGCCCCGGTCAATCCTCGCTCGCCGTCGCGGGTCTGAGCTCGGACACGAATTTGTCGAAATCGCCCGCCGCCTGGAAGTTCTTGTAGACGCTCGCGAAGCGCACATAGGCGACGGTGTCGATCCGTGCCAGCGTCTCCATCACGATCTCGCCGATCACCCGGCTGGCGATATCCGTCTCGCCCATGCTCTCCAGCCGCCGGACGATGCCCGAGATCATCTGTTCGATGCGCTCGGGCTCGACGGGCCGCTTCTGCATGGCGATGCGGATCGAGCGTTCCAGCTTGTCGCGGTCGAAAGGCTCGCGCTTGCCCGAGGATTTCACCACCACCAGGTCGCGCAGCTGCACGCGTTCATAGGTGGTGAAGCGCCCCCCGCAGGCGGGGCAGAAGCGGCGTCTGCGGATCGAGACGTGATCCTCGGCAGGGCGGGAATCCTTCACCTGGGTATCGACGTTTCCGCAGAACGGGCAGCGCATGTCCTCTCCCTCGGGGTGGGTTCTTGCAAATCCACAGGGACTATAGGCGAGCCTCCATCCCTTGGGTAGGTGAAAAAGCCCGCCCCCAGATCAGGGGGCGGGCCTGTGGCTTCCGGGGCTCAGGGGCCGGCCGCGTCAATCGGTAACGACGACGCGCATGTTCTCCATCCCCTGCTCCTGCACCATGGCGAAGAGGAGCGAGGCATTCTCCTCGTCCAGCCGCACGCAACCGGCCGAGGCCGGGCGGCCCAGGCGGCTGACCGCATCGGTGGCATGGATCGCGTAATCGCCGTCATAGAAGATGGCGAAATACATCGGCGCGTTGTTGTAGCGGCTGGACCGGTGCCAGCGCGACAGCCATTGCGGCTGCCATTCCCCGCGCGGCGTGATCTTGCCCGCCCGCGCGGTCGACACCGGCCATTCATAGCGCAGCATGCCGTCGACATAGAGGTAGAGCGTCTGCTCGGACACGCTGACGCGGGCGACAATCGCCTCGGCACCGGCCGAGACGGGTGCGAGCAACAGGGCAGCCGCAACCGCGGCCCTGATCATGGACTTCATTCCAACCCCCCGGTGGAAAAGGACTTTTACGAACGGACGTGGCAGCGCCCATTCGGTCCAGTTCCCTAAAGCGGGGGTGGAGAGTCAAGAAATCCGGCTGGAATCCGCCGATTCCGGATCAACCTGTTGCGATTCTGCCCGCATCGAGGCGCAGAACCCGGTCCATCCGCGCCGCCAGATCCAGGTTATGCGTGGCGATCAGCGCCGAGAGGCCGGTATCGCGCACCAGATCCATCAGCACGCCGAACACCTGATCCGAGGTCCCGGGATCGAGGTTGCCGGTCGGCTCGTCTGCCAAGAGGATCCGCGGCTGGTTGGCCATGGCCCGGCAGAAGGCGACCCGTTGCTGCTCGCCCCCCGACAATTGCGCCGGCCGGTGCCCGCCGCGGGGCGAGAGTCCGACCTTCTGCAGCAGCGCCTGCGCCCGGGCCTGCGCCTCGGCCCGCGGCACGCCATTGGCGAGTTGCGGCAGGACGATGTTCTCGGCCGCGGTGAATTCGGGCAGCAGATGGTGGAACTGATAGATGAAGCCGACCTGCTGGCGCCGCGCCGCGGTGCGGGCGGCATCGCCCATCCGCGTCATGTCCAGCCCGTCGATCACCACCTGGCCCTGATCGGCGGTATCCAGCAGGCCCGCGATGTGCAGAAGCGTCGATTTCCCGGCGCCAGAGGGGGCGACGAGCGCCACCACCTCGCCCCGCGCCAGCTCCAGCGAGGCGCCGCGCAGCACCTCGACCGGCCCGGCGATGCCGCCGCGATAGGTCTTGACGATGCCGTCCAGGATCAGGGCGGGGTCACTCATAGCGCAGGGCCTCGACCGGGTTCATCCGCGCCGCACGGCGGGCGGGAAAGATGGTGACGATGAAGGACAGGCCCAGGGACAGCGACACGGCCTTGAGCACGTCCCAGAGCCTGAGCTCGGCGGGCAGCGCATAGATGCCGCGGATCGAGGCATCCCAGACCCCGCCCCCGGCGACATAATTCACGAAGGCGAAGATCGGGTCGATGTAGAGCGCGAAAAGGCAGCCGGCCAGCACGCCGATCGCCGTCCCCACCACGCCGATGAGCGAGCCGCAGAGGAAGAAGATCCGCAGCACCGAGCCCTCGCTCAGCCCCATGGTGCGCAGGATGCCGATGTCGCGGCCCTTGTTCTTCACCAGCATGATCAGGCCCGAAATGATGTTCATCGCCGCGATCAGCACCAGGATCGACAGGATGATGAACATGACGTTGTCCTCGATATCGAGGGCGCGCAGGAAGCTGCCCGCGCTGTCGCGCCAGCTCCAGATCATCGCCCGCTCACCGGCGGCGCGCAGCAGCGGATAGGTCATGTCCTCGACATGCTCGGGATCGGTGAGCATGACCTCGATCTCGTCCGCCACCCCGTCGCGGTTGAAGAAGCTCTGCGCCTCGGTGAAGGGCAGATAGACCCGCGTGCGGTCGATGTCATAGCGGCCGGCGCTGAAGATATAGACCACCTCATAGGCGTTGACCCGGGGGCTGGTGCCGAAGGCGGTCTGCACTCCCTCGGGCGAGATGATGCGGATCCGGTCGCCGACCTGCACCTGCAATTCGCGCGCCACGCCCTCGCCGATGGCGATCCCTTCCTCGAAGCGGTCGATATCGCCGCGGGCACGGTCGGAATGGGCGATCCGGGGGATAGCCAGCAGGTCCTCAGTGCGGATGCCGAAGACCTCGACGCCCGCATTGCGCCCGCCGTTCGAGGCCATGACCTGCCCCTTGATCAGGGGCGCCGCGCTGATCACGCCCGGCACCGCGGCCAGCCGTTCGGCCACGCCGTCGTAATCCTCGATCGTGTTCGACATCTGACCCGAGGGCGTCACGGTCGAGGTGTAATAGATCGTCGCATGGGCATTGGCGCCGAGGATCGTGTCGACGAATTCCGACCGGAAGCCCGACCGCACGGCCAGCGTCGCGATCAGCGCGAAGACCGCCAGCGCCACGCCGATCAGCGAGATCAGCGTCATCACGCTGACACCACCCTCGGTGCGCCGGGCCCTGAGATAGCGCCAGGCGATCTGCCATTCAAAGGCGGCGAAGGGCGGGGTCTTGGCGGGCATGTCGGGGGCTGTCCGGCGAGGGGAGCGCGGCGGGGCCGCGCAAGGCGTGCGCAAGGTCGGGCGAAAGGCTGATGCGGTCAAGGGGGGTCTTGGTCACGCTGTCGTAGTGTATAGTATTCTTTACATCAGGTACGATTTGTCTTACCCCATGTCCAATCGAGTCGACCTTTGAGAGCCCGCCATGTCCTTTACCGAGCGCAGCACGATTGCCGAGCTGGTCACCTCCCTCGCGGTGATCGCGCTTTTCACCTGGGTGATCGTCACCCGTCAGGCCGAGGGTGCCTTTGCCGGGCCCGAAGGGTTGCAGATCTGGGCCCGTCAGATCCTGTGGATGATCCCGGTGGGGATCGGCGTCGGCATCGGCGTGAGCGTGCTTCTGGCGCTGGCCTATCACGTCACCTTGCGGGAGGCTTTCGATGGTCTGGTCGATGAACGCGACCGGATCATCGTGCTCTTCGGCTGGAAGGTCACGGCGATCACCATTTCCACCGGCTTTGTCGCGGCCCTGGCGGCGCTGGCCTGGGGCGTGACGCCGCTGCTGGCGCTGAATCTGATGCTGGCCTCCTTCGCGGCGGGGGACCTCGCCGGGAACGCGGCGCGGCTCTGGCGCTACCGGCGGGGGTACTGAACCCTTGGCGCAGATCACCAACACCATCCGCCGCCTGCGCTTTGACGCGGGCGAGATGACGCAGAAGGATCTGGCGGCGCGCGCGGGCGTCACCCGGCAGACCATCAACGCGCTCGAAGCGGGCAAATATTCCCCCACCCTGGACCTCGCGTTCCGCATCGCCCGGGTCTTCGGCAAACCCCTGGAGGAGGTCTTCCAGTATGACGAGTGAGACGATGAAAGCCGCCACTGCCCGGCGCTATGGCGGACCCGAGGTCATGGCGATCGAGGTCCTTCCCCGCCCCGTCCCCGGCCCCGGTCAGGTGCTGGTCAAGGTCGCGGCCTTCGGCTTGACCCGCGGCGACACCCGGATCCGCGGGCTCGACGTGCCGCGCGGGATGGGGTTGATGGTGCGTGCCATCTTCGGCTGGATCCGTCCCCGCCGCCCGGTCCCGGGCCGTGAACTGGCCGGGACCATTGCCGCGCTGGGCCCGGGCGTCAGCGGCTGGACCGTGGGCGAGGCCGTGCTGGGCATCACCGACGGCATGACGCTGGGCGCGGGTGCCGAGTATGCGGTGATCACCGCCGACAAGATGCTCGCCCGCCGCCCCGCCTCCCTGACCGAGGCCGAGGCCGCCGCCCTGCCCTTCGGCCTGATGACGGCGGCCGATTTCCTGATCGACCAGATGGCCCTGCAACGGGGCGAGCGGCTGCTGGTCAACGGTGGCAGCGGCGCTGTGGGCCTCGCCGCGCTCTGGCTCGGCGCGCATCTGGGGGCCGAGGTGACGGGCGTCGCCTCCCCCGCCAACCAAGCCGCCATGCAGGACGCGGGCGCCCACCGGACCGCCGATTACGCCCGTCCGCTGCCGCCCGGTCCCTATGATGCGATCCTCGATGTGGCGGGAACGCTGCCCTATTCCAAGGCCGCGCCGCTGCTGGCACCGGGTGGGCGGCTTGGCGTCGTCACCGCGGATCTGGTGGGGCAGATCGACGCCGGAATCCGGTCGAAACGCGGGAGCCACCGGCTGTGCGCCGGGGTGATCAAGGAACGGCCCGAAACGCTGGCCCGCGTCCTCGACCTGCAGGCCCAGGGCTACCGGCCCTCGGTAACCACCCTGCCGCTGGCCGAGATTGTCGAGGCGCATCGCCTCGCCTCCTCCGGCCACAAGCGCGGCAATGTGGTGGTGACGCTATAGGATGCCGGGCAGCACCAGCTGATGCTCGCGCGCGCAGTCGAGCGCGATCTCATAGCCCGCATCGGCATGCCGCATGACGCCGGTCGCCGGGTCGTTCCACAGGACACGGCCCAGGCGCTTGTCCGCCTCTGCCGTACCGTCGCAGACGATGACCATGCCGGCATGCTGGCTGAATCCCATGCCGACGCCGCCGCCGTGGTGCAGGCTGACCCAGGTCGCACCCGAGGCGGTGTTGAGGAGCGCGTTGAGCAGCGGCCAGTCGCTGACCGCGTCCGAGCCGTCCATCATCGCCTCGGTCTCGCGGTTGGGGCTGGCGACCGAGCCGCTGTCCAGGTGATCGCGGCCGATCACCACCGGCGCCTTCAGCTCGCCGTTGCGCACCATCTCGTTGAAGGCGAGGCCCGCCCGGTGCCGGTCGCCGAGGCCGATCCAGCAGATCCGCGCCGGCAGGCCCTGGAAGGCGATCCTGTCCGCGGCCATGTCCAGCCAGCGATGCAGGTGCGCGTTCTCGGGGAACAGCTCCTTCATCTTGGCGTCGGTCTTGGCGATATCCTCGGGGTCGCCCGACAGCGCGCACCAGCGGAACGGACCGATCCCCTTGCAGAACAGCGGCCGGATGTAGGCCGGCACGAAACCCGGGAAAGCGAACGCGTTTTCAAGGCCTTCGTCCAGCGCCACCTGCCGGATGTTGTTGCCGTAATCCAGCGTCGGCACGCCCGCGTTCCAGAAATCCACCATCGCGGCGACATGCGCCTTCATGCTGGCACGCGCGGCCTTCTCCACCGCCTTCGGATCGCTTTCCTGCTTCGCGCGCCACTCGGCGACCGACCAGCCGAGCGGAAGGTATCCATGGACAGGATCGTGGGCGCTGGTCTGGTCGGTGACGATATCGGGCCGCACCTCGCCCGCCTTCATCCGGCGCACGAGTTCGGGGAAGACCTCGGCCGCGTTACCGATCAGCGCCACGGATTTGGCCTCGCCCTTGGCCGTCCAATCGGCGATCAGCGCCAGCGCTTCGTCGAGGCTATGGGCCTTCGCGTCGCAATAGCGGGTGCGGATGCGGAAATCGGCGCGCGTCTCGTCGCATTCGACGGCCAGACAGCAGGCGCCCGCCATCACCGCCGCCAGCGGCTGCGCGCCGCCCATGCCGCCCAGACCCGCGGTCAGGATCCATTTTCCGCGCAGGCTGCCGCCGTAATGCTGGCGCCCGGCCTCGGCGAAAGTCTCGTAGGTTCCCTGCACAATACCTTGAGTTCCAATGTAAATCCAGGACCCGGCGGTCATCTGACCATACATCATCAACCCGGCTTTATCGAGCTTGTTGAAATGGTCCCAGTTCGCCCAATGCGGCACCAGGTTCGAATTGGCGATCAGCACCCGCGGCGCGTCGGCGTGGGTCTGGAACACCCCCACAGGCTTGCCCGACTGGACCAGCAACGTCTGGTCATCCTCCAGCGTTTTCAACGTGCTGACGATCAGATCGAAGTCCTTCCAGGTCCGCGCCGCCCGGCCGATCCCGCCATAGACCACCAGTTCATGCGGGTTCTCGGCCACATCGGGATGCAGGTTGTTCATCAGCATCCGCATCGCCGCCTCGGTCTGCCAGGATTTGGCGGTGCGGTTAGGGCCGGTCGGCGGGAAGATGTCGCGGGTATTGTGACGCGGGTTCTGCAAGGGGGTGTTCATGGGAAACCTCGTGATATCAGTGCCTTCAGGCGCGAAGTTGCGGGGCGAGGGCTACAAGCCCCTCGAGGATGGCGCGCAGCCCGTCGCGCAGGCGTTCGGCCTTGACGGGATCGTAGGCAAAGGGCGGCGCCTCGCTCGCCAGATGCGTGCTCTGCGCCAGTTCCATCTGGATCGCATGCACGCCTTGTTCCGGCTTCCCGTAGTGCCGCGTGGTCCAGCCGCCCTTGAACCGCCCGTTCAGGATCGTCCGGTAAGCCGTTGCCTTGGTGCAGGTTTCAGCGACCAGCCTCTCGATACGGGCATCGCAGGACGCCCCGTTCACCGTGCCGATGTTGAAATCCGGCAGCACGCCTTCAAACAGGAAGGGAATGCGTGAGCGGATCGAATGGCAGTCGTAAAGCAAGGCCACGCCTTGGGCCGCGCGCACCCGTCCGACCTGCGCGGCCAGCGCGGCGTGATAGGGCTGATGGAAGCGCTGGCGGCGTTCCTCGACCTCGGCAGCGCCCGGGGGGACATCCCAGATCGGCACACCATCGAAATCGGTCAGCGGCACCAGCCCGGTGGTATTCTGCCCGGGATAGAGGCTTTCCCCATCCGGCGGGCGGTTGGCGTCGATGACATAGCGGTGGAAGGTTGCCCGCACGATCGTCACATCGGGCAGCAAGTCCTTGTAAAGCTGGTCGATATGCCAATCGGTATCGGCCAGCATCCGGCCCCGCGCGTTGAGACTTGCAAGGATCTCGGGCGGCAGGAACGTGCCGGTATGCGGCATGCCCAGGATCAGCGGACCCGCGCCTTCGGTGACCTCGACCGGGATCACAGCGCGAACTCCAGCCCGGCGGCGGCGGCGAGCGCGTCGCCCCGCACCAGTGCCGCCGCGCACTCGAGCTCCGGCGCCAGGTAGCGGTCCTCGGACAGGGGCGGCACCACCGCGCGCAGCGCAGCCAGTGCATCGGCGAGACGCGGCGCGGTCGCCAGTGGCGCGCGGTAGAAGATCCCCTGCGCCGCGCAAAGCGCCTCGACCCCCAGGATCACCGACAGGTTGGCGTTCATCCGCTGAAGCCGCCGCGCGCCATGAGCGGCCATGCTGACATGATCCTCCTGATTGGCCGAGGTGGGCGTGGAATCGGTCGAACAAGGATGCGCAAGGTGCTTGTTTTCGCTCATCAAAGCGGCAGTGGTCACCTCGGCGATCATATAGCCGGAATTGAGCCCCGGATCAGGCGTCAGGAACGGCGGCAGGTCGTGGCTGAGCGTCGGATCGACCATCAGCGCCACCCTTCGCTGGGCGATGGCGCCGATCTCGGCCAGAGCCAGGGCAATGATATCGGCAGCGAAAGCAACGGGTTCGGCGTGGAAGTTCCCACCTGAAAAAATCCCGTCCTCGGTCACCAACGGGTTATCGGTCACCGCATTCGCCTCGATTTCCAACGTGCCGGCGACCTGCCGCAGCAGATCCACAGCAGCGCCCAGAACCTGCGGCTGGCAGCGGATGCAATAGGGGTCCTGCACGCGGCTGTCACCGTCGCGGTGGCTCTCGCGGATCTCGGAGCCCGCCATCAAGTCGCGCATCGCCGCCGCCACGTCGATCTGGCCGCGATGACCGCGCAGCCGGTGGATCGCCGGTTGCAGGGGCGCCGTTGAGCCCATGATCGCGTCGGTCGAGAGACAGCCGGTGACCAGCGCGGCCCTCGCCAGACGCCAGCCGTCGAAGAGGCCGGTCAGCGCCAGGGCGGTAGAAAATTGCGTGCCGTTGATCAGCGCGAGCCCCTCTTTCGGCCCCAGGGTCATCGGCGAAATCCCTGCCCTCTCAAGCGCTTCTGCGCCGTTCATGCGTTGACCTGCGAAGAATGCCTCGCCATGGCCCAGCATCACCGCCGTCATATGAGCGAGTGGCGCCAGGTCGCCCGAGGCCCCGACCGAG
>NZ_JAUCCQ010000100.1:0-14539 GCF_034676075.1 Pararhodobacter sp. | reverse complement strand
TGGCGCGGCTCTCGACCGAGATCTACCTGACCGACCACCACCCGGCGATGACGCCGACCGAGGCCTTCTCGTGCATCGCCCGGCGCAAGACCCAGCGCGTGCCGATCGACGAACTGGAAGGCCGGATCACCACCAGCCTCGTGACCCCCTATCCGCCGGGCATCCCGCTCTTGATCCCCGGCGAAGTGTTCAACGCCAAGATCGTCGATTACCTGCGGTTCAACCGCGAATTCGCCCGCGAATGCCCGGGGTTCGAGACGGATATCCACGGGCTGGTGCAGGAAATCGGGCCGGACGGGAACATGCACCACTACGCCGATTGCGTGGCCGAGGAATAAGCCCCTCACGGCATCGTCAGGGGCGGCCCCTCCCCTTGCCGGGAGGGGCGCCTTAAGACGGGCTTAAGGTGCCGGGTCCAGACCGGCACCGGAGGTGGCTCTTGCGCATTCTGGTCATCGAAGACGACCCGGTTCTGGCCAATGGGCTCAGCGTCGGGCTCAGGCTCGCGGGTTTCTCGCCCGAGGCGGTCGGCTGCCTGGCCGATGCCCGTGCGGCGCTGGCAGGCGATGCCGGGGCCTTCGGCGCCGTGGTTCTCGACATCGGCCTGCCCGATGGCGAGGGGACCGAGCTGCTGGAGCAGATGCGCGCGGCGGGCGACCGGCGGCCGGTGCTGCTGCTGACCGCGCGCGACCGGGTGGCGGACCGCATCGCCGGGCTCGATCAGGGCGCCGACGATTACATGGGCAAACCCTTCGATCTGGACGAACTCGCCGCCCGCCTGCGCGCCCTTCTGCGCCGCAACGAGGGGCGGGCGCGGCCGGTCCTCGAATGGAACGGGCTCATCGCCCGGCTCGACACGATGACCGGGGATTTCCACGGCGCGCCGGTCAAATTCTCGCCCCGCGAATTCGTCCTGCTGCATCACCTGATGGAACGCCCGGGCGCGATCCGCTCGAAGGCCGAGCTGGAAGAACGGCTCTATGGCTGGAACGAAGAGGTCGAAAGCAACACGGTCGAGGTCCATGTCCACAAGCTGCGCGCCAAGCTGGGCGCCGGGTTCATCGAGACGGTGCGCGGCATGGGCTACCGGCTGGCGGCCGAGAGCGGGGGCGCGGGCTGATGTCGATCCGCCTGCGGCTGATCCTGACGCTGACGCTGGCCACGCTCGCCGTCTGGCTCTCGGCCGTGGTCTGGATCGAGCATTCGACCCGCGCGCAGGTCGAACGGGTGCTGGACACGCGGCTGGCCGAGGCGGCGCGGATGGTGTCCTCGCTGCTGTCGGACCGGCGGATCGCGCTGGCGGAAACCGGCGAGATCTTCACCACCGACGCGGCGCCCGGCTACCTCCGGCAATTGTCCTGCCAGATCTGGTCCGAAACCGGCGCGCTGGTCGGTCAGTCGAGCGGCGCCCCCGAGGGCCCGCTGACCGAGGCCCGGGCGGCGGGCTATTCCACCTCGGTGATCGAGGGCGAGGATTGGCGCGTCTTCACCGTCCATAATGCCGAACTCGGCCTCAGCGTCATGGTCGGTGACAGCATCGCCGTGCGCGAGCGGCTGGTCTTCGACGTGATCGGCGGCCTGCTGCTGCCCGCCGCGGTGATCCTGCCGCTGCTGGCCATGGCGCTCTGGATCGGCGTGTCGCGGGGGCTGCGCCCGCTCGACCGGCTGACCGAGGCGCTGCGCCAGCGGTCTCCGCAGGACATGTCGCCGCTGCCCCTGGCGCCTGCCCCGCCGGAACTGCGCCCCGTGCATCAGGCGCTGGACGGGCTCTTCGCCCGGGTCCGGCAGGCGCGCGCCCATGAACGCGATTTCACCGCCTTTGCCGCGCATGAGTTGAAGACGCCGCTCGCCGGGCTGAAGACCCAGGCGCAGATCGCCCGCCGCGCCCCGGACGAGGCGACGCGGCAGGCGGCGCTGGCCGAGATCGAGGCCTCGGTCGCGCGCTCGGACCGGCTGGTGCGGCAGCTTCTGGACCTGAGCGCGCTGGAGGCGGGCGAGGCCGAGGCGCAGGCGGTGGCTCTGGGGTCGATTCTGGAGGATGTGCGGCGGGACCTCGCGCCGCTTGCCGCCAGACAGGGCGTGACGCTGGCGATCACCGGCGGCGCGGCGGCGACGCTGCCGCTGCCGCGCGTCCTGCTCTACACCGCGCTGCGCAACATCGCCGAGAACGGGATCCTCGCCAGCCCCGCAGACGGCGCCGTCCGGCTATTCGCGCGCTGCGAGGCGGCACGCTGCGTGATCGAGGTGGCGGACCAGGGCCCCGGCATCCCCGCGGCGATCCGCACCCGCATCACCGAACGCTTCTTCCGCGGCCCGGGGGCGCCGGTGGGGGGCAGCGGGTTGGGGCTGGCCATTGCCGCCGCCGCCGCCGAGCGGCTGGGCGCCACGCTGGATTTCCCGGCGCCGGGCGCCGAGCGCGGGCAGGTGGTTCGGCTGGTGCTGCCGCGCCCGGACTAGTCTAGGCGCGGGCCTCGCGGATCGCCTGTTCCAGCCCCGGACGCTCCAGCACGCCCGGGAAGATCTGCGTGCCGATCACGAAGGACGGTGTGCCGATGAAGCCGAAACCTTCGGCCTGGGCATGAGTCCGGCGCAGAAGCGCATCCCATTTCGCCCCCTCGGCATCGTAGGAAGCCAGCGCCTCCTCGGGGTTCACCACCTCGCCCACGACGGCCATCACCGCCTCGAAATCCAGCGACCCGCGGGTTTCCATCAGGGCGTGGCTCACCGCCTCGTAGGCGCCCAGCGCCACCGAGCCCAAAGCCAGCTGCGCGGCAAAGACCGAGGGCGCGCCAAACACCGGCCAATCCTTCAGGATCAGCCGGATATTGCCGTCGCGCGCCACCAGATCGGTGACGACCGGGTGCAGCGCTTTGCAATAGGGGCATTGGTAGTCGAAATATTCGACCAGCGTGACATCGCCCTCGGGATTGCCCAGCACCGGCGCATCGGGGTCGAAATGGACCTCTTCAAGGCTCGGCGCCTCTTGCGCGGCGAGCGTCGCGGGCAGGGTCAGCGTGGCACCGGCGGACAGCAGAAGAATGCGGCGGGTCAGGATCATTCGAGCACTCCGGTGTTGCGGGTCGCCTCGGGCGGGGTGGTGCCCTGCCCGCGTTCGCCGGGCCCGAGAACGACCACCCTGGTGCCGCTGCGCACCCGCGCGGCCAAGTCGATGATGTCCTGATTGTAGAGCCTGATGCAACCCGAGGACACCGCCTGCCCCACGGTCCAGGGCTGGGGCGTGCCGTGGATGCGGTAAAGCGTGTCGCGCCCGTCCCGGTGCAGATAGAGCGCGCGGGCGCCCAGCGGGTTGTCGATGCCCCCGGGCACCCCGCCCGCGTATTCGGCGTAATCGGGGTTGCTGGCGATCATGTTCTGGGTCGGCGTCCAGCGCGGCCAGTCACGCTGATAGGGGATCCGCGCCTCGCCGGTGAACTGGAACCCGGCCTCGCCCACCGCCACGCCATAGCGCAGCGCCCGGTTGCCCGGCTCGACCAGATAGAGGAAGCGGTCGTGGGGGTCGACGATGATCGTCCCCGGCGGGTGGTCGGTCCAGTAATCGACCTCCTGCC
Organism: Pararhodobacter sp.; assembly: GCF_034676075.1. Classification (GTDB taxonomy): domain Bacteria; phylum Pseudomonadota; class Alphaproteobacteria; order Rhodobacterales; family Rhodobacteraceae; genus Pararhodobacter. The sequence continues at coordinate 10,970 of NZ_JAUCCQ010000100.1, read as the reverse complement.
GGACGTTGCGGGCGCTCAGGTTTTCCAGCGGCACGGCGGGGATGATCTCGTCCCCGTCCTGCAGCGCGCGGTAGCGGGCCAGAACCTCGGGCGGCAGCGGCGGCTCGGCCGGGGCCTCGGCCACCGGCGGTTCGGAAAAGGGCGCGGCGGCGCAGGCGCCCAGCAGCAGGGCGAGGATCAGGGTCAGGGCAGGTCGGATCATTCCACGTCTCCTCCGGCGGCGCGCATGCCTGACAGCATGGCGGCGCGGGATACTTCGCCGGTGGCCCGGGCGCTCACCCGGCCGTCGGCGTCGAAAAACAGCGTCGTCGGCAGGCCGACGGCGCCAAGCTCGCGCATCAGGGCGCTGTCGGGGTCAAGGACGATCCCCGTCCCTTCCAACCCCTGAAGATCGAGGAAATCCTCGATCGTGCCGCGGTCCTCGCCCTGATTGGCGAAGACCACGTCGATCCCGGGATGGGCCGCGGCCAGCTCCATCATCATCGGCATTTCGCGTCGGCAGGGCGGGCACCAGCTGGCCCAGAGGTTCACGACCAGCGGCCGCCCCTCGCGCTGGGTCAGCACCACCGGCGGCCCCTCCAGTGCGGCGAAGGCGCGGGCGGGAAGCGTCACGGCGGGCGCCCCGGCGAAGGCCAGGACCGACAGGCCCGCCCCCGCCGCCAGCGTCAGAACCCCCGCCAGCGCCATGCCCGATGCGGGGCGCCGGATCAGCAGCGCCAGCACCAGCACCCCCAGCCCGGCAAACCCCCCAAGGACCGAGAAGCCCCCCTGCCAGAGGGCAAGGGCACTGAGCGGTTCCTCGGCAAAGACGGCGCGGTTTTCGTAGACATGCAGGATGCGCGCGCCCAGCACCCAGGCCAGCATTGCCCCGCCGACCGGCAGAGGCAGCGGGCGACCCTGCCGGCGGGCCAGCCATTCGACCAGACCGCCCAGCGCAACCAGTACGCCCGCGGCAACGATGGCGGCGAACCGGGCGATGTCGAAGACCAGCGGCCCGATCTGGACGGCGCTCATGACCCCCTCCGCAGGGCGGAACAGGGCAGAACGGCGACAGGCGGGCAAAGGAAGGCGAGGGCTTTCATGCCGCCGACTTCCCCCGCCCGCCTTACACCAACCTTAAGGCTAGCCGCCCCTTCGCCGCGATGACACAGAGGTGATCAGATCAGCACGAACAGGATCGCCGGGAACAGGATCAGCAGACCCACCCGCACCACCTCGGCCGCGAAGAACATCGAGGCCCCGGCAAAGATGCTGCCCATCGGGGTCGAGGGGGTGATCGCGCCGATGATGAAGACATTCATCCCCACCGGCGGGGTGATCAGCCCCAGTTCGATGACGATCAGCATCAGGATGCCGAACCAGATCTTCAACTCGTCCGGCCCGAGGCCAAAGGCCGCCTGATCGGCGCTGACATACTCCCCGCCGTTCACCGCCAGCATCACCGGCCACAGGAACGGCACGATGACCAGGATCATCGACAGCGATTCCAGGAAGCAGCCCATGATGATCAGGCAGCCAAGGCAGATGACCAGCATCAGATAGGGGTCGATCCGGGCCGTTGCCGCCCAATCGGCCAGGCCCATCGGCAGGCCCGAGCGGGTGAAGAAGCTGGTCAGCACCGCGGCGCCGAAGAGGATGGCATAGATCATCCCCGAGGTGACGGCGGTGCTGAGCACCGCCTCGCGCAGACCGTTCCAGGTCAGCCCGTCGCCCGTGATCAGCCGCCGCGCCGCACCGTAGAGGATCACCGCCAAGGCGCCGATGGCTGCCGCCGGGGTGGGCGTGAAGATGCCGAAGGCCAGGCCGAAGATCAGCGCGCCGAAGATCCCGGCGACCGGCAGGAAGCGCAGCAGGGCGCGGAGGCGCTCAGGCCCCGGCATCGGCGGGATGACCGGCGCGGCTTCGGGGCGCAGGCGGGTGTAAAGGGCGATGACCGCGACGAAGAAAACCACCGCGATCAGCCCCGGCAGGATCGCTGCGCGGAACAGGTCCAGGATCGAGGCCTCGACAATCACCCCATAGATGACCAGCGCGACCGAGGGCGGGATCAGGATGCCCAGCGTCCCGCCCGCCGCCAGCACCCCGGCGCTGAACCCGGGCGCGTAACCGCCCTTCTTCAGCTCCGGCAGGGCGATCCGCCCCATGGCCGAGGCCGTCGCTGCCGAGGACCCGCAGACCGCCCCGAAGCCCGCGCAGGCGACGATGGCCGAGATGGCCAGCCCGCCGCGCATCCGGCCGATCATCGCCTGGATGCCGTCGAACAGGTCGCGGCTGAGGCCCGAGAACCCCGCCACGTAGCCCATCAGCACGAACAGCGGGATGATGGTCAGGTCATAGCTCGCCATGCTTTCCCACAGCATCGACTTGAACTGCCGCAAGTACGGCTCGAACCGCAGGAAGGGCGCGACGACGCTCAGCGCATAGCTGCCGCCGAGGCCCACGGCGATCATCGCCACGACGACCGGAATGCGCAGCAGGATCAGCAGCAGCAGGACGCCCAGCCCCGCCAGCCCGGTGATTTCACGCGGGTCCATGCGCGGCCTCCTCGCCTTTCAGCGCGTTCAGGGTCATCACCGCCGCGACCAGCGCCCAGAGCAGCATCGACACCACCCCCGGCCAGTAGAACGGCCATTGCGGCCATTCGAGGATGCCGGTGGTCAGACCGTCGCGCCGCACTTCCAGCGCGCCGATGGCCATCCACCAGGCCAGGAACAGCGCGATTCCCGTGGTCAGCGCATAGGCGATGACGCGGTTGGCACGGCCGACCCAGCGCGGCGCCGGGTCGATCAGCAGGCCGACCGCCACATGCCCGCCCCGCCACTGGCAGAGCGGGAAGAAGGCCAGCGCCGCGACGCTGGCCAGCAGTTTCACCACATCCTCGTAGCCGTAGATCCCCGGCACCCGGATGTCCCAGCCGCGCAGCGCCATGTCGGCGGCGAGCGCGCCGACATTCACCGCCGTCAGCGCGATGATCAGGGCCAGACACAGCCCGCCGATCATCGCCCAGAAATTGACCAGCGCGGTCATCACGGCCGGTTACTCGCCGTGGGCTGCGATGGCGGCGCGGGCCCGGGCGATCAGCCCCGCCCCGTCGATGCCCTGCCCCGCCACATCGGCGATCCAGCGCTGCGCCACCGCCTCGTCCGGGGCGCGGAAACTCTCCCAGGCCTCGGGGCTCAACTGCACCACGGGCCGCGTCTGGGCCATCCGCGCAGCCATCTCGGCCTCGAACGCATCGAAACCCGCGCCGACCTCGGCGGCGATGGCCAGCCCGGAATTGGCGTCGATCACCGCGCGCAGATCCTCGGGCAGGCTTTCGTACCGCTCGCGGTTCATGGCGAAGAGGAAGACCATGGTCCCGGCCCGCGCGCCCTCCGGCCCCTCGACCGAGGCGCCGGTGATCTCGGCCAGACCCATCGGGCCCGCGGCCTCGAAAGGCAGAAGCGCCCCCTCGACCGCGCCCCGCGACAGCGCCTGCGGCAGGTCGGGCACCGGCATGTTGACGGGCTCCGCGCCCCAGGCCTCGATCAGCCAGCCGCCGATGCGCGAGGGGGTCCTGAGCCGCATCCCCTGCAGATCGCCGACGCCCTCGATCGCCCCGCCGCGCATGTGCAGCACATAGCCGGAATGAACATGGACCAGCAGCGGATGCACGTCCTGAAGATCCTCGGCGAGTTCGGGCATCAGGTCCTGAATGGCCAGCGTCGTCGCCTCGGCCGAGTTCTGGTGCACGCCCGGCAGTTCGAACACCTCGAGCCGCTTGAAGAGGCCGGGCGTGTAGCTGGGCAGCGTCCAGACGATATCGGCCACGCCGTCGCGGACCTGGCGGTACAGCTCGGGCGCGGCGCCGCCCATCGACATGGCCGGATAGATCTCGACCGCGATGCGGCCGCCCGATTGCTCCTGCACGCGCTGCGCCCAGGGTTCCAGCAGCACCCGCTGGGCCGTGGAATTCGGCCCCAGGAAATGGTGAACGGTCAGCGTGACCTCTTGCGCCAGCGCCTGTCCGGCGGCGGAAAGGCCCAGCGCCAGCGCCAAGGCGGCGGCGAAACCCTTGGATTCGATGTGCATCTCTCACTCCCCGACTGATGCCGCGCCGGGTGCGATCCTCGGCGCCGGCTGGACCTTAGCGCAGGGCCACGTATCGGATTACTGGCAATTTCCGATGCGAACTATCGACCAGACCGATACGAAACCCATCCACACACCGACCCCACCCCGCCACCAACTATCGGCCCGACCGATAGCTCGCGTCGAAAATACGGCGAAACGCTTTGCCGGGAAGGCGGCTAGGGTCCGGCCAACCGGGCCGCCCCAAGGGGCCGCCGGTCCATCCAAGGGAGGTTCGCTTGAGCTCGAAACTGATCATCACCGTGGCGCCGACCGGGGGCATGGCCCCGAAAGAGGCCTCGCCCCACCTGCCCACCCAGCCGGACGAGATCGCCGCCTCGGTCACCGCCTCGGCCAAGGCGGGCGCCGCCATCGCCGCGCTGCACGCGCGCCGCCCCGACCATCTGGCGACCTGCAACCCGGACATCTACCGCGCCATCAACGAGAAGGTGCGCGCGGGCTCGGACATCATCATCAACAACTCGACCGGCGGCGGCTCGACCGGCGACATGGTGATCGAACGCCCCGACGGCATCGGCGAGAACAATTTCGACGAACGCCTGAAGGGCACGATGGCGGGCGCCGAAATGTGCACCATGGACGCCTTCACCGCGGTCGATACCGTGGTCCCGGGCAAGGAATTGCTGGTCCTGACCACGCCGGCCCGCTGCGAGGTTCTGGCCAAGGCGATGCAGGACAAGGGGATCAAGCCGGAATGGGAGGTCTTCAGCCCCGCCCATATCATCAACGACGCCGTGCGCCTGATCCAGAAGGGCTATGACAAGCCGCCCTATTTCTTCAACTTCGTGCTCGGCGCGAACCGCAATTTCCAGGGCGCCATGCCCTATTCGCACGACATCCTCGAATCGATGATCAAGCTCCTGCCGCCCGGGTCGATCTGGAACATCTCGGCCATCGGCACGGCGCAGCTGGCGGGGACCACGCAGGCGATGCTCTGGGGCGGGCATGTGCGCGTCGGGTTGGAGGACAACCTCTATTACGCCAAGGGCGAGAAGGCGACGAACGAGCAACTGGTCGCCCGCACCGTCCGCATCGCCACCGAATTGCAGCTCGACATCGCCACCCCGGCCGAGGCCCGCGCCATGCTGGGGCTGAAAGCGCGATGAGCGGGACCGCGCTGGTCTGCACGACCGAACGGCTGGTGGCGTGGAGCGAATGCGACCCCGCCGGGATCGTCTATTACCCCCGCTACGCCGAGATGTGCGACGCCAACACCAACGCGCTCTTTGCCCAGGCCACGGGTCAGGGCAAGCGCGAGACGCAGGCGCGCTACGGGATTGTCGGCTGGCCGATGGTCTCGTCGAACCAGCGCTATCTCAAACCCGCGACCTATGGCGATGTGGTGCGGGTCAGCAGCCGGGTGCTGCGGTTCGGGGGGTCGTCCATCGAGCTTTCGCACCGGATCGAGCATCAGGACGGCAGCCCGATTGCCGAGCTGACCGATACCCGCGTCTGGGCGGCACCCCATCCGGAAAAGCCGGGCGCCATCAAGGCCGCGCCGCTGCCCGCCGATTTCACCGCCTGTTTCTTTACCGAAGGGTGACCATGAGCCGCCTGATCGACCTGTCCGTCGCGCTGAAAGCCGGGATCGCCTCGGACCCGCCGCATATGCTGCCGAAGATCGAGTATCTCGACCATGCCAAGGGGGCCGAGGAATTCGCCATGCTGTTCCCCGGCCTTGCCCCCGCCGACCTGCCGGGCGGTGCCGGGGCGGCCATCGAATGGGTGACGATGACCACCCATAACGGCACGCATATGGACGCGCCCTGGCACTTCCACCCGACGATGGACGGCGGCGCCCCGGCGCTGACCATCGACCAGATCCCGCTCGACTGGTGCCATGGGGCGGGGGTGAAGCTCGATTTCCGCGACCGGCCGGATGGGCATGTCTGCTCGGCCGCCGAGGTGCAGGCGGAACTGGCGCGGATCGGGCACCGCCTTGCCCCGTTCGAGATCGTGCTGGTCAACACCGCGGCGGGCGCGGCCTATGGCCAGCCGGATTTCCTGGACCGCGGCTGCGGGCTGGGGCGCGAGGCGACGCTGTGGCTGCTGGAACAGGGCGTGCGCCTGACCGGCACCGATGCCTGGAGCTGGGACGCCCCCTTCCGCCACACCCGCGAGCGCTTTGCCGCCTCCGGCGATCCCTCGATCATCTGGGAGGGGCACAAGGCCGGGATGGAGCGCGGCTATTGCCATATGGAGAAGCTGACCAACCTGCACCTGCTGCCCGCCACCGGCTTTCGCGTCAGCGCCTTTCCGGTCAAGGTCGAGGGGGCCTCGGCCGGCTGGGTGCGGGCGGTGGCGCATCTGCCGTGACCCATTGACAGCGCGCCCGGCCTTTGCCCCCTTGGAGCCGGGGCGCGCGGAGAGAATGCATGCGGTTCAAGGGGCTCGACCTCAATCTGATGGTGGCGCTGGACCATCTGCTGACCGAACGCAACGTCTCGCGCGCGGCGGACAAGCTGTTCCTCAGCCAATCCGCCACCTCGGGCGCGCTGGCCCGGCTGCGCGAGTTCTTCGGCGACGATCTGCTGGTGCCGGTCGGCCGCAAGATGACCCTGACGCCCCGGGCGCAGGAACTGGCCGTGGCGATCCGCGCGGCGCTGATGCAGATCGAGACGACGATCATCGAACAGCCGCGGCTGGACCTGTCGACCGCCCGGCGCAGCCTGCGGGTCATCACCTCGGATTACGTGGGCATCGCCTTTTTCGCCAGCGTCGTACAGTCGATCCAGGCCGAGGCTCCGGGCATCAGTTTCACTTTCGTGACCCCCTCGTCCGATGCGACGCGGCAGATCGCCCGGGGGCAGGTCGACCTCGCGGTGATGCCGGAACGGTTCCTGGTGCCCGATCACCCCTCGCAACTGCTCTTTGCCGATGGCTATGCGGTGATCGTCGATGCGCAGAACACCCGGGTGGGCGACGTGCTGGATCTGGAGACCTTCATGGCCCTGCCGCAGGTCTCGGTCCAGCTGATCGACGGGCCGCCCAGCTACGAGACGGCGCTGGCCGACCGTTTCGGCAACAGCCGGGCGATCGACGTGCTGGCGACGAATTTCTCCAGCGTGCCGTTTTTCGTGCTGGGCACGCAGCGGGCCGCCATCGTCCACCAGCGGCTGGCGCAGATCGTCTGCCGGATGATGCCGCTGAGGATGTATCCGCCGCCGATGCCCCTGCCCGAGCTCAGGATCGCCCTGCAATGGCACCAGCTGGCCGATGGCGACCCGCTCCTGCGCCATGTCCGCACCCGGATCCTGGAACTGGCCGCGGCCGAGGGTCTCTGACCTCAGCCGCCCGCCTTGGTGAAACCGGCGATGCGGCGGTAATTGGCGGCCACCTCGTCCAGTTCGGCCTGGGTGATCAGATCCTCGATACGGTCCTCCGGTCCCGTGACCCGCGCGGCGGCGATATCCAGCACCTGCTCGGGCCCGCCCAGCCGGTTGGCGCGCACCACATTGGTGGCGATGGGCAGTCGCGCGGCCTCATAGGCCCTGAGCCCCTCGGGCCCGGGCGCCGCCGTCAGCGCATCGGCCAGCGCGCGGGCGTCCAGCACCGCCTGGCTCGCGCCATTGGCGCCGATCGGGTACATCGGATGCGCCGCATCGCCCAGCAGCGTCACGCGCCCCTCGGTCCAGAAGGGCAGCGGATCGCGGTCGATCATCGGGAATTCCGTCACGATCTCCGTGGCTTCCAGGATCGCCGCGATATCCATGTCGGGCATCTGGAAGGCGCGGAACGGGGTGATGTAATCCATCGTCGCGCCGCGCCGCCAATCGGCGTCGTCGATGTGGCGCGGGGCGGAATGGCGGATCTCGGCCACCCAATTGGTCAGCGCGCGGCCCTTCCGGCGGGCCTGTTCGCTGATCGGATAGGTCACGAATTTGCAATCGTGATCGCCCGCGATGACCATCGTGCAGCCGTCGCCGATCATCGGCATCTCGACCGCGCCGCGGAACATCATCGTGCCTTCGTAATTGAGCGGCCCGTCGGTCGGATGCATCTGCGCCCGGATCGGCGAGCGCAGCCCCTCGGCCCCCACCACCAGATCGCCCCGCAGGGTGCTGCCATCGGCGAACAGCACCTCGGCGCCCGCCGCATCCTGCCGGTAGCCGGTGACCGGGCGCCCGGTCTGGACCGCGGCCGCCCCGGCCCGCGCCCGCAGCGCATCGAGCAGCAGGAATTGCAGCTCGCCCCGGTGGATCGAGTATTGCGGCGCCGGGAAGCCCGCCGCCATGTTGCGCGGATCGGACTGGATCAGATGGCCGAAACGCGTGCGATACTCGATGCAGCGGGTCTGGATGGCGATGGCGTCCAGTGCCTCGGTCAGCCCCAGATCGCGCAGGATCTTCGCGGCCGAGGACATGACGTTGATGCCCACACCCAGCGGCCGGATCTCGGCCACGGATTCGAGGACCGTTACCTCGAAGCCCGCCTCGTGCAGGCACAGCCCCGCCGTCAGCCCGCCGATCCCGCCCCCGGCAATGATGATCTTGACCATGGTCTTCCCCTCCCCGTGGCGCCGGAACTCTGCGCCTGTCCTGCCCTCATCTCACCTTGCAGGGCCTGTGCGGACAAGCCACGCAGGTGATAAAGACTTTTCAATTCGCAACCTCGGGATTGCCATGACCCGCCCCTATCTCGACCGTCACCGCTTCGTCCTCGGCGATGCCTCGGCGCATCTGGGCTTCCTGCATTGCGAGCGATTGGCGGCGCGCAGCCATATCCATGACTGGTCGGTCGAGGCGCATTTCCACGAAGGCCTGTCGCAGGTGCTGGTCTTCGCCGGGGGCGTCGTCGAGGCGCTGATCGACCACAGCCCGGCCCGGATCGAGGGGCCTGCCGTGCTCTGGCTGCCGGCGCTGTGCAGCCATGCCTTCCGCTATCCCGTGGGCATGCAGGGCTGGTCGATCACGCTGCCGGCCAGCGACACCGCCCGCATCGCGGCCGAGGCGCCCTGGCTGGACGGCTGGATCGCCCGCCCGCAGGTGCTGTCAGGGCCGGGCCTGACCGAAACCCTGCTGCCCCTCGTCGCCCGGATCGAAGGCGAGAGCACCGGCACCAGCGCCGACCGCAGCATGGCTCTTGAGGCGCTGTTCCGGCTCTTGCTGATCGAAATGGGGCGCGGGCTGGCCGCCGAGGGCGCGGCCGCCACCGGCATCGCCGGGCGCAAGCAGCAGCTGGTCGCGCGCTTCCAGCGGCTGGTGGACGAAAGCGCCCCCCTGCCCGATGTCGCCGCGCTGGCCCGCCGCCTGTCGGTCACGCGCACACACCTAACCCGGGCGATCCGCGAGGTCACCGGCCGCACCGCCAGCGAGATCCTTGCCGAACAGCGGGTGCTGCGCGCCCGACGCAGCCTGGCTTTCAGCGCCGAACCGATCAGCGCCATCGCCTATGAGCTGGGATTTTCCAGCCCGTCCTATTTCACCCGTTTCCTGGTGGCCCGGACCGGCGAAACGCCCAGCGCCTTCCGCCAGCGCTTTCGCCGGGGCCTGACCACGGGTTAGGCTTTCGGGGCGATGAAGGCCGTGGCCTCGATCTCCAGGAGCGCCTCGTCCTCGACCAGATCCTTGACCACGACCAGCGACATGGCCGGGAAATGCTTGCCCAGCACCCGGCGATAGGCCGCCCCGATCTCGCGCTGATGGGCAAGGTAGGTGGCCTTGTCCTTGACGAACCAGGTCAGGCGGCCGATGTCGCTGGCCTCGCCGCCCGCGGCCTGGACCACGGCCAGGATATTCTCCAGCACCTGTTCCATCTGGCCGATGAAATCCTTAGCGACGAAGACCTTGTCGGCGTTCCAGCCGATCTGCCCGCCGACATGCAGCGTGCCGTCGGCCATCAGCATGCCATTGGCATAGCCCAGCGCCGGGGCCCAGCCCTCGGGGTGAATGACGGTCGGTTTCATGGTGGTACTCCGGTTGACTGGCTCAGCCCGACTGACGCAGGCGGAAACGCTGGATCTTGCCCGTTTCGGTCTTGGGCAAGGCGCGTGTGAAGATGATGGAACGGGGATATTTATAGGGCGCGATGGTCGCCTTGACGTGCTCTTGCAAGAGCTTGGCCAGCGCGTCGGACGGCGTCTCGCCCGCGCCCAGCACGATATGCGCCTCGACGATGGTACCGCGCGCCTCATCCGGCACGCCGATCACCGCGCATTCCGCCACCGCCGGGTGGGCAAGGAGCGCCGCCTCCACCTCGGGCCCGGCGATGTTGTAGCCGGCCGAGACGATCATGTCGTCGTTGCGCGCGGCGAAGTGGAAATAGCCGTCCTGGTCCATCACGAAGGTATCGCCGGTGATGTTCCAGCCGTTCTGCACGTATTCGCCCTGCCGGTCGCCATAGAGGTAGCGGCAGCCCGTCGGCCCCTTGACCGCCAGACGCCCCGGCTCGCCGGGCGGCAGTTCCTCGCCATCGGGGCTGATCACGCGCGCTTCGTAGCCGGTGACCGGCTTGCCGGTGCAGGCCGGGCGGTGGTCGGTGAAGCGGTTGGTGACGAAGATATGCAGCATCTCGGTGGCGCCGATCCCGTCCAGCATCGGCTTGCCGGTCTTGGCCATCCATTCGTCATAGACCGGCCCCGGCAGCGTTTCCCCGGCCGAGACGGCGGCGCGGAGCGAACTGAGGTCCGCCCCCTCGTCCATCGCCCGCATCATCGCCCGATAGGCGGTCGGCGCGGTGAAACACACGGTCGCCCGGTATTTCTGGATGATCTCGATCATGTTGGGGGGCGTCGCGTTCTCCAGCAGCGTCGCCGCCGCGCCGAACCGCAGCGGGAAGATCGCGAGGCCGCCGAGCCCGAAGGTGAAGGCCAGGGGCGGCGAGCCCACGAAGATATCCTC
>NZ_JAUCCQ010000099.1:0-14635 GCF_034676075.1 Pararhodobacter sp. | reverse complement strand
GCCGCTGGTCGCCCGAGGCGCCCGCGACAGCGGGCAACGAGGGCGAAACCCCTCACCGGCCGTGGGTACGGTCGTAGCCGTTGGCCACAGGCGGCACCCAGCCCGCCAGCGCCTCGGCCGGGGTTTCCCAGATCTCGACCTCGAGCGGGTGGCAGGCGGCCGCGTCCGAGGAATGCTCGGCGCTGCAATCGCCGCCCGGGCAGGCCGAGAGCACGCCCAGAAGCTCGATCTCGGCGAAGAATTCCAGGTAATCGCCCGGCCGCACCGGGCTTGCCTTCATGAAATACTGCCCCGTATCGGCCGTGAACCCCGTGCACATGAAGACGTTGAGCACATCATGCACCAGCGCTTCCGCCCCCTCGACCCCGGCGTCGCTCAGCGCCCGGGTCAGGTTGGAATGGCAGCAGTGATGGTAGTGCCCGCCGCCCGAGAGCAGCCAATGCGTATAGGGATCGCAGCGCGTGCCGATCACGTCATGCACCCGCCCGCCGAAGGCATCCACCCCGTACCAGCCCAGCGTATCCGCCACCAGCGTCGCCATCGGCCGCAGCCAGGGAAACACCGACCACATCCGGTCGCCGACCCCCAGATGCGTGCCGTGCAGCGCCCGGGTCTTGCCGGAATAGAAGCGCTCGCGCGGGTCCTCGGCCGAGAAGAGGTTGAGGTCGCCGACCTGCGGTCCCTCGGTGCAGGTGATGCGGAAGAACCCGCCCGCGGGCACCCGGAAGGCCCGCCCCTCGCGCGCCGGCACCGTCACGCTGCCGATCCTCCGCGCGCTTTGCCGGGCGCGCGCATAGGTTGCGCTGTCGGGGACCGGCAGCGTCTCGGTCGGGTAGCAGATGACCGGGGCCACGGCGCGGCGGGCATCGGCATCGGGCGGCGTCTCGAAGGGAAAATTCCTGTGCATGAAGGGGTCCCGGGCTGATCAGGCGCCGAACCGCGAGGGAGCGCGCCACATAAAGAAACAATGGAAACACTCCTTTACGGATTTTCAAGCTGTAAGCGCGCCGAGTCCCTGCTATGCTCGCCATAGGTGTAAATGTGCGGATCGCGGTTGATGGACGACGGTTCAGGTAGGACGGAAGCGATAACGCGTTCCCAGGGCACGCCCCATGATACGGTCATCGACGCGCTGGGGCTGCTGCTGAGGGCCGGACCGGAACAGCTGGATACCTCGATCGTCTCGGTCCTGCACCAGCTGGGCACTGCCGTGGGGGCCGAACGGGCGCTCCTTTGCACCGAGCGGCCGGACGGATGGCGGCTCACGCATCAATGGCATGCCCCGACCTGTGCGGCCTCCGGGGATTGCCTGGCCGGGCGCTCGGTCCTTGACCTTGTCGACGATCCCGCCGCGCTGATCGCCGGGCAGCCGCTGATCTATCCCGATCTCGCCGCGCTGCCCGAGGCGCCGCTGGCCCGCGCCCTGCTCAAGAACGGCGTGCAGGCCATGGCCATCGTCCCCCTGGTCTCGGACGCCGGGGTAAGCGGCATCATCGGCATGCAGCGCCTCAGGGGGCCCGGGGGATTTGACGCGACCGGGCTCTGGATGGCGCGGGCGCTCAGTGACGGGCTCAGCTCGGCCCTCGCCCGCCGGCAGGCCGAGGCCGAGCGCGACGCCGCTCGCGCCGCCCAGGCCGAAACGCTGGAGCGTCTGCGCGCCACGCTGGCGGCGATGCCGGAGCTGATGCTGGAAATCGACATCGACGGGCGCTGCATTGATTTCCACACCGCGGCGCCCGAGCATCTGGCGGTGCAATCCGAGGCCGTTCTGGGCCGCACGCTGGAGGAGACGCTGCCCCCCAAGGTGGCGCGTCTGCAGCGGACGGCGATGGCCAAGGCGCTGCGGAGCGGCAGCGCGCGGGTGCCGCTTTATCCGCTGACCCTGGGCGGGGTCGAGCACTGGTACGAGACGATCGTCGTTCACCGCCGGGTCGGCGGGCAGGATGGCTTCATCTTCCGCATCCGCGACGTGACGGCTGAGCGCCAGCGCGAGGCCGAGAACGCCATGCTGATCGAGGTGACGCGCACCATGACCAACCTGGCGGTCCTGTTGGACAACCAGGGTCGCATCATCTGGGCCAACCCCGCGGCCGAGCGGGTCTCGGGCTGGCGGATGGCCGATCTGCGCGGTCAGGCCTTCGAGGCGCTGGCCGATGCCGCGACCGATCCCGCGGCCATCGTCCAGCTCAAGGCGGCGATTGCCGAGCGCGAGTCGTGCCGGGTGGAGCTGGCCGGGCGGCGGCGCGACGGCACGTCGTACTGGGTCGATGTCTGGCTGCAGCCGCTGGCCGATCCGGCCGGCAAGCCGCAGGGTTTCCTGGCGATCAAGAACGACATCACCGCGATCAAGCGCCATGAGCGCGAGCTTGAGCGGCTGGCCATCGAATCCGAGCAGGCGCACAGCCGTCTGCATGCCGCGCTCGAGGTCTTGCAGGACGGTTTCGCCCTTTTCGATGCCGAGGATCGCATGGTCCTGTCGAACGAGCGCTACCGCAGCTTCTTCCCGCAAAGCGCCGAGATGATGGCGCCCGGCGTGCTGTTCGAGGATTTCCTGCGCCACGCGCTGGCGGCGGGGGAATTCCGCGACGCCGTGGGGCGCGAGGAGGAATGGTTCGCCGAGCGCATGGCGCAACACCGCAAGTTCAGCGCCGAGACCGAGCTGCAGTTGAAGGACGGCCGCTGCGTGCGGGTCTTCGAACATGCCACGCCGGATGGCGGACGGGTCGGGCTCAGGGTCGATGTGACGGCGCTGAAGGATGCCGAGCGGCGGCTCAACGACATCATCACCAGCGCCCGGGTTGGCATCTGGGAATTCGACATCCAGCGCGGCACCACCGAATTCAGCCCGCTGTGGTGGGAGATGCTGGGCTACGACACCGAGCATCAGATGGTCCTCACGCGGGAGCTGTGGAACAGCCTGATCCATCCCGACGACAACCAGCTGCTGCGCGAGTTGATCCGCCAGTTGCGCTGCGGCGCCAGCGAGGCGCTGGAGCTGGAAATGCGGCTGCGCCACCGCGAGGGGCATTGGGTGCATGTTCTGGCCCGCGGGCGCATCAGCCGCTACGATTCCTCGGGCGACGGGCTGCGGCTGGTGGGGATCGGGCTGGACCTGACCGACCGGCGGCAGGTCGAGGAGCGACTTCGCACCATCCTCGAGGCCTCGGCCGTCGGCACCTGGCACCTCGATTGCCTGAGCGGGCGGGTATCGATCGACGACCAATACGCGGCCATGCTGGGCTACCGGATGGACGAACTGCTGCCCTGGACCCGCGACAAGTTCGAATCCCTGGTTCATCCCGAGGATCTGCAAAGCTTGCACGACCGGGTGAGCAGCCTTTACGGCTCGGAACGCGACACCCTGGCGCATGAATTCCGCATGCGCCACCGCGATGGCCGCTGGGTCTGGATCCTGTCGCAGACCCGGGTGCAGCGCTGGTCCTCGCCCGGCGTCGCGGCCGAGGAGACGGGCGTCCACATCGACATCACCGAGCGCAAGCAGCGCGAAGCGGCACTGGCCGAGGCCAAGCAGGCGCTGGAAGAGGCGCTCTCGGCCCACCGGGCCTCGGAACAGCGCTATTCCGACATTGCCCAGGCCTCGAACGAATGGTTCTGGGAGATTGCGCCCGGCCGCCGCATCACCCATCTGACCGCCGGTTTCGAGCGCACCACCGGCATTCCGATCTGCGATGTCATCGGCCGATCGCTGGAGGAAATGGGCGTGACGCCCGATTCCGGCGTGGTGAGCGGCGATTGGGAGGTTCTGGCCCGTCGTCTGATCGCCCGCGAGGCGATCAGCGACTTCATGTTCCGCATCCAGCCCGATCCGCTGAACGCGCCGATCTGGCTGCGCATCAGCGGCGCGCCTTTCTACGACCCGTCGGGCCGCTACATGGGGTATCGCGGCGTCGGCTCGAACGTGAGCGCCCTGATCGCCGCCACCGAACGGGCCGAGGCCGGCAGTCAGGCCAAGTCGCGTTTCCTGGCCAACATGAGCCACGAGCTGCGCACGCCGCTCACCGGCGTCCTCGGCATGGCCGAGCTTCTGGGCGAGACCGACCTCACCCAGCGCCAGCGCGAGATGATCGACACGATCCGCGACAGTGGCGAGGGCTTGCTGGCGATCCTCAATGACATCCTCGACCTCGCCAAGATCGAGGCCGGGAAGATGGTCATCGAACACGAGCCCTTCGTGCCCTCCGAGATCCTGAGCCGGGTGCGGGCGCTCTTTGCGCCCCGCGCCGCCGCCGCCGGTCTGGAGCTGCGCATCGCGCCCGAGGCCGCCTGCGCCACGCCGCGGCTGGGGGACGCCAACCGCCTGCTGCAGATCCTGCACAATCTGGTCAGCAATTCCGTCAAGTTCACGCAGCAGGGCTTCATCTCGGTCACCGTGGGCCCTGCGCCTGACGATCCGGGCAGCCTGCTGTTCACCGTGCGCGACACCGGGATCGGCATGACCGCGGAACAGATGTCCAAGGTGTTCGAGGAATTCGAACAGGCCGAGACCTCGACCGCGCGCCGCTTTGGTGGCACCGGGCTGGGGCTGTCGATCACCCGGCGGCTGACCATGCTGATGGGCGGGACCATCACGCTGGACAGCCAGCCGGGCCAGGGCACCACGGTCACGCTGCTGCTGCCCGCCCCGGTCGCGGGTCCGGCCCTGCGGACGCCTGCCCGGCCGATGCCGGTGGGGCTGGACGGCCTGCGCCTGCTGGTGGCCGACGACAACCGCACGAACCGCAAGATCCTGGAGACGATGCTGACCGGCCTCGGCGCCAGCGTCACCCTTGCCGTCGACGGGCAGACCGCCTGCGACGCCTTCCGCCCCGGGGCCTTCGACGCGCTGCTCCTCGATATCTCGATGCCTGGGCTCGACGGCATGGGCGCGCTGGCCGCGATCCGCGCGATGGAGGCCCGGGCCGGTGCCAGCCCGGTTCCGGCGCTGGCGGTGACGGCCAATGCCATGGCGCACCAGATCGAGGATTACCTTGCCGCAGGGTTTGACGGCCATGTCGCCAAGCCCTTCCGCAAGGAGACGCTGGCGCAGGCGCTGGAAGGCGCGGCCGCCGTGCGGCGGAAGGCCTCCTGAATCGCGCGTCAGGCCCCGTCGCGGCCCATGGTCAGGATCGGGGCAAAGGTCCCCAGGATCAGCCGCCGCTGGTCGAAGGGCACCGCGGCGGGATCGCTGCCGCGCGGATCCTCGGCGATCGCCGCCTCGGCAGCCTCCATCACGGCACGCGAGGGCCAGATCTGCCACATCAGCACGATCCTCTCGCCCGGCTCCGCCGCCACCGCCTTGCGGAAATCGGTGCGGCTGCCCTCGGGGATGTGATCCTCCCAGGCCTCGACCACCTCCTGGCAGCCCAGCCGCCGCAACAGCGCCGCGCTGTCACGCGCCCAGACCAGATAGGCCGCGCGCTGCGCTTCGGGCACCGGGATCACGAAGGCGGCGATATGCATGGTCTGTCCTCTGCCCCCAGCATCGCGCAGCAGGCCCCGGCCTGTCGAGCCCCCTTCCCTTTCGCCCGCCCGGCCCCTAGCAAAGAGGCAGGCGAACGGAGGCGGTGATGGCGGTATTCCTGGGGGTCGATACGGGCGGGACCTATACCGATGCGGTGCTTCTGGACGATGCCGCCGGGCGGGTGCTGGCCAGCGCCAAGGCCCTGACCTCGCGCCCTGACCTGTCCCACGGGATCGGCGGCGCCATCGACGCGGTTCTGGCCGATGCGCCCGGGATCGCGCCGGGCGAGATCGGCCTCGTCTCGCTGTCGACGACGCTTGCCACCAACGCGCTGGTCGAGGGTCAGGGCACCCGCGCCGCGCTGGTGGTGATCGGCTTCGCCCCCGCCGATATCGCCCGCGCCGGTCTGGCCGAGGCGCTGGGCGACGATCCCCTGATCGCGCTCGCCGGCGGCCATACCCACGCCGGGACCGAGGCCGCGCCGCTCGATACCGGAGCGCTGGAAAGCGCGCTCGCGGCGCTGCCGCCCGGGATCAGCGCGCTGGCCGTTGCCGGTCAGTTCGCCACCCGCAACCCCGCGCATGAAAACGCCGCCCGCGCCCTGATCCGCGCCCGGACCGGCCTGCCGGTCACCTGTTCGCATGAGCTCAGCGCCGGGCTGAACGGGCCGAAACGCGCCCTGACCGCGCTGCTCAACGCCCGTCTCGTCGGCATGATCGACCGGCTGGTCACCGCCTGCGAGACCCATGTCGCGGCGCGGGGGATCAACGCGCCCTTGATGGTGGTCCGCGGTGACGGCGCGCTGGTCAGCGCGGCCCTGGTGCGCGAGCGCCCGATCGAGACCATTCTCAGCGGCCCCGCGGCATCGATCGCCGGGGCGGCCTGGCTCACCGGGCTCAGCGACGCGCTGGTCTCGGACATCGGCGGCACAACGACCGATGTCTGCCTGTTGCGCGACGGCCGCCCCGCCATCGACCCCGAGGGCGCCCGCGTCGGCGGCTGGCGCACCATGGTCGAGGCGGTGGCGATGCGCACCACGGGCCTTGGCGGCGACAGCGAGGTCCGGGTGCAGGAGGGACTGGAGGGCGGGCTGATCCTCGGCCCCCGGCGGGTGATCCCGCTGTCGCTGGCGGCGATCCAGCACCCAGAGCTCGTCCACCGCATGCTGGACGAGGCGCTGGGCCGCGACCCCGCGCCCGAAGAAGGCTGGCGGCTTGCCCTGCCCCTCTTTTCCGCGCTGCCCCCCGGCCTGCCATCCCGCGACGCCGCCGTCGCCGAACGCCTGCTGACCGGACCGAAGCGGCTTTCCGAGCTGTTGCGCACCCGGGTCGAGGGGCCGGCGCTGACCCGGCTGGTGCAGGGCGGGCTGGTGATGCTGACCGGCCCCACGCCGTCCGACGCCGCGCATGTGCTGGGGCGGCAATCGGGCTGGGACGCAGCGGCGGCGGAAAAGGCGCTGATCCTGCTGGCCCGGCGCCGCGGCGGCAATGGCGAGCGGCTGGCGCCCGACGCCGCCGCCATGGCCCAGCGGATCGTCGACCAGCTGACCCGGCAGACCGTCGATTGCCTGATGGAAGCGGCCTATGCCGAGGACGGCCGCGACTTCGGCGCCCCGGCCGAGGCGCTGGCCCGCCTGCCCCTGACCGCCGCCGCGCTGGACCGCGCCCCGGGGCTGGTGCGGCTTGAGGCCCGGCTCGGCGTGCCGGTCATCGGCCTTGGCGCCTCGGCCGGGTGCTATTACCCCGCGGTCGGCGCGCGGCTCGGCACGCAGATGGTGGTGCCCGAGCATGCGGGCGTGGCCAATGCGGTGGGCGCGGTGGTGGGCCAGGTCTCGATGCATGCCGAGGGCCAGGTCACGGCCCCCGCCCCCGGCCTCTATGTCGCCCATCTCGCCACCGGCCCCGCCCGCTTTGCCGAGGCCGAGGCGGCGGTTGCGGCGCTGGAGGCCGATCTGACCCAGCAGGCCCGCGCCCGGGCCATGGCCGCGGGCGTGACCGAGCCGCGGCTCACCACCGGGCGCGAGGATCTGGGCGCCGAGGTCGAGGGCCAACCGATGCTGGTCGAGATCCGCCTGCGCGTCACCGCCTCGGGCCGCCCCCGCATCGCCACCGGCTGACGCTTGCAGGCGCCCGGGCGCGCGGATAGAACGCCCTCAACGGATGGGTGGCCGAGTGGTTTAAGGCTCTGGTCTTGAAAACCAGCGTGGGGGTGACTCCACCGTGGGTTCGAATCCCACCCCATCCGCCATTTCCGAACGCCACCGGGATCTCCGTTCCCGCGTAATGACGCCCCGCTCACCGCCGAAACCGGATGCAGCGGCCGTTTGCCGATGCCCCTGGGGCTGAATCGTGGCCGCGATGACAGCCGCTTGTCAGTCCTCCGCGATCAGCCGTGTCGCCAGTTTGAAGGTCTGTCGGGTGCCGCGCTCTTCGAGATTCCAGGTCGCGACCGCGCGCCTGACCGGTTCGGGATGCTTCTTGCTGATGTCCCGCAAGGCGTTTCCGGCCGATTTCCGCAGATACTCGCTGTCATCGTTCCTGAATTGCTCCAGCAATGCGATGGCAACTTCGGGATGGTCGCGGAAATAGGGGCGCCCGGTCCAGATCCTGAGCCCCTCGGTGACCGCGCGGCGAACATTGGCGGAAGGGTCGGACAACCATTCCTTGATGACCGGGAGAGCGGCTTCATAGCCTCTGTCCGCGCAATAGCGGTCAAAGGCCTTGGCCAGGATCTCCTGCACGCGCCAGTCGCTGTCCGCGCTGACGGTTTCCTTCAGCATCCTCAGCGCCTCCGCGTCCTGCGCCGCCAACCGGCCGAGGAGGAAGGTGCCGATGCACCGGGCCTGGGCCACCTCCGACGACAGGAGCGCGGCGGCCATCTCCCTGGCCTCGGACGGGGAGGCGCTGGCGAAGACCTCATCGGCCGCCTCGGCCAGATCCTTGAACCCGTGCTGGGTCTTGCTCGACCGTTCAACCAGTTGCGCCACGTTCTGCATCTGTCGACCTATCCTTGATGTACCGGCAGCTTAGCGCGGCGCCACGGCCGATGACAGGCGGCTCGTCACGCGCCCCGGTCGGATCCCTGGGGAGCCTCTGCGCTGGCGCCTGCTGCCGGGCTTGGCCGTCACCCCGCTTGCCCTCGCCCGCGGCTTCGGTCACCTTGCCCGCCGGACGATGCAGGAAACCGAGATGACCGACAAGCCGCAGGGCGAACTGACCCTTCAGACCGTGCCGATGCCCGCCGATACCAACGCCAATGGCGACATTTTCGGCGGCTGGGTGCTGAGCCAGATGGATATCGCCGGGGGCGTGGCGGCGCATCGCCGCTCGGGCGGGCGGACGGCGACGGTGGCGATCAACGCCATGCGCTTTCATGCCCCGGTGCTGGTGGGGGATCTGTTCACTGTCTACACCTCGATCCTGAGGACAGGCACCACCTCGATGACCATCCATGTCGAGGCCTGGGTCCAGCGCCCCGCCCTGCCCGCGGCGATTCAGGTGACGGAGGCCGATTTCACCTTCGTCGCCATCGAATCCTCGGGCGTGAAACGGCCCCTGCCCCCGGCCCCTTGACGCCGCGCCGGGGTTGCCCTTTGGCCCCCGCTGCGCCAGACTCGTTGCACTTGCGACAGAGGGGATCCCATGGCCGACACCGCCACCTATGGCTATCAATCCATCGCCCGCGCGGTGCTGGACCACGAGATCGACACGATGTTCGGCCTGATGGGGGATGCCAATCTCTTCATGGTCGACCATTACGTGCGCGAGGGCGGCGGCACCTTCGTGCCCGTGGCCTATGAGGGCAGCGCGGTGCTGATGGCGCTGGCCTGGGCGCATGTCTCGGGCAAGGTGGGTGTGGCGACGGTGACGCACGGCCCGGCGCTGACCAATTGCGTGACGGCGCTGACCGAGGGGGCGCGCGGCCATATCCCGATGGTGCTGCTGGCCGGCGATACCTCGGTCATGGCGCCGCAGAACCTGCAGAACATCGACCAGCGCGAGGTGGTGAAGGTCACCGGTGCCGGGTTCGAGCAGCTCCGCGCGCCCGAGACGGCGGCGCATGACGTGGCGCACGCTTTCTATCGTGCGCGGGTGGAGAAACGGCCCATCGTCCTGAACATGCCCGCCGATTTCATGTGGCAGGAGGTTGCGCATCGAAAGACCGTCTTCCCGGCCTTCGCCGCCCCCGCCATGGTGCCCGAGGGCGACGATCTCGACGCGGCCATCGGCATGATCGCCTCGGCCCGGCGGCCGATCATTCTGGCGGGCGGCGGGGCTGCGGGCGCGCGGGACCGGCTGATCCGGCTGGCCGACCGGCTGGAGGCGCCGCTGGCCACCACGCTCAAGGCCAAGGGGCTGTTCAACGGGCATCCCTATAACCTCGACATCGTCGGCACGCTCTCGACCCCCGCCACCTATGACGCCATCGCAAAGTCGGATTGCATCGTCTGTTTCGGCGCCTCGCTGCACCATTTCACCACCGACAAGGGCAAGCTGATGAAGGGCAAGCGGGTGGTGCAGGTAAACGAGAGCCCGCTGGAGGCGGCGAAGAACTTCCACCCCCATGTGGCGCTGATCGCCGATGCGGGCCTGACCGCCGACAACATCGTGCATTGGCTCGATGAGGCCGAGATCCCGCCCTCGGGCTTCACCCGCGAGCTGGACATGGAAGCGCTGACCCTGCATCCGCCGGGGCGGACGGGCGCGAAGGCGGGCACGGTCAACTACGTTCAGGCCCTGCGCAAGCTGGAAGAGGCGCTGCCGAAGGACCGCATCCTGACCACCGACGGCGGGCGCTTCATGACCGAGGTCTGGTGCCGGATCTCCGCCCCCGATCCCCACAGCTTCATCGTCACCGCCAATTTCGGCTCCATCGGGCTGGGGTTGCAGGAGGCGATCGGCGCGGCGCTGGCCGACCGGACGCGGCCGGTGGTGCTGTTCACCGGCGACGGCGGGTTCATGATGGGAGGGGTAAACGAGTTCAACACCGCGGTGCGGCTGGGGCTCGACCTGATCGTGGTGGTGGCCAATGACAGCGCCTATGGGGCCGAGCATATCCAGTTCATCGACCGGGCGATGGATCCGGGGCTGACGGAATTCGACTGGCCGTCCTTTGCCGAGGTGGCGACGGCTTTGGGGGGTGAGGGGATTGCGGTGGCGTCAAATGCCGACCTCGACCGGGCGCTGGCGGCAATTCCGAACCGGACGCGGCCCCTGTTGATCGAGTTGAAGCTGGATCCCGAGGATGTGCCGCGGATGCGGATCTGACGGGAGGTGCGTGCGAGCACGCACCCTACGGGGGATGGTCGACGTTCACCCTCCGGGGGATCGTGTAAGGTGGAATGAAATCCCACCCTACAGCGTCGGCGCGGGCCGGGCGGTCTCACCCCGATGCGCCCCGTAGGGTGGGATTTCATCCCACCATCCAAGCCATCACAGGAACACCTTTGCCCCCATCCACAGCCCCATCCCCGCCATCAGCGCACTCTCGGTGAAGGACACGAACCCCAGCGGCACCTTCGACGCCCCGCCGACACAGGCGCATTTCTGCTCGCGTTTGTCGATCCACACCGCCTTGGCCACGCTCACCGCGCCGATCAGCCCGATGACCAGCGACACCGGCGCCGCCAGCCAAAGGAGCGCCCCTGCCGTCATCAGGATCCCCGCCAGCGCCTCCAGATAGGGATAGATCGACGCATAGGGCACCCAGCGCCGCGCCAGCAGATCGTAGTTCAGGAACATCAGCGAAAACGCCTCGACATCCTGCAGCTTCTGCAAGGCGAGTAACACCATCGACAAGGACACGAACC
Organism: Pararhodobacter sp.; assembly: GCF_034676075.1. Classification (GTDB taxonomy): domain Bacteria; phylum Pseudomonadota; class Alphaproteobacteria; order Rhodobacterales; family Rhodobacteraceae; genus Pararhodobacter. The sequence continues at coordinate 3,365 of NZ_JAUCCQ010000099.1, read as the reverse complement.
ATTCCAAGGCCCTCAGCGTCAGCGGATTGCCGTAGTGATGCCAGGACAGTGCCAGCGCCAGAAGCGCGGCCACGGCGAAGATCACCACCACCGGGCGATAGGAGGTCTCGCTGCGCTCCTCCGCCGGCGGGTCGAGGCCCAGCCAGACCCGCAGATCGTCATAGCCCCCGATCCGTTCGCCACCGATATAAGTCTGGGGCGAGGTTTCGACCCCGGCCTGCTCGAGGAACGCATCGGTCTCGGCCCGGGTGCGGAGCGGATGGTCGATCACCCGGAAGCCGTGGCGCCTGAGCAGGTCCTTCGACTTCAGCCCGTAGGGGCAGAGGTGTTCGGGCGTTTCCATCCGGTAAAGCTCGGCGGTCTTGTCTGACGGCGGCATGGCAGATCCTTTCAGAAAGCTAACCGCCGCCCCCGCCGGCAGGTTCCCGCGCCGCGCCGACACCCTGCCCCTTCGCCCCCTTCCCCCAGCGGCCCGCCCGGTGCATCATCCTGCGACGAAGGAGGCCCGATGCCCGACCCCGCCCCCCTGCTCCGCGCGCTCTTCGACCGCGCCGTCGCGGTCGCCGACCCGATGCGCTCGCTCGCTGCGGCCCTGCCGCCGAAACCCGCGGGCCGGGTCGTGGTGGTCGGTGCGGGCAAGGCAAGCGCCCGCATGGCCGAGGCCGTCGAAGCCGTCTGGGGCCCCTGCCAGGGGCTGGTCATCACCCGCTATGGCTATGCCCGTCCCTGCGAGGGGATCGAGATCGTCGAGGCCGCGCATCCGGTCCCCGACGAGGCCGGCGCCCGGGCCACCGACCGCCTGCTGGCGCTGCTGGAGGGCCTTGGCGAGGGGGATTTCGTGCTGGCGCTGATCTCGGGCGGGGCCTCGGCGCTGCTGGTGGCACCCTGCGCCGGGGTGACGCTGGCCGAAAAACAGGCGGTGAGCGCGGCGCTTCTGGATTCCGGGGCGCCCATCGACCGGATGAACACGGTCCGCAAACACCTCAGCCGGGTGAAGGGCGGGCAACTGGCCGCCGCAGCCTATCCCGCCCGGATGCTGGCCCTTTTGATTTCCGACGTGCCGGGCGATGATCCGGCCTTCATCGGCTCCGGCCCGACGGTCGGCGATGCCTCGAGCGCGGCGGACGCCCGCGCCGTCCTGTCGCGCTGGCAGGTCCCCGTCCCGCCCTCGGTCACCGAGGCGCTGATCCGGCCCACCGGCGTCATCCCCCCGGGCGATCCGCGCCTCTCGCGGGCCGAGACGGTGATCTACGCCGCCCCCTCGCAATCCCTCGCCGCCGCCGCCGATCTGGCCCGGGCCGAGGGCTGCGAGGCCGAGATCCTCGGCGACGCGCTGGAGGGCGAGGCGCAGGAGGTGGCGGCAGAGATGGCCCGCACCGCCCTCGCCCGCCAGCAGGCACTGGCGCCGGGCGCGACGCCGCTGGTGCTGCTCTCGGGCGGTGAGCTTACGGTGACGCGGCGGGGCGACGGCACGGGCGGGCCGAACGCCGAATTCTGCCTGGCGCTGGCGCTGGCGCTGAACGGCGCACCCGGCATCCATGCGCTCGCCTGCGACACCGACGGCGTCGATGGCGCGGCCGAGGTGGCGGGCGCGCTGATCGGCCCCGACACCATCCCTAATCGAAAGGACGCCGAAGCCGCCCTCGCCCGCAACGATTCCCACAGCTATTTCGCCAGACGCAACGCCCAGGTGGTGACCGGCCCCACCCTGACCAATGTGAACGATTTCCGTGCCCTCCTGATCCTGCCCCGCTGACCTGTTCCGCCGGGAACAGACAGCGGCCCGGTTTCGCGCCACCCTGCGGCCTTTGCCCGATGTCCGATTTGCCAGTCCTCCCCGGTTTCAAACGCCCTTTCCAGAAAGCGATCCCATGACCCAGCTTTCCCGCCGCCACCTGCTCATCACCGCCGCCGCCCTGCCCCTCGCAGCCCGCAGCGCCCGTGCCGATGCCCGACTGGGCGAGGTGCTCGAAGCCTCCGGCGCGGGCAGCGTCACCCGGGGCGGCACGCTGCTGCCGCTCGAACCTGGCCTTGCGCTGATGGAGGGCGACCAGGCCGCCACCGGCGAGGACGGGCTGGCGCTGCTGCTTCTGGACCGCGAGACGCGGATCAACCTCGGCCTTGGTTCCTCCATCGAACTCGCCAGCTATCTGGGCGAGATCGGCGGCACGATCAACGTCGGCGGCGCCATGGTCTTCGACCGGCCCGAGACGCTGCCGCCCCTCGACTTGCGCTTCGTCACCGCCTTCGGCGAGATCGGCGTGCGCGGCACCCGCTTCTTCGTCGGCCCCTCGCGCGGGGAATACGCGGTCTTCGTCGATCGCGGCGAAGTCTCGGTCTCGAACGCGGGCGAGACGCGGGTGCTGATCGCGGGCGACGGCTGCACGCTGAACGAGGGCGCGGCGCCCGGCGAGCCCTCGCCCTGGGGCGCGGCGCGGGTCGACGAGGCCTTTGCCTCGCTCGGCCTGACACGCAGCTAAAGCGCCGTCACGACGGGGCTTTACGCCCCGCCCGCGGCGCGGCACCATCGCCGCGTCACGGGAAAGGAACAGCATGCCGAGCCGCGGATTCTGGAAATCCTTCGAGATGTTTGCGCCGCTTTCGCCGACGGCGCTGGATGCGGTGGCCGCAGCGGCGCGGCCGCGCAGCTGGGCCCCCGGCGAGGTGCTGTTCCAGCGCGACGATCCGGGCGACTGGCTGGTGGCGATCGAGACCGGGCGCATCCGCATCTCGCTGGTGACGCAGGGCGGGCGCGAACTGGTGCTGCGCCATGCCGAAGCGGGCGAGATGCTGGGCGAGATCGCGCTCTTCGACCGCCAGCCACGCTCGGCCGATGCCACGGCGGTGGGACCGGTCACCGGCTGGGTGCTGACGCGGCGGGCCTTCGACACGCTGGCGGGGGGCGATCCGGCCTTCTACGAGGCGGCGCTGACGCGGCTGTCGACGCTCCTGCGCACGACGACGCTGCAGCTCGAATCGATCGCGCTTTACCAGCTGCGGGCGCGTGTCGCCCGTTTCCTGCTGATCACGCTGGAACAATTGCACGGCGCCGACATCCCCGAGGATGCCTCGCTGGCGCTGGGTCTCTCGCAGGGGGAACTGGCCGCGGTGCTGGGCGCGACCCGGCCCAAGGTGAACCGGGTGATCCAGGATTTCCGCGACGAGGGGCTGATCCGGGACACGGCCGGCACCTGGACCTGCGATATCGCCGGGCTGCGTGCCGAGGCCGGGGGAGAAGGCTGAGGGGGGAGGTGTTTCGCCCTCGTTGCCCGCTGTCGCGGGCGCCTCGGGCGACCGGCGGCGCGGCGTTGCCGCGCCGAAGTAGGGGGGCCGTCTGCCCCCCTCTGCCCTGCGGGCATTCACCC
>NZ_JAUCCQ010000098.1:0-14695 GCF_034676075.1 Pararhodobacter sp. | reverse complement strand
GTCGGACATGATTCTTCCTCGGGCTGACCTGCGTTGCGCCTTACATATAGACCCGGGGCGTCACGAAAAGGGGGTGCGGCACCGCGCCGTGGGGCCAACCCGCGGGTCAGCAGCCCCTGGCCTTGCCGTGCCGACGGGCGCTCCGCTGCTGCCCGAGCCCGCCAACCCCCCGGTTTGCGAAAGAATATTGCGCATGGGGGCGAGTGTGCCTACATAAGCGCAAACCGAAACGGAGACTTGCCGCAATGCCCGGCGCGAAACTCGATCCCATCGACCGCATGATTCTGGCCGAATTGCAGGCCGATGGGCGCATGACCAACGTCGAGCTGGCCAAGCGGGTCGGGATCTCGGCCCCGCCCTGCCTGCGCCGCGTGCGGACGCTGGAGGAGGCGGGCTATATCCAGGGCTACCATGCCCGCGTCGATGTCCGGGAACTGGGGTTCGAGGTGCAGGTCTTCGCCATGGTGCGCCTGCACCGGCAGAACGAGGCCGATCTGCGGGCCTTCGAGGACCGCTGCCGCGCCTGGTCGCTGGTCCGCGAATGCCACATGCTGAACGGCGAGATTGACTTCATCCTGAAATGCGTGGCGCCGGATCTGTCGACCTTCCAGTCCTTCCTGACCGAGGATCTGCTGGCCGCCGACAACGTGGCCTCGGTCAAGACCTCGCTGGTCATCCGCTGCGCAAAGGACGAGCCCGGCGTGCCCTTCGACGTGCTCGAAGACCGCTACCGCCGCGAGGCCTGAGGGCGCGGGCGGCGTTTCGCGCCAGGCCCCTTGCAGCGGCGCCGTGCAGCCGCTAGCCGTTTCAGGGAATCCCCTCGCCCCGGAGCCGCCGCCATGCCTCACTGGACCCCCCGTTCGCTCGCCGTGCAGGCCATGGGCAAGATCGACCCGGTGACCCGCGGCGTGGTGCCGCCGATCCATCTGTCGACCACCTACATCCGCGATCCCGACAACGGCTATTCCACCGGCTTCGTCTATGGCCGCCCCGACAACGCCACGATCCACGAGGCCGAGGCGGTGCTCGCCATGCTGGAAGCGGCCGAGGCGGGGGCGATGCTGTTCGGGTCGGGGATGGCCGCGGCGACGGCGGTGTTTCAGGCGCTGGATCCGGGCGATCATGTCGTGGCCTCCAAGGTCATGTACTGGGCCCTGCGCGCCTGGCTGCTGACCGAGGCCAAGCGCTGGGGCATCGCCGTGGATTTCGTCGAGACCGACGACCTGCTGGCGCTGAAGACCGCGATCCAGCCCGGGCGCACCAAGCTGGTCTGGATCGAGACGCCCTCGAATCCGCTCTGGACCATCACCGATATCGAGGCCGCGGCGACGCTGGCCCATGCCGCGGGCGCCCGTCTGGCGGTCGATTCTACCTGCGCCTCGCCGGTCCACACCCAGCCGCTGAGGCTGGGCGCCGATATCGTCATGCATTCGGCGACCAAGATCCTGAACGGCCATTCCGACGTGCTGGCCGGGGTGATCGCCGCCCGCACCGAGGACGAGTTCACCGCCCGCATCCGCCTGATCCGCAAGTCGCAGGGCAGCATCCTCGGCCCGTTCGAGGCCTATCTGCTGATGCGCGGCCTGCGCACGCTGCACCTGCGGGCCGAGCGTCAGGCAGCCTCGGCCATGGCGCTGGCGCAGCGGCTTTCGGCCCATCCGCGGGTTGCGCGCGTGCTCTATCCCGGCCTGCCGCAACACCCGGGCCACGACATCGCCGCGCGGCAGATGACGGGGGGCTTCGGCTACATGATGTCGGTGCAGGTGACCGGCGGCGAGAAGGCCGCCATCGGCACCGCCGCGCATACGGGCCTGTGGAAGCGTGCCACCTCGCTGGGCGGGGTCGAAAGCCTGATCGAGCACCGCGCCTCGATCGAGGGTGCGGGCTCGCCCTGCCCGGTCGACCTGCTGCGGCTCTCGACCGGGATCGAGGATGCGGGCGACCTCTATGACGATCTCGACGCGGCGCTGACCCGGGGCCATGGGGACTGACCCGGCAAAACGGGATTCCCCTTTGTCGGGCGAGCCTCTAGTCTCCCGGGCGGCAGGGGAGTGATCCGCAAGGGCATGATGGGGCAGAGCAAGATACTCAGGCAGGCCATCGTGGCGCTGGTCGTCCTGCTTCTCGGCGGGCTCATCGTTCAATTCGCTCTGGCCAATCCGACGGTCGGCGCCAGCGGCAATCTCGTGGATTTCGACGCGTTCTATATCGTCGGCCAGCTGGCGACCGAGGGCCGCGCGGCCGAGGCCTACGATCCGGCGCTGATGTCGGCGATCCAGCAGCAATGGCTCGATCACGACGGGTTCATGCCCTGGACCTATCCGCCCCCTTTCGATCTGCTCACCGCCGCCCTGCCCCTGCTGCCGCGCGGCCTTTCCTACGCGCTCTTCATCGGGCTGACGCTGGCGGTCTATCTGGCCCTGCTGGCCCGGCTTGCCGGGTCCAGCATGATGGAGCTTCTGATCGCCCTGCTGCCGACCCTCTTCGTCGCCATCGCCAGCGGACAGAACTCGTTCCTGACCGGCGCGCTGATGGCCGGCTGTGCCCTGCTGACACTGGCAAACCGCGCAGGGGCAGGCCTGCCGCTGGGCCTTCTGGCGATCAAGCCCCATCTGGGGATCGGGCTGGGACTGCACGCGCTGTTCACGCGGCGCTGGGGCGCTCTCGGCATCGCCTTGGGGGTGGCGCTGGTGCTCTCGGCCGCGGCGACCTTGGTGATGGGACCCGGGATCTGGCCCGCTTTCCGGGGCGCAATCCGCGCGGCGGGTGAGCTGCTTGCCGTCGATTTCTACCCGATCTTCCGCATGCCTTCGGTCTATGCCCTGCTCTTCTCGCTCGGCCTGCCGGCAGGCGCGGCGCTGGCTGGGCAGTTTCTGTCCGCCCTCCTGGCCAGCGCTGCGGTGGCCTTTGCCGTACTGCGCCACTGGCCGCCGCGATGGTCGCTGGCCGTTGCCTGCTTTTCCTCGGCCCTGATGAGCCCCTATTTCTACGATTACGACATGACCATCGTCGGCGTCGGCGTCGCGCTCATCGTCGGCGATCTGCTGGCCCGCAGCACGCTTGGCGAACGCCGCCTGTTGCTTGTGCTGGGCTGGACCGCCGGGGGCTGGGGGCTGGCCTGCGAGATCGCGACCAACGGGCTGGACTGGGAGGCCCGCACCGCGCTCACGCAGGCCCTGCCGTCGATGGGCGCCGTCGCCTATCTGCTGCTTCTGGCCCTGATCGCCCGCATCCTCTCAAGACCGGCCGCGGCATGACACACGGCTGGCTCGATCATCCCGGCCCGGTGGCCATCGCCCACCGCGGCGGCTCGCTGGAAAACGACGAGAACACGATGCCGGCCTTCGCCCATGCCGTGGCGCTGGGCTATCGGCATATCGAGACGGATGTGCATCTGACCGCCGACGGTGCGGTCGTCATCCACCACGATCCGACGCTGGAGCGGCTGACCGGCGATCCCCGGCCCATCGCCGCCCTGACCCGGCGCGATCTGGCGCAGATCCGCACCCATTCCGGCGCGCCGATCCCGCTGCTGGCCGACCTGCTCGAGGAATTTCCCGAGCTCTACGTCAACATCGAAAGCAAATGCGACGCGGTGGTCGAGCCGCTGGCGCAGCTGGTGACGCGCATGCGCGCCCTGCCCCGGATCGGCACCGGCAGCTTCGCGGGCGCCCGCACGGCGCGGCTCAGGGCGCTGCTGGGGCAGGATCTCTGCTGGTCGCCCTCGCTCAGGGGGGCGCTGGGGCTCTGGCTGACAGGCTGGGGCCTGCCGCTGCCGCGTGGCGGCTTCCCGATGGTGCAGGTCCCCCGGCAGTTTCGCGGCATCGAGGTGGTGACACCGCGTTTCCTACGCGCGGCGCGTCACCACGGCATCCGCGTGCAGGTCTGGACGGTGAACGAGGCCGAGGACATGCAGACGCTTCTGGATATGGGCGTCGACGGTGTGATGACCGACCGGCCCAGCTTGCTGAAACAGATTCTGATCGACCGGGGGGAATGGAGAAACCATGCTTGAAGGCCTGCGCATCATCGAGATCGAGGGGCTGGGCCCCGGCCCTTTCGCCGCCATGACGCTGGCGGATCTTGGCGCCGAGGTGATCTGCGTACAGCGCCGCGACGGTCCGCCGCTGCCCGGCCTGCCGGAGGCGAACCTCCTCGACCGCGGCAAGAAGACCATCGCGCTGGACCTGAAAGCGCCCGAGGACCGGCCGGTGCTGGAGGCGCTGATCGCCTCGGCCGACGGGCTGATCGAAGGGTTCCGGCCGGGCGTCATGGAACGGCTGGGCCTCGGCCCGGCCGAGGCCCAGGCGCTGAACCCGCGGCTGGTCTATGGGCGGATGACCGGCTGGGGGCAGGAGGGGCCGCGCGCGCTGGAGGCAGGCCACGACCTCAATTACATCGCGCTGTCGGGCGCGCTCTGGTACGGCTCGCTGCCCGGCGAGCCGCCGGTCACGCCGCCGACGCTGGTCGGTGACATCGGCGGCGGGGCCATGTACCTGCTGGCCGGGATGCTGGCCGGGCTGATCCGCGCCGGGCGCACCGGGCAGGGGACCGTGGTCGATGCGGCCATCGTCGACGGCTCGGCGCATATGATGACGCTGCTGATGCTGATGCAATCGGGCGGCATGTTCCGCGCCACCCGGGGGCAATCGCTGCTGGACGGGCCGCATTGGTCGCGCAGCTACCGCTGCGCGGATGGCGGATTTGTCTCGGTCCAGTGCCTGGAACCGAAGTTCTACGCCCAGTTTCTGTCGCTTTTGTCCCTGTCGGAGGATCCTGATTTCGCGCGCCAGAACGACCGGAAGAGCTGGCCGAAAGCGACCGAACGTCTGACATCCCTCTTCGCCAGCCAGGACCGCGACCATTGGACCCGGCTCTTCGCGGGATCGGACGCCTGCGTCGCCCCGGTGCTGACGCCCGAGGAAGCCGCCCGCGATCCGCATCTGCAGGCGCGGGGCACCTGGTCGCAGGCGGGCGGCGTGCTGCAACCGCGCCCGGCGCCGCGCTTCGACGGGCGGGTGCTGGAACCGGCCGACGCCCCGCGGCGCGACCAGCACCGGGCCGAGATCCTGGCGGCGCTGGGCCTCGCATGACCACGCTGGGGCAGCTCAGCTTCTGGTACGCCGATATCGGCCTGCCCCGGACACGCCGCGCGCCCCTGCCCGGCGACAGCGAGGCGGATGTGGCGATCATCGGCGCGGGCTATACCGGGCTCTGGGCCGCGTGGTATCTGAAGCAGCTGGACCCCGGGTTGCGCGTCACGCTGGTCGAGAAGCATTTCGCGGGCTACGGCGCCTCGGGTCGGAACGGCGGCTGGCTGTCGGGCGGGTTCTCGTGGAACCACCAGCGCTATGCCGAGACCTCGAGCCCCGAGGCGGTGCGCGCCCTCGTCCGCGCCATGTCGGGCACGGTGGACGAGGTGATCGCGGTGGCCGAGGCGCAGGGCATCGACGCCGACATCCGCCGCGGCGACGAGCTGATGGTGGCGACCAACGACGCCCAGCACGAGCGACTCAAGGCCGAGACAGAGCACCGGGTCCATTGGGGCGAAGAAGGTCGCGTCTTCGCCCTCGGCGCGGACGAGACCCGCGCCCGCATACGCATCCCCGGCGCCCGGGGCGCCATGCTGGTGACCGGCACCGCCCGGATCCAGCCGGCGAAGCTGGTGCGGGGTCTGGCCGAGGCGGTGGAACGCGCGGGCGCGGTGATCCATGAGGAGACCGAGGTCACCGGCATCGCGCCGGGGCTTCTGACGACCAACCGCGGGAACCTGCGCGCCCCGGTGATCCTGCGCTGCACCGAGGGTTTCACCGCCACCCTGCCGGGGCTCCGGCGCGAGTGGCTGCCGATGAATTCGGCCCAGATCGTCACCGAGCCGCTGCCGCCCGAGGTCTGGGCCGAAATCGGCTGGGACGGACACGAGATCCTCGGCGATTTCGACCATACCTATTGCTATTGCCAGCGCACGCGCGAGGGGCGGATCACGGTGGGCGCCCGGGGCGTGCCCTACAAGTTCGGCTCGCGGCTGGACCGCGACGGGACGCCCGATTCCGAGACAGTGCGCCGCCTGACCGCCATCCTGCACCGCCATTTCCCCGCCGCGCGGGGCGCCCGCATCGACCATGCCTGGTGCGGCGTGCTGGGCGTGCCGCGTGACTGGTGCGCGACGGTGGGGCTGGGCGCGGACGGGATCGGCTGGGCGGGGGGCTATGTGGGCACCGGGGTCTCCACCTCGAACCTGGCGGGACGGACGCTGGCCGATCTGGCGCTGGGACGGCAGACGGATTTGACCGCCCTGCCCTGGGTCAATCGCCGCCCCCGCGCCTGGGAGCCCGAGCCGCTGCGCTGGCTGGGGGTGCGGACGATGTACCGGCTCTATGGGCTGGCCGACCGGGCCGAGGCCGCCGGTGGCCCGCCCTCGCGGCTGGCGGCGCTGGGGAACCGGCTGACGGGGCGCGGCTGACGAGAGCCTGCGCCCGGTGGCGGCCCCGGGGGGATTTTCCATCCCCCCGGCCCCCCCTGGAGGATATTTGCAGCGCAAAGAAGGCGGGTTTCGGAAAGGTTAAGACTGGGGCTTAAGACTGGGGCGCGAAGGCGCTGTCGGGGACGGCCGGGAGCAGGGCGATCAGGGCGGCGATATGGCGCCGCGCGGCGGCTTCGGCGGCCCCGGGATCGCCCGCCGAGACGGCGCGGACCAGCGCCGCCCTCGTCCCGCCCTCCGGCGGGCGCGAGAGGCGCAGCTGGGCGCGGATCAGATGCACCTGCAGCAGCGGCAGCAGGCGTTCGATCTCGGCATTGCCGGCAAGCTGGGTCAGCGCCCGATAATAGCGGGCCCGGGCCCGGGGGCGTTCGGTCGGGTCGGCGGCGTCGTATTCCCCGGCGGCCTCGACCAGCGGCGTGGCCGAGGCGCCCGCCGCCACCGCCTCGGCCGCCTGCCTTGCGGCGAGGCCCAGAAGCTGCTCGGTCACCCGCAGCACGTCGAGGGCGGCGCGGCGCGTCAGCAGGCGGATCTGCGCCCCGCGATGCGGCGTCTGCGCCACGATCCCGGCGGCGGCAAGCCGCCCCAGCCCCTCGCGCACCGTGGAGCGACCGAGGCCGTAGCGCGCCATCAGATCGGGCTCAACCAGCCGCTGCCCCGGCACGAAGCGCCCCTCGGCCAGGCCCTGCAGCACGTCGCGGACCAGCGCCTCCGGCCCCGAGGGTTCGCTCATCGCCTCACCATGGCCCAGGCGACCTCGGCCAGCGGGCCCGCGACCTTGCCCATCTCGGCGGCGCGCGGATCGTTCGCGGTGCCGTCCTGCGCCCGCTTGGCGATGCCCTGGACGATGGCGGCGATGCGGAACAGGCTGAGAATGACGTAATAGTCGAAGTCCCCGGGCCGTTCCCGCCCGGTTTTCCGGCACCACATGTCGATATACTCGTCTTCCGTGGGAATGCCGGTGCCGGTCAGATCGACCCCGCCAAGCCCGCGGAAGATGCCGGGCGCGATGCGCCAGACCATGACGTTATAGGCGAAATCGGCGAAGGGATCGCCCAGCGTCGAGAGTTCCCAATCCAGCACGCCCAGCACCCGCGGCTCGGTCGGGTGGAACATCAGATTGTCGAGGCGGAAGTCGCCATGGGCGATGCGCACCTCTTCGGGCCGGGTCGGCATGTTCTGCGGCAGCCAGTCGATCAGCCGGTCCATCGCCTCGATCCGGTGGGTCTCGGAGGCGCGGTATTGCCTGGTCCAGCGCGAGACCTGGCGCTCCAGATAGCCGCCCTGCCGCCCGTAATCCCCAAGCCCCACAGCCAGCGGATCGACCAGCGAGATCCTGGCAATGGCATCGTTCATCGCCTCGAAGATCGCGGCGCGCTCGGCCGGGGGCATCTCGGGCAGGCGCGGATCCCAGAGCGTGCGGCCCTCCAGATGCTCCATGACGAAGAACATGGAGCCCATGACGCTGTCGTCGTCGCAGAACCCCAGCATCCGCGGCACCGGCACATCCGTCTCGCCCAGCGCCTTCATCACCTTGTATTCTCGGTCGACCTGATGCGCCGAGGGCAGCACCTTGCCCACCGGCTTCTGCCGGAGGACATAGCGGCCCGAGGCCGCCTCGACCCGCCAGGTCGGGTTCGACTGTCCGCCCTTCAGCCGGGTCAGGGTCAGCGGACCGCGATAGCCCGCGACATGCGCCTGCATCCAGGCATCGAGTTCCGCTTCGGCCATGATCCCCTCCCGCGTTTGCCCGAGGATGGCGGCGATGCGGGCCATCGTCAAGCCGGATCGTCAGACGATCTTGCCAGACGCTGAAGGTTTCTCTAGGCTGCCGGCAACACAGGAGGATCCCATGGTACCCGACAAGTCGCCCCGCGTCCTGGATTACGAGGCCCGGCTCAAGGCCTTCATGGACGAGCATATCTATCCCAACGAGGCCGAGTTCTTCCGCGAGGCCGAGGAGCTGGGCCCCTTCGCCATCTACCCGATGTTCGACCGGCTGAAGCCCAAGGCGCGCGAGGCCGGGCTGTGGAACCTGTTCCTGCCCGACAGCGACAAGGGCGCGGGCCTGTCGAATGTCGAATACGGCTATCTGTGCGAGATCATGGGCCGCAGCTTCCTCGCGCCCGAGGTGTTCAACTGCAACGCCCCCGATACCGGCAACATGGAGGTGATCGAGCGGTATGGCAGCGCCGAACACAAGGAGCGCTGGCTGAAACCGCTTCTCAACGGCGAGATCCGCTCGTGCTTTGCCATGACCGAGCCGGCCGTGGCCTCGTCCGACGCGACCAATATCCAGGCCGAGATCCGGCGCGAGGGCGACGATTACGTCATCAATGCCCATAAATGGTACACGACCGGGGCCTCCAACCCCAAGACGAAGATCTGCATCTTCATGGGCAAGACCGACCCGGGCAATCCCGACCGGCACAAGCAGCAGTCGATGATCCTGGTGCCGATGGACACACCCGGCATCACCGTCACCCGCTCGCTGCCGGTCTTCGGCTATTACGGCGTGCCGGACCGGGCCTCCGAGGTGCTGTTCGAAAATGTCCGCGTGCCGGCCTCGAACCTGCTCTTGGGCGAGGGCCGCGGCTTCGAGATCGCGCAGGGGCGGCTGGGGCCGGGTCGGATCCACCATTGCATGCGCACCATCGGCATGGCCGAGCGTCTGCTGGAGATCATGATCGACCGCACGCTGCAGCGCGTGGCCTTCGGCAAGCCGGTGGCCGAACAGGGCGTGACCCGCGAGCGGATCGCCGAGGCGCGGCTGATGATCGACCAATGCCGCCTGCTGACCCTGCATGCCGCCCACAAGATGGACACGGTGGGCAACAAGGAGGCCCGGGCCGAGATCGCCATGATCAAGATCGCGGCGCCGACCATGGCCTGCCAGATCGCCGACTGGGCGATCCAGGCCTGCGGCGGCGGCGGCACCGGCAATGATTTCGGCACGGCGCTGGCCTATGCCGGGCTGCGCACCCTGCGGCTGGCCGATGGCCCGGACGAGGTGCATCGCGACCAGCTGGCGCGGATGGAGATCAAGAAGCGCAAGGGGCTGAACCACCCCGGCTGGGCGCCCCAGGTCACCAGCCGCGGCCGCAACCCGGCGCTGGGCGGTTGAAGGCCCGGCATCGCGCGGCACATAATGCCGAGGGGTAGCCCCCCGGCATCGAGGGAGGGATGAGATGAGCGATTTCACCGGCAAGACCGCGATCATCACCGGCGCCGCCGGTGGCATCGGCCGCGCCACGGCGCTGGTCCTCGCCCGGCGTGGCGCAAGGCTGGTGCTGGCCGATGTGCAGGAGGGGGTCGAGGAAACCGCCGCCCTGGCCCGGGCCGCGGGCACCGAGGCCAGCGCGCTGGTCACCGATTGCGCCACCGATGCCGGGGTCGAGGCGATCGTCGGCCATGCGGTCTCGGGCTTCGGCGGGGTCGATGTGCTCTTCGCCAATGCCGGGGTGACGGGCGGGCTGCTGCCCCGGCTCGACACTCCGAGCGCCGAATTCATGGAGGTGCTGCGCATCAACCTGCTCGGCCCCTGGATCGCCATGCGCACGGCGGTGCCCCACATGCAACGAGGCGGGGCCATCGTCTGCACCGCCTCGGTCGCGGGTCTCAGGGCCGGGGCCGGGCCGATCCCCTATTCGGCCTCCAAGGCCGGGGTGGCCAATCTGGTACAGACCACCGCCATGGCCCTGAGCGGCACCGGGATCCGCGTGAACGGCGTGGCGCCGGGCCTCATCGACACGCCGATGACCGCCGCGCTCTTCGACGACGCCCGCGCCCGGGGCAAGGAGGACCGCATCGGCCAGCTGAACCCGCTGCGCCGCGGCGGCCGCGCCGAGGAGATTGCCGAGGCCGTGGCCTTCCTCGCCTCCGATGCGGCGAGCTATGTGAACGGTCAGGTGCTGGCCGTGGACGGCGCGCTGTCGGCGCAACTGCCCTTCACGCCGAAATGGTCGCTGTAAGGGAAGAAGGGGGGCCTTCTGCCCCCCTCTTGGCCTGACGGCCTGGTCCGGCCCTCCGCTTACGCTCCGGGCGTTCGGGCCTGACGACGCGCCACCGGCGCCTCGTCCGGGCGGCCCTCACCCCCGAGGATATTTGCAGCGCAAAGAAGGCGACTTAACGCCCCCTTAACCTTGATCTTTGTTCTCCAAATATCCTCGGGGGTTTCTCAAGGGGGTGGAAAACCCCCTTGAGCGGGGGGCGCGGGGGGCTGGCCCCCCGCCTCCATCCGGCCCGCCCTCCCGCTTGCCCCCCCGCCGCCCTGTGCTAGCTTGCCGCTCATGCAACAGCCCGCGCCCTCCGCTTCGCTGCTGGTGCGGGCCTTCGCCCGGCTGCTGGCCCGGCCGCTCTGGCCCGGGCTGGTGCTGGCGCTCGTCACGCTGCTCGCACTCTGGCAGGCGACGCAGATCCGGGTTGCGGTCGACCTCTCGGGCCTGATCGGGAACGGCACAGAGGGCGCACGCGCCATCGACCGCTACAGCGCCCGGTTCGGCCCCCTCACCGCCGAGGAAGTGCTTCTGGTCCGCAGCCCCGATCTGGCCAGCGAGGCGGGTCTTGCCGCGCTCGACGATCTGGTCCTCGACCTGCAATTCGTCGAGGGCGTGCAGCAGGTGATTTCGCTGCCCGGCCTGCCCGCCCCGGGGCGCGAGGGCGCCTGGCTCTCGGGCCCGGAACTGGCGGATCTGCCGCCCGCGGGGCGCCTCGCCACGATGCGGCGCGAGAGCCCGCTGGCCGCGCAGCTGCTCAACGAGGGCCTCACCGCCACGCTGATCGTCGTGGCGCCCGAGCGGGGTCAGGGCGGCGATGCCTTCGCCGCGCGTCTGGCGGAAACCGCGGCCGATACCCCGGCCCTCGAGACCGAGATCGTCGGCCTCCTCGCCGTGCAGCGCGCCATTGCCCGCGAGCTGATCCACGACCTGGGCCTGCTGGTGCCGCTGGCGACGCTGATCTGCCTCGCCTTCACCGCGCTCCTGTTCCGCTCGGCCCGGGCGATGGTGGTGATCGCCCTGCCGCCGATCACCGGGCTGGTGTGGTTCTTCGGCGTGCTCGGCGCCAGCGGCACGCCCATCGACCCGCTGATGGGATCCCTGCCGGTGGTGCTGATCGTGCTGGCCTTCTCGGATTCCGTGCATGTCTATCATGCCGCGATCCATGCCCTGCGCCGCGGCATGGCCCCGCGCCCGGCACTGGCCCGCGCCCTGGCCGAGACCGCGCCCGCGGCCGCCCTCACCTCGCTCACCACGATCCTTGCCTTCGCCTCGCTGGCACTGCCCGATTCCCCCTCGCTCAACCGGATGGCCTGGGCGGGCGGGTTGGGCATGGCGCTGTGCCTGGCCTCGGTCCTGCTGATGACGCCGGTGCTGATGCGCCTGCTGGACCGGCCGCGGGCCGGAACCCGGGCGCCGCGGCTCTTTCGCGGCCTCGTGCCGGGGGCTCGGGCGCTGGCGCGGCACGGACGGCTGGTCGCGCTGCTGGCGGCGCTGGTGCTGGCCGGGCTCTGGGCGCTGCAGAGCCGCTCGGACCTGGGCTTCCGCTATGCCGATTACCTGCCGCGCGGCGCCCCGGTGACCGAGGCGCTGGCCATCATGGATGCCGAGGGGCTGGGCGCCGACCGCATGCTGGTAGTGGTCGAGGATGACCCCGCTGCGCCGCTCGACCGGATCCGCGCCGCCGCCCGTGTGCTCTACGGCAGCGACGCCTTCGCCCGGGGCGCGGCTGGCGAGGCGATGCTGGCGCGCATGGCCTCACGCGATGGTGGCGCCCATGCCCTGCCGGTACAGCTGCCCATTGCCGCCGCCGACGTGCGCGCCGATCAGGCGCTGGCCGCGCTGGAGGCCCGCCTTGCCGAGGCCGGTCTTGCCGGGGCAACGCAGATCGTCGGCCCGGGATACGCCCTGCTGACCGAGGGGCCGCGGATTGTCGAAAGCCTGCGCTGGGGGCTCTATTCGACCATCCTGGCCATCACCCTGCTGGTGGCATTGGTCCACCGCTCGCTCAGGCTGGGGCTGCTGGCGCTGGTGGTGAACCTGATCCCGATCCTGGGCGTCGAAGCCTGGCTGGTTCTCTGGGGCCGCGAACTGACCATCATGAACATGATCGCCCTGACGGTGGCCTTCGGCATCGCCGTGGACGACACGCTGCATCTGCTGAACCGGTTGCGGCTGGCCCGGGGCGGCACCGCGCGCCGCGTCGACCGCGCGCTGGTCGAGGCCGGGCCGCCGATGGCCGCCACCACGACGATCCTCTTTGCCGGGCTGGCGGTGACGCTGGCCTCGGCCCTGCCCGGGCTCGCGGTCTTCGGCGGGCTGATCGCGCTGGCGGTGGCGCTGGCGCTGGCCGCCGACCTCTACCTGCTGCCCGGCCTTATCCGATGGAGCCTGCGATGATCCGCGCCGCCCTGATCGCCCTCTGCCTCGCCTCCCCCGCCATGGCGCAGAGCTTCGCGCCCTTCGAAGGCGAATGGCAGGGCGAGGGCACGCTGGCCCTGCCGGGTGAACCCGCGCAACGCTTCCGCTGCCGTGTCCGGCTGGAGGGCACCCGGCTGTCGGGCCATGTCTTTCAGGGCCGCTGCGCCACCCAGCAGGGCGGGCGCAACTTCACCTATCTGCTGCGCGAGGCCGAGGGCGGTCTGATCCGCGGCGAGAACCGGGCCGAGGATAACCTGCCGGAAGACATCGAGGGCCGGATCGAGGGCGCAATCCTGCGCCTCGGCGACGGCGTCGAGGGGCTTTTCGAGATGCGGCGCGAGGGCGAGACCCTGCACTTCCGGCTCAGCGCCGAGGGCAGGCAGGGTCCGACGCGCGGCGAGGCAGTGTTGCAGTTGCGTGACTGAGGGGAGGGGGCCGCGCGGCGTTCCCTTTCCATTCCTCCCGACGCCCCGTAGAACCGTTGAACCAGCGGGACGACCCCGCGCCTGCGAGGCCGAATGAACATCATCACCACCACCGAAGCCCTTGCCGCACTCTGCGCCGAGGCTGCGGGCGAGCCCTACGTCACCCTCGATACCGAATTCCTGCGCGAGCGGACTTATTACGCCAAGCTTTGCCTTGTGCAGATGGCGCTGCCCGGCAAGGGGCCCGAGCGGGCCTATATCATCGACCCGCTGGCCGAGGGGCTGTCGCTCGACCCGCTGCTGGAGCTGATGCGCAACACCGAGGTGGTGAAGGTCTTTCACGCCGCGCGGCAGGATCTGGAGATCTTCTTCATCGACGGCGGGGTGATCCCCGAGCCGCTGTTCGACACCCAGATCGCCGCCATGGTCTGCGGCTTCGGCGAACAGGTCGGCTACGAGACGCTGGTCAAGAAGATCGCCAAGGCGCCCCTGGACAAGACCTCGCGCTTCACCGACTGGTCGCAGCGCCCGCTGAGCGAGGCGCAGCTGCGCTACGCGCTGGATGATGTGACCCACCTGCGCCAGATCTACGAACACCTCAAGAAGGACATCGAGAAAAGCGGCCGCGCCGCCTGGGTGGCCGAGGAGATGGGCGTGCTGACCTCGCCCGAGACCTATGTCACCCATCCCGAGGACGCCTGGCAGAAGATCCGCACCCGCGGCCAGTCGGGCAAGTTCATGGCGCTGGTCAAGGAACTGGCGCGGTTCCGCGAGGATTACGCCCAGACCCGCAACGTGCCGCGCTCGCGGGTCTACAAGGACGATGCGCTGCTGGAACTGGCCTCGACCAAGCCCGATTCCATCGAGGCGCTCGGCCGCTCGCGGCTGCTGCTGCGCGAGGCGCGGCGGGGAGAGATCGCCGACGGGATCCTGGAAGCGGTGCAACAGGCGCTTGCCCTCGGCCCCAAGGACTGGCCCCGCGCCGCGACCGAGGACGAACCGCTGCAGGTCAACCCGGCGCTGGCGGATCTGCTGCGCGTGCTGCTCAAGGCCAAGGCCGATTCCGCGGGCGTGGCACAACGGCTGATCGCGCCGACCTCGGACCTGGACCAGATCGCCGCGGGCAAGCGGGATGTGGCCTGCCTCAAGGGCTGGCGGCACGAGATCTTCGGCGCGGATGCGCTGCGGCTGTGCAACGGCGAACTGGCGCTGGCCGCCAAGGGCCAGCAGGTGCGCGTCATCGAGATCTGAGGGGTTTCGCCCTCGTTACCCGCTGACGCGGGCGCCTCGGGCGACCAGCGGCGCGGCGGTGCCGCGCCGAAGAAAGGGGGGCCGTCTGCCCCCCTCTTGGCCTGCGGCCAATTCACCCCCCGAGG
>NZ_JAUCCQ010000097.1:0-14894 GCF_034676075.1 Pararhodobacter sp. | reverse complement strand
TTGCAAGACCGGCGCGCCATGTCCTCCTCCCACGATCCGATCCCGCCCACGCCGCAGCGCAGCCGCGCGCATGACCGTGCCCTTGCCCGCTGGTTCTGGGCCAACCATGCCCGGCGCTGGATGCCGCTCATGTCGGTCGCCATCGTCTGCATGACCATCGACGGCGCCATGGCGGGGGCGCTTTCGGCGCTTCTCAAGCCGATGTTCGACCAGGTGCTGGTCGCGGGCCGGGGCGATCTGGTGAAATGGGTGGCGCTCGGGTTCGGGGCCACCTTCATCCTCAGGGCCACCACCTCGCTCGTCTACCGCACGATCATGGCGCAGGTGGCCGAGAAGGTCGGCGCGGGGCTGCAGCGTCAGCTGACCCTGCATCTGATGGGCCTCGACCAATCCTTCCACCACACGCACCCGCCGGGCCATCTGATCGACCGGGTCAGGGGCGACACCGTGGAGCTGAACGCGGTGTTCGAGCGCATCCTGCCGGGCGTCGCCCGCGATGCGGTGTCGATCGTGGCGCTCCTTGGCGTCGCGCTCTGGACCGACTGGCTCTGGACGCTGGTGGCGCTGGTCGGCGTGCCGCTTCTGGTGCTGCCCGCGGGTTTCCTGCAGCGCGTGGTGCGCGACATGGGGGTCCGGGCGCGCGACGCCTCGGCCGCGGCCTCGACACGGCTGGACGAGATCTTCCACGGCGTGCAGACCATCCAGCGCACCGGTATCGAGACCAGCGAAGGCGACCGGCTGTCGCGGGTTCTGTCGCGTTTCGTCAAGGCCCGGGTGCGGGTGGCGGCGGGTCAGGCGGCGATGGGGTCGATGTCGGATCTGGTGGCGGCGCTGGGCTTCACTCTGGTCCTGACCTTCGCCGGGGCGCAGATCGTCGCCGGGGACCGCACGGTCGGCGAGTTCATGACCTTCGTCGCCGCCATCGCCCTTCTGTTCGAGCCGCTGCGCCGCCTCGGCTCGATGTCGGGCGCCTGGCAGAACGTGCTGGCCTCGCTGGAGCGCATCCACCGGCTGCTGGACGAGAAGCCCCGCATCGCCCAGCCGGAGGGCCCGCTCGCGGCCCTGCCCGCCAAAGGGGCCGAGACGATCCGCTTCGAAGGCGTGACCTTCGCCTATGACGGCGAGCCGGTGCTGCGCGCGCTTTCCTTCACCGCCGAGGCGGGCAAGACCACGGCGCTGGTCGGCCCCTCGGGCGCGGGAAAATCGACGGTCTTCACCCTGCTCACGCGTCTGGCCGATCCGCAATCGGGTCGGGTGACGATCGGCGGCGAGAATGTCGCTCGCATGGACCTGCGGGGCTTGCGCGACCTCTTCAGCGTGGTCGCGCAGGACAGCGCGCTCTTTGACGAGACGCTGCGCGATAACGTGCTGATGGGCGCCCCCGCGGGGGCCGAGGCCCGTCTGCCGCAGGCCATCGCCGCGGCGCATGTCGATGAATTCCTGCCCTCGCTGACCGACGGCCTCGACACCCGGGTCGGCCCCCGCGGCTCGGCGCTGTCGGGCGGGCAGCGGCAACGGGTGGCGATTGCCCGGGCGCTCCTGCGCGAGTCGCCGATCCTGCTGCTGGACGAGGCGACCTCGGCGCTGGACGCGCGCTCCGAGGCGCTGGTGCAGGAGGCGCTGGACAAGCTCAGCGCCGGGCGCACGACGCTGGTCATCGCCCACCGCCTCTCGACCATCCGCCACGCAGACAAGATCGTGGTGATGGAGGCGGGTCAGGTCGTCGAGGAAGGCGATCACGAGACGCTGCTGGCCCGGGACGGCGCCTATGCGCGCCTGCATGCGCTGCAGTTCAGGGATTAAGGCTGTGGCGCTGCGGGGCCGCTCCTCTGTCTTCCATGATTATCCCCGGGGGATCGGCGTCTCTGAAAGCGACCCCGGGGGCGCGACTTTGGGGAAGGCCCCCGCCACTCTTCCCAAGCGCATCGCCCGCCGGATCAGCCGATGCGTCCCAGCGCCGGGAAGACCTCGAGCAGCCAGAACGAGAAATCGGCCATCCAGCCGGTAATCAGCGCCACGCCGACCACCACCAGCAGCACGCCCATCGCCTTCTCGATCCAGCCCATCCAGGGTTTCAGCCGGTTCATCAGCCGCATCGACCGGGTGATGAAGATCGCGGCCAGCAGGAAGGGCAGTCCCAGCCCCACGGCATAGGCGGCCAACAGCGCCGTGCCCTGCGCCACGGAATCTTCGGCTGCCGCTAGGGTGATGATGGTGCCCAGGATCGGGCCGATGCAGGGGGTCCATCCGAAGGCAAAGGCCAGCCCCAGCACATAGGCGCCAAAGGCCGAGCCGCCCTTGCCGCCCTCGAACCGGGCCTCGCGCATCAGGAAATTCAGCCGGAAGAGGCCGAGGAAATGCAGGCCCATGACGATGACCACGACGCCCGCGGCCATGGCGAATTCCTGTCGGTAGGCCAGGAACAGCCGCCCCAGTGACGAGGCGGTGAAGCCCAGGAACAGGAAGACCGTGCTCAGCCCCATGACGAAGAACAGCGCCGGCACCGTGGCCGGGCTGATGCCGCGGCTCTCGGTCAGTTCCCGCATCGAGATGCCGGACATATAGGCCAGATAGGGCGGCACGATGGGCAGCACGCAGGGGCTGAGGAAGGACAACAGCCCCGCCAGCAGCGCCACGAAGAGCGAAGGCATCAGGGCAGCGTCGAAAAGGTCGATCCCGAACATCGGCAGGCTCCTTTGGTCGGCCCCTGATAGCGACGCGCCCCCCGTTCGTCACGGGGGGCGCGGCTCACGTTTCCATCACTGCGACACCGGGGCGCAGGCCCCGGCATCCCGTGGGGTCAGCTCTTGCGCGACCACCAGCCCGCGCGGCGCGGCCGCGAGGGATCGGTGTTGGTCGCGGACG
This sequence comes from Pararhodobacter sp., assembly GCF_034676075.1. GTDB lineage: Bacteria > Pseudomonadota > Alphaproteobacteria > Rhodobacterales > Rhodobacteraceae > Pararhodobacter. The sequence goes on along the minus strand of NZ_JAUCCQ010000097.1, from coordinate 12,029 downwards.
CCGGAGCAGGCGTCTCGGCGGGCTGTTCGGCCGGAACCTCGACCGGGGTCTCGACCGGAGCCTCGGCGGGCGTCTCGACCGGCTCTTCCGCCGGAGCCTCGACAGGCGTTTCGTCGGGGGTCTGCTGCGGCGCCTCGACGGGCGTTTCAACAGGCGTCTCGACCGGGGTTTCCACCGGCGTTTCGGCCGGAACTGCCGCAGCAGCGGCAGCGGCGGCTTCCGCTTCGGCGGCGAGCTCGGCCTTGGTCTTGCGACGGGCGCGGGTCCGCTTGGGCTTGGCGGGCGCTTCCTCGGCCGGAGCCTCGGCAGCAGGCGCTTCCACCGCGGCCTCGGCCGGGGCTTCGGCGGGCGCTTCCGCGCCTTCCTCACCGGCCTTCGGCTTGCGGCTGCGGCTGCGACGCTTGCGGGCAGGCTTCTCCTCGGCGGCTGGCTCGGCCGCCTCCTCGGTCACCACCTCGGCCGCGGCTTCCGCCGGGGCTTCGGCCGGGGTTTCGACAGCCTCGGCCTCGGTCACCACCGCATCGGCCTCGCCTTCGTCACCCTCGTCGCCGTCATCGCCGTCGGCATCCGAGGCGTCGCCCCGGGCCTCGCCATCCTTGCCACCCCGACGGCGCCGACGACGGCGCCGCTTGCGCTTGCCGCCCTCGCCATTCTCGCCCTTGGGCTCGGCGGCGACGGTTTCCGTCGCCTCGGCTTCGGCTTCCGCCTCGACCTCGGTCTCGTCCTCGAACTCGTCGGCCAGATCGTCGTCCACGTCATGCATGGTCTGCGCGTCGAGCGAGATCACCGGCGTCGCCGGGATCTGCACGATCCGCGTCGCGGTCTTGAACTTCTCGATCGAGTAATCGGGCGAGATCAGCGAGGGATCGGCTTCCAGCCGGATCGCCATGCCATAGCGCTGTTCGATCTGCGCCAGATGCTCGCGCTTCGAGTTGAAGAGGTAGTTGACGATGCCGATGGGCGCCTTGACCAACACTTCTTTCGAGCGGTTGCGCGTGCCCTCTTCCTCCAGCGCCCGCAGGATCTGCAGGGCCAGCGAATTGTCCGACCGGATCAGGCCGGTGCCGTGGCAATGCGGGCAGGGCTGCGTCGTCGCCTCGATCATGCCGGGGCGCAGGCGCTGGCGGCTCATCTCCATCAGGCCGAAGCCCGAGATGCGGCCGACCTGGATGCGGGCGCGGTCGTTGCGCAGGGCCTCTTTCAGCCGCTTCTCGACCGAGGCGTTGTTCTTGCGCTCTTCCATGTCGATGAAGTCGATGACGATCAGACCGGCCAGGTCGCGCAGGCGCAGCTGGCGGGCAATCTCGTCGGCGGCTTCGAGGTTGGTCTTCAGCGCGGTGTCCTCGATGGACCCCTCGCGCGTCGACTTGCCCGAGTTCACGTCGATTGCGACCAGCGCCTCGGTCACGCCGATGACGATATAGCCGCCCGACTTGAGCTGCACGGTCGGGTTGAACATCGAGCCGAGGTAGCTTTCCACCTGGAAGCGCGCAAACAGCGGCATCTGCTCGGTGTAGAGCTGCACGTTCTTGGCGTGGGACGGCATGATCATCTTCATGAAGTCCTTGGCGGTGCGATACCCGCCCTCGCCCTCGACCAGAACCTCGTCGATGTCCTTGTTATAGAGGTCGCGGATCGACCGCTTGATGAGGTTGCCCTCTTCATAGATCGGCGCCGGCGCGATGGTCTTCAGCGTCAGGTCGCGGATCTGCTCCCACAGGCGGAACAGGTATTCATAGTCGCGCTTGATCTCGGGCTTGGTGCGGTTGGCACCGGCCGTGCGGATGATCAGCCCCGCCCCATCGGGCACGTCGAATTCGGAGGCGATGTCCTTGAGCTTCTTGCGGTCGGCGGCGTTGGTGATCTTGCGGCTGATGCCGCCGCCCCGTGCCGTGTTCGGCATCAGCACGCAATAGCGGCCGGCCAGCGACAGATAGGTGGTCAGCGCGGCGCCCTTGTTGCCGCGTTCTTCCTTCACGACCTGGACCAGCATGATCTGCCGGACCTTGATCACTTCCTGGATCTTGTAGCGGCGGCCACGGGTCCGGCGCGGCGGGCGCACCTCGTCCGAGACATCCTCGTCGGCGACCGATTCGATCTCGCTGTCGATGTCCGAGGCGTGATCGCGGGCGCTGTAGGGCTCTTCCTCGTCGTCGTGCCGGACGGCGGCGATTTCGGGACCGTCGGCGGTCTCGTCCTCGCCCAGATCGACGACATCCATCGCGCCATAGGTGCGATGCTCCATTCCTTCGGCCTGGGCGGCCTGCGGTGCGGGCATCTCAGTCGCGGTGGTGTCGTCCTCGGCCGCCTGGGCGCGCTTGCGGCGGCCGCGCGGTGCGTCCTCCGCCACGGCGGGCGTTTCGGCGGCAGGCGCTTCGGCCACGCCCTCGGCATCCATGCCGTTGACCGGCTCGATGCTGGCGGTGTCGGCGGCCTCGACCGCAACAGTCGACTCGTCGGTGCCCTGCTCCTCGCTCGCCTGTTCCTCGGCCGCGGGGGCCTGGTCACGGCGCTTGCGGGCGCGGCGGTTGCCTTCTTCTTCCTGATCGCGGGCCAGAGCGCGCTCTTCCTCGATCAGGGCGCGGCGGTCGGCGACGGGGATCTGGTAGTAATCGGGGTGGATCTCGGCAAAGGCGAGGAAACCGTGGCGGTTGCCGCCGTAATCGACGAAGGCCGCCTGCAGCGAGGGTTCGACGCGGGTTACCTTGGCGAGGTAGATGTTGCCGGCAAGCTGGCGCTTGTGGATGGTCTCGAAATCGAATTCCTCGACCTTGTTGCCGTCCAGGACCACGACGCGGGTTTCCTCCGCATGCGTGGCATCAATGAGTAGTTTCTTTCCCATGGTATCTTTCTCGCCCCCAGGGGCGGTGCGCCCGGTCCCGAAGGGCCGCGCGGCACGGAAGCTGGGGGGAATGTGTGGGCGAGCCCGGGCGCAGGCGGACGGCGGGAGACGCCTTCGCGCGTCCCGGTCTCGATCCTAACTGATGCGCCCCATGGCATCGCGGTTACAGGCTCCGACGCGCGCGCCGGAGCGCCGCGTCCATGACAGACCCGATCGGCTTGAACCAGACCAGGCGTTCCTACGGCTTTGAGGGCCGATCCCGCCCGCTTCTCACCGAACAGGGAGACCCGGGCCGTGAATGTCGTGCAACGGTACGCAAACACCGTGCCCGGTAAACATAGGGGGTGAGGCCCCTCCTGTTCAATGGGAAAATGCGCGGGTGAAGCAATGGGGACGACAGGAAAGCCCTGCGCCCTGCCCCCTCGCCGCAAGAAATCCACTCTGTCGGCGGGCGCGCGGCCTCCGGCGGGCAAAAGAAAACGGGGGGCGCCTGGCCCCCCGTTCCCTGTTTCTCTGTACCGATGGATCACTCGATCATCGGCAGAAGCTGGTCGATCGATTTCTTGGCGTCGCCGTAGAACATCCGCGTATTCTCTTTGTAGAACAGCGGGTTCTCGATGCCGGAATAGCCGGTGCCCTGCCCGCGCTTCGACACGAACACCTGTTTCGCCTTCCAGACCTCCAGCACCGGCATGCCGGCGATGGGCGAGTTCGGATCTTCCTGCGCCGCGGGGTTCACGATGTCATTGGAGCCGATGACGATGACCACATCCGTTTCCGGGAAGTCCTCGTTGATCTCGTCCATTTCCAGCACGATGTCGTAGGGCACCTTGGCCTCGGCCAGCAGCACGTTCATGTGCCCCGGCAGACGGCCCGCCACCGGGTGGATGGCGAAGCGGACGTTCTTGCCCTTGGCGCGCAGCTTGCGGGTCAGTTCGCTGACCGATTGCTGGGCCTGCGCCACCGCCATGCCATAGCCCGGAACGATGACGACCGAGTCGGCCTCGTTCAGCGCTGCCGCCACGCCGTCGGCGTCGATGGCGATCTGTTCGCCGGTGATCTCCATCGCCGGACCCGTGGTGCCGCCGAAGCCGCCCAGGATGACCGAGATGAAGCTACGGTTCATGGCCTTGCACATGATGTAGGACAGGATTGCGCCCGACGAGCCGACCAGCGCGCCCACCACGATCAACAGGTCGTTCGACAGCGAGAAGCCGATCGCTGCCGCCGCCCAGCCTGAATAGCTGTTCAGCATCGACACCACGACCGGCATGTCGGCGCCGCCGATGCCCATGATCAGGTGATAGCCGATGAAGAAGGCGGCCAGCGTCATCAGGAGCAGCGCCCAGGTGCCCGCGCCCTGGAAGTAGAGCACCAGCAGGATCAGCGAGATCAGCGCCGCGCCCGCGTTCAGCATGTGGCCGCCGGGCAGCTTGTTGGCCTTGCCGTCGACCTTGCCAGCCAGTTTGCCATAGGCGATGACCGAGCCGGTGAAGGTCACGGCGCCGATGAAGACGCCGAGAAAGACCTCGATCTTCAGCACCGCGATCTCGGCCGCGGTCTTGTGCGCGACGGTGGCGGCGAAGCCCGACAGGGCGGCCAGCGCCGCGGGGTCATCGTGCAGACCGGCGACGCGGACCATCTCGATATGGCCGTTGTAGCCGATGAAGACGGCCGCGAGGCCAACCAGCGAGTGCATCGCCGCGACCAGCTGCGGCATCTCGGTCATCTGGACGCGCTGCGCGACGACCCAGCCACCGGCGCCGCCGATGGCGATCATCACCAGCGAGAGGGCCCAGTTGCCGGCGCCCGGCCCCATCAGGGTGGCGACGACAGCCAGCGCCATGCCGACGATGCCGTACCAGACGGCGCGCTTGGCGCTTTCCTGGCCCGAGAGCCCGCCCAGCGACTGGATGAAGAGAACGGCCGCGACGACGTAAGCGGCGGTCGTGAAACCATAAGCCATTGTGAACCGCTCCTTACGACTTCTGGAACATGGCGAGCATGCGCCGCGTGACCATGAAGCCACCGAAAATGTTGACGCCGGCCATCAGGACCGAAAGCGCCGCGAGGATCATCACCAGCCAGCTGCCCGAGCCGATCTGCATCAGCGCGCCGAGGATGATGATCGAGGAGATCGCGTTGGTGATCGCCATGAGCGGGGTGTGCAGCGAATGACTGACATTCCAGATGACCTGGAAGCCGACATAAACGGCCAGCACGAAGACGATGAAATGCGCCATGAAGCTGGCGGGCGCGAAGGCCCCGGCCAGCAGCAGGAGGCCCCCGCCCACGGCCAGCAGCGTGACCTGCTGCTTGGTCTGCGCCTTGAAGGCCGCGACTTCCTGCGCGCGTTTTTCTTCCGGCGTCAGCTCCTTCGGCTTCTCGCGCTTGACGGCGGCGATGGCCTGGATCTTGGGCGGCGGCGGCGGGAAGGTGATGGCGCCGTCCTTGGCGACCGTCGCGCCGCGGATCACGTCATCGTCCATGTTGTGGTTGATGACGCCATCCTTGCCCGGCGTAAGATCGAAGATCATGTGCCGGATATTGTTGGCATAAAGCGTCGAGGCCTGGGTGCCCATCCGGCTGGGGAAATCGGTGTAGCCGACCACGGTCACGCCGTTCGGCGTCACGATCTTTTCGTCCTTGACGGTCAGCTCGCAGTTCCCGCCCCGCTCGGCAGCAAGGTCGACGATGACCGAGCCGCGCTTCATCATCTCGACCATGTCCTTGGTCCACAGGACCGGGGCCGGACGGCCGGGAATGAGCGCGGTGGTGATGACGATATCGACCTCGGGCGCCAGCTCGCGGAATTTCTTCAGCTGCGCTTCACGGAATTCGGGGCTGGATGGCGCGGCGTAGCCACCCGTCGCGGCGCCGTCCTGCTGGGCCTCGGCGAAATCGAGATAGACGAACTCGGCGCCCATCGATTCGATCTGTTCGGCCACTTCCGGGCGCACGTCGAAGGCCAGCGTGATGGCACCGAGCGAGGTCGAGGTGCCGATCGCGGCCAGACCCGCGACACCGGCGCCGACCACCAGCACCTTGGCCGGGGGCACCTTGCCCGCGGCGGTCACCTGGCCGGTGAAGAAGCGGCCGAAGTTGTTGCCCGCCTCGATCACCGCACGGTAGCCCGCGATGTTGGCCATCGACGACAGCGCGTCCATCTTCTGCGCACGGCTGATGCGCGGCACCATGTCCATGGCGACGACGGTCGCGCCCTTTTCCTTGGCCAGTTCCAGCATCTCGGCGTTCTGGGCGGGCCAGAAGAAGGCGATCAGCGTCTGGTCGGGACGCAGGCGGCCCATCTCTTCGGTGGTCGCCTCGCGCACTTTCACCACCACATCGGCGGCGGCGAACAGCGCCTCGGCCGAGGGGACGATTTCCACGCCCGCGGCCACATAGGCGGCATCCTCGAAGCCCGAGGCGGCACCCGCCCCGGTCTCGATCACGCAGCTATGGCCAAGCTTTTGCAGTTGCAGCGCCGAGTCCGGCGTCATGGCGACCCGGTTTTCACCCGGGAATATCTCTTTCGGTGCCCCGATCTTCACGTTGGTCCTCCGTTGCAAGGGCCGGGCGAGGCGCCGCCCGTCTGGTCGTCGGGCGCTGAATAACCCGCGCAAGATTATTTCACAAGAACGTGCGCGCGCTAACACCTTCGGCATGCGTGATGCCTGCAACGGTGGCAATCGTTCGGGCCCCTCCCCTGCCCGCCCCTCAGCGCACCAGCCAGGGGTTCGGCGAGGGGCAGGACAGATCGAGGAGTTCAAGCTCGGCCCGCGCCAGATCGAGGCCCAGCAGGTCCAGCAGCACCGCCTCTCCCGCCTCCAGGAGCGAGGTCTGCTGCCCCAGCAGCGAGCCCCCCAGCGGCAGGCGCGGCAGGGTCTGACCATAGACCCCCAGCGTCAGGCTGCTCAGCACCGACAACAGGCTGGCGACGACACCCTCGGAGGGCGAGAAGGTGACCCGCGGTTCGGTTTCATAGCGCGCGCGGGTGAAGCCAAAGCCGGTGCGGGTGACGTCGCGCATCCCGTCGGTGCTCAGCTCCAGCGGCACCAGCGCGCCCGCAAGCCCGGTCAGCCGCATCGACAGGTCGATATCGACCAGCCGCGCGTCGATCGGCTGGAAATCCGCGACCACCGCCAGGGGATCGGTGGCGCAGGCGTCGCCCTGGTCGGTCAGCACCGCCTCGGCGCTGGCCACGCGCAGGCTGATGTTGAGGTCCAGCAGCCCCAGCAGGCGGATCGTGTTCAGATCGACGCGGATCTGCGCGGTGCTGGCCCGGGCCTCGGGGCTGCCGGGGATCACGTTGATCACCATCTGGCGCGAATCGCCGACCCGCACCACGGCGCCGACCTGCTGCTCGCCCAGTTGCAGGCCCACATCGAGCGAGGCCACGCGCTCGGCCATCAGTTCGGCGATGGCGAAGACCAGATCGGCCTGCTGGATCGAGGCCGCCCCGATCGGCGCGCCGACATGCAGCCGTCGCACCGAGGCGGGCAGCTGCAGCGCCTGCCCCAGCTGCACGCTGGGGCCAAGGCCCAGTTGCTGCGGCAGCCCGGTGACCGTGGCCAGCAGCGCGCCCGCCGACAATTCGGCGTCCAGCACATCGCCATAGGTGAAGGGCTCGCCCGAAGGGGTGAGCAGCGCCGCGCTGGCCTCCAGCACACCGGGCAGCGAGACCTGCGTATCGACCCCGCGCCCGCTGCACAGGACATCGGTCTCCACCCCCAGATAGGGCCGCAGCAGCGATCCCAGCAACGACAGCTCCGCCAGGCAGTTGCCCAGCGAGAAACTGACGCGCGGCCGCTCTATTGCCGCGACGGCTTCCCGCCGGACGACCCGATCCTCGAGCGGGAAGAAGAGATCGAGCAGGAACATCTGCGCCGGGGCCTCGACCACGACGCGGACGGCATCGGCGCCGCGGGTGGTGGTCTGGTCGGCGGTCGGGATGAAGTCAGAGCCGCTCAGCACGCCGAACACGATATCCGAATCGGCAAGCGGCGCAGCCACGAAAACCCGGTTGCCGGCCACCGTCAGCCGCGCGGCCTGACGGGATTCAGCCGCCCCCGTCATATGCCGCGCCGCCGCCAGCGCCGCCAGATCGGCCTGCGCCTGCACATAGCGACGTTCGGCATTCAGGGCCGTGATGTCGATGGCCAGCCCCCCTGCCAGCAACAGCACCGGCAGCAGGATCATGAACAAGACGGACACCGCCCCCTTTTCCGAACAGGCGGCCGGGCGATCGGGCATTCCTTACCACCTGATGAAGGAACTGCGCCGGAACGAATGGAACTCCATGCCGATCAGCCCGCCGAGGATCGCCGCCAGCGTGCCGCGGGTGTCGTAATTGACGGTCACCTGAAGGAGGTCGTTGGCGGGGTCCTGAAGGCAGGTCACGTCCAGCACGCGGTCGGCGTCGAGCATCGGCAGGTTGGCGGCCAGCGTCGGCACCCATCGGGCACCGAGGTCGTCGCATTCCGCCTCGGTATCGGTCGCCCGCGCCTCGGGCAGCGAGGCACGGGCCAGTTCGTAGGAGAGTTGCTGCACATCGCTCGCCAGCGCCAGATACAGGCTGGCCGCGGCGATCAGGCCCAGCAGGCCGATCATGAACGGCAGAAGGATCACGAATTCCACGGTGACCGCGCCGCTTTCTTCACGTCTCCAGGCGCGGAGGTCCGGTTTGGCTGAGGGTGAAAAACGCATCATGCTCACCATTTCGACTGTCACATGAGACAAGGCTGCGCCTCGATCACTCAACTGGCAAGAGAACTTTCACCGCAGGGGTCGTCGTGCAGGAGGAGTGACCTATCTATGTCGCAGTTTAAATCGACAATCTCGAGTCGGATTTTAACGGAAAGTCATGAATTTAGGATTTATCTTTGATTAACCGCGTGTTGCCGCCATATTTTCGCCTTTATCCCGCCAGGAAAATGCCCCTCATCACATCTGCGTGAACACGCATTTCAACCCTCGCCATCGGCACCTTCCTCGCTCTCCAGGCTACCGAATCGGTCCGGCCGAGGGGCGTTGCGCAAGATCAAGGCGCCGGAAACCCGGGGATGGTATGATCCCCCTGAACCGCCTCGCCAGGAGCCTCGCATGGACGATCAAGCCGCCCCGCCGCCTCTTCCCCTGTCCCCGCAAACCGCGCCCGCCGATGCCCCCGCCGCGCCCAAGCCCGCGCCGCCGCTGACCGGCGCCGCGCTGCAAGCCGCGTTCGAGAGCACGCATTACCCCTATCCCCACCGGCTGGCCCGTCGTCCCTATGAGCTCGAGAAGGCCCGGCTTCAGGCGGAACTGCTGAAGGTCCAGCTCTGGGCGCAGGAGACCGGGCAGAAATTCGTCATCCTCTTCGAGGGCCGCGATGCCGCGGGCAAGGGCGGCACGATCAAGCGCTTCACCGAACATCTGAACCCACGCTTCGCCCGGGTCGTGGCGCTCAACAAACCCTCCGAGGCCGAGCGCGGGCAATGGTATTTCCAGCGCTATGTCGCCCATCTGCCGACCTCGGGCGAAATGGTGTTCTATGACCGCTCCTGGTACAATCGCGCGGGGGTGGAGCGGGTCATGGGCTTCTGCACGCCCGAGGAATATCTCGAATTCATGCGTCAGGCGCCCGATCTGGAACGGATGCTGGTCCGCTCGGGGATCCGGCTTTACAAATACTGGTTTTCGGTCACGCCCGACGAACAGCGCCGCCGGTTCCTGGAACGCGAGACCGACCCGCTGAAACGCTGGAAACTCTCGCCCATCGACAAGGCCTCGCTGGATCTGTGGGACGAATACACCGCCGCCAAGGAGGCGATGTTCTTCTATACCGATACCGCCGATGCGCCCTGGACCATCGTCAAATCCAAGGACAAGAAACGCGCGCGGCTGAATTGCATGAAGCATTTCCTGGCCTCGCTGGATTATCCCGGCAAGGATCCCGAGATCGTCGGCCAGCCCGATCCGCTGATCGTCGGCCACGCCCGGCATGTGATGAAACACACCGACCTCTAGGGCCACGGCGGGTCTCGGCGGGCGGCCCTCAGGCCGCCAGCTGGTCCCAGACTGCCAGCGCGCGGCCCGCGTTCATCACCACCGGGCCGCCGCCCATCTGCAGGCACATGCCCAGAACCTCGGCGAATTCCTCGCGGCTGGCGCCGAGTTTCTGCAACACCTCGATGTGGAAGGCGACGCAATCGTCGCAGCCCTGCACCACGGCGATGCCGATGGCCACGAATTCCTTTTCCTTGGTCGACAGCGCCCCCGGCTCCTTCACCGCGGCGCTGAGCTGGCCGAAGCCTTTCATCGGCGCGTTGACCGCCTTGATCAGCGCCCGCGAGCGGTCCTTGATGGCGGCGAGATCGGCTTTGGCATCCATGACATTCCCTTTCGTGCATGCGTCAGCACGGGATGCCATGTCCCGAGATCCCCCTCCTTGATTCAGGTCAATCGGGCGGCCTATGCCGCGACCGGCTCGGCCATCGCGTCGAGCACGTCCTGCACCCGGCCGGGCGGCGTCACCGCCAGATCCAGCCGCGCCAGCGCCGCGATGCGCTGCGCCAGATCGTCGTGCAGCGCCTCGAGGCTTTGCTCGGGGGCGAGCCGCCAGGCGGCCCGATGCGGCGCGCCGCTCCAGTCCGGCGCGCGCGAGGCGGCGCGGTCGCCCAGCGTCACGACGATGTCGAAGGGCGGCGCCCCCTCCCCCAGCCAGGTGCCCAAGGGCTTGGCCCAGAGGGGGCCGGTGTCATGCCCGCGCTCGGCCAGAAAGGCGATCAGCGCCGCGTCGACCTCCCCTGCGGGGGTCAGCCCGGCGGAAAACGCCTCGACCGCCTCACCCGCCGCGGCGCGCAGCAGGGCCTCGGCGATCAGCGAGGGACCGGCGTTGCCCTGCCCCAGGAAGAGCACGTTGCGCACCCGCTTGCCCGGCGCCCCGGCGCCCGGCCAACCGCGTCCGCCGCAGATGGCGCCGATCCAGCCCTCGTTCAGCGCCGTCGCCCCCTCGACCGAGGCGGCATAGAGGAGCGAGGTCGCCCGACGCTCCTGCGTGATCAGCCCCGCCTCCTGCAGCTGCGCCAGATAGCCCGAGAGGGTCGAGGGTTTGAGCCCCAGCACCGCACCGATCTCACCCGCCGCCACCCGGCGCGGGTAATGGCGCATCAAGAGCCGCACCACGGCCAGCCGCTGCGGATGCGCAAGCGCGGCGAAGGCGGCGACGAGATCGGGGTCATGTTCCATGATCTCCGAATTACTGCACTGCAGCATTTGCCACAAGCGGCGCGTGCGACGCCCCCCGAAACGGCCACGCGGCGGTTGCCCGTTTGCCACGCCATGCTAGCTTGGCCCCGAACAAAGGAGGACCCCCATGAGCCGCATCGCATCCCGCACCATCGGCGAGGCCGACGTCACCATCCTGACCGACGGCAGCACCGATTTCGGCGCCGCATTGTTCCCCGCCACCGCGCCCGAGCATATCGCCGCGCTGCTGGAGCGGCAGGGCATCGACAAGATCGCCACCAATTTCAACGCCGTGCTGATCCGCAACGGTGGTCGGACGGTATTGTGCGACGCGGGGCCGCGGAACCTGTTCGGGCCGACCTGCGGCTTCCTGCCCGAGGCGATGGCCGAGGCGGGCGTCGCGCCCGAGGATGTCGATGTGCTCTTTGCCACCCATCTGCACCCCGACCATATCGCCGGCATGATCACGCCCGAGGGCGCGGCGGTCTTCCCCCGCGCCGAGCTGGTGGTGCGCCGCGAAGAACATGGCTTCTGGTCGGACGAGAGCCAGACCGCCCCCCTGCCCGACCCGATCCCCGGCTGGGCGGGCCTCGCCCGGGCGGTGCTGGCCGCCTATGGCGACCGGCTGCGGCTGATCGGGCCCGAGGGGGAGATCGCACCGGGCCTGACCGCCATGCCGCTGGACGGCCACACCCCGGGCCACGGCGGCTGGCGATTGTCGAGCGGGCGGGCGCAGCTGATCCATGGCGGCGACATCATCCACGCCCCGGCGTTGCAGGCCACCGACCCCGAGATCGGTATCGCCTTCGACATGGACATGGACCGCGCCCGGGTGACTCGCAAGCGGCTGCTGGACGAGCTGGCCACCGATGGCGCGCTGTTCACCGGCGGGCATTACCTGCGCCCGGCCTTCCATGTCGCGGTGCGGGATGGCAGCGGCTATCGGCTGGAGCGGCCGTAA
>NZ_JAUCCQ010000096.1:0-15084 GCF_034676075.1 Pararhodobacter sp. | reverse complement strand
GGGCTGGGCGGCCATTTGCTTGATATTTTCTTGCCTAAGTTTTTCTTAGCCTAATAAAGATAAGTCTTGCAAGCGGAAACTTGAGGAAATCGGCTCGGCCGTGAAAAAAACCTCCGCGCATGGAGAACCTCCGCGCATGAAAAAACCCGCGCCGGGGCGCGGGTTGGTGGGGGGCGTTGTGGCGGAAAGGCTAGGCTTTCGGGCGGCCCGTCCGGCTATGCGACCACAGCGCCAGCGCCATCAGGCCCGGCATGCCAAGCCCGAGGAACAGCCAAAGCACGGCGAGCCAGTTTTCGATGCGGGAATGTGTATGGGAGGCGTTGTGTAGGGATTCGCACGCCGCTTGGCCCAGCAGGAGAACATCCAAGGCAAAGGTGATGGCAAAGTAGGCCTGCCACAGCAGGATCGGCGCGAGGGGCAGGCTTCCGACCAGCAGGATGCGCTGGTTGGGGGACCAAGCGAGCGCGGAAACGAGGGGAAACAACAGCAGGGCCGACAACGCGCCGCCCACAAGCTGACTGGCATCGCCCATCGTGCAGGTGCCGCCGAACACCGCCAGATAGCTGCTCAAGCCTGAAAGCCAAGCTAGGGCCACGATTAGGCCGGTGAGGAATTCGTCAAAGGTGCTCGACTTCCGCATTTCCGCAGCCTCGCTCGTCAACGATGATCCATCTATGGTTGATCATCTCTACCACGGCACCGGCTGGCGGCTTCGGAAAAAGCCGCCGGTCGGCCCGTCATCGGGCAGAAGCGCCAGCCAGACCGGGGTATCGGCGCCTTCCTCGGGGCTGAGCGGGGCCTCGGGTCCGCCCATCGCCGTCGCCACCCAGCCCGGGCAGCAGGCGTTGATCTTGACACCCTCGGGCAGGTCGCGGGGCAGCGCCCGGGTCAGCGCGTTCAGCGCCGCCTTGGCCACGCCGTAAGCGCCCGGCCCTTCCAGCCCCTCGGCATGCGCGCCCCAGCCCGAGGACAGGTTGACGATCCGCCCCCAGCCGGTTTCCCGCCAATGCGGCGCGTTGAGACGGATCAGGTCCAGGGGCGCCTGCACCATCACCTCCATCGCCGTGTCGAACTCCGATTCCGGCGACAGCAGGGAATGATGGCCGAGGATCCCGGCGTTGTTGACCAGGATATCGAAGCCGCCCGCTTCGGTGACGGCCGCGAAATAGCTCTCGGGGTCTTGCAGGTCGATGCGGGCGAAGCGGGCGCCCAGCGCTGCGGCGGCACGCTGCCCCTCTTCGGGATCGCGGGCGCCGAGGGTGACGCGGCAGCCGCGGGCGATGAGCCCGGCGGCGATGGCATGGCCGATGCCGCGATTGGCGCCGGTGACGAGAGCGGTGGGGTGCAGAGGACGGGTCATCGGCGGAACCTAGGCGCGGCGGGGCGTGGGGGAAAGGGGGGCGGATGGTGCGTGCGAGCACGCACCCTACGCAGTCAGAGCCCGGCGCGCGCGGCAATCCCCGGCCAGTCGGCGAAAACCGCGTCCCGGCTGCGCAGCCCGGGCGAACCCGGGTGGCGTTCCTCGTCCTGCGCCAGCCGCACGACGATCACCCGCCGCCCGTCCCGTTCCGCCCAGCCCGCGTACCAGCCCCAGCCCCGCGCATAGTTGAAGCTGCGGTCGGTGCGGCGGGGATAGGCGCCACCGGTCTTGCCGTGAAAACGCCAGCCCGAGACCTCGTGCCCGGTGGCGAGGCTTTCGGCGAAGGCCATCGAGTCGCGCGACACCGGCAGGGTCCGGGTCAGCAGCCGGTGCAGGAACTCGGCCTGTTCCCGTCCGCTGATCGTCAGGGACGAGGCGATCCAGGACCGTTCCAGCCCGTTGTCGAACCCCGGATCGCCCGTGACATCGGCATTGCCATAGCCCAGCGCCCGCACCGCCTTGGCGAAGCGCTCCGCGCCCAGCGCCCGGGTCAGCCGCTGCGAATACCAGACCACCGAATCGCGCATCCAGAGCCGGGGCGTCACCGCCCCGCGCCAGCTGTCACCGCCCCAATCGGGATCGCCCGGCTGCCAGGTCATCACCGGGTGGTCCGCATCCAGCAAGAGGCCCGCGTCATGACCGATCACCGCCAGCGGCAGCTTGAAGGTCGAGGCCGGGGTGACACGGCGGTCGCAATCGCCCTCCTCCAGCAGCACCGCGCCGGTTTCGGCATCCGCGACCAGCAGGCAGATCAGCTCGGCCCGGGCGGGCAAGGGCAGGAGGAACAGCAGGCAGAGAGACAGGGCCAGGGCGGGGTTTGCCGGAGGGATGGTGTACCAGCGCCGCGCCCTATCGCTGCGGCGGGACACGGCCCCCGATCTGGACATCGACGCGCCACCCTGTGCATCGTGGCTCATGTCCCTGACGCAAGACCTCCAGAAAATTCGGGAAAGAATCCTGCCCACCGATCCCAGCTTCCGGCGGATCGACCCGGCGGTGATCGACAGCTGCCTTCGTGAGGCTCGACATTCCGCGCTGGAAGGCTCGCAAGACGCGTTCTTGTTGTCCGCGATGCGCCTGCTCGCGCTTCCCGGCAACGGCCACACACGGCTGATCCCGAACGACTCCCTCTCGGTCCTTCCGTTGAGGTTGGTGAGCATCGGGTCGACGGTGCAGCTAACGGCGACAGCGCTTTCAACACCCGCGCCCAGAGGGGAGCTGATCGCCGTCAACGGCACGCCCCCGGCCCGGATCGAAGCCGCCGCCGATAAGTACCTTGCGGGTACAAGCCAGAGGAAGCGGGTCATCGGCACAATTCTCCTCGTCTGGCCCCATGCATTGGCTCGCCTCGGGTTTTCGTCTGACCCGAACAGGACCGTGTATCGCGTGAAAGACGAGAACGGGCAAATAACCGATCTGGCATTGGAGTCCGGGCAGACGGTTCCGGCCTCGATGCTCTATCCCCGAAACGAGCATGGCAGGGCGGACCCGGCCTGGAAACCCGAGGGTTTTGTGGCGGTCGAGGATTGGCAGGGGCTCGGGCTGTCACTCACTTTGCCCAGTTTCTTCGACCCCAGCGGAAAGGCGCTGCCCGACGCCATCGCTGGCGCCGCGGCGCAGGTGCGGGTCAGCCCGAACCGGACCCTCCTGCTCGACCTTCGCGGCAACACCGGGGGCAATTTCGTGACAACGCTGCCCCTGATCGACGCCCTCTGTGAAAGCGCTCGTGGCCGGGTGGCTGTGCTGGTCGACAAGTTCACCTTTTCCGCGGCCATCGTCTTTGTCGCGATCCTCAGGCACCGTCTGGGCCGCGGGCTCATTCTGATCGGCGAGGAGATGGGCGACGGGCTGGTCTTCCATGCCGAGGGCGGGCTGCTCGATCTGCCCGCGAGCGGGGCGGTCGTCCGCTATTCGACCGCCTTTCACGATTGGGAAACGGGCACGCCTGACGAAACCACCCCGGCCGAGATCGCGCGGCATCTGGTTCCGGCGGGGAGGCTGGGTCTGGATCGGCAATGGGTTGCGGGGACCGCCATCGAGGGACCGCAAGGCGCGACCCATCGACAGCTTCTCCACGGCCTTTGCGCGCAGGCGTAGGGTGGGCGGTTCCGCGCCCGTCGGCGCGGGTTCGCCCACCTAACGGTCAGCGGTAGAGGCCGACCTCGCCGCCCGGTTGGGCGACTGTCGCCAGCCCCTCCCAGACATAGCCCGCCACCGAACGGAAGCAGACCAGCGACCACTCGGTCTCGGATACCCGCCACAGCGCCGCCGCCACCTGCGCCGCGCGCGAGCGGCGGACCGACCCCACCGGGAAATCCGCGAAATCGACCGGCATCAGCTTCGCCAGCACGTCGCGCGCCTGCGGGCCCGAAACGCGGATCAGCGCCCGGGCGTCCGACACCACGGCAACCGTGGCGAATTGCCCGGCCAGCGCGGCCTCCAGTGCCGACGCCACACCCGGCGCCTCGCCATAGGGCAGCACCACCAACAATTCGTCGGGCGACATCCACAGGACCTGCCCCCTGTCGCCCGTCGCCACCTGCCGCACGCCCGGCAGGCCGAGGCCCAGCACCGACTGCAGAGCCCCGCCCAGCAGGGACAGCTCGCCGCGCAGCGTGATCATGCCCACCGCCCCGGCATCCGCCAGTTCGACCAGACCCGAGGCGCGCGCCCCGGCCAATGCGCTCACCGCCTCAGACATTCTGCTTCTCCCCGGCCTTGTCGTAGAAGCACGGATCGACGACCCGCGCCGCCACCGTGCCGCCGCTTGCGTTCTGGAACTGGACGACCTCGCCCATCCGCTCGGGGCCTTTGTGCAGCAGGCCCATGGCGATGCCCTTGCCCAGGGTCGGCGAGAAATAGGTCGAGGTCACGCGGCCCTGCGTTTCCTGCTGGCCGTTGTCGTTCTTGCCAGGCAGGGGCGCCAAGGCGCCATCGGGCAGGACCGACCCATCCAGCGTCTCAAGGCCCACGAGTTGCCAGCGGTCGGGCGAGACCATCGCCTCGCGCTCCATCCCGCGTTTGCCGAGGAAGTCTTCCTTCTTCTTCGAGATCGCCCAGCTAAGGCCCAGATCCTGCGGGATCACCGTGCCGTCGGTCTCGTCGCCGATCATGATGAAGCCCTTCTCGGCCCGCATGACGTGCAGCGCTTCGGTGCCATAGGGCGCAACGCCGAATTCGGCGCCCGCGTCCATCAGCCGCTCCCACAGGGCCAGCCCCTGCCCCGCCGGGACCGCGACCTCGTAGCTGAGTTCCCCCGAGAACGAGATGCGGAAGATCCGCGCCGGGATATCGCCGAGATGGCCTTCCTTCCAGTCCATGAAGGGGAAGGCTGCAGCCGACAGGTCCATGTCCCCGCCCAGCTTCTCCAGCACCGCGCGGGCCTTGGGGCCGACCACGGCGATCTGGGCGAATTGCTCGGTCAGGTTGACGACATGGACCTTCCAGTCCCACCATTCGCATTGCAGCCAGTCTTCCATCCACGCATGGATGCGGTCCGCCCCGCCCGAGGTGGTGTGGCACAGCCAGGTATCCTCCGAGATCCGCGCAACCACGCCGTCATCCGACAGGAAGCCGTTCTCGTTGCACATCAGCCCGTAGCGGCATTTGCCGACCTTCAGGGTGCTCATGACGTTGGTGTAGAGCATGTCGAGGAAGCGGCCCGCGTCCGGCCCCTTCACCACCAGCTTGCCCAGCGTCGAGGCATCGAGGATGCCGACCGCCTTGCGGGTCTGGTTGATTTCCCGATGCACGGCCTGTGCATGGGTCTCGCCCGCCTGCGGATAGCAATAGGGCCGCCGCCAATAGCCGACGGGCTCCCAATGCGCGCCCCGGGCCGCGTGCCAGTCGTACATCGGCGTCTTGCGCAGCGGCTGGAAGATGCCGCCCCGCGCCTCGCCGGCGATGGCGCCCAGCGAGATCGGCGTATAGGGCGGGCGGAAAGTGGTGGTGCCGGTCTGCGGGATCGGCTGGCCCAGCGCATCGGACAGGATCGCCAGACCATTGATGTTGCTCAGTTTCCCCTGATCGGTGGCCATGCCCAGCGTCGTGTAGCGCTTGGTATGCTCGACCGAGGCATAGCCTTCCTGCGCGGCCAGCTGCACGTCCGAGACTTTGACGTCGTTCTGCGGATCGAGCCAGGCCTTGGCGCGCAGGTGATAGCCGGCCTGCGCGGGCATCAGCCAGACGGGCAGCATCGGCGCCTCGCCCTCGTTGCCCAGATCGCCGTTGGCGGCGCCGACGCAGGTGACGAAGCCCTTGCCATCCGCACCCAGCGGCGGGCGCTTGGGATCGGGGCGGAAGAAGGCCCCGGCCTCGTTCCACAGCAGCTTGCCGCCGCAATGCGACCACAGGTGCACGACCGGCGACCAGCCGCCCGACATGGCGAGCGCGTCGCAGGCCAGCGTCTCGATCACCGCACCGCCGTCCGAGTTGAAACGGCAGATGGCGACGCCGGTGACGGATTTACCGCCCTCGACATGGCGCACGGCGGCATCCTCGATCACGCGGATGCCGGCGGCACGGGCGCGCGCCGGCAGGTCGCCCGTCGCCTCA
Organism: Pararhodobacter sp.; assembly: GCF_034676075.1. Classification (GTDB taxonomy): domain Bacteria; phylum Pseudomonadota; class Alphaproteobacteria; order Rhodobacterales; family Rhodobacteraceae; genus Pararhodobacter. The sequence continues at coordinate 9,110 of NZ_JAUCCQ010000096.1, read as the reverse complement.
CGCCGCGCGTCGATCACGGCGGGGACCTTGACGCCCACGGCGTTGAGCGCCAGCGCCGTGCGATAGGCATCGTCGTTGTTGGTGACGACAGCCACCGCCTTGCCCGGGCTGACGGCCCAGTTCACCACATAATCGCGCACCGCCGAGGCCAGCATGACGCCCGGCAGGTCGTTGCCCGCGAAGCTGAGCGGCCGCTCGATGGCGCCGGTGGCCGAGACGATCTGCCCGGCGCGGACGCGCCACAGGCGATGGCGGGGCTTTTCGGCGCCCGGCGTGTGGTCGGCGATCCGCTGATAGGCCAGGGCATAGCCGTGGTCATAGACGCCCGAAACCATGGTGCGGGCCAGCACGGTGACATTGGCCATGGCCGAGAGGGCCGCGACCTGCGCGGCAACCCAGGCCTCGGCCGCCTGCCCCTCGACCTCGATCCCGTCGACGACGGCGCGCCCGCCGAAATGGGCGTTCTGCTCGGTCAGGATGACCCGCTTGCCCGCCTCGGCCGCCTCGCGCGCGGCCTTGAGCCCGGCGATCCCCCCGCCGGCCACCAGCACGTCGCAGAAGGCATAGATCTGCTCATAGCGGTCGGCGTCATGCGTTTCGGCGTCAGGCGCGCGGCCCAGACCCGCCGAGCGGCGGATGATCGGCTCGTAGAGGTGCTTCCAGAACGGACGCGGGGCGATGAAGGTCTTGTAATAGAACCCGGCCGGGAAGAAGCGCCAGAGCTTGGCGTTGATCGCGCCCACGTCGAATTCGAGGCTGGGCCAGTGGTTCTGGCTGTTGGCCTTCAGACCCGGGAACAGCTCGGTCGTGGTGACGCGCTGGTTGGGTTCATAGCGCTGCCCCTCGCCCAGACCGACCAGCGCGTTCGGCTCCTCGGCGCCGGACGCCATGATGCCGCGCGGGCGGTGGTACTTGAAGGACCGGCCGACCAGCGTCTGCCCGGCGCCCAAGAGCGCCGCCGCCAGCGTGTCGCCCGCATAGCCGCGCATGGTCTTGCCGTTGAAGGTGAAATCCATCGGGCGGGCGCGGTCGATCAGGCGCCCCCCGGTGCCCAGACGATGGCTCATCAGAAACCCTCCCATTCCGGCCGGCGGGCCTTGATATGCGCCTGCAATTCGGCCGGCGGCTCGGTCGTCTGCGCCTTGTAGGTGCCGTAGACCTCCAGCGTCATCGTGTCCCGCGCCATCAGGAACCACTTGCCGCAGCCATAGGCATGGCGCCAGCGCTCGAAATGCACGCCGCGCGGGTTCTTGCGGGCGAACATATAGGCCTCGTATTCGGCATCCGTGGAGCCCGGGCCGAAGCGCTTCAGATGCGCCTCGCCGCCATTGGCGAATTCGGTTTCCTCGGCGGTGACCCCGCAGCAGGGGCAGCTCAGGAGCAGCATGAAACCTCCGTTGGCCATGCGAAAGGGCTGGCCACGGCAAAGCCGCGACCAGCCCGGTCGGTGTGATCAATCGCGTAAAGCGGGTTAGTTGGTGTCCGACGCAGCGCGTTCGGCAGCGCCTTCGACGGCCTGGGCAGCGCCGGTCGCGGCATCGCCCACGGCATCGGCGGCAGCGCCAGCCGCGTCGCCGACGCGCTCGGCCGAATTCTCGACAGCCGCCGGGGCGTCGATCGAGACGTTGACGTTGTCATCGGCCGGGCCGGGGTTGGCGATGACGAAATAGGCGATGATCGCCGCCAGGGCGACGATGGCACCGATGGCCAGAGCCACACCCGAGCCGCCCGAGCGCTGCGGCGGGACGGTCGTGTTGGTGGTGTAGTTGTTGGTGGTGTGGTTCGGCGGGGTGCGGGTGTTTTCAGTGGTATACGACATGGGATGTCTCCTGTGCGAAGTCCATTTGCACAGAAAACGCCGACCCTCCGGATCCGGTTCCGCCCGGTTTCACCGATCAGACCGCGCGGGCGGCCATCCGCCGACGCTCCACCGGCGACCAGAGCGCGCCCAGCACCGGCGAAAGCGCCATCACCGCCGTCTCGGCCATCCAGACCATCCGCACGGTATCCGGCCCATGCGTCGAAACCGAGCCCGAGGCGCCGCGAAGGCTGATCGTGGTGGTCCGGGCGAGCCCCGTGACCAGTTCCACGACGCCCTGCGCGCCCTGTTTCTCCAGCCCCGAAAGCAACTCGGCCGGGTATTCCAGCCCCAGCCAGACGCCCCACATCGCCGCCACGCCCAGCGCGGCACTGACCAGCGCCACGCCGAGATTGGTGAAGAGCCCGCGTTGCAGCCCGGCATGCGTGAGGAACCCCGCCATCGCGGCGAGGGTCAGGATGATGGCATTGAGCTTGATCAGCGGCACCAGCGCCGAGGTCGCGCCATAGAGCGCCCCCAGACCCAGCACGGTCAGCAGCGCGATGAAGGCGGCGGTCGGACGGATGGCGGGACGGCGCGTGGCCATGGGGAAACTCCGGGGCAAGGGTCTTGTGCGCGATGGGTCGCGCCTGCCCCTGCCCCGGTTCAAACATCGGTGAAGGAACGGCACCGGGGCGCAGGGTGGCCCCGGTGCCGCGGGTCATGAGACCGCTTGCCGCATCACTCGGCAGGGGCCGGAGCGACAGGGGCGCCAGCGGCCGGATCGGTGGGCACCAGAGTGGGCGCCGGGGCCGGAGCCGGGGCGACCTCGCCTGCGGCATTGGGCGCCGCGGGGTCGAGCAGGGGCTCTTCGCTGGTTCCGCTGAAGAGCATGAGACCGATGAGCAGCGCGACGACAACAGCGCCGATGGCGATGCCGACGCCGCCCGAACGGCCGGCCGGGCGCCGGTATTCCAGATCCCCGCGCGGTTCGACCCGGGCATAGGGGTTATGCGGTTCGTTGGGATAGGCCATGTTTTCTCCTCCTGTGCGATGGCACTTGCGGAAAAAACAACCGGGAGGCGACCCGGGTTCCCGGGGCGCAGGGCCCGTTGGCAGGAACCGGCCGATACGCTCATCAGTGCGCCACCCCGGCGGCCACGCTTTCGTCGATGAAGCGGCCCTCGCGGAAGCGGAACATGGAGAAGTCGCGCGCCAGCGGCCCCGGCTCGCCCTTGGCGATCAGTTCGGCCATGGCCCAGCCCGAACCCGGGATCGCCTTGAAGCCGCCCGTCCCCCAGCCGCAGTTGATGAAGGTATTGCCCAGGGGCGTCTTCGAGATGATGGGCGAGCGGTCGCCGGTCATGTCGACGATCCCGCCCCATTGGCGCAGCATCTTCAGCCGCGACAGCATCGGGAAGGTCTCGATCAGCGCGCGGACGGTTTCCTCGATATGCTGCCAGGACCCCCGCTGGGTGTAGTTGTTGAAATGGTCGGCGCCGCCGCCGATCACCATCTCGCCCTTGTCGGACTGGCTCATGTAGCCGTGCACGGTGTTGGCCATTACCACGACATCCATGCAGGGCTTGATGGGCTCGGACACCATGGCCTGCAGCGCCACCGATTCGATGGGCAGGCGGAAGCCCGCCATCGCCGCCAGATGCCCGGAATGGCCCGCCACGACGATGCCCAGCTTCTTGCAGCCGATGGTGCCCTTGGTGGTGTTGACCGCCGTCACCTCGCCGCCCGCGCTTTCGACGCCGGTGACCTCGCAATTCTGGATGACATGCATGCCCATCGCCGAACAGGCGCGGGCATAGCCCCAGGCCACCGCATCGTGGCGCGCGGTGCCGCCGCGCGGCTGCCAGAGGGCGCCGAGGACCGGATAGCGCGGCCCGTCGATGTTCATGATCGGCACGAGGCGCTTGACCTCGGCCGGGCCGATGAAACGGGTATCCACGCCCTGCAGCTTGTTGGCCATCTCGGTGCGCTTGTAGCCGCGGATCTCATGCTCGGTCTGGGCCAGCATCATCACGCCGCGCGGGCTGAACATGACGTTGTAGTTCAGGTCCTGGCTCAGCCCCTCATACAGGCTGCGCGCCTTCTCATAGATCGCGGCCGAGGGGTCCTGCAGATAGTTCGAGCGGATGATCGTGGTGTTGCGGCCGGTGTTGCCGCCGCCCAGCCAGCCCTTCTCGATGATCGCGACATTGCGGATGCCGAAATTCTTGCCGAGGTAATAGGCCGTCGCCAGGCCGTGGCCGCCAGCACCGACGATCACCACGTCATATTGCGAGGCCGGCTCGGGCGAGGCCCAGGCCCGCGTCCAGCCCGTGTGCTGGCGCAGGGCTTCACGGGCAATGGCGAAGGCCGAATAGCGGGTCATGGGCGTACTCCCTTTCAGCGCCGGGTTTTGCCCCGGTGATGGATTGCGCAGGGGGATAAGCCTTGGCTGCAAGCGGCACAATGAGGCCAAAACCGACATAGGCCGAAAGCTGCGTCCCCACGCCGCAGCCTGAGGCCCGGTTTGGCCCCTATGTCGCGGGCAGTTGACGGCGGTTTGGCTTTTTTCCCGGGCGTCTTCCGGCTATGGGAGAGGCTGCGAACAGGAGGTGGCATGGCGATCTGGTGGTTCCTGGGCCCGGCGGTGGCCCTGACGGCGGTGATCGTCGTGCTGGCGGTGCTGGGATTGCGGCGCGGCGCGCGGGTCGAGGCCGCCGAGCCCGGCCAGCGGCGCGAGATGCGCATCTACCGCGACCAGCTCAAGGAAATCGAGCGCGACCAGGCCCGCGGCCTGATCGCCGCCGAGGAAGCCGAGCGCCTGCGCACCGAAACCGCGCGGCGGCTGCTGGATGCCGACAAGCGCGGCGCCACGGCGCTGGGCGAATCGCCCGCCTCGATGCGGACGCTGGCTCTGGTGCTGGTGGCGCTGGCGCCGATCCTGGCCATCGCCCTCTACTGGCGCGAGGGCGCGCCGGGCTACGAGGACATGCCGCTGATCGACCGCTACGCCGAGGCCCAGGCGCTGCGCGACAACCGTCCCGGCCAGGCGGCGATGGAGGCCGCTTGGCAAGCCGACGCGCAGCGCCCCCCGGCGCCCGAGATCGACCCGCAATACGCGACGCTCATGGCGCAATTGCGCGAGGCGCTGACGACGCGCCCCGACGATCCGCGCGGCCTCAGGCTGCTGGCGGTGAACGAGGGCAATATCGGCAATTACAGCGCCTCCGCCGCGGCCTGGATCCACCTGATCGAGCTGCAGGGCGAGGCGGCCCCCGTCGAGGATCTGGTCGCGCTGGCCGAGACGATGGCGCTGGCCACCGGCGGGCTGATCTCGCCCGAGGCCGAAGCGGTGCTGGAACGCATCCTGCAAAGGGATCCCCAGAACGGCACCGCGCGCTATTACCTCGGGTTGATGTTCGCCCAGACCGGGCGGCCGGACCTGACCTTCCGGCTCTGGCGCGGCCTGCTGGAAGACAGCGAACCCGATGATCCCTGGGTGCCCGCGATCCGCGGCTCGCTGGAGGATCTCGCGGCGGCAGCGGGCGTGCGCTACACCCTGCCGCCAATGACGGCGGGCGGGCGCGGCCCCTCGGCGGCGGATGTCGAGGCCGCCGCCAGGATGAGCGACGAGGACCGCCAGCAGATGATCGGCGGCATGGTCGAGGGGCTGGCCTCCAGGCTCTCGAACCAGGGCGGCCCAGCCGAGGATTGGGCCCGGCTGATCAACGCGCTGGGGGTGCTGGGCCAGACCGAGCGTGCCCGGGCGATCTGGTCCGAGGCAAGGCTGGTCTTCGCCGACCAGCCCGCGGCACTGGCCGTCATCGACACCGCCGCCCGCCAGGCCGGGTTCACCGAATAATGGCCGTCTTCACCGAAACCGACGCTTTCCTCGCCGCCTTGGCGCCCTCGGGCGCGCTGGCCGGGCTGGACCTGGGCGAAAAGACCGTCGGCGTCGCCGTCTCGGACCTGCGCCGCCTGGTCGCGACACCGCTCGAGACGGTGAAACGCAAGAAATTCACCCTGGATGCGGCGCGCCTTCTGGAGATCGCCAAGGCCCGCGGACTTGCCGGGTTCGTGCTGGGCCTGCCCCTCAACATGGACGGGTCGGAAGGGCCGCGCTGTCAGTCGACCCGCGCCTTCGCCCGCAACCTCTCGGCCCTGACCGAGCTGCCGATCGGCTTCTGGGACGAACGGCTGTCGACGGTGGCCGCCGAACGCGCCCTCCTCGATTTCGACACCTCGCGGGCGAAACGGGCCGAGGTGATCGACCATGTGGCCGCCGGGTTCATCCTGCAGGGCTTCCTGGACAGATTGGCCGTCATGCGTCGCTGACAGGCTGGAAACGCCCCGGCAGAGGCCTATCTTGGCCCGGACGACCCCGAAGGTTCACCCATGAACGACCTCTCGCTCGATACGCTCTGGATGCGCAAGGAACTGGACAGCCCCTGCGTCAAGATCTGCGTGATCCACCCGAAGGCAGGGATCTGCGCCGGCTGCTTCCGCACGCTGGACGAGATCGCCGGCTGGTCGGCGATGAGCCCCGAGAACCGCGCCGAGATCCTGGCCCAGCTGCCCGACCGCTCGACCCTACTGAAAAAGCGCCGCGGCGGCCGCGAGGGGCGGTTGAACCAGGAATAAGGGGGGTTTCGCCCTCGTTCCCCGCTGGCGCGGGCGCCTCGGGCGACCGGAGGCGGGGGGCTGCCGCCCCCCGCACCCCCTGCTTCAAGGAGGGTTTTCCACCCTCCTTGAAAATCCTCCCGAGGATATTTCTGGCGCAAAGATGACACGGGGTGGGGCGCTCTTAATCTCGATCTTCGTTCTGCAAATATCCTCGGGGGTCCGGGGGCAGACGGCCCCCGGGGTCGCAACAGGCGCCGCCCTCTCCGCGGCGGGAGGCGCGCGGGGTGGGCGGGCGGGAGCGCGCCTCCCGCCGCTCAGCGGCAGGCGTCCCTCAGGCGTCCCATCAGCTCTGCCAGCTGCGCCCGGTAGCGCTCGGACGTCAGCCGCCCCTCGGCGTCGAATTCCGTCTCGGCCCGGGCCACCAGCACCTCGGGCCAGGCCAGCGGCTCCACCCGATGCGGCACCAGCATCCAGCGCAGGATCATCTGCGACCTTTCGCCCCCGGCCCGCCCGTCCGCCGCGGTGACGATCGCCACCGGCTTGCCCCTGAGCGGGTTGGGCTTCAGCCGGCTCAGCCAGTCGAGCGCGTTCTTCACCGCCCCGGGCGGCGCCTTGTTGTATTCGGGGCAGGCGAAAAGCACCGCCTGCGCCCCGGCCACCGCCGCGCCCAGTGCCGCCACCTCGGCCGGGATCCCCTGCGCTTCCAGATCCTCGTCAAACAGCGGCAGCCTGAGGCTCGCCTCGGCGAAATCGCCGTCAAAGGCCCGCGCCGCCTCCAGCATCAGTTTGCGGTTCAGGCTCTCCGCCCTCAGGGACCCACACAACCCCAGCAATCTCGGCCCGCTCATCGCCTCTCCGCTCCTCGATCCCGGCCAATCTTGCATGCCGCCGCCATTTGCGCCACCGTCCCGCCGCGCAGCGGAAGGACATGACATGCGGCACGGCGGACAGATTCTGGTCGATCACCTCAAGGCCGAGGGCGTGCGGCGCGTCTTCTCGGTCCCCGGCGAGAGTTTCCTCGCCGCCCTGGACGGTCTCTATGACAGCGGCATCCAGAACGTCGTCTGCCGCCACGAGGGCGGCGCCTCGATGATGGCCGAAGCCCATGCCAAGCTCACGGGCGAAGTCGGCATCGCCTTCGTCACCCGCGGCCCCGGGGCCACCAATGCCTCGTCCGGGATCCATGTCGCGCAGCAGGATTCGACGCCGATGATCCTGTTCGTCGGCCAGATCGACACCGCGCACCGCGACCGCGAGGCGTTTCAGGAGGTCGATTACCGCCGGGTCTTCGGCGGGCTGGCCAAATGGGCGACGGAAGTGGACGACATCCGCCGTCTGCCCGAATATCTGAGCCGCGCCTTCCATCTGGCGCAATCGGGCCGCCCCGGCCCGGTGGTGCTGGCGCTGCCCGAGGACATGCTCTCGGCGCTGTCCGACGTGCCGGACCTTCCGCCGCGCAAGGCGCCCCTCGCCGCCCCGCCGCAGACCGGGGCCGTCTGGCAGGCACTGCAAGGCGCCGAAAAGCCGCTCCTCGTCGTGGGCGGCCCACATTGGTCGGCGCAGGCCGCGCGCGATCTCGCCGCGCTGGCCGAGGCCAGCGGCCTCCCCGTCGCCGTCACCTTCCGCCGCCAGGACCGGATCGACAACCGCCACCCGAACTATGCAGGCGACCTCGGCGTCGGCATGAACCCGAAACTGGGCGCGCGGCTGAAAGAAGCCGATCTCCTGCTGATCGTCGGCACCCGGCTCGGCGATACGGCGACCAATGGCTTCGCGCTGATGGACCCGGCAGCGCCCGGCAAGACGATCCTGCACATTCATACCGACCCCGACGAACTGGGCCATATCTGGCGCCCGGACCTCGCCCTCACCGCCCGCGCGCCCGAGATGATCGCGGCCCTGAAGGCCAGCGTGCCGCAGGACCTGCCCGATTGGTCCGCCTGGACCGCGGCCGCCCGCGCCGATTACGAGGCCTTCACCACGCCCCGCGAAACCCCCGGCGCCGTCAAGCTGGAGCAGGTGATGCGCTGGCTGTCGGACCATGTGCCGGAGGATGCCATCGCCACCAATGGCGCGGGCAATTACGCCGCCTGGATGCACCGCTATTTCCGCCCCCGCGCCTGGCCGGGCCAGCTCGCCCCCACCTCGGGCAGCATGGGCTACGGCTTTCCCGCCGCCATCGCCGCGAGCCTGGAACACCCGGAAAAGACCGTGCTCTGCTTCGCCGGCGACGGCTGCTTCCAGATGACGCTGAACGAGCTGTCCACCGCCCGCCAGCACGGCGCGACGCCGATCGTCATCCTTGCCAACAACGGCCGCTACGGCACGATCCGGGCGCATCAGGAGCGCACCTATCCGGCGCGGGTCTCGGGGACCGAGCTCTTCAACCCCGATTACGCCGCGCTGGTCCGGGCCTATGGCGGCCATGGCGAGACCGTCCACCGGACAGAGGACTTTGCCGAGGCCTTCGCCCGCGCCCGCGCCTCTGGCACGGTGTCGGTGATCGAGCTGATCCTCGACCCCGAGGCGCTGGCCCCCGGCCAGGAACTCACCGCCGCCCGCGCCCAGGGCGAACGCGCCCGACAGGCCTGACCCGCCCCCTCTTTGTTCCTTAAATATCCACGGGGATTTTCAAGGGGGTGCGGGGGGCGGGCTCCCGGCCGCGCCACGGGCGCGGCGTTCGCGGCTG
>NZ_JAUCCQ010000095.1:0-15118 GCF_034676075.1 Pararhodobacter sp. | reverse complement strand
TTCAAGCGAGAGGGGAGGGGGCAGAAACCGCCCCGTTTCGGCGGTTTTTCGCGGTGCAGTCCGGGTCTGGCGGGAGGCCGGCCCAAGGGACGGCAAAGAGCGGTGGGCCAGCCCCCTCAACTCCCGGCCGCGCCACGGGCGCGGCGTTCGCGGCTGAAACGCGCCACTGGCGCGTTTCCGAGACGCCGCTCACCCCCCGCCAAAGGGGACCCTCGGGCCCCCTTTGGAAACCCCCGAGGATATTTAGAGAACAAAGATCAAGGTTAAGAGGGCGTTAAGCCCCCCCCCCTTCTTCGGCGCGGCAACGCCGCGCCGCTGGTCGCCCGAGGCGCCCGCGGCAGCGGGCAACGAGGGCGAACGCCTCTTCAGCCGCGTTCGTGGCGCAGGGGGCGCGACAGGAGCAGGTCCTTGGCCTCGTCGAGTGACACCCGGCCCTTGAGCAGCGCCGAGACCATGCAGGTCACGGGCAACGTGTCGGGATGATTGTCCGCGGCCAGCGCATGCGCGGTCATCACGCCCTCGACCGTCTGCGCGCCGTCCGGCAGCTCGCCGCGGCCAATCGCTTGGCCGTGGCGGAAGTTGCGGGATTTCTCGGAGGTGCAGGTCAGCACCAGATCGCCGAAGCCCGAAAGCCCGGCCAGCGTCTCGGGCAGCGCGCCCCGGCCCTCGGCCAGGCGCTGGATCTCGGCGAAGCCGCGAGTCATCAGCGCCGCGCGGGCGCTTTCGCCGAAGCCCGCGCCCAGCACCACCCCCGCGGCGATGGCGATCACGTTCTTCAGCGCGCCGCCCAGCTGTGCCCCCAGCGCGTCCTCGGTCAGGTAGAGGCGCAGGTCGGGCGTGGCGAGTTCGGCCTGCAGCGCCTCGCCGCCGCGATGCGCGGTGGCGAGCGTCAGCGCGGTCGGCTTGCCCACAGCGATGTCCACGGCGAAGCTGGGGCCGGTCAGCACCGCGGTGCGCGCGCCGGGGATCGCCTGTTCCAGCACCTCGGTCGGCAGGAGGCCCGTACCCAGCTCCACCCCCTTGCAGCAGGCGACCAGCGTGCGGCCGGCGAGCGCCCCGGCCTGCGACTCGGCCAGGGCGCGCAAGGTCTGGGTGGGGACGGCGAGCAACAGGATCGGCGCGGCGGCGGCCTCGGCCACGGCGGCGGTTGGTCTGAGGCTGGGCGGCAACGGTACGCCGGGCAGGCGGGCGGCATTCTCGCCGGTCCTCCGCATCCGGTCCACCTGAGCCTCGTCGCGGGCGTAGAGCGACACGCGTCTGCCCGCCCGTGCCAGTGTGATCGCAAGCGCCGTTCCGAAGGCGCCAGCGCCCAGAACCCCGATCTCGGGCCGTTCCATGCCGATCCTTTCTGCCCATTCGGGCTTTGCAGCCGAAGCAGCGTGACGTTATGACGGACCGAACCCCGGTTTCAGGACGGTCTCATGGTCGATATCGCAACCCGCGTCCACAATCACAACTGGAAGATCGATCCGATCGTCCGGTCCCTGATCGACACGGATTTCTACAAGCTACTTATGTGCCAGTCGATTTTTCGCAACCGGCCGGACACGCGGGTCGAGTTTTCGCTGATCAACCGGACCAAGGAAATCCGTCTGGCCGAGCTGATCGACGAGGGCGAATTGCGCGAGCAGCTCGATCATGTGCGGGGCCTGAGCCTGACCCGCGGCGAGAGCACCTGGTTGAGGGGCAACACCTTTTACGGCAAGCGGCAGATGTTCCGCTCCGATTTCATGGAATGGTTCGAGGGGCTCAGGCTGCCCGATTACCACCTGGAAAAGCGCGACGGCCAGTATGAGCTGACGTTCGAGGGCGCCTGGCCCGAGGTCATGCTCTGGGAGATCCCGGCGCTCGCGATCCTGATGGAGCTGCGCTCGCGCGCCGTCCTCAAGACCATGGGCAAGTTCGAGCTGGAAGTGCTCTATGCCCGGGCGATGTCGCGGGTCTGGGAAAAGGTCGAGCGGCTGCGCAAGATCCCGAACCTGCGCATCGCCGATTTCGGCACCCGGCGGCGCCATTCCTTCCTTTGGCAGGATTGGTGCGTGCAGGCGCTGATGGAGGGGTTGGGCGACGCCTTCACCGGCACCTCGAACTGCCGCATCGCCATGCGCCGCGACATCGAGGCGATCGGCACCAATGCCCATGAGCTGCCGATGGTCTATGCCGCCCTGGCCGAAAGCGACGCCGAACTGGCGCAGGCGCCCTACAAGGTGCTGGCCGACTGGCACGAGGAGCATGACGGCAACCTGCGCATCATCCTGCCCGATACCTACGGCACCGAGGGCTTCCTCAAGCGTGCGCCCGACTGGCTGGCGGGCTGGACCGGGATCCGCATCGATTCCGGCGATCCGGCCACGGCGGCCGAGGTGGCGATCCGCTGGTGGACCGAGCGCGGCGAGGACCCGCGCGAGAAGCTGGTGATCTTCTCGGACGGGCTCGACGTCGACAAGATCGAGGCGCTCAAGGCGCAATTCGCCGGGCGGGTGAAGGTCTCGTTCGGCTGGGGGACGCTGCTGACCAACGACTTCCGCGGCCTGACCGAGGGCGACCGGCTCGCCCCCTTCTCGCTGGTGTGCAAGGCGGTGGCGGCGAACGGGCGGCCGACGGTCAAGCTGTCGGACAATCCCAACAAGGCGATGGGCCCGGCCGACGAGGTGGCGCGCTACAAGCGGGTCTTCGGCGTGGGCGAGCAGGAGGCGGTGGCGGTCGTCGTGTGAGCGACTTGTCGGGTTGGTCGTCGTGCGGTATGATTTTGCGGTATCATCAGGAGGGTCGCCATGTCGACTGCCGCGAAACGCAAGACCTCCCTCACGCTCGACGCAGCCTTGCTCGATGACGCGCGCGATCTCGACCTGAACGTGTCCGCGGTCGCAGATGCCGCTCTGCGCCAGGCGGTCGCCGAGGCGCGCCACAAGCGGTGGCTGGAAGAAAACGCCGACGCCTTCGCTGCGCAGGCCGAGTGGCACCGGACGCACGGCCATCCGCTGGCCGATATCATGGTCGGGCCGGGCAAGGCGACATGGAACGCCTGAGCCGGTTCGACGTGGTCGAGGCGAATGGCATTGCCATGGTCGTTGTGGAGAGTGAATTGCTTCCACCCGATCCGGCGGTGGTGGTCGTCCCTTTGTTGGAGAATTATCCGGCGGTGACGACGCTCAATCCCATCATTCCCTATAGGGGGCTCTCTCTCGTTCTTGCCACGCGCTTGGTCACGCCGGTCAGCAGGGCGGCCGTTCGGCGAACGGGTCGGGTCGAGGAGCATGCCGACAGGATAACGCGGGCGCTGGACGTTCTTCTGACCGGAATTTGAAAGCAAAAGGCCCCGCGCGATGCGCGGGGCCTTTGTCGTTCCGGTGGGGTCGATCAGCTCTTGGCCAGGTCGCGCAGCACGTAGTGCAGCACGCCGCCGTGCTTGACGTAGTCGACTTCGATCTCGGTATCGATCCGGCACTTCAGCTGGATCGTCTTCACCGAACCGTCCTTCATGGTGATCGTGCAGGGCACGGTCGAGAGCGGCTTGATGTCGTCCGAGAGGCCGCCGATCGAGACCACTTCATCGCCGGTCAGGCCCAGCGACTTGCGGGTGTCGCCGCCGGTGAACTCGAAGGGAATGACCCCCATGCCGACGAGGTTCGAGCGGTGGATGCGCTCGAAGCTTTCGGCGATCACGGCCTTGACGCCCAGCAGGTTGGTGCCCTTGGCCGCCCAGTCACGCGAGGAACCCGCGCCGTATTCGATGCCGCCGAAGATCACCAGCGGAACGCCGGCTTCCTGGTATTCCATCGCCGCGTCGTAGATCGAGGTCTGCTCGCCGTTCGGGCCCTTGGTGTAGCCGCCCTCGACGCCGTCCAGCATCTCGTTCTTGATGCGGATGTTGGCGAAGGTGCCGCGCATCATGACTTCGTGGTTGCCGCGGCGCGAGCCGTAGCTGTTGAAGTCCTTCACCGCGACCTGGCGCTCGGTCAGGTACTTGCCGGCCGGGGTCGTCGCCTTGAACGAGCCGGCGGGCGAGATGTGGTCGGTGGTGATCATGTCGCCCAGCACCGCCAGCACGCGGGCATCGGTGATCGGGTTGATGTGACCCTTCTCGGCCGACATGCCGCGGAAATAGGGCGGGTTCTGGATATAGGTCGAGGTGGCGGGCCAGTCGTAGGTTTCGCTGCCCGAGACCTTCACCGCCTGCCACTTGCTGTCGCCTTTGAAGACGTCGGCATACTTGGACAGGAAGGCCTCGCGGGTGACCACGCGGTCCACCAGCTCGGCGATTTCCTGATCGGTCGGCCAGATGTCTTTCAGGTAGACGTCCTTGCCGTCGGGCGTCTGGCCCAGCGGTTCGGTGGTCAGGTCGATGTTCATGTCACCGGCCAGCGCATAGGCCACGACCAGCGGCGGCGAGGCCAGGTAGTTGGCGCGCACGTCGGGCGAGATCCGGCCCTCGAAGTTGCGGTTGCCCGAGAGGACGGCCGTGGCGATCAGGTCGTTCTCGTTGATCGCCTTCGAAATCTCCGGTTGCAGCGGGCCCGAGTTGCCGATGCAGGTCGTGCAGCCGAAGCCGACGATGTTGAAGCCGATGGCGTCCAGGTCTTCCTGCAGGTTCGCGGCCTTGAGGTATTGCTCGACGACCTGCGAGCCGGGGGCCAGCGAGGTCTTCACCCAGGGCTTGCGGTTCAGACCCAGCGCGCGGGCCTTGCGGGCGACGAGGCCCGCGCCGATCAGCACATAGGGGTTCGAGGTGTTGGTGCAGGAAGTGATCGAGGCGATCACCACCGAGCCGTCGCGCAGCACGTAGTCTTCGCCCTCGACGGCGGCGGTCTTGCCGACATCCACCTGTTTCGTCGCGACGGGGCCTTCGTCGGCCATGTCTTTGGCCGCGTCCGAGACGTCGAGGCCGCGGTAGTCGGCGACGACCTTGGTGAAGGCCGACGAGGCGCCGGTCAGCGGCAGGTAATCCTGCGGACGTTTCGGGCCCGAGATGGCGGGCACGATGGTGCTCATGTCGAGCTCCAGCGTCGAGGAGTAGATCGGCGCGTAATCGGCGCCGCGCCACATGCCGTTTTCCTTGGCATAGGCTTCGACCAGGGCGATGCGCGCCTCGTCACGGCCGGTCTGCTTGAGGTAGCGCAGCGTCTCGGCGTCGATCGGGAAGAAACCGCAGGTCGCGCCGTATTCCGGCGCCATGTTGGCGATGGTGGCGCGCTGGGCCAGCGGCAGGTTGTCCAGACCTTCGCCGTAGAATTCGACGAATTTGTTGACCACGCCATGCTTGCGCAGCATCTGCACGACCTTCAGCACGAGGTCGGTGCCGGTGGTGCCTTCGACCATCTTGCCGGTCAGCTTGAAGCCGACGACTTCGGGGATCAGCATCGACACGGGCTGGCCGAGCATCGCGGCCTCAGCCTCGATCCCGCCGACGCCCCAGCCGAGGACGGCCATGCCGTTGACCATGGTGGTGTGGCTGTCGGTGCCGACCAGCGTGTCAGGATAGGCGACCTGCTCGCCCGACTGGTCCTTGTCGGTCCAGACGGTCTGGGCGAGGTATTCCAGGTTCACCTGGTGGCAGATGCCGGTGCCCGGGGGCACGACGCGGAAGTTCTCGAACGCGGTCTGACCCCATTTCAGGAATTCGTAGCGCTCCATGTTGCGCTCGTATTCGAGGTCCACGTTCTTCTGGAAGGCGCGCGGGTTGCCGAATTCGTCGATCATCACCGAGTGGTCGATCACGAGGTCGACGGGCACCAGCGGGTTGATCTTCTGGGCGTTGCCGCCGAGGCCCTTGATGCCGTCACGCATGGCGGCCAGGTCGACCACGGCGGGGACGCCGGTGAAGTCCTGCATCAGCACGCGGGCCGGACGATAGGCGATCTCGCGCGGGTTCTTGCCGCCCTTGGCGCCCCATTCGGCGAAGGCCTTGATGTCCTCGACCGAGACGGTGAAACCGCCGTCCTCGAAGCGCAGCATGTTCTCCAGCACCACCTTCAGCGAGGCGGGCAGTTTCGAGAAGTCGCCGAGGCCCGCGGCCTGAGCCGCCGGGATCGAGTAATAGGCAATCGACTGGCCAGCAACGGTCAGCGTCTTGCGCGTCTTGGCGGTATCTTTACCGACGATCACAGTCATGGGGAGGCTCCCTTCGGGTCAAGAGGGGTTTGGCTGCGCTGCTCATGCCTCATCGCGCGCCACCGATCAAGGGGGGGCGGGGCATTTTGTATACCATTGTGCACAAAAACCGCTGAATCCCGCCGACGCCCCCGGGCGGGGTCGGGGATGCCCGGGTTTTGCGCAGGCTGACCGGCCTTTGCCCAGGCCTCGGGCGCCTTCCGGGCGAAGGCGAAGCCCTGCCGGTGCCGTGGCGCCGCTGTCACAAGCTGGTGTAACCGAGGCTCAGGCGGGTTGCCCCTGCTTGCGCGCGGGTCCATTTGCCGGTTCACTGACGCAGAATTTCAGGAGTTGGCGAATGACGCTGAAGGCACGGGTCCGGTCGGGCATCTTGTCACAGGCCCGGGGGCAAGCTGCCGGCGTCGGCATGGCGGCGGCGCTGGCGCTGGGGCTGGCGCCGGGACTCGTCCGGGCGCAGGACGCCGGATCGGTCACCGACGCGCCGGTTCTGCTGGAGCTTTACACCGCGCAGGGCTGTGCCTCGTGCCCGCCCGCGGATGACATGATGGTCGATCTCGCCTCGCGCGAGGATGTCATCGCCCTGGCCCTGCATGTCGATTACTGGGATTACATCGGCTGGGCCGATACCTTTGCCGACCGCGCCTATACCGAGCGCCAGCAGCGCTATGCCCGCCGCTTCGGCCATTCCACGATCTACACCCCGCAGGTCATCATCAACGGCACCCAGATCGTCGAGGGGTTCCGCGTGATGGAGGTGATGGACACCATCGCCACCCAGCAGGCCCGGCCGCCCGAAGTGCGCCTCTATCTCGCCCGCACCGAAAGCGGGCTCGAGATCCGGGCCGAGCCCACTGCCGATGCCGCGCCGCAGATCGCCATGGCCTCGCGCCGGTCGGCGATTTCTGGGATGGCGACCAATTCCGTGGTCGGCACGCTGAGCATGGTCCGCCGCGAAAGCGAGGCTCCCGCCGATGCCGAAGCCGCTGACGCCGCCCCCGAGATGGCCGAGGCTGCGCCTTCCGCCGATGCCGCCGTCGCCCCCTCGGCGCCCGCCGCCTCTGCGCGGCTGCGCAACACCGGGCTGGGGCCTGTGGGCAGCGGGCCCTATGTGGTGCAGATCATTCGCTACCGGCCCAGCGAGACGGTCGATATCCTCGATGGCGAGAATGCCGGGCTGAACGCGCATTACGCCAATATCGTCACCAGCTGGCAGCCGATCGGCAGCTGGGACATGCTGGCGCCGCTGGATCTGACGATCCCGATGGAGGGCAGCGACCCGGTGGTCGTCGTGGTGCAGGAAAGCGGCCAGGGCGAGGTGATCGCCGCGGCGCGGGTCCGTTGAGCGCTTAGCCTTCGACTGACTCGGGCGCGTGTTTCCAGCGCCGGTGCAGCCAGAACCATTGCCCCTTGTGCGCCATGACCTTGCGGCTGGCGCTGTCGTTCAGCGCCTTCGTCATGGTCAGGGCGTCGGTGTGGGGGATCGGTTCCTCGACCTCGATGGTGAAGGTCAGCCCGTCCGGGTTGCGCGTGGCATAGAGCGGCACCAGCAGCGCCTTGTACTTCAGTGCCATCTTGGCGGCCGAGGTGGCGGTCCAGGCCGGTTTGCCCAGGAAATCCACCAGCTCGCCATGCGCCATGTAATGGTCGCCCAAAAGCCCCAGCATGCCGCCCGATTTCACGAAGCGGATCATGTCGCTGAGCCCTTCGGACCCGCGGGGGAAGAGCGGGCGGGCGATGCTCTCGATGGTCGCCACGTAGCGGGCATTGGCTGCAGGGTTGGTCATCGGCATGTAAAGCCCGCCGACCCGGAAGCCGCGGGCGCTGAGATTCGAGCGCCAGGCGTCGTAATTGCCGAAATGCGCCGAGACCAGGATCACCGGCCGCCCCTCGGCATGCGCGCGGTCGAGCGCGGCAAGGCCCGGGCCGCCGGGCTCGAATGTGGCGGCGAGGCGGGCGAATTCGGCGCCCGAATGCAGCTCGATGAACGAGCGGCCGAAATTGTCGGCGACGCCCCTGCAGATGTCGCTGACCTCGGCCTTCGGCATGTCGGGGAAGACGTGGCGCAGGTTCTGGCGGATCCGGCGGTAGAGCAGCAGCGGGCCCAGCACGCGGCGAAAGAACCAGCCCATGGCGGGCACGCGGCGGTGGTAGGGCAGCAGCTTGACCGTGCCGATCACGGCGCCGGTCAGGCGGTCGTCGATCCAGTGACGAACCGAGAGGCGCGCGGGCGCTGGATCCGGGGGGGCGGCGGTCGTGCGGGTCATGAGCGCTATCTAGTCACCCACCGGGGCGCTGTCCATCCGGGCGGGGTGGCTCAGGGATGGGACTTCTTGCGGCGGTTATGCCACCAGACCCATTGCTCGGGATGGGCGATCACCTGCGCCCCGAAGGCCTGGTTCAGGGCGGCGGTCATCGTCTCGGGATCCGAGGGCGGGATCGGCGCATCGACTTGCACGCGGAAACCGGGCTTGGCCTTGGTGCGGATGCCCCAGACCGGGACCAGGAGCGCATCGTAGCGCAGCGCCATCTCGGCCATGGACAGCACGGTGCGGGTGGGCTTGCCCAGAAAGTCGATCAGCACGCCGTTCGGCCGGTCAAGATCCATCAGGATCCCCAGCATGCCACCTTTCCTGAGGAAACGGACGACGTTGCGCAGCCCTTCGTTGGTATCGGGGAACATCGGCTGGCCCGAGGCCGAGACCGCCTCGACATAATGGCGGTTCATCGCCGGGCTGCCCAGTTCCTTGTAATAGCCGCCGATGGTGTAGCCGCGATGGATCAGCGCCAGCCGCCAGGCGTCGTAATTGCCGAAATGGGCCGAGACCAGGATCACCGGCCGCCCCTCGGCCTGCGCCTGATCGAGGGCGGCGAGGCCCGGCCCCTCGATGGGCAGAGTCGCGGCGAGGGCGGCCATGTCCCGGGCCGAGACCACCTCGACGATCATGCGGGCGAGGTTGCCGGGCACCGCCAGGGCGATGCGGCGGACCTCGGCCTCGGGCAGGTCGGGGCGGAAATGGTGAACGGCCTCGGTGACCCGGCGGCGGATCGAGGTGAAGCGGCCCAGCGTGCGGCCGATGAATCCCGCCAGCGGCGCCCGGATGCCGAAGGGCAGCACCATCAGGCCGGTGACCAGCGCCAGCGTCACGCGGTCGCGCAGCCGCTCGGGGGCGGGGGCGTCGGGCGACAGGTCGGGGTCGGTGGTCATGACGGGGATGCGGGCTCAGCCGAAAAGAAAACGCGGCCACTCCGGGATCTGGAACGGCCGCGCGGTCTGTCAGGTCGTGTCCGGCGGCAGGGCCGCCCGGAGGTCAGACCGCTTCGCTGATGAACTTCACCGCGTCGCCGAAGGTCTGGATGTTCTCGGCGGCGTCATCGGGGATCTCGATCCCGAATTCTTCCTCGAAGGCCATGACCAGCTCGACGGTGTCCAGCGAGTCGGCGCCCAGATCGTCGATGAACGAGGCGTTCTCGGTGATCTTGTCTTCTTCGACGCCGAGATGCTCGACCACAATCTTCTTCACGCGATCAGCGATGTCGCTCATGTTCAGTCCTCGTTTCCCTCTGGCGGAACCCGCCCAGTGTTGAATTGGCTCTCGCAAGCTGTAACGGCCACGCCCTTGCGAGGGCGCCAAACCGGACCAGCACGGGCAGGCCCCGGCTCAATCAGCGCCGCCTATAGCACAAGCGCGCCACGAGGCAAACGCTTTCCCGTCCGCCCAAGGGGGCCTAGGGTGCGCTGGCCCGAGGGGCGTGTTCGGGCCACAACAGACAGGAAATCATGGCGAACCTTTACCTTCTCATTCACCTTCCGGTGTTGCCGGCGTGGCTGATGCTGATTGTCATGCCCGAGGCGAAAGCGACCCGGCAGCTGGTGCATTCGGGGCTGATTCCGTTGCTGATGGGGGCGGTCTATGCCGCGTTCCTGACGGCGGGCATGGTCTTTGGCCAAGCAGCCGAGGGCGCGGGAATGGGATCGCTGGCGGGCATCATGGCGCTGATGTCGCATCCGGTGGGGGCGCTGACCGGATGGGCGCATTTCCTGGTCTTCGACCTTTTCGTCGGGGCCTGGATCGCGCGGGACGCACGGGCGCAGGGATTCGGTCATGCCGGCACGGTGCCGGTCCTGCTGCTGACCCTGGTCTTCGGGCCGCTGGGGCTGGCGGCGCATGTGCTGCGCCGCCTGATCGCGGGGAAGGGGATGGCGTTCTGAGCCGGAAGGCTCAGAGCATCGCCATGCCGCCGTTCACATGGATCGTGGTGCCGGTGACATAGGCGGCCTCGGGCGAGGCGAGGTAAAGGACCGCCGCCGCGATCTCCTCGGGCGTGCCCATGCGGCCCGCCGGGATCTGGCCGTTGATCTTGGCCTTCTGCTCGTCGTTCAGCTTGTCGGTCATCGGCGTGGCGATGAAACCGGGAGCGACCGCGTTCGCGGTGATCCCGCGCGACGCGACTTCGGCGGCGATGGATTTCGTCAGGCCGATCATGCCTGCCTTCGAGGCGGCGTAGTTCACCTGACCCGCGTTGCCGGTCGCGCCGACGATGGACGAGATGTTGACGATCCGGCCCCAGCGCGCCTTCATCATCGGCCGCATGACCGCGCGGCACAGGCGCATGGTGGCGGTCAGGTTGACGTCGATGACCGAGGCCCAATCCTCGTCCGACATGCGCATGAAGATCTGGTCGCGGGTGATGCCGGCGTTGTTGACCAGAATGTCGAGCCCGCCCATCGCCTCGATGGCCTGTTTCGGCAGCGCCTCGACCGCGGCGGAATCGCCCAGGTTGCAGGGCAGGACGAAGGCACGCTCGCCGAGTTCGGCGGCCAGTTCCTGCAAGGGCGCCTCACGCGTGCCCGACAGGCCGACGGTCGCGCCCGCGCCGTGCAGCGCGCGGGCGATGGCGGCGCCGATGCCGCCCGAGGCGCCGGTGACAAGGGCGCGTTTGCCGCTGAGGTCGAACATGGGATTTCCTTTCGGTCAGGCTGTGCGGGAACCGGGCAGGGGGCGCTGCCCCCTCCTGGCCGGTGGCCAAGTCACCCCCGGCGTATTCCGGCAAGGTGATGCGGGGGGCGGTCTGCCCGGCGATTGGGCGCGGTTCTAGCAGCCGCCGGGCCATGGCGCCAGCGGGCAGGAGTTCGCCGCCGCGCGCCCGCGCTCTTTTCCCGCGCGGTAACAATGTGTATGTGGCAAGGCAAAGCTATAGGATCGGCGAAGGCCGAAGACGGAGGATTGCAGATGCGTCGAGTCGTGGTCACGGGGCTGGGTATGCTGACGCCGCTTGCCTGTGGGGTCGAGGAGACCTGGAAGCGGCTTCTGGACGGACAATCGGGCGCGGGTCCGATCACGCGTTTCGACGCGAGCCATCTGTCCACCACCTATGCCTGCGAGATCCCCTTCGGCGATGGCTCGGACGGCAGCTTCAATCCCGACGACTGGATGGCGCCGAAGGACCGGCGCAAGGTCGACGATTTCATCCTGTACGGGCTGGTCGCCGCGACGCAGGCGGTCGAGGATTCGGGCTGGATGCCCGAGAACGAGGAAGACCGCGAGCGCACCGGCGTGATGATCGGCTCGGGCATCGGCGGGCTGACCACGATTGCCGACACCGCGATCCTGATCAAGGAAAAGGGGCCGAAGCGCGTCTCGCCGTTCTTCATCCCCGGCTCGCTGATCAACCTCGTCTCGGGTCAGGTCTCGATCAAATACGGCTTCAAGGGGCCGAACCATGCGGTCGTCACGGCCTGTTCGACCGGCGCCCATGCCATCGGCGATGCGGCGCGGCTGATCATGCTGGGCGATGCCGACGTGATGGTCGCGGGCGGCGCCGAGGCGCCGATCAGCGAGATCGGCATCGCCGGGTTCAACGCCTGCAAGGCGCTGTCCACCAAGCGCGGCGACGAGCCGCAGAAGGCCAGCCGCCCCTATGACGCGGACCGTGACGGCTTCGTCATGGGCGAGGGCGCGGGCATCGTCGTGCTGGAGGAATACGAACACGCCAAGGCGCGCGGCGCGAAGATCTATTGCGAAGTGCTGGGCTATGGCCTGTCGGGCGACGCCTATCACATCACCGCTCCGGCGGAGGATGGCGACGGCGGCTTCCGCTCGATGGCCGCGGCGCTGAAGCGGGCGGGCCTGACGCCGGCCGATGTCGATTACATCAACGCGCATGGCACCTCGACCATGGCCGACACCATTGAACTGGGTGCGGTCGAGCGGCTGATGGGCGATGCGGCCGACAAGGCCACCATGTCCTCGACCAAATCGGCCATCGGTCACCTGCTGGGCGCTGCGGGCGCGGTGGAAGCGATCTTCTGCGTGCTGGCGATCCGCGATCAGGTGGCGCCGCCGACCATCAACCTGGATAACCCGGCGGTCACGCCGCGGCTGGACTTGGCGCCCAACGCCGCGCGCAAGCGCAAGATCGACGTGGCGCTGTCCAATTCCTTCGGCTTCGGCGGCACCAATGCGAGCCTCGTGCTGGGCAAGGTGCGCGACTGATGTGGAAGCACATCGCGGCGAACGCGCTGACGCTGCTCATCGTGGGCTTCGTCATGCTGGCGGGTGTGGTGGCCATGGGCCAGCACGCCTTCCGGGCGGAGGGGCCGCTGGATCAGGCGATCTGTCTCAGGGTGGATCAGGGCGCATCGCTGCGCACCGTCGCGACCTCGCTCGATGAGCAGGGCGCGGTCACCAGCCCCATGCTGTTCCGCATCGGCGCGCAATATGACGGGCGCGACAGTCAGCTGCGGTTCGGCTCCTATCTGGTGCCGGCCGGGGCCTCGATGGACCAGATCCTCGACATCGTGACGCGCGGCGGGGCCTCGACCTGCGGGACCGAAGTGGTGCTGCGGATCGGCGTGACGGCGGCGGGCTATCTGGTGCGCGAACTCGACCCGGCCACCAGCCGCTTCACCGAGACGGTGGACCTGCCCATCGACACGACCGATTTCCCCGAGGAATACACCAGCGTCGCCGAGGCGCCGGATACCCGGTTCCGCATCGTCGTGGCCGAGGGCGCGACCAGCTGGCAGATCTGGAACGCCATCGAGAATGCCGAATTCCTGTCCGGCAGCGTGGACGAGGTCCCGCCGGAGGGGCATCTGGCGCCCGATGGCTACGAGGTCCGGCGCGGGGCTGACCGGGGCGACCTGCTGGCCCGGATGCAGAGCGCGCAGGAGACCTTCCTGGCCCAGGCCTGGGAGAACCGGGTCGAGGGGCTGCCCTTCGACACGCCCGAGGAAGCGCTGACGCTGGCTTCGATCGTCGAGAAGGAAACCGGCATCGCCGAGGAGCGCCGCGTCGTGGCGAGCGTCTTCATCAACCGCCTGCGCGTGCCGATGCGGCTGCAGACCGACCCGACGGTGATCTATGGCATCACCCGCGGGCAGGGTGTGCTGGGCCGGGGGCTCAGGCGCTCGGAACTGGACGCGGCGACGCCCTACAACACGTACCGCATCGACGGTCTGCCGCCGACGCCCATCGCCAACCCGGGCCGCGCCGCCATCGAGGCGGTGCTGAACCCCGAGGAAACGGAGTATCTGTACTTCGTCGCCGACGGCACCGGCGGGCATGTCTTCGGCCGCACGCTGGCCGAGCACAACGAGAACGTGGCCCGCTGGCGGCAGATCGAGGCGCAGCAGGGTAACTAAGGTTTTAGAGAGTTTTCCGTTGCATCCCAAGGTGTTGCGGATTGACTTTTGGCGCGGTCCGTGATAGCGCTAAAGGCATGCTGGCACAGTTCGGCTCTCGGCCCGGGTTCATCCCCGGGCCGTTTGCGTTCTCATCGCGCGGGGCAGCGAGGCAGCAGGCAAACCGATGAAGAAACGAGACCCTGGAACGGGAGAATCCCCGCCGCGCCATCTGGTGGCGCAGGCGGAACGTCAACTGGCGGCCTATGGAGCCGAGCTCGACGCCGCCATCGAGAGCATCAGGGCCGGGGATGTCACGGCGTCGCGCGAATGGGCGGCGACCGTATCCTCGTTGCGCAAGGCATTGGAGGCGGTTTTCAGTGAACGGGCGAAACTCGAGAAACTTGAAGAGGGTGGCGGACAGCGAGCCGGAGAGCTGGATCTCGCCGCCGCAGGGGCCGAGGTGCGATGCCGAATGGATCGCCTGCGCGCCGCGGCAGGTGAGGGAGGACTTCCTGAACGGCCTGAGTGATCAGGCGCTGCTGGCGCTGCCGTGGCTGTGGGATTTCTGGGCGCTGCCGCATCAGAAGGCGCCCGGGGGCAATTGGCGCAACTGGGTGATCATGGGCGGTCGCGGCGCGGGCAAGACCCGTGCCGGGGCCGAATGGGTGCGCCTGCAGGTCGAGGGGGCGGGGCCGCGCGATCCCGGCCGTGCTGCCCGCGTGGCGCTGGTCGGCGAGACGCTGGATCAGGTGCGCGAGGTGATGGTCTTCGGCGAAAGCGGCATCCTGGCCTGTTCGCCCCCCGACCGCCGCCCGGTCTGGGAGGCGACGAGGAAGCGCCTCGTCTGGCCCAACGGCGCGGTGGCGCAGGCCTTCTCCGCCCATGCGCCCGAGGCGTTGCGGGGCCCGCAATTCGACGCGGCCTGGGCCGACGAACTGGGCAAGTGGAAGAAATCCGAAGCCGCCTGGGACCAGCTGCAATTCGCGCTGAGGCTTGGCGACGATCCACGCTGCGTGGTGACGACGACGCCCCGGGCCGAGGGAGTTCTCAGGCGGGTGCTGGCGCTGCCCTCGACCGTGGTCAGCCGGGCGCCGACGCAGGCCAACCGGGCCTTCCTCGCCGCGTCGTTCCTGCGCGAGGTCGAGGAGCGCTATGGCGGTTCGCGGCTGGGGCGGCAGGAGCTGGAGGGGCTGCTTCTGGAGGATGTCGAGGGAACGCTCTTTCCTCAGTCGCTCATCGAGGGGTGCCGGACGCGCGAGCTGCCCGCCTTCAGCCGGGTCGTCGTCGCCGTCGATCCGGCGGTCAGCGGGCATCCGGGGTCGGACCTGTGCGGCATCGTCGTGGTCGGCGCGGTGACCGAGGGGCCGGTCAGCGACTGGC
>NZ_JAUCCQ010000094.1:0-15153 GCF_034676075.1 Pararhodobacter sp. | reverse complement strand
TCCTGGTCGGCGCGCTGGCGGCGCGGCGCTGATCGTGGCGCGGCGGCTGGCCCTGAAAAGCGCCTTCGGCGTGCTGTCCCTCGTGCTGATGGGCGCGGGGGCGGTGCTGTTGCTGCGCGCGCTCTGGCTGGCGATCTGGCCGATGCTGGGGCCGGTCGGCACCGCGGCGGCGATGGGAGGCGGGTTGTTCTTCGCGGGCGCGGTGATCCTCGCGGTGACGCTGAGGCCCCGCCGGCTGCCCCCGCCGCCCCCCGCCCCGGCGCCCAATCCCCTGGCAAGCGTGATCGCGGCCTTCGCCCAGGGCTACGGGGCCGGGCAGGCGATCAAGCGGCGTTGAGGAAGGGGCCTGCGGGCCCCTTTTTCGTGGCGCCGGTTCGAGGGGTGGGATGAACTCCCACCCTACAGGGCGTTGTGGCATTTCGTGCCCGCACCGCCTCGGGGGGCGGTGCGGGCGCTGCCCTCATCGCGGGAGTCGCGACGGGGGACGGAGCGTGCAAAGTCGCGGATGGTGCGGGCGAGCACGCACCCTATGGTGTAGCGCGGGGTTCGCGGCGCGCGGGGTGGGATGAAATCCCTCCCTACGGGGCGTCACGATCTCGGGGATGGTGCGTGCTTGCACGCACCTTAGGGGATAGGCGCGGAAAGGGCCGGTAGGGTGCGTGCTCGCACGCACCGCTGTAGGGTAGGATTTCATCCCACCCCGGCTCTCACCCCTCCAGCTTCGTCAGATCCGCGACGCCGGCGCAGGTCGTGCGGATGCGGTGCAAGAGGTTCAGCCGGTTGCGGCGGACGATCTGGTTGTCGGTGTTGATCTGCACCGCGGTGAAGAACGCGTCGATGGGGGCGCGCAGCGCGGCCATCGCCGACATGGCGGCGGCGAAATCCTCGGCCGCCATCGCCGGGGCGATCCGCGCCTCGGCCTGGTCGAGCGCGGAGAAGAGGGCGCGTTCCTCGTCCGTCTCGGCGAATTTCGCCTCGGCCCCGAAGGAATATTCCACCCCGTCCTTGGCCTCGGCCTGGGTCAGGATGTTGTTGGCCCGCTTGAAGCCCTGCAACAGATTCTCGCCATCGTCGGTCTTGAGGAAGGCGCTCAGCGCCTCGGCCCGCTTGACCAGCAGCGTCAGGTCGTCGTTGCCGGGCATGGCGAGGCAGGCGTCGATCACGTCGTGGCGGATGCCCTGGTCCTTGAGGAAGACTTTCAGGCGGTCGTGGAAGAAGGATTGGAGATTTGCGATTTCCTCGTCTCGGCTTTCGGGACGCGTCGCACCGATGGCATCAAAATTGTCGATGTCATCAATGTTTCTGATGTCATCGATAGACATGCTTTCCAGCGCTGCATCGACGCGATCAAACGCCTTGCGGAACACTTCAGTTAGCGAAAGACGGCCGTCATTTCCCAACACCAACCGAATAACCCCCAGTGCCGCCCGCCGCAGCGCGAAGGGGTCTTTCGAGCCCGTGGGTTTCTCGTCAATCGCCCAGAAGCCGGTCAGCGTGTCGATCTTGTCGGCCAGCGCCACGGCCACGGACACCGGCTCGGAGGGCACCTCGTCGGAGGGGCCGAGCGGCTGGTAATGGGCCTTGCAGGCGTTGGCCACGGCCTCGGGCAGGCCCGCCGCCTTGGCGTAGTAAACCCCCATCGTGCCCTGCAATTCGGGGAATTCGCCGACCATGGAGGAGCGCAGGTCGGCCTTCGCCACCCGTGCGGCTTCCTCGGCCAGATCGGGCGAGGCGCCGACCAGCGGCGCGATCTCGCGCGCCAGCGCGGCGATCCGGTCGATCCGGGCCTTCTGCGAGCCGAGCTTGTTGTGGAAGGTGACGTTGGCCAACCCATCGGCCATGCCGGTCAGGCCCTCGTTCCGCACCACCCGCAGGTCGTTTTCCCAGAAGAACTTGGCGTCCGACAGCCGCGCGGTCAGCACCTTCTGGTTGCCCTTCAGGATCGTGGCGCCGTTATCCGCTGTCTCGCGGTTGGCCACGGTGACGAAGCGGACGATCCGGCCCTGCGCATCCTTCAGCGAGAAGAATTTCTGATGCTCGCGCATCGAGGTTTGCAGCACCTCGGGCGGCAGGTCGAGGAACTGGGCGCCGATCTCGCCCACCAGCACGACGGGCCATTCGACCAGACCCGCGACCTCGGCCAAGAGGCCCTTGTCCTCGATGGGTTCCAGCCCCAGCGCGAAGGCGCGGTTCTTCACCTCATGCTCGATCATGTCGGCGCGTTCGGCGGCGTCCAGCACCACGAAGGCGCGTTTCAGCTTGGCCGCGTAATCCTCGAAGGACGAGACGGTGAAGGGCCCGGGCGCCATGAAGCGGTGGCCGCGGGTGGTGTTGCCGGCGGCGATCCCGTCGATGTCGAGCGGCACCACCTCGGCACCGGCCTCGGTCACCATCAGGGCGATGATCGAATGCAGCGGCCGCACCCAGCGCAGGCTGCCCGAGCCCCAGCGCATCGACTTCGGCCAGGGGAAAGTGCGGATGGTCTTTTCCAGAACCTCGGCCAGGATCGCCGCCGCCGGGCGCCCGGGTTTCTGGAAATGCGCGACGTAGAAGGCGCCTTTCTTGTCCTCATGGACGTGGAGCTGCTCCATGGTCAGCCCGGTCGAGCGCAGGAACCCATCCAGCGCCTGCTGCGGGGCGCCGACCTTCGGGCCCTTGCGGTCTTCACGCAGGGTCGGGCTTTCGGCGCTGAGCCCCTCGATGGCCAGCACCAGCCGCCGCGGGGTCGAGAAGGCGCGGGCATGGGCGTAGCTGAGCCCGCCCTCGACCAGCCCCTCGGTCACCAGCTTGCGCAAATCCTCGGCGGCGCGGGTCTGCATCCACGCGGGGATTTCCTCGGAGAAGAGTTCGATCAGGACGTCGGGCATGGCGGAAACTCTGTTAATTCGCGAGGTTATTGCGCGGGCGGGGGCGGGCAATCGGCGGGCACCGGGTCGCCGTCGAAGGCCTTTTCGCCGCAATGGTTGATCTGCGGCCAGACATAGGCGCGCCCGTCGGGATAAAGCGCCATCACGCGGTCAAAGCCCCAGGGCGCGTTTTCCTCGACCATCACGGCGCGGGCCTCGCCGGTGGTCAGATCCTCGCCGATCCCGGCGGCGTCGAAACAATCGAACCAGCCGGGGGCGTTGAGGGGTTCGGTATGCGGCCGGTCGACCAGTTCCGGCAGGCCGCCGACGATCTGGAAGCAGGCGCGATAACGCAGGGGCGAGGAAGTGCTGTCGATGCCCTGGAAATCGGCGATCTCCAGCCGGGCGGTGCCGCCGTCCGGGGTGGCGACCTGATAGCCGATCTGCGGTTCCAGCTCGTCGTAATAGCCGTAGACCTGCAGGTAATACATGGCGATGCCCGCGACAGCCGCGCAGACAACGATCATGATCGCGGCGATGCGGCCGGTCATGATGCGGCGCTTTCGGGCACCCAGCCACCGGCCGTGGTGGTGACGAAGGCGTCGGCGCATTTCTTGGCCAGCGCCCGGACGCGGCCGATATAGGCCTGGCGTTCGGTGACCGAGATCACGCCGCGCGCGTCCAGCAGGTTGAACAGGTGGCTCGCCTTGATGCATTGGTCATAGGCCGGGTGGGCCATGACGATGCGCTTGCCGCTGTTGGGGTCCTGCGGGTCGAAAGCCAGCAGACGTTCGCATTCCGCCTCGGCATCCTCGAAATGCCTGAGCAGCATCTCGGTGGTGGCGCCGTCGAAATTGTGGCGGGAATATTCCTGCTCGGTCTGGCGGAAGATGTCGCCGTATGACAGCGGGATCGGCGACTGCGGGTCGTTGAAGGGCATGTCCATCACATGATCGATGCCCAGCACATACATGGCCAGGCGTTCGAGACCATAGGTCAGCTCGCCCGAGACCGGCTTGCAATCATGGCCGCCGACCTGCTGGAAATAGGTGAATTGCGACACTTCCATGCCGTCGCACCAGACCTCCCAGCCCAGGCCCCAAGCGCCCAGCGTCGGGCTTTCCCAATCGTCCTCGACAAAGCGGATGTCGTGCATCGCGGTGTCGATGCCGATCGCGTCGAGCGAGCCGAGATACAGCTCCTGCAGATCGGGCGGCGAGGGTTTGATCAGCACCTGATACTGGTAGTAGTGCTGCAGCCGGTTCGGGTTCTCGCCATAGCGGCCGTCGGTCGGGCGGCGCGAGGGCTGGACATAGGCCGCGGCCCAGGGCTGCGAGCCGAGCGAGCGCAGTGTCGTCGCCGGGTGGAAGGTTCCGGCGCCCACTTCCATGTCATAGGGTTGCAGGATGGCGCAGCCCTTCGCGGCCCAATAGGCCTGAAGGCGCAGGATCACCTCCTGAAAGCTGCGGGGCCTGACGGGGCTGTTCTCGGCGCGGGCGGACATCGGCGGACCTCGGCTGGACGGGTTCAGCGCCTCAATAGGCGCAGGGCCTGCCGGGGTCAACGGCAGCCCCGAAAGCCCGGCGGCGCGCATCGCGGAAAAAATGACACGGGCGGGGCGCGGAGGCCTGACCTAACCTATTTTTTATCGGTATATGCTTGACGACCCTGCTAGGGTCGCCGGAATCAACACGATCAAACGAGATTTGGAACGACCGTGACCGACCGACTAGCCAAAGCCATTTTTGCAGCCCTGCTGGCGATTGTTTTCGCCCCGGTTGCCGCCCTCGCCCAGGCAACCCATTGGGTGCAGATCGAGGCCCACGCCACGCTCAGGACCGCCGAGGAATTCGCCACCCGCTACGAACAGCGCATCGGCCAGATCGCGGGTTTCCGCATCGCCGGGGGCTGGTACGCGCTGGCGGTCGGTCCCTTCGCGACGGCCGACGCCGCCGAGGCCCGCCGCAGCGAATTGATTGCCGCGCGTGAGATCCGCGAGGACAGCTACGTCACCGACAACACGATCTATGGCCAGCAATTCTGGCCGGTCGGCGGTCAGGCCCCGAGCGCGCCGGTGACGGCGGCAGGCCGGGACGCGGCCCAGACGCAGGCGCCGGTGATCGAGGTGCCCACGGCCGAGACGCCGGTCACCGAGCCCATCGTCGCGCCCGAACCCGCGCAGGCCGAGCCCGAGGTCATCGCGACCCCCGCCACCCCGGCGGAACCCGCGCTGGCCGATCTGCCGGATGAACCCCTGGCCGAGGCCCGGCGTCTGGAAGCTCAGCTCAGCCGCGACGAGCTGGCCGAGATCCAGGTGGCGCTGCAATGGTACGGCTTCTACCGTGGCGGCATTGATGCCGCGTTCGGGCCCGGCACCCGCGGCGCGATCCAGAACTGGCAGCGCGCCAACAATTTCGAACCGACCGGCTTCCTGTCGACCCGCGCCCGGGCGACGCTGATCCGCGGCTATGAATCGGCCGTGGCCCGCTATGCCTTCGGCCCGTTCCGCGACGAGGCCGCCGGGATCGAGATCACCCTGCCGCTGGGCATGGTGGAATTCGATCATCACGAGACCCCCTTCGCGCATTTCCGGTCGATCAACGACAGCGGCATGCGCGTGCTGCTGATCAGCCAGGAGGGCACGCAGAGCACCTTCTACGGGCTCTATGAGATCCTGCAGACGCTGGAAGTGATCCCGCTGGAAGGCGAGCGTGACCGCAGCCGCAACAGCTTTACCATCGACGGCCGCAGCGCCACGCAGCGCGCCCATGTCGAGGCCCGGCTGAACGACGGACAGATCAAGGGCTGGATCCTGCTCTGGGGTCCCTCGGCCGATGCCGATGCCGAGGTGATCATGGCGACGATGCGCGACAGCTTCCGTCCGATCGCCGGCGTCCTGCCGTCGAGCGCCGGGGCCACCGCCTCGACCGTCGCCCGCCGCGATCTGGTCTCGGGGCTGGAAGTGCGCCGCCCTGAGCGCTCGCGCTCGGGCTTCTTCGTGGATTCGACCGGCACCGTCGTGACCACCGCCGAGGCCGTGGCGATGTGCGACCGCGTGACCATCGACGAGGCGTATCGCGCCCGCGTCGCCGCCGTGGACGAGGCGCTGGGCGTCGCGGTGCTGACGCCCGAGGATCCGCTGGTGCCCCTGGCCTTCGCGCAATTCGCCGCCGCCTCGCCCGCGCCGGGCAGCGAGATCCGCGTTTCGGGCTTCAGCTATCAGGACACGCTGACCCGGCCGATCGTCAGCTTCGGCAGCCTGAGCGAGATGACCGGCCTGAACGGCGAGGCCGAGCTGCGCCGCCTGACGCTGGCGGCCGAGCCGGGCGATACCGGCGGCCCGGTCTTCGACCCGAACGGCGCCGTCATGGGCATGCTGCTGCCCCGCCCCGAGACCCCCGGCCGCATCCTGCCCGACGACGTGAACTTCGCCGTCAGCAGCGAGGCGATCCAGTCGGTGCTGACCGGCGCCGGGACCCGGCCGAGCGTGAGCCGCGGCACCTCGCCCGTTTCGGCCGAGATGCTGACGCGGATGTCGGGTGACCTGACGGTCCTCGTCTCCTGCTGGAACTGAGCAAAGGGGGAGCGGGCGCAGGCTCGCTCCCGCCCACCCACCCCGCTCGCCTGCGCCCGCCCCTCACGGCGGGCGTTTCGCGTTCTAGCGCCGCAGGGCCAGGCGGCTGACGGCCAGACCGCCCAGGATCAGCCCCAGCGCCAGCAGGAATTGCGGCGGCAGCGGTTCGGCCAGGATCAGCATGCCGAAGATCACCGACCAGACCGGCACCTGATAATTGGTCTGCGTGAGGAATGTGGGCCCGGCCGTGCGGATCACATGCACCATCAGGAGCGAGGCCAGCGCGGTCGGCAGCAGCCCGACATAGCCGAGCGCCAGCACCGGCCGCAGGCCGGGCCAGTCGGGCAGCCCCTCCAGCACCAGGGTCAGCGGCAGCATCGCCGCGCAGGCCATGATCACCGACCCCGCGGTATAGGCGATGGGATCGACCCGCGGGCTGCGCCGGGCGATGATCGAGCCCATGGCGTAGCACAGCGTCACCGCCACGCAGGCGAGCCGCGGCAGCACCTGCGGCGCGCCCTCGCCGAGCGACACGCCCTCGGTCCCGATCAGCATGACGACGCCGACCAGCCCCAGCGCGAAACCGGCGATGCGGGGCAGGGTCAGCTTCTCATCCGGCAGGAAGACATGCGCCAGGACCAGCGTGAAGAGCGGCACCAGCGCCATGCTCACGCCGACGAAGCTGGATTGCACATGCTGCTGGGCCCAGGCCATCAGCATGAAGGGCAGCGCGTTCGAGAAGAAGGCAAAGCCCGCGACATGCGCCCAGATCCGCCGTTCGGACAGGGGCGGCAGCGGGATCCTGAGCACCGCCAGCAGCAGCGCCAGCGTCAGCGCCGCCACCGTCACCCGGCCGGTCGCCACCCAGGCGGGCGCGATCCCCTCCAGCGCGATGCGGACGGCCAGGAAACCCGCCCCCCAGATCACGCCGAGCGCGACGACTTCGGCCCAGCTTGTCAGGCCGGGGCGGTAGGGGGTCTGGGGCTCGGTCATCGGGGCCTCGCGCGGTAGGGTTCCGAGGCGTCGCATGGATGGTGAACTTGTGCAAGGCTCTGTCCCTCTCGCCACGGGCAGCGGCGCGTGGCAGGATGGGGGAATGCCGGATCCCCGTTTCGCCCCCCGACTGACCCAGATCGCCGAGGCGCTGCCGCTGCGCGCCGCCGCCTTCATCGTCACGCTTTACGGTGATGCGGTGGTGCCCCGGGGTGGCGAGGTCTGGATCGGCACGATCATCGAGACCTGCGCCACGGTCGGCATCTCCGAGACGCTGGTGCGCACCGCCGTCTCGCGGCTGGTCGCGGCCGGGCAGCTGGAGGGCTGGCGGCGCGGGCGGCGCAGTTTCTACCGCCTGTCTGAGGCGGCGCTGGCCGAATACGAGGCCGCGGCGCGCATCATCTATGGCCCGGCCGAGGAAGGCCCGGGCCGCTGGCGCTTCGTCCATCTGCCCGAGGCGGGGGGCGAGGCGCTGATGGCCGGGCTGGAGCGGCGAGGCTATGCGCGGCTCAAGCCGCTGCTGGCGGTCGGTCCGGCGCGGGGGCCGGTGCCGAAAGGGTGCCTGTCGTTCGAGGCCGAACCCGAAGGCCCGCTGCTGGCCGAGTTCGCGGCGCAATCCTGGGATCTTGCGCCCCATGCCGCGGCCTACCGCGCCTTTGTCGAGCGCTTCGGCGCGCTGGACGGCGCAGCGCCCGCCACGGGGGCCGAGGCGCTGGCGGCACGGCTGCTCTTGGTCCATTCCTGGCGGCAGGCGCTGCTGCGCGATCCCCGCTTGCCGCTGGCGGCGCTGCCCGCCGACTGGCCCGGTCAGGCGGCGCGGGCGCTGTTCCACCGGCTCTATCGGGCGCTGTCACCCGCGGCCGATTCGCATATCGGCGCGCGGTTCGAGGGGGCGCAGGGGCTTCTGCCTGCCGAGACACCGGCGGGGATTTCCGAGGCGGGGCAAGGGATTGGCGGAGGGCTGCGGCAAACGGCCTGATCTGTCACAAACCAGAGCCATAAATTCGTTGATTTGTGACACGTCAGGGCTTATACAGTGACCGAACGGTCGGCGAATTGGGGGAGCTGATGTCCGAGGCCTTCATCTGCGACGCAGTGCGCACGCCCGTCGGGCAGTGCGGCCCTCGCGCCGGGCGCCCCCGTGATCCTCACTCAGCTCTGAACGTCCGTAAAACCTGAACCCAGGAGGCTGTCATGTATGCGCAGATGGTGAAATCCGAGGCGAGCACCGACGACCCGGAACTGCTGGCCGCCTTCCAGGCCCGGATCGACGCGGGCGAGAAGATCGAGCCCAAGGAATGGATGCCCGAGGCCTATCGCAAGACGCTGATCCGCCAGATCGGCCAGCACGCGCATTCCGAGATCGTCGGCCAGCTGCCCGAGGGCAACTGGATCACCCGCGCCCCCACGCTGGAGCGCAAGGCGATCCTGCTGGCCAAGGTGCAGGATGAGGCGGGGCATGGCCTCTATCTCTATTGCGCGGCCGAGACGCTGGGCGTCTCGCGCGACGACCTGACCGAGCAGCTGCTCAATGGCCGGATGAAATATTCGTCCATCTTCAACTATCCGACGCTGACCTGGGCCGATATCGGTGCGGTCGGCTGGCTGGTCGATGGCGCGGCGATCATGAACCAGGTGCCGCTGCAACGCACGTCGTTCGGGCCCTATTCCCGCGCCATGATCCGCATCTGCAAGGAAGAGAGCTTTCACCAGCGGCAGGGCTATGACCTGATGCGGGCGATGGCCACCGGCACCGCCGAGCAGAAGGCGATGGCCCAGGATGCGCTCAACCGCTTCTGGTATCCGGCGCTGATGATGTTCGGGCCCTCCGACAAGGATTCGATCCATTCGACGCAGTCGATGGCCTGGCGGATCAAGATCAACACCAATGACGAGCTGCGCCAGAAATTCGTCGACCAGACGGTGCCGCAGGCGCAGTACCTCGGGCTGACGATCCCCGACGAGAACCTGACGTGGAACGAGGAAAAGCAGGGCTGGGATTTCTCCGAGCCCGACTGGACCGAGTTCTACGAGGTGCTGAAGGGCAACGGCCCCTGCAACACAGACCGGATGGAAGCGCGGCAGAAGGCCTGGCGGGATGGCGAATGGTTCCGCGAGGGGCTGATGGCGCATGCGCGCAAATCGGCCGCGCGGCGGGTGGCGGCGGAGTAAGCGGGGGGTTTTGCACCCCCCGCACCCCCCGCAGCGTATTTTCGGCAGAATGAAAGGTCTTTAGCCATGTCCAGCGAATGGCCGCTTTGGGAAGTTTTCATCCGGGGTCAGCACGGCCTCAACCACCGTCACGTCGGCAGCCTGCACGCGCCGGATGCCGAGCTGGCGATCCGCCACGCGCGCGATGTCTACACGCGGCGCAACGAGGGGGTCAGCATCTGGGTGGTGCCCTCGGCGCAGATCACCGCCTCGAGTCCGTCCGAGAAGGGGCCGCTGTTCGAGCCGGCCAATGACAAGGTCTATCGCCACCCGACCTTTTACGACATTCCCGATGAAGTGGGGCATATGTGATGCCGTCGCTGTCGGATGTGATGACCCCGGATGCGGCGGCCTTGGCCGCGGCGTCGAAGGGCGAAGGGCGCGCGCCGCCGGCGGCGGGCTCGGCCGAGCATGACCTGTTCACCGGGCTGACAAGACTGGGCGATACCACCTTGATTCTGGGGCATCGCGTCTCCGAATGGTGCGGGCACGCGCCGATCCTGGAAGAGGATATCGCGCTGGCCAATATGGCGCTGGACCTGATCGGTCAGACCCAGCTCTGGCTGGGGCTGGCGGGCGAGGTCGAAGGGCGCGGCCGCGATGCCGACGCCCTGGCCTTCCGCCGCGACGCCTGGGACTTTCACAACCTTCTGCTGGTCGAGCGCCCGAACGGCGATTTCGGCCTGACCCTGATGCGGCAATTCCTGTTCGACGCCTGGCACCTGCCGATGCTGAAGGCGTTGGAGGAGTCTTCGGACGCGCGGATCGCCGCCATCGCCCGCAAGGCCGGCAAGGAAGTGGCCTATCACCTGGAGCGTTCGGCCGATCTGGTGATCCGGCTGGGCGACGGGACCGAGGAAAGCCACCGCCGGATGCAGGGCGCGCTGGACGCGCTCTGGGGGTATACCGGCGAGATGTTCCTGGGCGATGCGGTCGATCAGCGGCTGGCCGAGGCGGGGGTGATGCCCGCGTCGGAGAGCCTGCGGGCGGTCTGGAACCAGACGGTTGACGCGGTTCTGGCCGAGGCGACGCTCTCGCGCCCGGCTTCGAGTTTCGCGCACAAGGGCGGCAAGCAGGGGCGGCATTCGGAACACATGGGGCACCTCTTGACCACCATGCAGTGGCTGCAGCGCGCCTATCCGGACGCCAAGTGGTGAGACCCGCGGTCGAACAGGTGTGGTCCTGGCTGGGCGAGGTCCCGGACCCCGAGATCCCGGTCATCAGCCTGACCGACCTCGGGATCATCCGCGACGTCGCTTACGAGGGCGAAACGCTGGTGGTGACGGTGACGCCGACCTATTCGGGCTGCCCCGCGACCAGCGTCATCAACCTGGAGATCGAGAAGCGGCTGGCCGAGGAGGGGGTCACCGACCTGCGCCTCAAGCGCCAGCTCTCGCCGCCCTGGACCACCGACTGGATTGCCCCCGCCGCCCGCAACGCCCTGAAAGCCTACGGCATTGCGCCGCCGATCGACGGCACCGCCGCCGATGGCGTGCTGGCCGGGCGCATTGCGCGGCTCACGGGCGCCAATACCGCGGTGGAATGCCCGCGCTGCGGATCGACCCAGACCGAGATGGTCAGCCGCTTCGGCTCGACCCCCTGCAAGGCGGCGTACCGATGCCGCGACTGCCTGGAACCCTTCGACTATTTCAAGTGTATCTGAGGTAAGGCCATGGCCCGTTTCCTGCCCCTCGACGTGGTCGAGGTGAAGAAAGACACCCGTGACGCAGTCGTCGTCACGCTCCGCCCGCGCCCCGAGGATGCCGAGCGCTTCGCGTTCATCCAAGGCCAGTACCTGACCTTCCGCCGCGAGTTCGACGGCGAGGAGCTGCGCCGGTCCTATTCGATCTGCGCGGGGCTGGATGAGGGTCTGCTCAAGGTCGGCATCAAGCGCGTCGATGGCGGGGCGTTCAGCACCTGGGCAAACGAGAATCTGGCGCCCGGCGCGGTGCTGGAAGCGATGCCGCCGATGGGCAATTTCCACACGGTGCTGGATGCCGGGGCAGGCAAGCACTACCTCGGCTTCGCCGGCGGGTCAGGGATCACCCCGGTGCTGTCGATCCTGAAGACGGTGCTGGCCCGCGAGCCGAAATCGCGCTTCACGCTGGTCTATGCCAACCGGCAGATCAACTCGATCATGTTCCGCGAGGATCTGGAGGACTTGAAGAATTCCTACCTCGGGCGGCTGTCGGTGGTGCATGTCCTGGAGGCGGAAGGTCAGGAAATCGACCTGTTCACAGGCCGGGTCGATGCCGAGAAAATGTCTGCCCTTTTCACCCATTGGGTGGATGCGGCAAGCGTGGACACCGCCTTCATCTGTGGGCCGGAGCCGATGATGCTGACCATCGCCGCCAGCCTGAAGGAACACGGGCTGACGGACGCTCAGATCAAGTTCGAGCTGTTCGCCAGTGGCCAGCCGGGCCGTGCCAAGAAGAAGGCCGCCAGCACCGTCGCCGACAGCGGCGAGGCCTGCGAGGCGACGGTGACGCTGGACGGTGCGACCCGCACCTTCCGCATGCCGAAATCGGGGGAAAGCCTGCTCGATGCGGCGCTGGGGGCCAATCTGGACGCGCCCTATGCCTGCAAGGCCGGGGTCTGTTCGACCTGCCGCGCCAAGGTGCTGGAGGGCGAGGTCGAGATGATGACCAACCACGCGCTGGAAGATTACGAGGTCAACCAAGGCTATGTGCTGACCTGCCAATGCTATCCGCTGAGCGACCGCGTGGTCGTCAGCTACGATCAGTGAGGACGCCATGACCGATATGAGCATCGAGGACTATCTGGCCCATGGCGGCAAGCTGACCTCGCCGGGGAACGTGCCTGCCCGCTACCGGGGGGAACTCTTGCGGCTGATGGCGTCCTTCGTGGACAGCGAACTGGCGGCCTCGGCCGGGTTCGCCGATTCCATCAACGACGCGCCGGGGATCAAGAGCCGCATCGCCGCGGCCAAGATCACCCTGGAAAAGGCCGACCATGCCGAGCGCGTGCTGCGGTTGATGGCCGAATTCGGGGTCGATACCGAGCGGTATGAGGGCGTGCATCCCTGGGCCGACCGGCTACCCCGCGACGCCGATATCGGCGCGACCCGGCGGGACGGCGACATGCGGCTGTCGGTCTTCCACTACCCGCTGCAGGGCTGGATCGACGCGGTGGTGATGAACGTGGTGCAGGGGCTGGCGGCCAAGGTGCAGTTGGCGGAACTGTCGCAGGTCAGCTACCAGCCGCTGGCCGAAGTCTTCCGCGCCATCGCGCCCGTCGAGGCCCGCCACGCCGAGCTCGGCATCGAGGGGCTGGCGCAGATCGCCCGGACCGAGGGCGGGCGCGCGGCGGCCGAGGCCTCGCTGGCCTATTGGCTGCCCCGCGTGGCGGCGGGGTTCGGCGCGGCCAATTCCGCGCGCTTCGAGCGGCTCAGCCGTCTGGGCCTGAGGCACCGGACCAATGCCGCGATGCTGGCGGAATGGGAGGCCGAGATCGCCGCCCTCCGCGCCGACCTTACGCTCTGAAAGGACCCGTCATGACGGATCAGACCCCCCTCCGGCTGAAAAGCTACATCTGCGGTGAATGGAAAGCCGGATCGCGGGACGGCCAGCTGTTGAAGGACGCGGGCACCGGGGCGCCGGTGGCGGTGATCGACGCCTCGGGTATCGATATGGAAGGGGCGCTGGATTACGGGCGCAAATCCGGCAAGGCCTTGCGCGCGATGACCTTCCACCAGCGGGCCGAGATGCTGAAGGCGCTGGGCAAGGCGCTGACCGAGCAGAAGGCCGAGTTCCACGCGCTGTCCCTCGCCACCGGCGCCACCCCGCGCGACGGGATGGTGGATATCGAGGGCGGGTTTCACACGCTGTTTTCCTATTCCGGGCAGGGGCGGCGCGAATTGCCGAACACCCGCGTCCTGACCGAGGGCAATGTCGAAGGCCTGTCCAAGGACGGCAGCTTCAGCGCCCAGCATATCCTGACGCCGCTGCAGGGCGTTGCCGTGCATATCAACGCCTTCAACTTCCCGGTCTGGGGGATGCTGGAGAAGCTGGCGCCGACCCTGCTGGCCGGGATGCCGGCGATCATCAAGCCGGCCTCGCAGACCGCCTATCTGACCGAGCTGGTGGTGCGCCGGATCATCGAGTCGGGCATCCTGCCCGAGGGCGCGCTGCAGCTGATCTGCGGCTCGACTGGCGACCTTCTGGACCATGTGACGGCGCAGGATGTGGTGACTTTCACCGGCTCGGCCAATACCGGGCGGATGCTGCGCACCTCGAAGGCCATCGTCGAGAATTCGGTGCGCTTCACCATGGAAGCGGACAGCCTCAACGCCGCGGTTCTGGGCCCCGATGCCGGGCCCGGCACGCCGGAATTCGACCTCTTCGTCAAGGAAGTGGTGCGCGAGATGACGGTGAAGGCCGGGCAGAAATGCACCGCCATCCGCCGCGTGCTGGTGCCCCGCGCGCAGGTTCAGGCCGTGACCGAGGCACTGTCGCTGGCCCTGGCCAAGATGGGCGTCGGCCTGCCGGGGGACGAGGCCACGCGGATGGGCGCGCTCGCCTCGATGGCGCAGCGCGACGAGGTGCGGGCCCGGATCCGCGACCTGCAGGGCGATGCCGAGATCGTGGTGGGCAACCCCGATGCGGTGACGCTGGTCTCGGGTGATCCCGACGCGGGCGCCTTCCTCAACCCCGTTGTGCTCTACTGCGACCGGCCGGGCGATGCCCGCGCCGTGCACGATGTCGAGGCTTTCGGCCCCGTCTCCACCCTCATGCCCTATGACGATCTGGAGGAAGCCGTGGCGCTGACCCAGCGCGGCAAGGGCTCGCTTGCCGCGTCCGTCTTCACCGACTCGCCCGAGGTCGCTGAACAGGCCGTTCTGGGCATGGCGCCGTTCCACGGCCGCATCCTGCTGGGCAATCGCGCCTCGGCCAAGACCTCCACCGGCCATGGCGCGCCGCTGCCCAACCTCGTCCACGGTGGCCCCGGCCGCGCTGGTGGCGGAGAAGAAATGGGCGGCATCCGTGGCGTGAAGCACTTCATGCAGCGCACCGCGGTGCAGGGGGCGCCGAAACTCCTGAGCGCGGTGACCGGCCGCTGGATCCCGGGCGCGCCCACCCGCGAGGACATCCATCCGTTCCGCAAATCGTTGGCGGAGCTTAAGGTCGGCGACCGGATCGTCACCGCCACGCGCGAAGTGACGCTGGCCGATATCGAGCATTTCGCCCGGTTCACCGGCGACACCTTCTATGCCCATATGGACGAGGAAGCGGCCAAAGCGAACCCGTTCTTCGACGGCCGCGTGGCGCATGGCTACCTGATCGTCAGCTTCGCCGCGGGTCTCTTCGTACAGCCCGACCCGGGCCCGGTCCTGGCCAATTACGGCGTCGACAACCTGCGCTTCCTGACCCCGGTGAACCCGGGCGACGTGCTGGGCGTGGCGCTGACCTGTAAGGAGATCAACCCCCGCGAAAACGCCGACCATGGCGAGGTCCGCTGGGATTGCTGCGTCACCAACCAGACCGGCGCCGTGGTCGCGCAATACGACGT
>NZ_JAUCCQ010000093.1:0-15164 GCF_034676075.1 Pararhodobacter sp. | reverse complement strand
CAGCAGGTTTCGACTTTGCCGCCTTCGAGAAAGCCTGGACCGCCTTCGAAAACGCGAGAACCTGAATGATGATGTGGGTATCCGCGGCGCACTCATCGACCGCTTCAACGCCCTCGACCAGGCCGAGATCAAACCCGCCGATTGACGGCCGTGGGGAAAGAGGCCCCCACGGTCAGGCTCGGACGTCTGCAACAATGCGGAATGGATCGCAGCATCAATCCGTGGGATCAAACACCTAGGACCTGATACGCGCCAGGATCATCTGGCGCAATTCGGTGACCAGCGCCCGGCCGATTTCGGGTGCAAAACCCGCACGCTGCCAAGCGATGACGTTGCCCGCATAGGCGCCGACGATGCTCCGCGCGAGCGAAACCGGGTCAATCCCGGCCGAAAACTCGGCAGCGGCAGCGCCTTCGGCCACGATCTCGCGGATGATGGTTTCCAGCCGGTCGAAAATGTCGCGGACCTTGTCCACCACCAGCTCGGTCCCGGCAAAACTGACCAGGCACAGCACAAGCAGACAAAACGCTTTGGGATTATGCATCGCATAACTGGCCTGGGCGTTCAGGAAAACAACCAGCCGCCGCTCGGCGCTGGCGCCATCCAGGCTGCCCGCCTTTTCGATTGATGCGAAGATGCTTGCCTCGATCTCGTCGAGAATGGAGGCAATGATTTCGTCCTTCGATGCGTAGTAGTGATACACTGCGCCCTTTGTCATGCCGAGCTGCCGGGCGATCGCTTCGATGGTGCAGTTTTGATAGCCCCGCTCGACGAAAAGGTCGGTTGTCGCCTGTTTGATCAGCGCCACCGTCGTCTCGCGCGACAGCTCGTGCTTGGTCTTGCGAGTTCGCTTCTGGGTCATCGGCTCTCTCTCCAGGTCCGGGGACGCCGGGTGCAGTCTTTGCCCTAGCATGTTCCACCTTCGTTGTGAGCCCCTCGCCCAGTAGCAGCTTGCGGAGGGTTGACAGACTCGCTTCGACAAATTTACATACCTACGTGAAGGTATGTAAATGGCGATAACGCCGATTGCTGCCGAGGGGAGGACATCATGGATCACGCCGAGATCAGGGAACTGGTCGGGCTCGTCACGGGCTTCATGCTGCGCAATGCCGAGGAACGGGATTTCTGGGAGAAATCCGTGGCCCTGACCGGCATTCTGGCCTGGAACGATCCTGCGGCGGTCGATGCGGCCGGGCGTTGGATCGACCGGGCCGTGGCCACGCAGAACAGCGACGGCAATCTGAACTATGCCGATGCGGCGGACGGTTTGCCGGGGCATATCAAGACCTTCACCCCGACGGCGCCGCTGACCTCCAGCCTGGCCCATCCGCTGCTGCGCTATTACCAGCGCACCGGCAATTCCGCGTATTTGGAGGCCGCCGAACTACAGATGCAGGCCCTGATGGCGACCAAACGCACCTCGAACGGGGGGTTCTGGTCGCGGGGCGAGGGGCCGGAACTGTGGATCGACATGGTCTATCTGATGGCGCCCTTCCTGGTGCTCTATGGCCAGATCAAGGACGACCCGCGCTATCTGGACGAGGCCGTGCTGCAACACCGTGCTGCCGTCGAGCGGCTGGTCGATCCCTTTACCGGCCTGACCCGTCACGCCTGGTGCGAGGTGCCGAACCACTACCCGCAATCGACCTTCTGGGCGCGCGGCAACGGCTGGCTGATCGCCGTCACCGTCGATCTGCTTGATACGATGGGCGAGCATCCGGCGCGCGATTTCATCGCCGGGACCGGGCTGCGCACGATCCGCAAGATGGCGGAATATCAGGATCGGTCGGGTTTCTTCCGGCACATCCTGGACGGGCCGGGCAGCAAGAAAGAGGCCTCGGCCACGCTGATCTACGCCTATGCGGTGGCCAAGGCCGTGCGGCTGGGCCTTCTGGACGAGGGCTGGCTGGACAGCGCCTGGCGTGCCTTCCGCGTCGTCGCGGGCTCGGTGCGGCCCGATGGCATGGTGCCGGGCGTGGCCGTGCCGCCGGGCGGACCCGGCGTGCCCTTCGCCTGGGCACCCTTCGGACAGGGGTTCTTCCTGCTGGCGGCGCACGAACTGCTCGGTCTGGCCGGGGGGGAATGAGCGCCATGGAGATCCTGGAATTCGTGCTGCGCGGCCTCTTGCTGGGCGTGACCTATGGCGTGATCGCCATTCCGATCTGTCTGGTCTTCGTCTCGACCGGGACCGTGGACATGGCGATGGGCGCCTATGTCGTGCTGGCGGCGGCAATCAGTTTCACGCTGGCCGGCCCGCTGGGCATGGCGGCGGCGGTGCTGGCGGCGATTGCCGCGGCCGCGGTGGTGGGCGTGCTGTCGGCGCTGCTGATGCGGCGCTATGCGGGCGAGAAGATGATCGTCATCCTGGCCAGTTTCGGCTTTGCCATCATGCTGGAAAGCCTGGTGCTGACCGTCTTCGGCAACAATCCCTTCGTGCAGAGCAGCGGCGCCGGGACGCTGCGGCTCGCCGGGATCCTGCTGTCCAAACAATCCCTGCTGGCGGCCGGGATCGGACTGGTGCTGGCGGGCGGGGTCTATCTGCTGCTCTATCGCAGCGCCCTGGGACGGCTGATGCGCGCCGGTGCCGACAATGCGCGGGGCGCGGCCATCGCCGGGATCGCGGTTGGCCGGGTGCAGCTTTTCACCTTCATGCTCACGGGCGCGCTGGCAGGGATCGCCGGGCTGTTGCTGCTGAACGGGCCGGGGGTCATGTTCTCGTCGGCCATCCCGCTGACCATCACCGGCCTCGGCGCGGCGATCATCTTCGGCTTCAGCCGGCCGCTGATGGGCTTTGTCGGCGGGCTGATCTTTGGCGTGGCGGAATCGCTGAGCGCCGGATTCGCGCCGCCCGGCTGGGCGACGCTGCTGCCCCTGCTGTTCATCTTCTCGGTCCTGGCGATCCGCTCGCTGCGCGGGTCGGATCTGGCGGGGGGCCGGGCATGACGCGGTACTCCACCTTTGCCCCGGCGCTGAGCATTCTGGGGCTGGCCCTGATCGCCGGGCTGGTCGTCACCGGCAACCTGTTCTGGGTCGATACCTCGATCCTGATGGCGATCTATGCGCTGCTGGCGCTGTCGGTGGGCGTGTCCTTCGGCCAATGCGGGATCCTGTCGGTCGCGCAGGCCGCCTTTGCCGCGCTGGGTGCCTATGCAACGGCGATCCTGACCACGCGGTTCGGCGCCTCGCCCTGGCTGGGGCTGGCGGCGGCGATGATCCTGCCAGCGGCCTTCGCCTATCCCTTTGCGCGGCTGGTCACCAACATGTCCCATCTGGGGCTGGCCATGGCGACCATGCTCTTTGGCCACATGTTCGACATCGCCGTACGCGAGGGCGGGTCCTTTACCGGTGGCTATATCGGC
The DNA here is from genome assembly GCF_034676075.1 of Pararhodobacter sp. Lineage (GTDB taxonomy): Bacteria > Pseudomonadota > Alphaproteobacteria > Rhodobacterales > Rhodobacteraceae > Pararhodobacter. The sequence goes on along the minus strand of NZ_JAUCCQ010000093.1, from coordinate 11,805 downwards.
ATCTCGGGCCTGCCACCGCTGCCGGTGCCCTATTCGCCTGTCTGGCATCATGCGCTGGTCTGGGGGATCGTCGCGCTGGTGGTGCTGTCGCTGTCGCTGTTGCAGGCCTCGCCCTATGGCGCGGCGCTGAAATCGGTGCGGACCGACGCGCTGCGGGCCGAAGCCGACGGGATCGACGTCGCACATGCCCGGTCGGTCGCGCTGAGCCTCTCGGCCGCGATCGCCGGTCTCGGTGGCTGGCTCTATGCGCATTACATCTCGTATCTCGCGCCGGAATCTCTGGGGGCCAGCATCTCCATTTCGGTCCTGTTGATGGCCATGGTCGGCGGTGTGGCAACGATCTTCGGCCCGGTGCTGGGCGCGGTCGTTCTGACGCTGCTGTCAACGCTGCTGCCGGGGGCCGAAAGCGCCGGAATGTTCTATGGCGGCGCGCTGCTGCTGGTGCTGCTGATCGCGCCCAAGGGCCTGATGAGCCTGCGCGACTGGCATCCCCTGACCGCCACCCACAAAGGCAGGAGTGCGAAATGAGACTCGAAGCCATCGACGCCTCAGTCCGTTTCGGCGGCATTCAGGCTTTGTCCGACGTCTCGGTTGCCGTGGGGCCGGGCGAGATCACGGCAGTGGTCGGCGCCAACGGGTCCGGCAAATCGACCCTGTTCAACGCCATCACCGGTTTCGTCACGCTGGAAAAGGGCGAGATCCGGCTGGGCGGCCAGTCGCTGAACCGCCTGTCGGCGCATCGCCGGGTGCACCGGGGCCTGAGCCGCACCTTCCAGACCCCCCGCATCGACCCCGAGCAGAGCGTTCTGGAGGCGGTGATGGCCGGAGGGGCGGGCGCCAGCCGCTCGCGCCTGTGGGATGCCTGCCTTGCCACGCCGCGGGGCTTGCGCGATGCGCGCGACATCGAGGCCCATGCCTGGCAGGTGCTGCACGATCTGGGTCTGGCGGAGCTGGCGCATCAGCCGATGGGCGAGATGCCGATGGGCACCGTCCGGCTGATCGACGTGGGCCGCGCGATCATGGGAAAGCCCGCGTTCCTGCTGCTGGACGAGCCTGCCGCCGGCCTGTCGCATGCCGAGCAGGAGGTGCTGAAAGCCAAGATCCGGCATCTGGCGGAACAGGGGGTCGGCGTACTGCTGGTCGAGCATAATTTCCGCTTTGTCACCGATCTGGCCGATACGATGACGGTCTTGCAGAACGGCAAGGTGCTGGATCAGGGTCGCCCGGCCGAGGTTGCGCAGCGCCCTGACTTCATTCGCCTCTATCTGGGTTCGACCGGCACCGACCGGCCCGCCGCCGCGCCGAAACCCACCCGGGCGGCGGGCGCGCCCCTGATGACCTGCCGCGGGCTGACCGCCAGCCATGGCCGGATCAAGGTCTGTTTCGACGTCGATCTGGAGGTACCGAAACATGGCGTCGTCGCCCTGCTGGGGGCCAATGGCGCGGGCAAGAGCAGCCTGATGGGGGCGATTGCCGGGCTGGTGAAATCGGGCGGCTCGATCCTGCTGGACGGTCAGGAAGTGCACGGGCTGCCCGCCCATCGGCGGGTGGAAAAGGGTATCTGCTTCGTGCCCGAGATCCGCGGCAACATCTTCCCGACGCTCAGGGTCGATGAGAATCTGGAAATCTCGCAGCGCCGGCTTTCGGGCGACGATCTGGGCACGCTGAAGACCGAGCTGGAGGAACTGTTCCCGCGCCTGCACGAGCGTCTCGACAGCGAGGCGCGGATGCTCAGCGGCGGCGAGCAGCAGATGCTGGCGCTGGCCATGGCGCTGGCACAGAAGCCGCGCGTCCTGCTGCTGGACGAACCGACGCAGGGTCTGGCCCCGGCGGTTTACGACACGCTTGAACACGTCATCGCCCGCATCGCCGGGCAGGGCATCGGCGTGCTGCTGGCCGAACAGAACGCCGCCTTTGCCGCCCGCCTCGCCGATCATGTCGTGGTGCTGGCCGAGGGGCATGTGAGCCTGCGCGCGGACCCCGGCCTGCTGGCCGACCGCGAGCGTCTGATGCGCGCCTATACCGGCGCCGATACCGAGGAGGCCGCGTGATGGACAATCCCCGTCCCCTTGCCGGACTGCGCGTGATCGACCTGTCGCGCCTCGCCCCCGGCCCCTATGCGACAATGCTTCTCGCCGATATGGGCGCCGAGGTTATCACCGTCGGCGCCGGTTCCGACGCCGGGGTTGCGCCGGTGCTGGCGCGCGGCAAGACCCTGATCCGGCTCGACCTGAAATCGCCCGAGGGGCAGGCGGCCCTGCACCGGCTGGTGGAAACCGCCGATGTGCTGGTCGAAGGTTTTCGCCCCGGTGTCGCGGCGCGCATCGGTGCGGGACCCGAGGCGATGACGGCGCTGAACCCGCGCCTCGTCTATTGCTCGCTGACCGGTTACGGGCAGGAGGGGCCGCGCGCGCAGGAGGCCGGGCACGACATCAACTATCTGGCGGCTGCGGGTGTGCTGGGGGCGATGGGGCCGGCCGATGCGCCGCCCGCGGTGCCGCTGAACCTGATCGCCGATTTCGGCGGTGGCAGTCTGTTCGCGGTAATCGGCATCCTTGCCGCCCTGCAAGAACGCACGCGCACCGGCCGTGGCCGCCGGGTCGACGCCGCCATGGTCGACGGCTGCCTGTCGATGATGGGCATGCACAGCGAGATGTGGGGGACCGATTTCATGCCATCGCGCGGCCGGGGCCTCTTGGATGGCGGCGCGCCCTTCTACCGCTGCTATGCCTGTTCGGATGGCGGGTTCATGGCGGCGGGCGCGCTGGAGCCGCATTTCTTCGCCAACCTTTGGAAGACGCTGGGGTTTGCCGACCCTGCCCCCGCTTACATGGATCCCGACCTCTGGCCCGAGTTGGAAGCGCGCTTTACCGAGGCCTTCGCCACTCGCAGCCGCGCCGAGTGGACCGCGCTGTTCGAAGGTGCCGAGGCCTGCGTGAGCCCGGTCCTCAGCCCCGGCGAGGTGCGGCAGGATCCGCAGATCGCGCAACGCCTTGCGACGACCGCAGGGACTGTGCCGCTCGCGCCCCGGTTCGCGGACGACGACCAGCCCTTCCCGCAGGCCGACATGGCCGACCGGACCGAGGCGGTGCTGACCGCCGCCGGTCTCGGCCCCGACACGATCGCCACTGTGCTGCGCACGAACGCCGCCGCAAAGACCCGCAGCCTGGAATGGCCACCGCGCCGCCCAAAGCCGCACCCCGACATGCAGAGGAGGCAAGGATGAACGACATGACCCAAAGCTGGGACACCTACGAGGCCTTCCGCGAGACGGTGCGCCGCATCGCCCGCGACAAGATCGAACCGCTGGCCGCCGCGCTCGACAAGAACGGCGGACCCCCGGACGCGCAATTCGCGATCTTCGTCGAGAACGATCTGGTGGGCCTCGGCCTGCCCGAGGAATACGGCGGCAGCGGTGCCGATCTCATGGCGCAGGTCATCGCGGTCGAGGAAATGGCGCGCGTCTGCTCGGTCTCGGGGCTGACGATGAGCATGGCCTGGGGCACGCTGCACCCGCTGGTGAACCACGGGTCCGAGGCCCTGAAGCGTGAGGTGATCCCGGATTGCGCCTCGGGCCGCCAGCGCACCGCCTGGTGCATCACCGAACCGCAGGGCGGCAGCGACATGGCCGCCATGACCACCCGAGCGGTCGAAGACGGCGCTCATTGGGTGCTGAACGGCACCAAGCGCTTCATCACCAACGCCGGCTGGGCGCATTGGTATCTGGTCGTGGCGCGGCTGGATGAAGATTACGCGATCTTCATGGTCCACGCCGACGATCCCGGCATCAGTTTCGGCGCGCCCGAGGACAAGATGGGCCTGCGCGGCTCGCCCACCGCCGATGTGATCTTCGACAATTGCCGCATTCCGCTGGGCCGGCTGGTCGGGGACCGCAAGGGGGGCCTGTCGCGGATGGGCCGCTCGCTGACGCAATCGCGGCCGGTAATCGCCGGGCAGGCCCTGGGCGTGGCGCAGGGTGCGCTCGATCAGGCGGTGGCCTATGTGAAGCAACGCAAATCGCAGGGGCAGGCGCTGGCGCGCTATCAGCTCATTCAGGAGCGGATCGGCGACATGGCGATCCGGGTGGAATCGGCGCGCGCTCTCCTTTACCGCGCGGTCGAATTCGCGCTGCGGGGCGATGCCGGCGCGCGACACCTCGCCTCGATGGCCAAGGCGGCCTGTTCGGATGCGGCGATGTCGGTGGCGGTGGATGCGGTGCAATTGCATGGCGGATACGGCTATCTGCGCGATTACCCGGTCGAGCGGATGATGCGCGATGCCAAGATCACCCAGATCTACGAGGGCACCAACGAAATCCAGCGGCTGATCACCGCCAAACACCTATTGACGGCGTGAGGCGGCGACCATGAGCAAAGGCATTCTCGACGGGCTGATCGTCATCGACATGAGCGAGGTCTACCAGGGCCCGCTGGCGGCGCAGATCCTGGGCGATTTCGGCGCCGATGTGATCAAGGTCGAACGCGCGGGCAGCGGCGAGGTGCTGCGCCTTTCCGACCCCGCGTCGCGTGCCAAGGCGATGATGAGCAGCCATTTCGCCGCCGCCAACCGCAACAAGCGCTCCATCGCGCTGGATGCGAAATCGGACAGCGACAACGCGCTGTTGCAGGCGCTTCTGGACCGCGCCGACGTGCTGATCCACAACTTCCGCCCCGGCGTGGCCGAACGGCTGGGCATCGGCTACGGGGCGCTGCACAAGCGCAATCCGCGGCTGATCTATGGCTGGGCCTCGGGCTATGGCGACACGGGGCCGCTGGCCACGGCGGGCGGGCAGGATCTGATTATCCAGTCGCTTTCCGGCATGGCCCGGGAAAGCGCGCCTGCGGGTGGTTTGCCCAGCTTCGTGAACCCTCCGGCGATTGATTACGCCTCGGGGCAGACCCTGGTGCAGGGGATCTTGCTGGCGCTGCTGGCGCGGGAAAAGACCGGGCTCGGGCAGCGCGTGGCGGTGAACCTGCTGGACACGGCGGTGGCGATCCAGAGCCTTGAGGCGGCGACGACGATGATGCACGGCGTGACCACGAAATGGTTCGACCTCGCGCCGAATTTCGTCTTTGAAACCTCGGACGGCTATCTGACGGTTCTGGGCTTCTTCCGTCCCAACCCCTTGCAATCCTTGTGCAAGGCGATGGGTGTAGCGGATGCCAGCACGGCGCCGCGCCTCGCCACACCCGATGGCCAGCTTGCCCACCGGACCGAGATCCACGCGCTGCTCGCGCCGTCGTTCCGCGCCCTGCCGACGGCCGAGGCGCTGGCACGGGTCACCGCCGAGGACCTGCTGTGCCAGCCGACGCAAAGCCTGGCCGAAGCGCTGGCCCATCCGCAGATCGCCGCCAGCGGCCTCCTGATCGAGGCGCCTCTGCCCGACGGCCAGACGGCGCGCCTCGTGGGCAACCCGCTGAAACTGTCCGACACCCCCGCCACGCTCAGGAAAGGCCCGCCCGCGCTCGACGCCGACAGGGCAGAGATCACCGCCTGGCTGGGCCAGTAACACCGACATCCAAGGGAGGAGACCCAGATGAAACCGACGATTGGTACCCTGCTTCGGCGGGCCGGCGCCGTATTGGCCTTGAGCCTTGCAGCCGCGCCCGCGCTGGCCCAGGACGGGCCCTTGCGCCTTGGCCTGCTGCTCAGCCTCAGCGGGCCTGCCGCACCTTTCGGCGTTCCCGAACGCGACGCGATCCAGGCGCTGGCCGCCGCCACCAATGCCCAGGGTGGCATCAACGGCCGCCCCATCGAGCTGGTGATCTATGACGACGCGACGAACCCGACCGAAGCCGTGCGCGGCATGCGGCAACTGGCGCTGCAAGAGCGTGTGCTGGCAGTCGTCGGCTCGACCATCGGCAGCGGAACGCTGGCGGCGGCACCCATCGCCGCACAGGCCGGTGTGCCGGTGCTGGCACCCAATGGCACCGATGCTGTCATATCCACCGACAACGCCTTTTTCCCCTGGGTCTTCCGCACTTTGCCCAGCGATTCCCTGATTGGCGAGGCCTTGCTGAACCGGGCGTTGGCGGGAGATGTGCAGCGCGTCGCGCTCTTCTATCAGGAAGACGCCTATGGGGTCGGGATGCATGAACGGCTCGCGGATGAAGCCGAAGAACGCGGGATCGAAATCGTCGCCTCGGTCTCGGCACCGCTAACGGCCACGGATGTCGCCCCACAGGCCACCCGGATCCGCAACGCCGATCCCGATGTGGTGCTGATTCAGGCCTCGGCCCCGGCGCTGGGGGCGGCCTTTGTGCGCGCAGCGCGCGAGACCGGGCTGGAAGCGCCGCTCTGGGCCGCCGGCGCGCTGGCGCAGCAGAGCTTCATCAACGCTGCCGGCGAAGCAGGGAATGGCGTGAATCTGGTGATGATCGCCAATTGGAGCGATCCGACGCCCGCGCTGGCCGAATTCGCAGCGCTGCTCAACGAGGCAGGCACCCCGCCCCAGGGCTTCGGCGAGATCCTGGCGGCGAATGCCTATCACGCCTTCACCGCCGCGCTGTCCTCGATCGACGGCGAGGTGACGCCGGCGACCCTGCGCGAGGCGCTGGAGCGGACCTGCGACATCGAATCCTATGGCGAAGGCTTCACCTGCTACTCGGCCGATAACCACGAGGGCTGGACCAGTGAAGCGATGGTCTCGGCCGTGGTCCGCGACGGCGCCTTCCGCCAGCCCTGAGGTTCGGGGCTGCCGCCACCGGCCGCGCGGAACCAACCGCGCGGCTTCTTCCCTCCCGCGCGAGATGCCGATGTGACCCACGAGCCCGACACCCTTGGGCCCAGCCTGTACCGGCAGGCACGGACCCGCCCGGACGAAACGTTCCTGACTTTCTTCGATGGACCCTCGCTGAGCTATGCCCAGGCGCTGGACGGCGCACAGCGCCTTGCGCGGGGGCTGGCCGATCTGGGTGTCGGCCCCGGCGAACGGGTGCTGTTGATGGCCCAGAACGGACCCGAGGCAGTGGCCGCCTGGCTGGCTCTGGGATGGCTGGGCGCCGTCGAGGTCTGTCTCAATCCGGTGCTGCGCGGCCAGCCGCTGGCCCATGCGCTGTCCGTCAGCGAAGCCCGTCTGGCGCTGATAGACCCGTCCTGTCTGGCCGCTCTGGCAGAACAGGATCTGACCGCCTTCGGCATCGCACGCGTCATCCCGACCGGGTCGGCGGACTGGGCCGAGCTCAACGCGGCGGCACCCCTGCCTGAGCCCGCGCGCCCGGTGCGGGGGTCCGACCCGGCCTCGGTTCTGTTCACCTCGGGCACCACGGGGCCGGCGAAACCCGTGATCCTGACGCAGGCGCAGAACCACCTCACCGCGACCGAAACCGCGCGCCATCTCGGCATGACCGAGGCGGATGTGTCCTATTGCTTTCACCCGCTGCATCACATGGCGGGTAAGTTCATGGCGCTACAGGGCACGCTGGTCGCCGGCGCGCAGATCGTCATGGATCGTCGTTTCGTGCCCGAGCTCTGGTCGCAACGTCTGGCCGAAACCCGGGCGACGCTGGCCTATGGCCATGGTCCGATGCTGGAGATGATCCACGCCACGCCGCCACGCCCCGAGGACCGTCAGCATCGCTGCCGCCGGGTCCTGAGCGCGCCTTTCCCGCGCCATATCGCCGAGGATTTCGAGGCACGGTTCGGCGTGCGCGGTCAGGAATGCTGGGGCATGACCGAGATCGGCATCGTCGCCTGGGCCGATGCCGACACCCCGCGCGGCAGTTGCGGGCGGGTCGGCGAGGCCTTCGAACTGGCAATCCTGGACCCCGAGACGGACAGGCCCCTGCCGCCCGACACGCTGGGCGAGATCGCCGTGCGCCCGCGCCGGCCCTGGGCGCTGTTTCAGGGCTATCAGGCGATGCCCGAGGCCAGTGTCGAGGCCTGGCGCAACCTCTGGTTCCACACCGGCGATCTGGGGCGGCTGGATGCGCAGGGCAACCTGTGGTTCGCCGACCGGGTCAAGGACCGCATCCGCCGCCGGGCCGAGAACATCTCGGCCTACGAGATCGAATGCGTCGCGCTGGCGCATCCCGCCGTGGCCGAGGCGGCGGCGGTCGGCGTGCCCTCGGGCTATGAGGGCGACGACGATGTGAAACTCTGCCTCATCCTGCGCCCCGGCGCCCCGTGGCAACCCGAGGCGCTGCTGGCTCACCTGGCGGCGGGCCTGCCGCATTTCATGCTGCCCCGTTACCTCGACCGCCGCGAGGCGCTGCCCCGTTCGAACACCAACAAGGTGCAGAAGGCCGTTCTCAGGGCCGAAGGCATCCTCCCAGGCCTCTGGGACCGGCACGCCGAGGGCGTCTCGGTCCGCGATCTCTATGCCAAGGAAACCACCCCATGCTGATGCGCGACGTCACGCTCGACGACAAGTTCACCATCGACGAAGGCCGCATCTTCGTCACCGGCGCGCAGGCGCTGGCCCGGCTGCCGATGCTGCAACGGGACCGCGACCGCCGCGCCGGGCTGAATACCGCAGGCTTCGTCTCGGGCTATCGCGGCTCGCCCTTGGGCACCTATGACATGGCGCTGTGGAAGGCGAAAAAGCACCTCGACGCGGCGCAGATCCGCTTTCAGCCTGGGCTGAACGAGGATCTCGCCGCGACCTCGGTCTGGGGGACGCAGCAGGCGGGGCTAGGCGGGCGCGGCGCCTATGACGGGGTGTTCGGCATCTGGTACGGCAAGGGGCCGGGGGTGGACCGGTCGGGCGACGTGTTCAAGCACGGCAACCTGGCGGGCACGGCGCCGCATGGCGGGGTGCTGGCGCTCTTCGGCGACGATCCGGTGGCGAAGTCCTCGACCATACCGCACCAGTCGGAACCCGCGCTGATCGCTGCCGGGATGCCGGTCTTCGACCCGTCCTCGATCCAGGAATACCTTGAATTCGGGCTGATGGCCTTTGCGCTGTCGCGCTATGCCGGGGTCTGGACGGGGATGAAATGCATCACCGACATCGTCGAGGGCTCGGCCTCGGTCGAGGTCTCGGTCGAGGCATGGCCGCTGCGCCTGCCCGCCGATTTCACCATCCCGCCCGAGGGCGTGCATATCCGTCATCCCGATTGGGGCATCGACCAGGAACGTCGGCTGCTCCAGATCCGCTTGCCCGCCGCCTCCGCCTTCATCCGCGCCAATGGCTGGAACCGCGTTACGCAAGCCGCGCCCCGCCGCCGGCTGGGGCTGGTCGCGGCGGGCAAGTCCTGGGCCGATCTGATGGGTGCGCTGGACGAGCTGGGGCTGGACAAACCGACACTCGATGCGCTGGGGATCTCGATTTTCAAACCCGCCGTGACCTGGCCCCTGGAGCCGCAGGGCGTGACCGATTTCGCGCGCGGCCATGAGACGCTGCTGGTCATCGAGGAGAAGCGCCCGCTGATCGAGGATCAGATCGCGCGCATCCTCTACGATCAGCCGCAGCGTCCGGTCCTGCTGGGCAAGCGCGACAACGGCGGCCGCGTTCTGGTGCCCGAGGAGGGCGAACTGTCGGTCACCCTGCTGGTCCGGCTGCTGGCGCGGATGCTGCGCGACGACGCGCCCGAGGCGATCCGCCCGCGGCTGGACCGTGCCCTCCAGGAGGCGCCACAGCAGACGCCCGTGACCGGCCCCCGCTCGCCCTGGTTCTGCGCCGGTTGTCCGCACAACACCTCGACCAGGGTGCCCGACGGCAGCCGCGCCTTTGCCGGGATCGGCTGTCACACGATGGCGCTGCTGATGCCCAACCGCCGCACCGAGGGTTTCACTCAGATGGGCGGCGAGGGGGCGCAATGGATCGGTCAGGCGCCGTTCTCGAAGGACGCCCATGCCTTTCAGAACCTCGGCGACGGGACCTATTGCCATTCGGGGTCGCTGGCCGTGCGGGCCGCGGTCGCGGCGAGGGTGAACATCACCTACAAGATCCTCTTCAACGACGCGGTGGCGATGACCGGCGGCCAGCCCTCGGACAAGCCGCAGACGCCCTGGGGCATCACCCGGCAGATGGCGGCCGAGGGCGTGGCGCAGATCGTCGTCGTCACCGACAACGTGGATGCCTATCCCGCCAGCACCCCTTGGGCGCCGGGCGTGACGATCCGCCCGCGCGAGGAGATGGACCTCGTGCAGCGCGAATTGCGCGCGGTGAAAGGCACGACGATCCTGCTCTATGACCAGACCTGCGCGGCCGAGAAACGCCGTCGGCGCAAGCGCGGCACCTATCCCGACCCGGACAAACGGTTGTTCATCAACCCCGCGGTCTGCGAGGGCTGCGGCGATTGCGGCGTGAAGTCGAATTGCGTGGCGGTGCGTCCGCTGGAGACCGATCTGGGCCGCAAGCGCGAGATCGACCAATCGTCCTGCAACAAGGATTTCTCTTGCGTGCAGGGGTTCTGCCCCAGCTTCGTGACCGTGGAGGGCGCGGCACTGAAACGCCCCGAAACCGCCAAGGCCGACCGCTCGGAGGCGCTGAGAACCCTGCTCACCACCCTGCCCGAGCCCGACCTGCCGCCCTTGGGCGAGGGCTATAACATCCTCGTCACCGGCATCGGCGGCACCGGCGTCGTGACGATCGGCGCGCTCCTGGGCATGGGCGCGCATCTCAGCGGGCTGGGCTGTTCGGTGCTGGACCAGACCGGGCTTGCCCAGAAGAACGGCGCCGTCACCTCGCATGTGCGGATCGGCGCGCGGCCCGGGGCGCTGCACGGCACGCGGATCCCGGCGGGCCATGTCGATCTGGTGATCGGCTGCGACACGCTGGTCAGTGCGGGGGCCGAGGCGATGCGCCTCTATGCGCCCGACCGCACCCGCGCGGTACTCAACGACAAGGTCACGCCGCTGGCCGGTTTCGCGCTGAACCCGGATCTGAAGCAGGATCAGGGCGCCATGGTCGCGGCCCTCAGGGCGCTGCTGGGCGATCGGGCGACCATGGGCGCCGGGGGCTCGACGCTGGCGATGGCGCTGCTGGGGGACGAGATCTACGCCAACCCCTTCCTGCTGGGCTATGCCTGGCAACAGGGGCTGATCCCGCTGTCGCGCGCCGCGCTAGAACGCGCCATCGAGCTGAACGGCGTCGCCGTGGCGCAGAACCTGCTGGCCTTTGGCTGGGGCCGTGCCGCCGCCGCACGGCCCGATGCGCTGGCGCCCTTCCTTGGCGAAGCACCGGCCGCCGCCCCCGCCCCGCTGACGCTGGATGCGCTGATCGCCCATCGCCGCGCGCATCTGACGGCTTATCAGAACGCAAGGCTCGCAGACCGCTATGCGGCGCGCGTCGCCGCGGTTCGGGCGATGGAAACGCGCCTGTTTCCCGGGCAGGACGGTCTGACCCGCGCAGTAGCCCATAACTATGCGAAACTGCTGGCCTACAAGGACGAATACGAGGTTGCCCGGCTCTATACCGCGCCCGAGTTTCGCGCCGCGCTGGCGGCCACGTTCGAAGCGCCCGGGAAATTGCGATTCCACCTTGCGCCGCCGATCCTGGAAAAACGCGATCCGGTGACCGGGGAACCTGCGAAGCGGGTGTTCGGTTCGGGCACGATGCTGCTGTTCCGGCTGCTGAGCCGCTTCAAATCACTGCGCGGGACAGCCTTCGACCCCTTCGGACGAGCCGGTGACAGAGTGCTTGAGCGGCAATTGATCGCCGACTACGAGGCGCTGCTTGACCGCCTGCCGCAGCTTCTGCGTTCCGACACCCTCGGGGATTGCCTGACTTTGCTGTCCTTGCCCGAGACGATCCGTGGTTACGGCCCGGTCAAGGCCCGCGCTGCCGAAGCTGCCGCAAAGACCCGGACGGCTCTGCTGGCCGCCATGGGTTGAGGATCCGACGTTGCCCCGCTTCCGGCC
>NZ_JAUCCQ010000092.1:0-15353 GCF_034676075.1 Pararhodobacter sp. | reverse complement strand
GCGCCCCCAGCCGCTCGCGCGAGCGCGCCAGCACCCGCCCCTCGCGCGTCGACCATTCGCAAAGGTCCTGCCAGCGGATCTGCTCGGGGAAAAGCCCGCGCAAAGCTGCCTCGGAGATCGGCAAAGCCTGCCGGATCCGCGCCTCCCGCGGGTCGCCGTCCAGATCGGTTGCCACGATCAGCCGGGTCTGAGCCAACGGATCGGCCGCATCGAAGACCGCGCCCTTGCCGCCCGACAGCAGATAGCGCGGCGCCTCGCGCTTGCGCCTCAGGCCGATGCGGTCGGGATAGGCCAGCGCCGCCATCTCGGCCGGCTCCAGCCCGCGATCCTCGGGCGCCATCCGAGCGAGCCGCTTCGCCTCCGCCCTGATCCGCTCCAAGGCCTCGCGCCTGAGCGGATACGAATGGTCCCGCTGATAGCCCCGCGGGTCGTCGATGGCCTTGAGTCGCAGTGTCAGATCGGCCGGCGCCCCCTGCAGCGGGTCGCGGTCGGCGATCAACGCGGCCAAAGGCGCCGCCCCCTTGCCCGCCCTGAGCAGCATATGCGCCAGCCGCGGATGCAGCGGCAGCGCCGCCATCGCTCTCCCGTGGTCGGTGATCCTTCCGGTCCCGTCCAGCGCGCCGAGTTCCTGCAACAAAACCCGCGCCTCGGCCATCGGCCCGGGCGGCGGCGGGGTGAGGAAGGACAGGTCCGCCGATCCCCAGACTGCCAGCTCCAGCACCAGCCCGGCAAGATCCGCGGTCTCGATTTCGGGCGGCGCGAAGGCTTGCAGAGCGCCCTCCTGCCCCCGGGTCCAGAGGCGGTAGCAGATGCCCTCGGCCACCCGCCCGCCGCGACCCCGCCGCTGCTCGGCCTCGGCGAGGCTGACCCGTTCGGTCACCAGCCGCGCCATGCCGGAATTGGGATCGAACCGCGCCCGCCGGGCCTGCCCGGCATCGACCACGACGCGGATATCGGGAATGGTCAGCGAAGTCTCGGCAATCGCCGTCGCCAGTACCAGCTTCCGCCCCGAGGCCAACGGCGCCAGCGCCGCCCGCTGCAGCGCGAAATCCATCGCGCCGTAGAGGGGCTGCAGGGCCACGCCCGCAGGCAGGCGCGCGTCGAGCAAGGCCGCCACGCGCCGGATCTCGCCCTCCCCGGGCAGGAAGACCAATACACCGCCCTCGGTCTCCGCCAGCGCCTTCAGTACCAGATCGGCCACCGCTTCCGGCAGCCGCGCTTTCGGCGGCAGCGGCGCGTCGAGCCAGCGGGTCGCGACCGGAAAGGCCCGCCCCTCGGCCGTCAGCAGCGGCGCCCCGCCGAGCAGCGCCGCGACCGGCGCCGCGTCGAGCGTCGCGGACATGACCACCAGCCGCAGATCCTCGCGCAGCGCGCCCCGCGATTCGAGGGTTAGCGCCAGCCCCAGATCGGCGTTGAGGCTGCGCTCGTGGAATTCGTCGAAGATCACCGCGCCGATGCCGTCGAGCGAGGGGTCGGCCTGCAGCATCCGGGTCAGGATGCCCTCGGTCACCACCTCGATCCGCGTGGCTTTCGAGACCTTCGCCTCGCCCCGGATCCGGTAGCCGACCCGCTGGCCAACCGGCTCGCTCAAGGTCTCCGCCAGCCGCTCCGCCGCCGCCCGCGCCGCCAGCCGCCGCGGCTCCAGCATGACGATCCGGCCCGGCGTACCCTCCAGCAGTGCCAAGGGCACCCGCGTGGTCTTGCCCGCCCCGGGCGGCGCCTGCAACACCGCCATGCCCGCCCGGTCGAGCGCGGCAACCAGCTCGGGCAGCAGGGGATCGATGGGCAGGGGCGGGCCGGGGAAATGCATCGCCCGGTTATGCGCAGCGTAGGGACGGAAGGGAAGAGGCGGCGGGGCGCAGCCTCCCACCCGCCCACCCCGGCTGCGCCCCGCCGCCGGAACCCTCGCGCCCGTGGTGGCCCCGGGGGCCGTCTGCCCCCGGACCCCCGAGGATATTTGAGGCGCAAAGAAGCGCGGTCAGGGATTCGTTAACCCTCATCTTCGTTCTTCAAATATCCCGGGGGGTCCGGGGGGCTGGCCCCCCGGGGCCGCCCCCCGCGCCCACTTCACCCTTGAGCGCCGCCCCCCCGCCGGTTAGACGAAACCCGACCTGAGGGAGCCGCCATGTCGTTCAACACTTTCGGCCATCTGTTCCGCGTCACCACCTGGGGCGAATCGCACGGGCCCGCGCTGGGCGCGACCGTCGACGGCTGCCCGCCCGGGATCCCCCTGACCGAGGCCGACATCCAGCCCTGGCTGGACCGCCGCAAGCCCGGCCAGAACCGCTTCACCACCCAGCGGCGCGAAGCGGACGAGGTCGAGATCCTCTCGGGCGTCTACGAGGGCCAGACCACCGGCACGCCGATCCAGCTGATGATCCGCAACACCGACCAGCGGTCCAAGGATTACGGCTCCATCGCCCAGACCTTCCGGCCGGGCCATGCCGACATCACCTATTGGCAGAAATACGGCATCCGCGATCCGCGCGGCGGCGGGCGGTCCTCGGCCCGCGAGACCGCGGCGCGGGTCGCGGCGGGGGGCGTGGCGCGGCAGGTGCTGGCGGCGCTGGTTCCGGGGCTCCGCATCACCGGCTACATGGTGCAGATGGGCCCCCGCGCCATCGACCGCGCCCGCTTCGACGCCGCTGCCATCGAGGGCAATCCCTTCTGGTGTCCCGATCCCGAGACCGCCGCGCTCTGGGCCGACGATCTCGACGCGCTCAGGAAGACCGGCAATTCGGTCGGCGCCGTGGTCGAGGTTATCGCCTCGGGCCTGCCCGCCGGGATCGGCGCGCCGCTTTATGCCAAGCTCGACAGCGAACTGGCCGCGGCGATGATGTCGATCAACGCCGTGAAGGGGGTCGAGATCGGCGCCGGCATGGGCGCCGCCGCTCTGACCGGGGTCGAGAATGCCGACGAGATCCGCATGGGCAATGACGGGCCGGTCTATGGCTCGAACCACGCGGGCGGCATCCTGGGCGGCATTTCCACCGGCCAGGACGTGGTGGTGCGCTTCGCGGTGAAACCGACCTCCTCGATCCTCACCCCCCGTCAGTCCGTCACGCTGGACGGTCAGCCCGCCGAGGTGGTGACCAAGGGCCGCCACGATCCCTGCGTCGGCATCCGCGCCGTCCCGGTGGGCGAGGCGATGCTGGCGCTGGTGATCCTCGACCAGCTGCTCCTGCACCGCGCCCAGGTCGGCGAGGGGCCGCGCGGGCCCATCGGATGAGCGCGCCGGAGGAGGTCCGCGAAACCGTCGCCGCCTTCCCGGCCCGGGCGATGGCCGCGACGCTCGACCGCGCCGAAACCTTCGCCGACGGCGCCGCCTTGCCGCCCCTCTGGCACTGGTTTCATTGCCTGAAACTCTACCCGATGGCCGAGGCAGGGGCAGATGGCCATCAGGCGCTGGGCCCCTTCCTGCCCGACCTCGGCCTGCCGCGCCGCATGTGGGCCGGCGGGCGCTTCACCTTCCACCGCCCGTTGACCATCGGCGCCGATGTCACCCGGCAGTCGCAGGTCCTGAACGTGGCGCAGAAGGAGGGGCGCTCGGGCCCCATCGCCTTCGTCACCGTGGCGCATCGCTGGAGCGACCCGGCAGGCATCCTGATCGACGAGGAACAGGACATCGTCTACCGCCGCGCCGACGCCCCGCCGGGCGCCACGCAGCCCGCCCCGGTGGACGAGGCGCTCAGCCGCAGCATGACCGCCGGTCCGGTCCTCCTCTTCCGCTACTCGGCGCTGACCTTCAACGGCCACCGCATCCATTACGATCGTGATTTCTGCGCGGCCGAGGGCTATGACGGCCTCGTCGTCCATGGCCCGCTGCTGGCCACGCTGCTCCTCGACCTGTTGCGCGTCGAAGGCGGGCGCCTGCCAAAGACCTTCGCCTTCCGCGCCATGGCCCCGGTCACGGCGGACACGCCCTTCACCCTCTGCGCCCGGATCGAGGGGGACAGCGCCCGGCTCTGGGTCCGCCGCCAGGACGGCATCCAGGCGATGGACGCCACCGCCACCCTCGCCTGATCCCTTCTTTGCGCTGAAAATATCCTCGGGGGTTTCTCAAGGGGGTGGAAAACCCCCTTGAGCGGGGGGTACGGGGGGCGGCGCCCCCCGTTTGGTCGCCCGAGGCACGAGGGCGAAACCCCTCTACAGCCCCTTGGCAAAGAACACCCGGTCGAAGCCCTGATCCATCCGCCGGTCGACCTGCCGGTATCCCAGATGTGGATAGAGGGTCAGGTTCTCCGCCATCGCCGCGTTGGTATAGAGACGGATCTCGCCCAGACCCCGCGCCTGGCCCTCGGCTTCGGCGGCGCCGATCAGCGCCCGGCCCAGGCCCCGGCCCACGGCGTCGGGATGGACCGCGACGGCGTCGAGATAGAGGTGATCGTCCTTCGGCCAGAAGGTCACGAAGCCCCGCACCGCGCCCTCGACCTCCGCCACCCGGGCGAAACCCTGTGCCACCAGCGCCGCGTAATCGGCGTCCATCGGCGCCGGGCGGCGGCCGATCAGCGGCACATAGCGGGCATAGGCGGCCTCGGCGCAGGCGCGAATCGCGGCGAGGTCGTCGGGGGTGGCGGGGCGGATCATGGCTTCAGTGAAGCGCAGCGCTGCCAAAAGGAAAAGCCCCGCCAAAGCGGGGCCGTCCGATGCAAGGTGACGGGCCTGAGATCAGGCGGCGGCCTTGGCGATTTCCTTCTTGATCGCCAGCGCGCGATCCGAAAGTTCCACGTCCTTCGCCTTGGCGAGGAAAGCGTCGAGGCCACCGCGGTGGTCGACCGAGCGCAGCGCCGAGGCGGTGATGCGCAGCTTGTACGACCGGCCCAGGGTCTCGGACGCCAGGGTCACGTCGACCAGATTCGGCAGGAAGCGCCGCTTGGTCTTGTTGTTGGCGTGGCTCACGTTGTTGCCCGACATCGGGCCCTTACCGGTCAGTTCGCAGCGGCGCGACATGGTGTCATCCTCGTCTCTGTCAGGCAGGCGCCGGTCGTGCAACCGGGGCTCCGTCAATCACAAAGGGCGCCGCCACGGCAGCACCCGAAATCTCGTCTGGCCTCTTAGGCGGATTCCCGGGGCGCGTCAAGGGCCGCAGAACCGCCCGCCAGCGTGGAAACCATCTGCCGGGCCGCGGCGCCCGGCGCCAGCGTGCCCCGGGCCACACTTTCGGCCAGCGCCGCCATGCGGGCGCGGGCCTCGGGCGTGTCCAGAACCGCCAGCAGCGCCTGTTTCACCTCCTCGGCGAACCAGTGCCGTGCCTGGGCCGCGCGCCGCTCGTCCCAGTGGCCGTTCTCGCGCCGCCAATTGGCCAGGGCGCGGATCTCGTCCCAGACGGCGCCCAGCCCGGCCTCGTGCAGGGCCGAGGCGGTCATCGCCTTGGGAAAGCCCGGCGCGTCCTGCGGCCGGGCCCTGAGCAGTCGCAGCGCGCCCGCGTAATCGGCGCAGGTGCGGGTGGCGGTGGATTTCAGCTCGCCATCGGCCTTGTTGACCACGATCAGATCCGCGGCCTCCATGATGCCGCGCTTCACGCCCTGCAATTCGTCGCCCCCGGCGGGTGCCAGCAGCAGGACGAAAATGTCCGAGAGTTCGGCCACCACGGTTTCCGATTGGCCGACGCCCACCGTCTCGATCAGCACCACGTCGAAACCGGCCGCTTCGCACAGCGCCACCGCCTCGCGCGTACGCCGGGCGACGCCGCCCAGATGCGACTGGCTGGGCGAGGGGCGGATGAAGGCGTTCGGGTGGCGCGACAGCCGCTCCATCCGCGTCTTGTCGCCCAGGATCGAGCCCCCGGTCCGCGCCGACGAGGGGTCGACGGCCAGAACGGCGATCTTCAGCCCGGCATCGGCCAGCATCAGGCCGAAGGATTCGATGAAGGTGGATTTGCCGACGCCCGGGGTGCCGGACAGACCGATTCGCAACGCCTGCCGCCCGTGGCCCGCCAGCTCGCCCAACAGCGCCTGCGCCGCCTCCCGGTGATCGGCGCGGGTCGATTCGACCAGCGTGATGGCCCGGGCCAGCGCCCGGCGGTCGGCGTTCAGGATGCTTTCGGCAAGATCGGTCATCGGCGGGCTTCTCTCACGGCAACGCCCCCTCATGCCCGCCGGGACGCCGCAAGTCCAGCCTCGAGGGTGCGTCGCGCCGCAGGGTGCATGCTTGCACGCACCGTCCCCCGACAGCGAAAGGGGCCCGCGAGGGGCCCCTTCCGGTCGTCAGGTCGGCGGTTGGCTCACTTGCCGGCCGCGGGCGCCTGTCCGGGCGCCTGGGTGGTCGCCGCCGCTGCGGGGAAGCTGTAGCTGCCCTGCCAGGTGCCGTAATTCGACGATTGCACGCCGTTCTGGGCCGAGCCGTTGTAGCTCTGCTGCCCGGCCATGATCGTTACTTCCACCGGGGCGCTCTGGCCCGGCTGCAGGACGCCGGCATGCACCGCCGCCGCGGCCAGCGCCGAATCGTCGGTATAGACGCCCGAGCCCCAGACCGAGCCCGAAGTCGAGCCGGTGACCATGAAGGTCAGCGTCTCGCCCACCCGGTCGCGATAGCGCGTCAGGTTGCCCGGATCGGCCATCGCCGCCGGGGTGGTCATGGCGGCGGGGAAGGTGAAGCTGCCCTGCCAGGTGCCGTAATTCGAGGATTGCACGCCGTTCTCGTTCGACCCGGCATAGCTTTGCTGGCCCGGCAGGATGGTCACCTCGACCGGCCGGCTCTCGCCCGCGCGCAGCACGCCCGCATGCACCGCCGCCGCGGCCAGCGAGGAATCGTCGGTATAGACGCCCGAACCCCAGACCGAGCCGGTGGTCGAGCCGGTCACGGTGAAGGTCAGCGTCTGGCCGACCTGGTTGCGATAGGCGGTCAGGTTGGCGGGAGCGTCGTGCCGGGCGGGCGGCGCGGCATTGGCGGGGGCGGCGGACAGGATCAGCCGCGCCTCGCAGGTCTGCTGGCCGAAGGTGCCGACCCAGATGTCATAGGCCCCGGCCGGGGCGGCGGGCAGGACCAGCGCCGGGTTCAGGCTGTCGCCCTCGTCATCGCTGAACTGCCAGGTGCCGGTCGCGTCATTGACCAGAAGCACCGTGTCGCAGGCCCCCTCGACGCGCAGTGTCAGGTCCATCCCGGCGCTGTTGTCGGTGAAGCTGAAGTCGAAATCCGGCTGGGTGATGACATAGCCATGCGCCGGGATCGGGCAGTTCGACACGTCGATATTGCCCCCGGCGATCACGCCGATGGCCTGCGGCTGCGTCAGGTCCTGGGCGGAATACGAGATCTGGGTGCCGGTCAGGGTCCAGTCCGGGCAGGCCATGGCGGCCGAGGCGCCGAAGCCGGCGGTCAGGGACACCAGCCCGAAGGCCAGCGGGCGGAGGGAAAGGGAAGACAGGGTCATGCGGTCTCTCTGTGAGGGGGGCGGCCGCCTGGCGCGGCCGTCCGGTGGCTGTTTGTCGCGGGCCCCCGCCCATTGGTTCAACCGGGGCCCGAGGCGGGGGCGGGTTACTTGCCGCCCGCGGGCGGGGCGGGGGGCTGCGTCTCGAACCGGTAGCTGCCGCTCCATTGCCCGTAGGTGGCGCTCTGGACGCCGTTGCGGGTGCTGCCGGTATAGGATTGCTGCCCGGGCAGGACCGTCACGGCGACGGTCCCGGTCTGGCCGACCTGCAGAAGGCCCGCATGCACCGCGGCCCGCGCCAGGCGCGAATCGTCGGTATAGACATCCGAGCCCCAGACCGAGCCCGAGCCCGCGCCGGTGACCTCGAAATACAGCGTGGTGCCGGTCTGGCCGCGATAGGCGGTCATGTTGCCGGGATCGGGCAGCACCTCGATTCCGCTGCCGCCGCTGCCCGGGGTGCAGATTACATCGGCCAGCGCGCCGCAGCCGTTCTGCTGGGTGCACAGCTGCATGCCCCCCAGCACCAGCGTCCGGCTTGCCGGAACCTGCCGCCAATAGGCGGCCGTCCCGTGGCCCTGCCGCTGGCAGAAGGCATCCGCCGCGGGCTGGCCGCAATCCGCGCCATAGGTGCGGCACCAGTCGACCCGTTCGCCGTTCACCATCGGCTGCGGATACGAGACCCCCTGCGGCCGCGGCTGGGCCGAGGCAAAGGTCTCGGCGCTGAAGGTCGCCTCGCAGGTGGCGCTGCCATAAGTCCCGGCCCAGATGCTGTAGGTCCCGGTCGGCGCATTCTCCAGCCGCAGGCGCGAGTTCAGCCCGTCGGCGTCGTCGTTGAAGCTCCAGCTGCCATCCGGCCCATGCACCAGCAGCACCGGATCGCAGGCGGCCTCGACGCGGAATTCCAGCGCGTGATCGGGCAGGTTCCCGGTCAGCGTCAGCGAGAAATCCGGCTGCTGCACGGCATTGCCATAGACATCGAGCACCGGGCAATCGCGCAGGCCCAGATTGCCCCCGGCGACGACCGGGAAGCTCTGCGCGGTCCACAGGCCCTGCGCGTCATAGCTCAGCGCGGTGCCGGTCAGGCCGGGATCGGGGCAGGCGCCGGGCTTGTAGGGCGCGGGCGGCGGCTCCGGGGGCGTGGGCGGCGCCGGGGCGTAGCTTTGCAGCGCCAGCGAGGCGGCGCAGGTCTGCTGGCCATAGGTGCCGACCCAGATGTCATAGGCCCCGGGCTGGGCGGCGGCGATCCGCAGGGCCGAGTTCAGCCCGTTGGCATCGTCGTTGAAGGAATATTGCCCGTCCGGCCCATAGATCAGCAGCACCGGATCGCAGGTGCCGTCGACGCGGAATTCCAGATCGCGGTCGCCCGCGTTCTGGGTCAGCGTCAGGGTGAAATCGGGCCGCTCGGCCACCCGGCCATGCCCGGGCGCCGCGGCGCAGGTCGTGAGGTCGACCGGGCCGCCCGCCGTCACCGGCACCGATTGCGCGTTCTGCACTTGCGCGGCGCTGTAGATCAGCGCGTTGCCATTCAGCGCCGGGTTCGGGCAGAGCACGGGCAGCGGTTGCGGCTGGGGTTGCGGTTGCGGCACCGGCAGCCCCTGGGTCGAGGCGACCAGCGTCGCCTGGCAGGTCTGCTGGCCGAAGGTGCCGACCCAGATGTCATACTCGCCCGTCGGGGCGCCCTGGAACCGCAGCTCGGGGTTCAGCCCGTTGGTGTCGTCGTTGAAGGCGTATTGCCCGTTCGGGCCGCGCACCAGCAGCACCGTGTCGCAGGTGCCATCCACGCCCAGCTGCAGCGTGGCGTTCAGGGCGTTCTGGGTCAGGTTCAGGGTGAAATCGGGGTTCGGCGCGACATGGCCGTGGCCGGGGACCTGGGCGCAATCGGCCAGATCCGTCGCCCCGCCCGCCACCACGCCATGGTTGCGCGGCGACAGCAACTGCCCGGCCGAATAGTTCAGAAACTGGCCATTGGCCGCAGGGTTCGGGCAGAGCAGGATCTGCGGCGGCTGCGGGATCTGCGGCGGCTGCAGGACCAGGCCGCCGACCGTCTCCAGCCGCAGCGTCGCGGCGCAGGTCTGGGCGCCATAGGTGCCGACCCAGATGTCGTATTCCCCGGTCGCCGCCGCGGTCAGCCGGAGGCGCGAGTTCAGCCCGTCGGCATCGTCGTTGAAATGCCATTGCCCATCCGGCGCGCGGACCAGCAGCACCGGATCGCAGGTGCCGTCGGCGCGGATCTCCAGATCGTAGTTCGGCAGGTTCTGCGTCAGGCTCAGGGTGAAATCGGCCCTGAGCGCGACATGCCCATGCCCGGGGACCGAGGCGCAGGCGTCAAGGTCGATGTTGCCCCCCGCTGTCAGCCCGAGGCTGCGGACCTGGCGCAATTGCTGACCGCTGTAGCTGAGCGGCTGGCCGTTCAGCGCCGGATTCGGGCAGGCGACCAGTTGCGGCGGCGCCAGCGGCAATTGCGGCAGCTGGGGCAGTTGCGGGATCTGTGGCGTCAGCTGAGGCGTCTGCGGCGTGAGCTGGGGGATCAGCTGCGGAATGATCTGCTGGATCTGCGGCGGCAGCTGCGGGACCACCTGCGGCTGCGGCGCCGCCCCGCCGCCCGAGGTCCGCATCTGCAAGGTCGCCGCGCAGGTGCTGGCGCCGAAGGTGCCGACCCAGATGTCGTATTCGCCGACCGCGGCCGAGGGGATCACCACCCGCGGATCGGTGCCGATGGCATCGTCGTTGAAGGACCAGCGCCCGTCCGGCCCGTTGACCAGCAGCACCGTGTCGCAACTGCCGTCGACCCTGAGCTCCAGGTCGTAGCCCGGGTTGTTGCGGGCGAAATTCAGGGTGAAATCGGGCCGGCTGACGACGCGGCCGTTGCCGGGAACCCCGGGGCAGGCGCCAAGGTTGACGTTGCCGCCCGCGGTGACGCTCTCACTCTGGCCCTGCAGCAATTGCGCGCCGTTGTAGCGGATCATCTGGCCGTTCTGGCCCGGATCGGGGCAGGCGAGGGCGCTGGTGGCGAGGGTTGCGGCGATCAGGCCAAGGGTTCCCGCGCAAAGCGCGCGCAGGCGCCGACCGCCGGGACGGAATCCGGGAAGAGGGAGCATCGCGTCCTCCTTGTATTGAATGGTCCGGTGCCGGGGCCCCGGGAAAAAAGGTCGTCTGGAAAACGGAGGAATGCTGCGCCCGTCGCGGCGTGAAATCAAGGCATATGCGTGTGAACGGGCCGCGTTGGGCCGGGCAGGGGCCGGGCAGGGGGTAGGCCGGGCCGCGTCAGGCCCGGAGTTCAGGCGCGCGTTACGCCTGATCGCCCCTGAGCAGGATCAGAAGCGCGACCACGATCAGCGCCACCCCGGGCAGCACCACCCAGCCCGGCACGCCATGGCCCAGAGCCAGCTCCCACAGGATGATCCAGACGGGCGTGGCATAGGTATAGGCCATGACCTTGGACGCGGGCAGGCGCTGGGCGGCGAATTGCATGGCCGAGGCGGCGAAGGCGGTGGCGAAGACCGCCAGATAGGCCAGCGTGACCCAGACCCGGACGGGCAGGGCGGCCCAGTCGGTGGCCAGAACCTCGGCCCAGCCCCAGGCCAGGAACAGCACGAAACCGAAGGCGGTGACCAGCGCCGCGGTGACCAGCGCGCTTTCGCCCCGGTTCAGCAGGCGCAGCATCGGCGCATAGATCGCGTGCAGCACGCAGCCGAGGAAATAGATCGCCTCGCCCGGCCCGATCTCGAGCCGCATCAAGGCGCCCGGATCGCCGCGGAAGATCACCCAGACCGCGCCCGCCGCGCCCACCGCCAGCGGCGCCGCCACCGCGGTCCGCAGCCGCTGTCCCAGCATCGGCCAGGCCAGCGCCGCGGTCATCAGCGGGGTCAGGGTGAAGACCGCGCCCGCCGCCAGCGGATGGGCCGTCTTCAGCCCCTCGAACATCAGGACGAAATAGCCGCCATAGAGCAGCGCCAGCAGACCATAGCGCCAGGGCGCCGCCAGATCGGCCCGGGCAAAGCCGCGCCGCCCGGCCCGTCCGGCCCCGGGCAGCAGGGCCACCAGCAGCGCCAGCACCAGCGCCGCGCAGAGGAAACGCACCGTGGTCAGCGGCACCGGGCCGATGTCATTGGCCACCAGCGCGCCCAGGCTGAACGAGCCCGAGACGGCGGCCGAGAAGCCCAGCATCGCCGCATGGCCCCGCAGCGCCTGCGCCCGGCCCCGCATGGCGGCGCCCGAAGTCATCGACGTCCCGAGGTCATTGGCGCAGCGAATCCTTGATGATCGACACCGCCGCCTGCACCTTGGCGGTGCGGTGCAGATCGACATGGGTGACCAGCCAGACGGTGAATTCCCATTCCGGGCGGCTGGGCATCACCTCGACCAGATCCGGCGATTCGCCTTCGCCGTACCAGAAGCCCAGCCCCAGCCCGTCGGCCACCGCCGCGCGCCGCGCCGCCGCCTCGTTCGAGCGGAAGACGATGCGCGGAAGGGGTTTCTGGCGCAAAAGCCATTGCTCGAAGGGCGCGCGCGCATCCTCGACATCCTCGACCACAAAAAGATGCTGCGCCAGCTCGGCATCGTCCCGGGGGGCGCCATGGCGGGCGATGTAGTCCGGGCTCGCATACAGCGAGACGGGGCAGCGCAGCAGGGGCTGGACCACGTTGTCGGGCTCGGTCGGGCGGCTGCCGGCGCGGACCGCCAGATGCGCCTCGCCATATTCCAGCCGGACCACGCGGCGCTCGGTCTCCACCCGCAGCGAGAGCTCGGGATAGCGGGTGTTCAGCTCGACCAGCGCCGGACGCAGAAGCGGCACCAGGCCGGGCAGGGTGGTGATCACCAGATCGCCCTCGATGCCGCTGCCCGCGCCGGTGAGGCGGGTGCCGAGCTGGGCGAATTGCTCTTCGGTGACGCGGCCGACCTGGGCCAGGGCAGAGCCCGCCTCGGTCGGCGTGTAGCCCCGGGCATGGCGCTGGAACAGCTTGACGCCGAGCCGGGCCTCCAGCGCGTCGATATGGCGGATGACGGTGGCGTGGTGGACGCCCAGCGCCTCGGCCGCGCCGCTGACCGTGCCCGCGCGGGCCACATGCCAGGCGGTGCGGATCTCGTCCCAGGATTCGATGGCCATCTGTGCGTATCCCCAGCCTCGGCCGCATTCTGTGTATTTGGGCAGGGGGGTGCAAGGCGGTTTTCGGCCGGAACGCTTGACGCCGCACCGCAGAAGCCCTTTGATCCGCGCATCTTGCCGGAAGGAGGAGCGCCATGCAGGCCCCCGATCACGCCCTGATCGTCATCGACGTCCAGAACGATTTCTGCCCCGGCGGCGCGCTGGCGGTGGCCGAGGGCGATGCCGTCGTGGCCCCGATCAACGCCCTGCTGGGGGAGTTCGCGGTGCGGGTCCTGACCCAGGACTGGCACCCGGCGGCGCATGCGTCCTTTGCCGACAACCACCCCGGCGCCGCGCCCTTTTCGGTGACCGAGATGCCCTACGGGCCGCAGGTCCTCTGGCCCCGCCATTGCGTGCAGGGCACGGCGGGCGCAGCGTTCCACTCCGGGCTGCGCACCGATCCCGCCGATCTGGTGATCCGCAAGGGCTTCCGCCCCGAGATCGACAGCTATTCGGCGTTTTTCGAAAATGACCGGACGACGCCCACCGGGCTCGACGGCTATCTGCGCAGCCGTGGCGTGACCAGGCTGACGCTCGCAGGGCTCGCCACCGATTTCTGCGTCGCCTATTCGGCGCTGGACGCGGCGCGGCTGGGATTTGCCGTGACCGTCCGCCTCGACGCCTGCCGGGCCATCGACCTCGACGGATCGCTGGCGGCGGCGCTGGCCGAGATGCGGGCGGCGGGCGTCACCCTGCTGGGGTGAGGTGTTTCACCCTCGTGCCTCGGGCGACCGGTAGCGGGGGGCAAGGTCCGGCCGCGCCACGGGCGCGGCGTTCGCGGCTGAAACGCGCCACTGGCGCGTTTCCGAGACGCCGCTCACCCCCGCGCCCCCTGCCAAAGGGGGGTTTCCACCCCCTTTGGATACCCCCGAGGATATTTGGAGCGCAAAGAAGACGGGTTTGGTTCAGGCCTTGTGGCAGACCGGGCAGTCGGGGCGGGGTTTGAGGGTGATCCGCCGGGTTTCGGCGTAGAGCCCGTCATAGATCAGCATCGCACCCCTGAGCGGTTCCCCCGCGCCGGTCAGCAGTTTCACCGCCTCCATCGCCATCATCGAGCCCATGACACCGGGCAGGGGGGCGATCACCCCGGCCTCGGCGCAGCTGGGCACCAGCCCCGGCGCCGGGCGGGTCGGGAAGACGCATTCGAAACAGGGGCCGCCGCGGGCCGGGTCGTAAAGGGCGATCTGCCCCTCCCATTGGGTGATGGCGGCGGCGATCAGCGGTTTGCCGGTCTTCACCGCCACCCGGTTGGCCATGTAGCGGGTGTCGAAATTGTCGGTGCCGTCGAGGATCAGGTCATACTCGGCGAAGAGGCTTTCGGCCTCCGCCTCGGTCAGGCGGCGATGATAGGGTTTCACGGTGATGAAGGGGTTGAGCGCCTCCATCTGCTCCTGCGCCGAGAAGACCTTGGGCATGCCCACCGTGCGGTCATTGTGGATCACCTGCCGTTGCAGGTTCGAGGATTCGACCGCATCGTCGTCGATCACCCCGATGGTGCCGACCCCCGCCGCTGCCAGATAGAGCAGCAGCGGCGAGCCGAGGCCCCCGGCGCCGATCACCAGCACCTTCGCTTCCTTCAGCTTGCGCTGGCCGGGACCGCCCACTTCGCGCAGCATCATATGGCGGGCATAGCGGTTGAGCTCGGCCTCGGAAAAGAGCGGTTTCTTGACCTCGGGCATGGTCTGGGCCTCGTGCTGGCGCGCGCGTTTGCGCAGGGCCTGCAAGATCGCCCGATAGGCCCAGACGGCAAGGGCCAGGATCGCCAGCAACAGCCAGGGCCGCGCGTCGCCGCCGGTGCCCTGGCGGAAGGGATGCCCGGCGGGCAGCGCCAGATGCGCCAGGACCATCCCGGCCCAGATCGCCGCCAGGAACGCCAGCCGCGCCTTCAGCGGCACGCCGAACACCCAGCCTAGCGCGAACAGGACCGCCGCCAGGATCAGGACGACCAACATCAGTCGCGCCCGGTCGAGCCGAAGCCGCCGGCGCCGCGGCCGGTCTCGCCCAGCGCCTCGGTCAGCAGGAAGCGGCCCTGCACCACCGGGGCCACCACCATCTGCGCGATGCGCTCGCCGTGCTGGATGGTATAGGGCCGGTCCGAGAGGTTGATCAGCGGCACGCCCACCGGCCCGCGATAGTCGCTGTCGATGGTCCCGGGCGTGTTGGGCAGGGTGATCGCATGTTTCAGCGACAGGCCCGAGCGCGGGCGCACCTGAATCTCGTAGCCCTGCGGGATCTCGACGATCAGGCCGGTGGGGATCAGCGCCCGGTGCCAGGGGTCCAGCGTGAAGCCGGTGGCGCGATCCTCGGGGCGCAGGTTGGCGCGGATGTCGGCTCCGGCGGACCCGGGGGTGGCATAGGTGGGCAGCTCGATGGCGGGATCGGCCCAGCCTTCGCGCAGGACCTTGATGAGGACGCTCATTGCGGCGCTCCGGTCAGTTCGGTGGCGATGCGTTGGGCGAGGCGGCGGGCGACCTCGTCCTTGGGCAGGCGGGGCCAATCCTCGACCGAGCCCTCGGTGATCAGGTGGACGGCGTTTTCGGAGCCGCCCATGATGCCGGTCGCCGGGGACACGTCATTGGCGACGATCCAGTCGCAGCCCTTGCGGGCGCGTTTGGCCTGAGCGTGTTCGATGACCTTCTCGGTCTCGGCGGCGAAGCCGACCACGAGGGGCGGGCGCCGGGCGTGTTTCGAGATGGTGGCGAGGATGTCCGGGTTCTCGGCGAATTCCAGCACCGGCAGCGGCTGGCCGGCCTGTTTCTTCATCTTCTGCCCGGCCTCGTTCTTGACCCGCCAATCGGCGACGGCGGCGGCGAAGACGGCGGCATCGGCGGGCAGCGCGGC
>NZ_JAUCCQ010000091.1:0-15480 GCF_034676075.1 Pararhodobacter sp. | reverse complement strand
AGGCGCCGGGCTTGCGCGCGGCGCGCTCGGTGCTGGGCTATCTCGGGGGGCCGGGCGCTCGGGGGGATTGACCCCCCTCGCGCCCGGGGAGGCGTGCCGCCTCCCGTCGCCCGTGGCGGGCGGGGCGCTTTGTCGGGGCGGCGGCTTGGGCGGCAGCCCCGGGGGTTTTACCCCCGGACCCCCAGGATATTTGCCGAACGAAGAGGGGCAGGGCGCGGCTTTGCCCGGAACCGCGGGGCGGGGCGAGGGGTTGGTCCGGAAAGGAGTTTCCCATGTCCAGACCCGTTCCCCCCGATCTGCCCGCCCCGCGTTCCGGCGTATCGCCCGTCACCTATGGCGCGGGGATGCTGGCCTTGGGGGCGGTGCTGGTCTTGGCCAAGCCCCGGATCGGCGCGGTGCCGGAGCCGGCGCAGGCGGGCGACGAGCCGCGCGGCCTGCGGCGGCTGGCAGCGGCGGCGCGGGACGGGATGTCGGTCTTCGCGCCGACGAATGTCACCGATTCCCTCGGCCGGTCGCTGCTGATCGGCGGCGGGGCGCTGATCCTGGCCCGGGCCTTTGACGCCTTGGCCGGGCGGCGTCAGTAGCCGCGCCAGATCCAGCCGCCGCCGAAGACGCGGCTCCCTTCGGGCGCGTAGAAGACGCAGGCCTGGCCGGGCGAGACGCCGTCTTCGGGCGTCAGCAGCTCGACAAAGGCGGTGGTCGGGCCGGTCGGGCGCAGGATCGCTTTGGCCGGCGGTTTGGTCGAGCGGATGCGCACCCGCATCGGCCATTCGGCGCGCGACTCGAAGGGCTCGTCGCCCAGCCAGTTGATCTCGCGCACCGGGACGGTCTTCGTCGCCAGCGCCTCCTTGGGGCCGACGACGACATGGCGCTTGTAGGGATCGAGGCGGATCACATAGAGCGGGGCGCCGAGGCCACCGATGCCAAGGCCCTTGCGCTGGCCGATAGTGTAGTGAATCACCCCGCGGTGCTGGCCCAGCACCGTGCCGTCGGTATCGACGATATCGCCGGGATCGGCCGCGCCGGGGCGCAGTTTCTCGATCACCGCCGCGTAATTGCCGTTCGGCACGAAGCAGATGTCCTGGCTGTCAGGCTTGTCGGCGACCGCGAGGCCATGCTTGGCGGCCAGCGCCCGGGTTTCGGCCTTCGACGGCAGATGGCCCAGCGGGAAGCGCAGGTAATCGAGCTGCTCCTGCGTGGTCGAGAACAGGAAATAGGATTGGTCGCGCGCCGGATCGGCCGCCATGTGCAGCTCGGCCTTGGCGGGGCCCTGGGCGCGCTGGATGTAATGGCCGGTGGCCATGCAATCGGCCTCGAGGTCGCGGGCGGTTTCCAAGAGGTCGCGGAACTTGACCCGCTCGTTGCAGCGGATGCAGGGCACGGGCGTGGCACCGGCGAGGTAGCTTTCGGCGAATTCCTCGATCACCGATTCGCGGAAGGTGTTCTCGTAATCCAGCACGTAATGCGGGAAGCCCAGGGTTTCCGCGACCCGCCGCGCATCGTGGATGTCGCGCCCGGCGCAGCAGGCGCCCGCCTTGGCCAGCGCCGCGCCGTGGTCGTAGAGTTGCAGGGTGACGCCGATCACGTCATAGCCCTGCGCCTTGAGTTCGGCGGCCACGACCGAGCTGTCCACGCCGCCCGACATGGCGACGACGACCCGCGTTTCCGACGGCGGTTTTGCAAAGCCCAGCGAGTTCACGCCGATGTCGCGTGCCATGATCATCCCGTCAGTCTGCGGAGGGTGAGGAGGTTTCGGCGAGATATAGTAAAATTCGCGGTACTCTCAAGCCCTGCAGGTCGGTGTCCTTTATTTCTCCTTAAGCTTCTTTCGTCAGGCTTCGCCTCGGGATGAAGGAAAGGGTGTGACCCATGTTCTTGAAAAAGATCGACGGACCACGGGCAGTGACGCTGCCCGACGGAAGTATCATCAGCCGCGCAGACCTGCCGCCAGCCAGCACACGGCGCTGGGTGGCCAGCCGAAAGGCGATCGTGGTGAAGGCGGTGGCCCATGGGCTGATCGACCGGGAGGAGGCGCTGGATCGCTATGCCCTCTCGGATGAGGAGTTCGATTCGTGGCATAATGCGGTCGAGACGCACGGAATCGACGCTTTGAAGATCACGGCGCTTCAAAAGTATAGACAACTTTAGGTAGAGTGTGGTTGACTGCCTCTGCCGGTAACCGGCCGTTAACGATTATTTGTCAAGGTGAGTTCAGTTTAGTTAATGCAGGGACAGCAACATGCGCGTGCTTTTGGTTGAAGACGATCCGGCGACCTCGCGGAGCATCGAATTGATGCTCACGCACGCCAATTTTAATGTCTACTGCACTGACTTGGGCGAGGAAGCGGTCGAGCTGGGCAAGCTCTATGACTACGACCTGATCCTCCTGGATCTTAACCTTCCCGACATGGCAGGGCTGGAGGTCCTGCGCCAGATTCGTCTGGCGCGGGTCAACACGCCGATCCTGATTCTGACGGGAGAGGACAGCACCGACATCAAGCTGAAGGGATTCGGCCAGGGTGCGGACGATTACATGACCAAGCCCTTCCACCGCGACGAGCTGGTGGCGCGGATCCATGCCATCATCCGTCGCAGCCAGGGCCATGCGCAGGCGATCATCCATACCGGGCGGATCTCGGTTAACCTTGACGCCAAGACGGTCGATGTCGACGGATCCTCGGTGCATCTGACGGGCAAGGAATACCAGATGTTGGAACTCCTCAGCCTGCGGAAGGGCACGACCCTGACCAAGGAGATGTTCCTGAATCACCTGTATGGCGGGATGGACGAGCCCGAGCTGAAGATCATCGACGTCTTCATCTGCAAATTGCGCAAGAAACTGGCCGAGGCCACCGGCGGCGACAATTATATCGAGACGGTCTGGGGCCGGGGCTATGTGCTGCGCGATCCCGGCCGCGGGGCTGCGCGCTCACCGCGGGCGGCGAGCGCGTAAGATCTGGAAAATCCCCCGCCGCCCCCCTATCACGGGGGAACAAGGCAGGAGGGACCCATGTCCGACGCGCGCGCGGTTGACGCTCTGACCGAGGCCGAGGCGGCCAGTGAACTGGCACGTCTCGCCGAGGCCATCCTGCGCGCCGATCGCGCCTATCACCAGAATGATGCGCCCGAGATCAGCGACGCCGACTATGACGCGCTGAAACGGCGCAATCGGGAGATCGAGGCGCGTTTCCCGGGATTGAAGCGCGACGACAGCCCCAGCGATACCGTTGGCGCGGCACCGGCCGAGGGCTTCGGCAAGATCCGCCACGCCGTGCGCATGCTGTCGCTGGCCAATGCCTTTGAGGCGCGCGACATCGACGATTTCGACGCCCGGATCCGCCGCTACCTGAACCTTGGCCCTGACGCACCGCTCGCCTATACCGCCGAGCCGAAGATCGACGGGCTGTCGCTGTCACTGCGCTATGAAGGTGGGCGGCTGGTTCATGCCGCGACCCGGGGCGATGGCGAGACGGGCGAGGATGTGACGGCCAATGCCCGCACCATCGCCCAGATCCCGCAAGACCTGACCGGCGCGCCCGACCTGCTGGAGGTCCGGGGCGAGGTCTATATGTCGCATGCCGATTTCGCCGCGCTCAACGCCCAGGGCGGCCGCACCTTCGCCAATCCGCGCAACGCCGCGGCCGGGTCCCTGCGCCAGCTCGACCCCGAGATTACCCGGGCCCGGCCGCTGAGCTTTTTCGCCTATGCCTGGGGCGCGCTCTCCGAACCCCTGTCCGAGACGCAGTGGGATGCGATCAAGCGCCTGGAGACGCTGGGGTTTACCATTAATCCGTTGACCAGCCTCTGCGCCGGCCCGGCTGAGCTGCTGGAGCATTACCGCAAGATCGAGACGCTGCGCCCGGACCTCGGCTATGATATCGATGGCGTGGTCTACAAGGTAAACGACCTCGCGCTGCAGGCCCGCTTGGGCTTCCGCGCCACGACGCCGCGGTGGGCCATCGCGCATAAATTCCCGGCCGAAACCGCCTGGACCCGGCTCGAAGCCATCGACATCCAGGTCGGCCGCACCGGGGCGCTGAGCCCGGTGGCGCGTCTCGCGCCCGTCAATGTCGGCGGCGTGCTGGTGTCCAACGCGACGCTTCACAACGAGGACTACATCGCCGGCCGCGACAGCAAGGGCGAGCCGATCCGCGGCGGCCGCGATATCCGCATCGGCGACTGGGTGCAGGTGTACCGGGCGGGCGACGTGATTCCCAAAGTGGCCGATGTCGATGTGACGCGCCGAACCGAGGACCAGGGCCCTTATCACTTCCCGCAGACCTGCCCGGAATGCGGCTCGGCCGCGGTGCGCGAACCCGGAGATTCCACCCATCGCTGCACGGGGGGCTTGATCTGCCCCGCACAGGCCGTTGAAAAACTTAAGCATTTTGTCAGTCGTGATGCTTTCGACATCGACGGGCTGGGCGCCAAACAGATCGAGATGTTCTTCGCCGACGACCTGCTGCCGATCCGCGAACCGGCCGATATCTTCACCCTCCGGACCCGCGATGCGGCCAATCTCGCCAAGCTGAAGAACCGGGATGGCTTTGGCGAGCGCTCGGCCGCGAAGCTCTTCGAGGCAATCGAGGAGCGTCGGCGGATTTCCCTGGCACGGCTCCTGTTCGGCCTTGGCATCCGTCACCTGGGCGAGGTCGCCGCGGCGGACCTGGCCCGCCATTTCGGCAGCTGGTCCGCCCTGATCGAGACCGTCGACCGCGCGGCCCCGGCCGCGGCCCGGGCGCTCGCCGCCGATGAAGCCGAACACGCCGAACGCGCCCGCGCCGCCGACGCGGGCCGCCGCGCCGAGGTGAAGAAAACCCGTGACGCGGTCTGGGATGACCCGCCTTTGCCCGACGGCGCGCGCGCGGCCTGGGAGGATCTGATCGGCATCGAAGGGGTCGGCGCGGTTCTGGCGGTCTCGCTGGTCACCACGTTGACGCAGGCGCGCGAACGGGCCTCGATCGACCGGCTGATCGGCGAATTGCGGGAGATCGTCCCGCCCGAAGCCCGCGCCACCGACAGCGCCATCGCCGGCAAGACCCTGGTCTTCACCGGCACGCTGACCCGCATGACCCGGGCCGAGGCCAAGGCCCGGGCCGAGGCGCTGGGGGCCAAGGTCGCAGGCTCGGTCTCGCCCAAGACCGACATCCTGATCGCGGGTGAGGCGGCCGGGTCGAAGGCCGCCAAGGCCGAGGCCCTGGGCGTCACGGTGATCGACGAAGACGCCTGGCTGGCGATGATCGGCGGATGACAGGGCGGCCCGAGATCCTGTTTCCGCTCTTTGGCGCGCTTGAGGGGCTCGACGGGATCGGTCCCAAAACTGCGAAATTGTTCAAGGGTTTGGGCGTCGAGACTCCGCGCGATCTGCTCTTCGTCCTGCCCCATTCCGGCATCGACCGCCGTCTGCGCGCCAGCGTCCGCGAGGTGGTTCCGCCCGAGGTCGCGACTGTTGAAGTCGAGGTCGGCAACCACCTGCCGCCCCGCCAGAAGGGTCGACCCTATCGCGTGCTGGTGCGCGATGCGCAGCAGGAGTTCCAGCTGGTCTTCTTCCATGCGCGGGGCGATTACCTGCAGAAACTGCTGCCCAGCGGGCAGAGGCGGCTGGTTTCGGGGCGGGTCGAGACCTTCGACGGCGTCTATCAGATGGCGCATCCCGATCACGTTCTGCGCCCCGACGAGGCCGCGACCCTGCCGGCCTGGGAGCCGGTCTATCCGCTGACGGCCGGGGTTACGCAGCGGATGGTGCAGCGGGCGATGGCGGATGCCTTGGCGCGGGCGCCGATTTTGGCGGAGTGGATCGATCCGGCGCAGAAGGCCCGGATGGGGTGGCCCGATTGGGCGGATGCCCTGCGCGCAGCGCATGCGCCGGCCTCGGGGGCCGATCTGGCACCGAGCGCGGCACCCCGTCAGCGGCTGGCCTATGACGAGCTTTTCGCCCATCAGTTGACGCTGGCCATCGCCCGGGCCATGGCGCGCAAAGCGCCCGGAGTGATCACGCGCGGTGACGGGCATCTGCTGCGCAAGATCCTGGAAACGCTGCCCTATGCACCGACGGGCGCCCAGACCCGCTCGATCGCCGAGATCACCGCGGATATGGGCGCGGAGACGCGGATGAATCGTCTGCTCCAGGGTGACGTGGGATCTGGCAAGACACTGGTCGCAATGGCCGCCCTGCTGACCGCGGTCGAGGCCGGCGGGCAAGGGGCACTGATGGCCCCGACCGAAATTCTGGCGCGGCAGCATCTGGAAGCGCTTGCCCCGCTTGCCGCCAGCGCCGGGGTTCGGGTCGAGCTGCTGACCGGCCGCGACAAGGGGCGGGAACGGGCCCGCAAGCTCGGCGATCTGGCGGGCGGGATGATCGACATCCTGATCGGGACGCATGCGCTCTTCCAGCGCGAGGTCGAATTCCGCGACCTGCGGCTGGCGGTGATCGACGAACAGCACCGGTTCGGCGTTGCCCAGCGGATGGCGCTGGGGGAAAAGGGCGCCGCGGTCGACGTGCTGGTGATGACGGCGACCCCGATCCCGCGGTCGCTGGCTCTGGCGCAATATGGCGACATGGATGTCTCCCTGCTGGACGAGAAACCGCCGGGACGGCAACCCGTGGTGACTTCGCTTGCTTCGACCGAGCGGCTCGATGAGGTGGTCGAGCATCTGCGACGCGCGGTGGCCGAGGGGCGGCAGGCTTATTGGGTCTGCCCCCTGGTCGAGGAGAGCGAGACCGTCAGCCTCACCGCCGCCCAGGCGCGGTTTGACTACCTCCGCGCCCGGCTGGGCGAGGGGGTGGGGCTGGTCCATGGCCAGCTTCTGCCTGCCGACAAGGACGCGGCGATGGCCCGCTTCGTTGCCGGCGAGACGCGCATCCTGGTTGCCACCACGGTGATCGAGGTGGGCGTCAACGTGCCGAACGCCACGATCATGGTGATCGAGCGGGCCGAATCCTTCGGCCTGGCGCAGTTGCACCAGCTGCGCGGCCGGGTGGGGCGGGGCAGCGGCGCCTCGACCTGCCTGATGCTCTATGACCCGCCGCTGGGCGAGACCGCGGCACGGCGGCTGAAACTCATGCGCGATACCGAAGACGGGTTCCGCATCAGCGACGAGGATCTGGCGATCCGCGGGGCGGGGGATGTGATCGGGACGGCGCAATCCGGCCTGCCGAGGTTCCGGCTGGCGGATGTGGAGCGTCAGACCTCGCTGATGCAGATTGCCCAGTCGGATGCGCGCAAGCTGCTCCACGACGACCCCACGCTCCAGTCGCCCCGCGGGCAGGCGGCGCGCGTGCTGCTGTGGTTGATGGAGCAAGACAAGGCGATACGGCTGATGCGAATCGGTTAGATCTCCTTTTGTTCGCAAATGTTCTTGCAATGATCGCGCGAATATGAGAACAAAGTGCTAACAACACGGGAGTTCGCCATGCGCCGCATCCTTCGCCAGATCCACGACCCTCGCAATGAACGCCTGGCGATGCTGGGCGACGCGGTGGGTGTGCTTGCCTTGTTTATTCTTTTCACGGCGGCGCTTTACGCGCCGCTGATGGCCTGACCTGCTTCCTGCCTGCGGTCTGGAGAGGCGCCGACTGTCCCGTCGCCCTTGACCCAACCAGACACGCCACTGACCGCCGCGCCTTGTCGCGGCGGTTTTTTTACGCGGTGTTAAGGGCAGGATGTCAGGCTGCGGCCTGTCGGGCGGCTTCGGCAGCAGCCTGGACCGACAACAGGATCGAGGCGTGGCGATTCTTGAACTCGCGCGCGGGCAGCAGGGCCTCGTATCCGTCGAACGGCGCAGGCGGCACCGGACCGTCCTGCTTCAACATTGATTCGAGGGCGCTTGCCGCGGCCTCGAGCTCCTCGGGCGTGCGGCCGATCACAGCCTCACCCAGCACCGCAGCCGAGGCCTGGCCCAGGGCGCAGGCCTTGACCTCTTGCGCGAAGTCGGCGACGCGGCCGTCCTTCAACGAGAGATCGACGGTCACGGTCGATCCGCAGAGCGGCGAGCGTTTCTTGACGCTGGCCTGCGGGGCCTCCAGCCGGCCGAGATGCGGGATTTCGGCCGCCAGCGCGAGGATGCGCGTCGAATAGAGCTTGATCAGATCGGAGGTTTCGGACACTTCAGGCGCTCCCAGTCGCGAGAGGATATAAGCCATGCCGTTCGATCCGCAATCCCTGCGCTATGACGACCAAGGTCTCATTCCGGCGATCGCGCAGGATCATCGCACGGGCGAGGTGCTGATGATGGCCTGGATGAACGCACAATCGGTGGCGCGGACGTTGGAGACCGGCAAGGTAACCTATTGGTCGCGCTCGCGGCAGGCCTTCTGGGTCAAGGGCGAGACCTCGGGTCACGCGCAGAAGCTGGTGGATTTTCGCGTGGATTGCGACCGCGATTGCCTGCTGGTGGTGGTGGACCAGACCGGTCCGGCCTGCCACACCAACCGACGCAGCTGCTTCTACACCGCGGTGCGGGACGGGGCTGAGGTCGAATTAATGCAGCCCGAGGGCTAAAGCCCGACCATCCGGCGGATATCGGCGGGGCTGGCACCTTCGGCCCGGTAGAGCGACAGCGCGCGGGAATCGTCGCGCTTTGCCAGGCGCTTGCCAGCCTCGTCACGGATCAGGCGATGATGATGATAGGCGGGTGTCGGCAGCGCCAGAAGGCGCTGCAGCAGGACATGCACGGCGGTGGCGTCGAAGAGATCGGCGCCGCGGGTCACCAGTGTTATGCCCTGTGCGGCATCGTCGACCGTCACCGCGAGGTGGTAGGAGGTGCCGATATCGCGTCGGGCCAGCACGATGTCGCCGACATGAGTCGTTAAGAAATCGGGCGCAAACTGGTGGGGTCCGGGGCGCAGCGGCCCGGTCTCGGTGAAAGCGACCGTGCCCGTCAGCGCCGTTGCGCGGGCCATATCAAGGCGGGTGGCCGCGGCGGGATCGTCATGGCAGGCATGACGACAGGTGCCGGGGTAGACGGGACCGTCGGGGCCGATCAGCGGTGCGCCCTCTTGCGGAGCGGCGAGTGCCGTGCGGATATCGCCCCGGGTGCAGGTGCAGCGGTAGGTGACGCCGAGCGCCTCCAGCCGGGCGAGGGCGGCGTCATAGGCGGCGCGGCGCTCGGATTGGCGCATCACCGGCTCGGGCCAGCTGAGGCCCAGCCAGCGCAGATCGTCCTGGATCTGCGCCTCGAATGTGGGCTTGCTGCGGGCGGTATCGATATCCTCGATCCGCAGCAGGAACTGTCCCTGTCCGGCCTGGGCCAGGTCCCAGGCGGTCAAGGCGGAAAAGGCGTGCCCCAAATGCAGGGGCCCGGTGGGTGAGGGGGCGAAGCGGGTGATCAGCCCGGCCACGTCAACCCAGCCACGCCTGGAAGGCCTCTTTCGCGCGGTCGGTATAGGCCTTGTAGCGGTCCTTACGGCCACGGCGGCCGCCCTTGGCGTCGATCGGCGGGAAGAGCCCGAAATTGACGTTCATCGGCTGGAAGGTCTTGGCGTCCGCATCGCCGGTGATGTGGGCGATCAGCGCGCCCATCGCCGTCTCGCGGGGCGGCGGCGGCAGGGCGCGACCCTGGATCTCGGCCGCGGCGAGGCGCCCGGCGACAAGACCCATGGCGGCGGATTCGACATAGCCCTCGACGCCGGTGATCTGACCGGCGAAGCGCAGATGCGGCCGCACGCGCAGACGCATCTGATTGTCCAGCAGCGTCGGCGAATTCAGGAAGGTGTTGCGGTGAATCCCGCCCAGACGGGCGAAACCGGCCTCTTCCAGACCCGGGATCATCCGGAAGACCTCAACCTGGGCGCCGTGCTTCATCTTGGTCTGGAAGCCGACGATATTATAGAGCGTCCCCAAGGCGTTATCGCGCCGCAGCTGGACGACGGCATAGGGTTTGTTCGCGGGATCATTGGCGTTGGTCAGACCCACCGGCTTCATCGGTCCGTGGCGCAGCGTCTCGCGGCCGCGTTCGGCCATGACCTCGATCGGCAGGCAGCCGTCGAAATAGCCCGCGGTCTCGCCCTCGTGGAACTCGGCCTTGGGGGCGGCGAGAATGGCGTCGATGAAGGCCTCGTATTGCGGCTTGGTCATCGGACAGTTGAGGTAGGCCTTGCGCTCTTCCTCGGTCTCGCCCTTGTCATACCGCGACTGGAACCAGGCCTTCGACAGATCGACCGTGTCGAAATGCACGATGGGGGCGATGGCGTCAAAGAAGGCCAGGGATTGCGTATCGGTCGCGGCACGGATCGCCTGCGCCAGCGCGTCCGAGGTCAAGGGGCCGGTGGCGAAGATCCAGTGACCTTCGCCTGGCAAGTCCCTGATTTCACCGGGTTCCGTGCGGATCAGGGGATGGGCCAGCAACCGCTCGGTCACCGCCTGAGAAAAGGCCTCGCGATCGACGGCGAGGGCACCGCCCGCGGGCAGGGAATGGCGGTCGGCCATTTCCATCAGCAAGCCACCGGCCGCGCGCATCTCCCAATGCAGGAGGCCGACGGCGTTCTGTTCGTCATCGTCGGAGCGGAAGGAATTGGAGCAGACCATCTCGGCGAAATTGCCGGTCTGGTGGGCGAAGGTGCCGACCTGGGGGCGCATTTCGTGAAGCACGACGGGCACGCCCGCTTGCGCGGCCTGCCAGGCGGCTTCGGATCCGGCCATGCCGCCGCCGACGATGTGGAGTTCCTGTGTCATGGGGCGGAGATAGCCGCGCCCGACCGCAAAGAAAAGGGGGCGCCGCCTGGGCGCCCCCGATCCGGGACCATATCGGAAGGGTTACTGGCCCGGCGCCGGTGTCGGGGCAGGCGTCGTGCCCTCGACCTGCGCGCCCGAATCCTGCACGGCGGCGGGGCTCGGCGTCGCATCCTCGGGGTTGGGCCAGAGGGTGAAGACGACGAAGGCCAGCGCCGCCGCGACCAGGGCGATGGTGATGCCGGTCAGGGCAGGGCTGTGGCGTTTCGCGTCACGCTCGACATTGGTATGGGGTGCGGTCATCGGAAACCTCCTTTCAGAACCAACGCTTTGGAGCGCGGGAGGTTCCGAAATCGACGGCTTCAGATCAGGGTCATGCGTTCGACGCGCTCAGGATCGGGGAAGGGGCGGTAGAGGCCGACGTTGACATGCTGGATATGCTGGCGCATCTGGTCGTGAAGTTCGGCCGCTTCCTCATCCCCCTGACCGAGGAAACGGAAGGCGTGGTCCAGCTGCGACAGATCCTTCACGTCGATCTCCACCAGGAAATCCGAACACTCATCGCCGCCGAATTTCAGCTTCAGCCGCATCAGCCGCCAGCCTTCGATCCGCCCCTCCCGCTGCAAGAGCGAGAGCCAGACGTCCAGCGCATGGGCGAAGACCAGCGCCTTGGCGGTCGGTTTCAGGTCGATCATGCAGTGGTAAACGTTCATGGCCGGGCCCCTGTGGAGACCCGGCCATCCAACCATGCAGGGCTGAAGAATCGGTTACTCTTCCTCGCCCTGTTCTACGACTCGGGCGACGGAGACGACTTCTTCGCCCTTGGCGGTGTTGAAGACCCGCACGCCGCCCGCCGAGCGCGAGCGGAAGCTGATCTGGTCGACCGGCACGCGGATCGACTGCCCGGTCGAGGTGGCGAGCATGATCTGGTCGCCGGGCTCCACCGGGAAGGAGGCGACCAGCGCCCCGCCGCGCATCGCCTTGTCCATGGCCATGACGCCCTGGCCGCCGCGCCCGCGCACCGGATAATCGTGCGAGGACGAGAGCTTGCCGGCGCCGCCGCTGGTGACGGTGAGGATCAGATCCTCCAGCGCCGACATCTCGGCATAGCGCTCGGTGCTGAGCTGGCCGGCTTCGACGGTTTCCTCGTCGTCGGCCTCGGCCTCGTCGGGGGCACCGGCCATCAGGCGGCGCTGCTTGAGATAGGCGGCGCGTTCCTGCGGATCGGCCTCGAAATGGCGGATGACCGACATGGAGACGACGCTGTCGCCCTCGGCCAGACGGATGCCGCGCACACCGGTCGAATCGCGGCCCTTGAAGACACGGACATCGGTGGTCGGGAAGCGGATGGCGCGGCCCATGGCGGTGACCAGCATGACATCGTCATCCTCGTCCGCGACGCGGGCGTTAACCAGGCTCACCCCTTCGGGCAGCTTCATGGCGATCTTGCCGTTGCGCAGGATATTGGTGAAGTCCGACAAGGCGTTACGGCGCACATCGCCCTCGGAGGTCGCGAAGACCACCTGCAGGTTTTCCCATTCGTCCTCGGGCTCGTCGATCGGCATCAGCGCGGCGATCGAGACGCCCTGCGGAATGGGCAGGATGTTGATGATCGCCTTGCCACGCGCCGAGCGCCCGGCCAGCGGCAGGCGCCAGCATTTCAGCTGATAGACCATGCCATCGGTGGTGAAGAACAGAAGATGCGTATGCGTGTTGGCCACGAAAAGCGTGGTCACCACATCGTCTTCCTTGGTCTGCATCGAGGCCAAACCCTTGCCACCCCGGTTCTGGGCGCGGAATTCGGCCAGCGAGGTGCGCTTGATATAGCCGCCCGAGGTCACGGTCACGACCATGTCCTCGCGCTCGATCAAGTCCTCGTCCTCCAGATCGCCCGCCCAGTCGATGATCTCGGTCCGGCGGGGCACGGCGAAGAGCTCGCGCACCTCGTCGAGTTCGGCGGTGATGATCGACAGGATCCGCGCCCGCGAGCGCAGAATATCGAGGTAATCCTTGATCTTGCCGGCCAGTTCTTCCAGCTCGTCGGTGACTTCCTTGACGCCGAGGGCGGTCAGGCGCTGCAGCCGCAGTTCTAGGATGGCGCGGGCCTGAACCTCGGACAGGTTATAGGTCCCGTCCTCGTTGATCGTGTGGCTCGGGTCGTCGATCAGGCGGATGTATCCGGCGATCTCATGCGCGGGCCAACGCCGGGTCATCAGCTTTTCGCGGGCATCGGCCGGATCGGCCGAGGCGCGGATCGTCGTCACGACCTCGTCCACGTTCGATACCGCGACCGCCAGACCGCAGAGGATATGGCTGCGTTCGCGCGCCTTGTTCAGCTCATAGGCCGTGCGCCGCGTCACAACTTCCTCGCGGAAGGTGATGAAATGATAGAGGAAATCGCGAAGCGTCAGTTGTTCGGGACGGCCGCCGTTCAGCGCCAGCATGTTGCAGCCGAAGCTGATCTGCATGGTGGTGAAACGGAACAGCTGGTTCAGCACCACATCCGGCGTCGCGTCGCGCTTCAGCTCGATCACCACCCGCACGCCGATCCGGTCGGATTCGTCGGCGACATGGGCGATCCCCTCGATCCGCTTGTCGCGCACCGCCTCGGCGATCTTCTCGACCATCAGGGCCTTGTTGACCTGATAGGGGATCTCGTCGACGACGATGGCGTAGCGGTCCTTGCGGATCTCCTCGACATGGGTCTTGGCCCGGACGATGACCGAGCCGCGACCCTCCAGATAGGCCTTGCGCGCGCCGGCGCGGCCCATCATCTGGGCGCCGGTCGGGAAGTCGGGACCCGGGACATAGGCCATCAGATCCTCGGAGGTCAGATCCGGGTTTTCGATCAGGGCCTTGGTCGCGTCGATCACCTCGCCCAGGTTATGCGGCGGGATGTTGGTGGCCATGCCGACGGCGATACCGCCCGCGCCATTGACCAGCATGTTCGGGAAGCGCGCCGGCAGGACCGTCGGTTCCTGATCCTTGCCGTCGTAGTTGTCCTGAAAATCGACCGTGTCCTTGTCGATATCGGCCAGCATGTAATTGGCGGATTTGGCCATCCGCACCTCGGTGTAGCGGAAGGCCGCGGCCTTGTCCCCGTCCATCGAGCCGAAGTTGCCCTGACCGTCGAGCAGCGGCAGCGACATGGAAAAGCCCTGCGCCATCCGCACCAGCGCGTCATAGATCGCGCTGTCGCCATGCGGGTGATACTTGCCCATCGCATCCGCCACGGGGCGCGAGGATTTCCGATAGGGCTTGTCGAAGGTGTTGCCGACCTCGTGCATGGCATAGAGAATCCGCCGGTGAACCGGCTTCAACCCGTCCCGAAGGTCCGGAATCGCCCGCGACACGATGACGCTCATCGCGTAATCGAGATAGGCGGTCCGCATTTCCTGCACGATCGAGACACCCGGCTGGGCGGGTTTTTTCTCGGCTTCGTCAGGGATTTCCGTGTCGTCGCTCACCGGGGCCTCGTCTGCGTCAGGGCGCTAGATTTTGTTGTCGGTCTTATAGCCCACCGCCACCCGCGGGTGCAATGCCGGGGGGAGACAAACCCGCCCAACGTGCTACCTTTCCGGTGGAAACCTATGTGCAATCCTGTCTGGGAGGACCCGATGAAACTTCTGACCCCTCTGGCGCTGCTGGCGCTGGCCGCCACGCCCGTCCTGGCCGAGCCGGTGAACATCACCCCCGACATGGCCTCGGTCACCGTCGAGACCGACGCAGGCCCGGCCGAGATCTCGCGCATTCAGGACAACGAGAATGTCGTGACCGGCCAATGGGCCATGACCTCGCGCCCCTGTCCCAACTTCTGCATCCAGCCGATGATCCCGGCCGAGGGCGTCACCACCGTCGGCGAGCTGGAGGTGATCGCCGCCCTGCAGGACCCGGATGTGCTGGTCATCGACAGCCGCGTACAGGCCGATTACCGCGGCGGCACCATCCCCGGCGCCATCCACATTCCCTATACGGAAATGGCCGACCGGCTGGGCGAGGTGGGGTGCGAGGTCGATATCGACGGCTTCACCTGCGAGGATCCGAAACAGGTGCTGCTGTTCTGCAATGGTCCCTGGTGCGGACAGTCGCCCACCGCCATCCGCCGCATGATCGAGGCGGGCTTCCCGGCCGATCACATCAGCTATTACCGTGGCGGGATGCAGGTCTGGCGGATGCTCGGCCTCTCGGTGCTGGTGCCGCAGAACTGACCTTGGGCTCGGGGCCGGTCTCGCCTACATCGGGGGGACCGGCCCCGCCTCAGGGCCCATGCGAAAGGAATCGCCATGTATGCCAGAATCCTCGTTCCCGTCGCCTATGAGCCGGGTGTCGACATCGGTCGCGAGTTGCAGATCGCCCGGGCGTTGTCGGCGCATGGCGCGCTGGTCATGCTGGTCCATGTGATGGAAAAGGCGCCGTTCTACGCCATCGACTACATGCCCGCCGGCTGGCAGGACGAGCTGCGCGAGGCGATCCGCGCCGATCTGGCCAAGCAGGCTTCGGGGCTGACGCAGGCGGGCGTCGCCGTGCTGGAGGGGGACCCGGGCCGGGCCATCCTCGACTTCGCCCAGGCCGAGGGGGCGGATTGCATCGTGCTCGCCTCGCACCGCAGCGACACCACGCTGATCGGCTCGACCGCGACGCGCATCGCCCGCCACGCGACCTGCGCCGTGCATCTGATCCGTTAACACAGCCTCAGCAGCGTCGCCGCCAGCGCCAGCGCCTCGCGCGGGATATGGCGGCGGCGTTGCTTCGGTCCGATCTGGTCCCAGCCGGGGCTGGAGGTGCCGGCCCTGAGGCCGATCTGCCAGGC
>NZ_JAUCCQ010000090.1:0-15663 GCF_034676075.1 Pararhodobacter sp. | reverse complement strand
TGGGCCTGCCGCTGCTCTCCCCGCGCGAGGCTGAACGGCGCGGCGGCGCGGCGATGCTGCGCATGCCGTCGCGGGCCGAGGCGGCGGCGGTCGTCGGCGCCCTGGGGGTCGAGGGCTATTCGGTCGATTTCCGCGACACGATCCTGCGGCTTTCGCCCGGGATCGTCACCGAGGACAGCGCCATCGAGACGGTCTTCGACATCACCAAACGCACCATGGACCGCCGCCAGGCCCGCTTTGCCGGGCAGGGGATCAATCTGGAACGGAAGGGCAAGACGATGGACAATCTTCTGGGCGGGCTGGGCGAGGCCCTGCTGACCGGCGCCGTCAGGATCGTCGATTGCACCGCGGTGCTGGGCCCCGACACGCCGCTCTTGCGCCTGCCCGAGGAGATCGCCCGCAACACCCCGCAGGTGAAGATCCACAAGATCAGCAATTATGACATCGACGGTCCCTATTGGGCCTGGAACTGGCTGGAGCTGGGCGAGCATTCGGGCACCCATTTCGACGCGCCGCACCATTGGCTGACCGGCAAGGACTACCCCGACGGCGCCACCGACACGCTGGACGTGCAGCGGCTGATGGCGCCCGTCAACGTCATCGACTGCTCGGCCGAGGCCGCGGCCGACCCCGATTTCCTGCTGACCGCCCAGCGGGTCAAGGAATGGGAGGCCCAGCATGGCGAGATCGGGCCGGGCGAATGGGTCGTCATGCGCACCGATTGGGACAAGCGCATGCAGGATGCGGAGCTGTTCCTGAACATGGACCAGGGCCCCGACGGCGACGGCGCGCATACCCCCGGTCCCTCGACCGATTGCATGGATTACCTGCTGTCCAAGGGGATCGTCGGCTGGGGCACGCAATGCGTGGGCACCGACGCGGGGATGGCCGGGAAATTCAGCCCGCCCTACCCGGCGCATAACTTCCTGCACCGCGACAATTGCTTCGGCCTCGCGAGCCTGTGCAACCTCGACCAGCTGCCGCCGAAGGGCGCGATCCTGATGGTGGCACCTCTGAAAATCGAGCACGGCACCGGCTCGCCGATCCGCGCGCTGGCGCTGGTGCAGGGGGGCTGAGGGCGGCTAGAGGCGGGCGCGGCAGGTGCCGTCCGCGATCATCGCCGCTGCCAGATCGCGCCCCCCGGGCAGCTGGCAACTGGCGATCTGCCGGTCGTAGGAGACCTCGCCCGTCAGGCGGCAGGTGAGCCGCGCGCCCCGCACCAGGGCCTCCATCCGCGCCTTGGCCCGCGCGCCCTCGGCCGTGCCCAGCTCGGCGCAATCGAGCGTGGCGAGGCGCAGGGCGTCGGCGCCCAGTTCGATCGTGTCGCCGTCCCGGACATGGGTCACGGCGGCGGGGCCGAGGGTGCGGGCGGTCGCGGAGGAG
The DNA here is from genome assembly GCF_034676075.1 of Pararhodobacter sp. Lineage (GTDB taxonomy): Bacteria > Pseudomonadota > Alphaproteobacteria > Rhodobacterales > Rhodobacteraceae > Pararhodobacter. The sequence continues at coordinate 14,280 of NZ_JAUCCQ010000090.1, read as the reverse complement.
GCAGAGGGTGGCGTGGCGGCAGGTGGCGCCTCGAACCCGCCCCAGGCCTGCCCGCCGTTCAGGACGCGCGGCAGGCGCTCGGCCTGCGGAGGGCCATCGCGGGCCACGGACGACCAGGCCAGCGGCGTCAGCCCCGCGGCGACCACCAGCACCATCATCAGCCCCCGCCGCAACAGGCACAGACGCTGCTTTCGACGGCGCGACAGCGCCCAGGGCGGAAGGTTTCGCGGTGCCATTCCCGAAGTCTCGACAGAAATTGCGGCGCTTTTACGGAGACGCGCAGCCGGCGCAGACCCGCCGCCCGCCCCGATCCCCGGGCACTCGGCCATTGTGCCCGGGGGCCGTTCACGGCACCATGGGGCAAAACAAGACCGGGAGGTGAGCAGCCGATGCCGATCAATCGACGCCTATTCGGGGCGGGGCTTCTGGCCTTCGGCCTCAGCGCCTGTTCGCGCAGCCTGCCCACGCGGCTGAGCAGCGCCAGCCCTGACGAATTGCCGCCCGACCTGTTGCCGGCCTCGAACCGCGACTATGACGCCTGGGTCGAGGCCTTCCGCAGCCGGGCCGAGGCCGCGGGCATCACCCGCCAGACGCTGAACACCGCCTTCCGCGGCGCGGGTTTCCTGCCGGGCGTGGTCACCCGCGACCAGAACCAGACCGAATTCCGCCGCTCGCTGGAGGATTACCTCTCCATCGCCGCCTCGGACGAGCGGGTCGAGAAGGGCCGCGCCGCCTTCGCCCGCCACCGCCGCACGCTGGAGGCGATCGAGGCCGACACCGGCGTCGACGCGAAGATCGTGACGGCGATCTGGGGGCTGGAAAGCTATTACGGCGAGCGTCAGGGCCTGATCCCGGTGATCTCGGCCACCTCGACGCTGGCCTTCGAGGGCCGGCGCGGCCGCTATTTCGAGCGCGAGCTGATCGCGGCGCTGAGGATCGTGCAGAACGGCGACATCCCGGCCAGCCGGATGACCGGCAGCTGGGCCGGCGCCATGGGCCACACGCAATGCATGCCGACGGTGTTTCAGGAATACGCCGTCGATTTCACCGGCGACGGACGGCGCGACATCTGGTCCGAGGATCCCTCGGACGCGCTGGCCACCACCGCCAATTACCTGCGCCGCCACGGCTGGACCCGGGGCCTGCCCTGGGGGCGCGAGCTGCTGAGCGGCTCGGCCAGTGGCACCGTCCTGCAACCGCAGGCGGGCGGGCCGCGTTTTGACGTGACCTCGAACTTCCGGGTCATCAAGCGCTACAACCCGTCCGACGCCTATGCGCTGGGGGTCGGGCATCTGGCCGACCGGATCGGCGGCGCGGGCCCATTGCGCAGTCCCTTCCCGCCGGATGAGAACGGGCTCAGCCGCGCCGACCGCATCGCCCTGCAACAGCGCCTGACAGCCCGGGGCTTCGACACGCAGGGCTCGGACGGGGTGATCGGCCGCAACACCGAGGCCGCGATCCGCGCCTACGAGCAGAGCCGCGGCCTGCCCGTCACCGGCACCCCCTCGCGCGCACTGCTGCAAAGCCTGGGCTGAACCCGGCACTGCCGGAAAATCCGCCAATCCCCGCCCCGGCAGCCCCTGCCGGGGCCTTAAGGCTTGGCATCGGCGCCGGATCGCCGTAACCGGGGGGCCAGCGAACACGGAGCCGGGTGCAAGTCCCGGCTGGCTCTTCCGGCCGCCGATCCGCCGGACAACCAGACCAAACCCCGTTTTGGACCAACGGCCCGACCGGGCCGACTGGATGACGACATGATCTCTCTCGACGCCTACCGCGCCCAGTGGTTCGGCACTGTCCGACCCGACCTGCTGTCGGGCCTCGTGGTGGCGCTGGCCCTGATCCCCGAGGCCATCGCCTTTTCGCTGATCGCGGGCGTGGACCCCAAGGTCGGGCTTTACGCCAGCTTCTCCATCGCCGTGCTGACCGCCATCGCCGGGGGACGGCCCGGCATGATCTCGGCCGCGACGGCGGCGACGGCGGTGCTGATGGTGACGCTGGTGCGCGACCACGGGCTGCAATACCTGCTGGCGGCCACGGTGCTGGCCGGGCTGATCCAGATCGCGGCGGGGCTGCTGAAGCTGGGTTTCGTCATGCGCTACGTCTCGAAATCGGTGATGACCGGCTTCGTCAACGCGCTGGCGATCCTGATCTTCATGGCGCAGCTGCCGGAACTGGACCCGACCCGCGTCACCTGGACCACCTATGCCATGGTCGCGGCGGGGCTGGCGATCATCTACCTCTTTCCCCGGATCACCCGGGCGGTGCCCTCGCCGCTTGTCACCATCATCGTCCTGACCACGCTGACGCTGATCTTCCAATGGGACGTGCGCACGGTGGGCGACATGGGCGAATTGCCCGACACGCTGCCGATGTTCCTGCTGCCCGAGGTGCCCCTGACCTGGGAGACGCTGGGCATCATTCTGCCCTATTCGATTGCCGTCGCCGTGGTGGGGCTTCTGGAAAGCCTGATGACCCAGAATCTGGTCGACGAGCTGACCGACACCCGCACCGACCGCAATCAGGAATGCATCGGCCAGGGCATCGCCAATACCGCCACCGGCTTCATCGGCGGCATGGCAGGTTGCGCGATGATCGGGCAGAGCATGATCAACGTGAAATCGGGCGGGCGCGGGCGGCTGTCGTCCTTCACCGCCGGAACGGTGCTGCTGATCCTGGTGGTCTTTCTGGGCGAATGGGTGGCGAAGATCCCGATGCCCGCGCTGGTGGCGATCATGATCATGGTCTCGGTCGGCACCTTCTCGTGGTCCTCGATCAGGAACCTGCGCACGCATCCGCGTTCGTCCTCGGTGGTGATGCTGGCGACGGTGGCGACGGTGGTCTGGACCCATAACCTGGCCATCGGCGTGTTGGTCGGCGTGCTGCTGTCGGGGATCTTCTTTGCCGCCAAGATCGCCCAGCTCTTCAAGGTCACCTCGACCATCTCGCCCGACGGGCGCGAAAGGGTGTATCGTGTCGAGGGGCAGATGTTCTACGGCTCGGTCGAGGATTTCATGGCCGCTTTCGACTTCGGCGAGGCGCTGGAGCGGGTGGTCATCGACGTCAGTGCAGCGCATATCTGGGATATTTCCTCGGTTCAGGCGCTGGACATGGCGGTACTGAAATTCCGCCGCGACGGGGCCGAGGTGGAGATCGTCGGCATGAACGAGGCATCGGAAACCATCGTCGACCGGCTTGCCGTGCACGACAAACCCGGCGCGGGCGACGCGCTGCTGGCGCATTGAGGAGCGGGGACATGAACAGAGCGCAACAAAAAATCGTGGCCCTTGTCGATGGGTCTGTCTATTCCGCCTCGGTCTGCGACCACGCTGCCTGGATTTCCAGCCTGACGGGCGAGCCGGTCGAGGTGGTGCATGTGCTGGGCCGCCGCGAGGCCTCGCAGACCCAGGACCGTTCGGGCGCCATCGCGCTGGGGGCACGCAGCGCCCTGTTGCAGGAACTGGCCGATCTGGACGCGCAGCGCGCCAAGCTGATCGGCCATCGCGGCCGGGCGATCCTGGACGATGCCCGCGCGCTTCTGGAAACCGCGGGCGTGGCCGAGGTCACCACGCGCCTCAGGCAGGGCGATATCGTCGACACCCTGACCGAGGTCGAGGCCGAGGCCCGCGTCGTGCTGATCGGCAAGCGCGGCGAGGCGGCGGATTTCGCCAAGGGGCATCTGGGGTCGAACCTGGAGCGGATCGTGCGCGCCAGCCATCGGCCGGTCTTCGTGGCCTCGCGCGCCTTCCGGCCGATCAGGAAGGTGCTGGTCGCCTATGATGGCGGCGTCTCGGCGATGAAGGCCATCGACCACATCGCCCAGAGCGCGGTCTTCCAGGGGCTTGAGGTGCATGTCGTGACGCTGGGCCATGCTACTCCCGACGTGATCAACGGGCTGGAGGACACGACCGCCATGCTGCGCACCGCGGGCATCAGCGCCGAGTCATCGGTCCGCCCCGGCCAGCCCGAGACCGCGCTCGCCTCGATTGTCGAGGACGAGGGCTTCGACATGCTGGTGATGGGCGCCTATGGCCACAGCCGGATCCGCAGCCTGATCATCGGCTCGACCACCACGGCGATGATCCGGTCGTGCAAGGTGCCGGTCGTCCTGATGCGCTGAGGCGCGGCGTCTGATCTGAAAAACCGATATCCCCGCCGCGCATTTTCGTCTTTTCGCGCGGCGGGTGGGGTTGCAGGCTGGGCGGGCCGCCAAGGATGGAGGATCCGTGGCCCCTTCCCCCCAGACCCCCGCCGCGAAGCCCTCGCTGGGCCTGCTGGTCGCGCTGGCCTCGACCGGCACGCTGGCCATGCACATGTTCGTGCCCGCCCTGCCCTATGCCGCTGAGGATCTGGGCGTCGGCAGCGCCGCGGTGCAGCTGTCGCTCACGCTTTATGTGCTGGGCCTCGCGCTGGGGCAGATCGGCTACGGGCCGGTTTCCGACGCGCTGGGACGGCGGCCGGTGGTGATCGCGGCGCTGGGGATCTTCGTCATCGGCTCGCTCCTCTGCGCGCTGGCGCCTTCGCTGCCCTGGCTGCTGGCCGGGCGGCTGACGCAGGCGCTGGGCGGGGCCGGAGGGCTGGCTCTGGCCCGCGCCATCGCCCGGGATGCGGCGGGGCCCGAGGGCTCGCAGCACGACATCTCGCTTCTCAACACCGTCATGCTGATCGGCCCGGCGATCAGCCCGGTGCTGGGCGCGGGCGTTGCCGCCTATGCCGATTGGCGGGGGATCTTCCTGGTGCTGGGGCTGCTGGCGCTGGGGACGCTCGCCGCCACGCTCTGGTCCCTGCCCGAGACCGCCCGCCACCGCAAACCGCTGCGCCTGCGCCAGATGGGCCGCGACTTCGCCACGCTGGGCCGCAACCGCCGGTTTGTCTGCATCGCGCTGGGCGGTGCCATGGGCTCGACCACGACCTATGGCTATTTCGCCGCCGCGCCCTTCATCTTGCAGGAACAACTGGGCGTGCCGGGGGGCGAGGTCGGTTTCTACATCGGCGGCATCCTTTTGGGCGCGCTGGCCGGGACCTGGGTGTCGCGGCTCAGGGTCGGCCATGTCTCGCGCGATGGGTTCTTCCTGCAGGCGGGGATCTTCGCCATCGCCATGGCGAGCGCTTTCCTGGCCGCCGCGTGGTTCGGGCTGATGACGCCCGCCCTGATCTTCCTGCTGACGCTGGGGCTGATGTTCGCGGCGGGCTGCATCAGCCCGACCGGGCTTTCCGCCTCGCTCGATGCGGTGCCGGAGCTGGCGGGATCGGCAGCGGGGCTCTTCGGCGCGGCGCAGATGGCCTGCGGGGCGCTGTCCACCTTCCTTGTCGGTATCGGCGCCCAGCATGACCTCAGCTGCGGGATCGTCCTGACCGGGGCCACAATCCTCAGCTTCCTGCTGCTGCGGCTGGGTCGGGCCTGAAGGGTCAATCCAGCCCGTCGCTGACCGGCACCGACTGACGCAGGAAGCTGGCGAAACCCTCGGTCACCTCGTCCATCGGCCGGTCCTTGCGCCAGACGAGGCCGATTTCCAGGGGCGGGATCGGATCGGCCAGCGGGCGGCGCTCGATCTTCAGCCCCTCCAGCGACCACGGCCGGTAAACGGTATCGGCGACAATCGTCACCCCCAGCCCCAGCCCGATCCATTCGCGCATCGCCTCCATCGAGGTGGTGCGCAGGACCACGTTCGGCTCGAACCCGAAGGGACGGACCAGTTCGCGCAGGACCCGCTCGCCCTCGTCCACCATCAGGAAGACATAGGGCAGCCCGTTCAGCCGCTCCAACGGCACCGACTTTTCCGCCATCAGGGGCGAGTTGTTCGAGATCCAGAGCCGCCGCTGCGCCTGAATGAGCGGGCGTTTCTGCAGCTCGTCGGGATTGCCGAGGTTCGAGGTCAGGATGATCCCCAGATCGGCCTTCCCGGCGATCAGCGCATCCTCGCATTCGGGCCGCGTCATCTCGGACAGCGAGACCTCGACCTTGGGATGCGCGGCCAGGAACTTGCCCAGATAGGGCAGCAGGAAATAGCCGACGACGACATGGGTGGCGGCGATCCTGAGCTTGCCCGACAGGTTGAGCGAGGCCTGAAACGGCCAGCGCTGCGCCTCGTCCGCGGCCTCCAGCACCTTCATGGCGTGCTGGTGGAAGAGGTGCCCGCGATGGGTCAGGGTGACGCCGCTGACATGGCGATCCAGCAGCGGGAAGCCGAGGTTGCGCTCAAGATCAAGGATCGCCGTGGTCACTGCGGATTGCGAAATCCCGATCTCGACCGCGGCATTGGCGATCTTGCCGTACTTGGCGGCGGCCACGAAATACATCAGCTGCCGCAGGGTGAAATTCGGTGCCTTCATGGACGCCCCCTCCCCCGGGGCCGAGCCGCTCTCCATCTGAAATTCAGAATTTACGCATAAGAATATCCGGTTTGACTATATCTGTGTCCTGGGCAAGCTGGCAATCAGGGAGATGGAATGAGGGAGGATTCCAATGAGCGTGCTAGAGATGCGCGTGGCCGCAATCCGGCGCGAGGCCGAGGGGATTCTGGGCTTCGATCTGGTGCCGGTCACCGGCGGCGCGCTGCCTGCCTTCACGGCGGGCGCCCATATCGACGTGATGCTGCCCAGCCTGCCCGCCCGGCAATATTCGCTCTGCAACGCGCCGGGCGAGACGCATCGCTATCAGATCGCCGTCCTGCGCGAAGCCGCCTCGCGCGGGGGCTCTCAGCACCTGCACGAGCGTGTGGCGACCGGCGACCGGCTGATGATCGGCCCGCCGAAGAACCATTTCGAACTGGCCCCCGGCGCCGGGCATTCGCTGCTGATCGCGGGCGGGATCGGGGTGACGCCGATGCTGGCCATGGCCGAGGCTCTGGCCGCCAAGGGCGCCTCTTTCGCGCTGCATTATTGCGCCCGGTCGGCGGGGCGGATGGCCTTTGCCGGGCGGCTGGCGGCGGCGCCCTTCCGCGACCGGGTGCATCTGCATCTGGACGACGGCCCCGAGGCGCAGCGCCTGCCTTTGGCCGCGCTGCTGGCCTCGCGGGGGGCCGGGGATCACGTCTATATCTGCGGGCCCTCGGGGTTTCTGGACTGGGTGAAGGGCGCGGCTTTGGCGGCGGGCTGGCCCGAGGAGGCGGTGCATACCGAGTATTTCTCCGGCAGTGTCGAGCAGCGCGACAGCGATTCCGCCTTCGAGATCGAGGTGGCGGGCCGCGGGCAGGTGGTGAGTGTGGCCAAGGGCCAGACGGCACTTGACGCGCTGCTGGCGGCGGGGCTCGACGTGCCCAATTCCTGCACCGAGGGGGTCTGCGGCATGTGCATGACCCGGGTCATCGACGGAACGCCCGACCACCGCGACCAGTTCCTGACCGCAGCCGAGCGCGCGCGCAACGATTGCTTCATGCCCTGTTCGTCGCGCGCGCTGTCGGCCCGGCTGGTGATCGAGCCCGATTACTGAGACCCCCGATTACTGGGAACCGTCACCGGGGATGTTCTGCAAGGCGACCCTGGTGCCGACCATGCCCGGCAGATGGGCGCCTTGCAGGCGCGGCCCCTCGACCGGGGCGCTGCGGCCATGGGCGGCCGAGGTGCCTGCGATCCGGCCCAGCGTGAACCCGCCGCAAAGCCGCATGCCACCCAGTTCCGCCGTCGGGTTCAGCCCGCCCACCGCGTCGCCCGCCGCATAGAGCCCCGGGATCGCCGCGCCGAACACATCGACCGCCTGCATCGCCGCCGTGACCCTGAGCCCGCCCGCAACGAAATTGGAGCCCACGACCATCGGCAGGGCATGGAACGGCCTCTTTGAGATAGGACGGCGGCCCTCGGGCAGGATGACCCGGCCGAAATCGGGGTCCTTTGCCCCGGTCCCGGCAAGGAAAGCGTTCCAGCCGGCGACCGATGCGGCAAGCCCGGCGGGATCGGCGCCGATCCGCGAAGCCAGCGTCGCCAGATCCGGGGCCGAGACACCCGGGCGCGGCATCTGTGCCACCAGCTGGGCTTTGCGGCGCAGGGTTTCGCCGTCGATGATGTACCAGGCCTCGCGCCCCGGCTGGGCCTGCAGCGCCTCGACCCGGCGTTCATAGGGACCGGCCTCGTCATGGAAGCGGCGGCCCTCGCGGGTGACGGCAATGCAATCCTCGACCAGGGAGGACGAGACGATCACCAGGGGCAGAACCTGCGCCATGTTGATGAGGTCGGCCCCCACCGCCCCGGCCATCAGATGCCCGTCGCCCCGGCAGGTATCGACGCCGAGATAGGGCGCGCGGGCCAGATAGCCAGGCACATGGCGCGCGCGCAGTTCCGGGTTCGCCTGAAAGCCGCCGGTGGCCAGAACCACACCCTTGCGGGCCTTCCAGTGCCGGGTCTGGCCCGTTGCATCCTCGGCGATCAGGCCGGTCACACTGCCCCCTTCGGTCACCAGCCGCCGGGCGCTGGTGTTCAGGTGCAGCGTCACGTTCGGCCGGGCGAAATCGGGCTCGAAGGCGCGGCGGAAGGCCATCATGTCCTCGACCGCCAGCATCCGGTCGGTGCGGTGCTGAAGGGGGCGCGGGATGAAGCGGGAAAAGCGGACGCCCCGGGCGATCAGATCGTCATAGGTGGCGGCGCTGTGCTCGGCGAAGAGCCGCATCAGCACTGGATCGGCGATCATCGGGTAGCGGTCGCCAAGCAGGGAAATGCTGTGCTGGGCATCCGCCAGGAAAGCCTCGGCGCTGTCCCGGATCCCGGCCTCGGCCTGGGCGCGGGAGCCGACGAAGGCCATGTAGCCGGTGGACCAGACCGCATTGCCGCCAATGGCGTCCAGCGCCTCGATGACATGGACAGACGCCCCGGTGGCGGCCGCGGCGGCGGTGGCGGCCATGCCGCCCGGCCCGGTCCCCACCACCAGCACGTCGCAGGTGAAATCGGCACCGGGCTTGTCGCCCGGTGCCTCGGTGCCGGAAAACCCGGCCATGGTTACTGGACCACTTCCCAGCCGCCGTCGCGCACGCGCATGACGACGCTGCCATGCACCGGCACCCGGCCTTCGCCGAAGGTCATGGAGCCCGTGCCCATCAGCACCGGCACGTCATGGGTCTGGGTCATCGCCTCGCGCAGGTTCTCACGCGTGACCTCGCCCTCGATGCTGCTGATCGCCGCGGCGATGATCGACATCATCGAATAGCCGGTCGCCGCCCAATGGTCGGGCGGGATGCCGTAGCGGGCCTGATAGCGCTCGGCGAAGGCGCGGGTCGCGTCCGAATAATCCTCGGAGAAGATCGAGACGAAGAGCGTCCCTTCACCCGCCGACCCGGCGGCGTTGATGAATTGCGACGAGCCGAGGCCGGTGTCGCCCGCGATGATCGTATCGGGGTCGAGGCCCGCCTGACGCGCCTGAAGGATGATGTTGGCGGCCTGTTCGGGCGGGGTGGTGACGAAGAGGCACTCGGGGTCCGCATCGACGATCTTGGTCGACAGCGCCGTGAAGTCGGTGTCCGAGGCCAGGATCCCCTCGTCGGCGATGATCTCGACCCCATGCGAGGCGAGCGTGTCGCGGAACACGTCCTTCTGGATGATGTAGCCCGGGTTATCGAGGATCGAGACCAGGTAGCAATTTGCCGGATGCAGCGTCTCGCCGATGTAATTGGCAAGGGGCGGCATGTAGGTGACGGCGGTTTCGGTCGATTTGAAGATCCATTCACCCAGCGGCAGGACCTCGGAGGTCATCGCCACGGTGAACATCGGCACTTGCAGCTGGACCGCGACCGGCCCGGTCGCCATCGCCTCGGACGAGGCGATCGGGCCGAGGATCAGGTCGGCCTGATCGACGTTCGCGCGCCGGGTCAGCAGCGAGATGGCCTCCTGCCGGTCCGAGCGGTTGTCGTCATACTGGATGGCGACGGTGTGATCGCCATAGCCGCCCGCGGCCGCCAGTTCCTCGTCCGCCATGCGGATGCCGTTGACCAGCGGCACGCCGACGAAGGCATAGGTGCCGGTCGTCGACAGGATCGCCGAGATGTTCACCTCATCCGCCGCGGCGGGTCCGGCGAGAAGCGTGGCGCCCAGGAGCGCCGTCATTGTCAGTCTGGAAACCTTCGTCATCCTGTCCTCCCTGTATGACGTGGGTTGCGGAACTCGGGCGTCAGCCTTCGGGCGTGACGCCGAGGTAGTGAGAAACGACATCCGCATCGGCAGCGAGGGCCTGGCTGGCCCCCGACATCACCACGCGGCCCTGTTCGAGGATGTAGGCGCGGTCCGACAGATCGAGCGCTAGGGTCGCGTTCTGTTCGATCAGCAGGATGGTCATGCCGCGGTCCTTCAGCGTGCGCAGCGCCGCGAAGACCTGGGCGATGATCACCGGCGCCAGGCCGAGGCTGGGCTCGTCCAGCAGCAGAAGCCGCGGCGAGCCCATCAGCGCCCGGCCGATGGCCAGCATCTGCTGTTGCCCGCCGGACAGCGAGCCCGCCAGCTGTTCCGAGCGCTCGCGCAGGATCGGGAACAGCGCATAGACCTCCTCCAGCGGGATCTCGGCCTTGCGGCCGCGCAGCGCGGTGACACCCAGTTGCAGGTTCTCGGTCACGGTGAGCTGCGGGAAGACCTGCCGCCCCTCGGGCACCTGCAAGACCCCCAGGCCCGAGATGGTCCAGGCGCGGCTCGAATGCAGGGGTTTTCCCTCGAAGGCGATGGTTCCGGCCGAGGGGCTGACGATGCCCGAGACGGCGTTCACCAGCGTCGACTTGCCGGCCCCGTTGGGGCCGATCAGCGCCACGACCTCGCCCTGATTGACGTCGAGCGAGACGCCCCTCAGCGCGGTGATGCCGTTGTAATGAACCTGAAGATCGCGGATCTCAAGCATGCTCGCCTCCGACATAGGCGGTCAGCACCGCGGGATCCGAAAGCACCGCCTCGGGCGCGCCCTCGGCGATGAGGCGCCCGCCGTCCAGCACGTAGATGTGCTCGCAAAGCCGGGTGACGAAGCGCAGGTTGTGTTCGATGAGCAGGATGCCGATGCCGCTGTCGGCGAGATCGCGGAAGAGGACGGCCAGCGCATCCGATTCCACGTCGTTCATGCCGGCGATGGGCTCGTCGAGCAGGATGTAATCCGGCTCGGACGCCAGCGCGCGCATCATCTCGACCCGCCGCTGGTGGCCATAGGACAGGCCCCCCGCCGGGTATTCGGCCAGATGCCGCATGCCGAAGCGTTCCAGCAGCGCCTCGGCCCGGGCGCGCATCGCCGCGGTTTCCCGGCGCGAGGCGGGCAGGCCCAGAAGCGCCGAGAGGGTCGAGCAGCGCTCGTGCCGGTGGAAGCCGATCAGGATGTTATCCAGCACCGAGTTCTCCGGCAGGATGCGGATGTTCTGGAAGGTCCGCGCCAGCCCCGCCCGGCAGATCTGATCGGCGGGCGCGCGGGTGATGTCGGTGTCATCCACCCGGATCGTGCCGCCGCTCACTGCCAGCATGCCGGTGATCATGTTGACGATGGTGGTCTTGCCCGCGCCGTTCGGGCCGATCAGCCCGGTGATCTTGCCCTTCGGCACGGTGATGTTGACGTTTTCCGAGGCGACGACGCCGCCGAAACGCTTGCTGAGATTGTCGAGGATGAGGGCCATGGCTCAGCTCCCTTTCGCGGTGTCGGCCTCGGCCGGGCGACGGGCGCCCAGCCGCCGGCCCCGGGCGCGCTCGATCAGCGTGTCGGCGATACCCTTGGGCAGGAAGTTGATGGTGAGGATCAAAAGGATCCCGAAGACCAGCATCCGCGCATCGGCCAGCGGGCGCACCACCTCGGGCAGCAGGATCAGCACCGCGGTGCCGACGATCGGGCCCCAGAGGCTCGTGCGGCCGCCGAAGACCACGTAGGACAGGATGGCGATCAGGTACGGGAAGCCGAATTGCGAGGGCACCAGCGCGTAGGAATGGAAGGCCTCGAGCGCGCCATAGACGCCGGCCAGCGCGCCCGAAAGGACGAAGGCCAGCGTCTGGTGGCGCACGATGGACACGCCGAGCGAGGCAGCGACGGCCTCGTTCTGGCGGATCGCGTCGAAGGCGCGGCCGAGGCGGCTGTGGGTGATGGCGTACATCAGGTAGATGGTCGCCGCGCCCGCCAGCAGCAGCAGCGGCGTGCCCACGGTCTTGGGAATGCCGGTGATCCCCTGCGCGCCGCCGGTGACATTGGTGGCATAGATGTTGAGCGACAGGACGATCTGGATGAAGGCGACCGTGGCGATGGCCTGATAGATCCCCCGCAGCCGCGCCAGCGGCACCGAGAGCGCCAGCGCCACCAGCCCGCCCGACAGCGCCGAGGCGATGAGCGCCAACGGCGCGGGCAGGCCATAGGTCACGACCAGAATCCCGCCCGTGTAGGCGCCGACCGCCGCCAGCCCGACCGTCCCCAGCGAGAAGACACCGGCGCGCAGCACCAGCCATTGCGCATAGGCCAGCCCCAGATGCAGCAGGAACAGGTCCAGAAGCGGCTGATAGCCAAGAAGAAGGTTCATCATGGCTTATCTCCGTCCACGCAGGCTGCCAGCCTCTTCCCGGCCCATCAGCCCGTTGGGGCGGACCAGCAGGATCAGGAACATGGCCGAAAAGATGAAGGCGGTGGTCAGGCCCGAGGGCAGGTAGGCGATGGACAGCGTCTGCACCATGCCGAAGATCAGGCTGGCCATCAGCGCCCCGGGGATCGACCCCAGACCGCCGAGGATGATGATGGCGAAGCCGAACATCAGGTAAGGCTCGCCCATGGTGAAGTTGATGTTGTTGAACGCCAGCCCCACCAGCACCCCCGCCGCGCCCGCCAGCGCGCCCGAGATGAAATAGGTGAGGTTGTAGATGCGGTTGGGGTTGATGCCGACCAGCATCGAGGCGCGCTCGCTATCCGTCACCGCGCGGACCTGACGGCCGAAGGCGGTGCGATAGATGAACCAGGCCATGACCAGCACGATGGCGATGGCGGCCGCCGCCATCATCAATTGCAGGAGCGAGACGCGCAGGCCCCAGAAGCGGTAGATCACCACCGGCACGGTATCGAAGGGAAAGCGCAGCACCTGGGTCTGCGAGACCCATTGCCAGAAGGTCATGATCACCATCCCCGCCCCCATGGACGAGATGATGGCGCCGAATTCCGCGTCCCCCGACTTGCGCAGGCGGCGGAAGCAGACGATCTCGATGATCATCGCCAGCACGCCCGAGGCGATGGCGGCAGCGACGAAGCCCAGGATCAGCGGACCGCCCGCGCGGACCGTGTAATAGGCGACGAAGGCGCCGGTCATGAAGACCGCCCCATGCGCGAGGTTCAACAGCCGTTGCACCCCGAAGACCAGATTGAAGCCCACCGCGAAAAGCGCGTAGACCCCGCCCACGACAACGCCGTTCAGTAGCTGCTGCAGCAGCATGCCGTCTCCTCCCTTTCCGGGTCTCGCGACCCGTTCTTCCCGGGCCCGTTCGGGGCCATCTTGTTCACGTCAGCCGCTCCAGATGCTGCCGGTCGTAGGCGGCGAGCGATGCCGCCCCGCCCGACAGGATCCGTGCCGCCAGATCGGCATTGGCCAGATGGCCGCGGCCGCTGGCAATGAGGTCGAACTCGCCGCGCTCGATGCCCTCGGCGGCCCAGCCCAGCGTCACCGGGGCCAGGGCCGCGTGCTGCTTGCCGCGCGCCGCCTTGAAGTCGATATCCATCAAAAGCGAGCCCACGGCGATCACCGGCCGGTTGGTCAGCCGCCGCACGAAGGCCGCGAGGCTCGTTTCGTTGCCGGGGAAAGCCGGATCCCAGAAACGCCGGGTCGAGACGTGGAAAGCGTCCGTGCCCGCCGCGACCAGCGGGGCGAGCCAGCTGGCCAGCTCCTCCGGGCTTTCGGCGACGCGGGCGGCGTAGTCGAGTTGTTTCCACTGGGAAATCCTGAGGATCACCGGGAAATCCGCGCCCGCCCTTTCCTTGCAGGCCATGACCAGTTCCGCGGCGAAGCGCGCCCGGGCCGCCAGCCCGCCGCCATAGCCATCCGTCCGCCGGTTGGTGGCGGCGTGGAAGAACTGGTCAGGCAGATAGCCATGGGCGGCGTGGATCTCGATCCCATCGAAACCGGCCTCGCGCGCGGCGCGGGCGGCCTGAGCGTAATCGGCGATGGTGCGGGCAATCTCGGCCCCGGTCATCGCCCGGCCCAACGCGCGGCCCGGACCCGCCAGCCCCGAGGGGCTGAGGCGTGTCACCTCCAGCGTGTCGGTCATACCGACCAGCGACGGGGTGAAGGCGCCCACATGCCAGACCTGCGCAACAATCGCAGCTCCCTGCGCATGGACGCCCGCCACCACCCTCTCCCAACCCTTGAGCGCGTCGGT